>JAGYIN010000002.1 GCA_018402665.1 Schleiferiaceae bacterium | reverse complement strand
TTCTCAAAAATGCCAGTAAATTACAAAATCACAAAAAGTAGAGATCCTTATAAACAGCAAAACCCTCTCAAAATGAGAGGGTTTTGTGTTAAAGTACCTTGGGCGGGAATCGAACCCGCACTCCCGAAGGAACTGGATTTTGAATCCAGCGCGTCTACCAATTCCGCCACCAAGGCATTGTGGAATTGGACGGCAAAAATAAGGGGGTTTTCCAATTCTCCTAACTTTTAAAAGAAAGAATTTTATTCCCGCCAGGATTAAGGTGTATTTTTCTGTTCTTTTACTTACATTTGCACCCCTCTTCGGAGGAGCTTAGACCGCTACAATAATACTGATACACAGCACAGATGGTACCTGAAGCTAAAATTTTTGCCGGTAGACACACCATGCACCTTGCAACACAGATTGCTGAGCGCTATGGTATACCCATGGGTAATGTGAAGATCACAGAGTTCAGCGACGGTGAAATTTGTCCTTCCTTTGAGGAAACTGTGCGTGGTACTCGTGTGTTCTTGATTCAAAGCACGAACCCTCCAGCAGATAACCTGATGGAATTACTCATGCTTTGTGATGCGGCAAAACGTGCTTCTGCTAAGCACATCACAGCGGTCATTCCCTACTTCGGGCTTGCGCGTCAAGACCGTAAGGACAAACCCAGAGTACCCATAGGTGCAAAATTAGCAGCTAAGATGCTCATGGCTGCCGGTGCAACACGTGTGATGACGATGGACTTACACGCTGATCAGATCCAGGGGTTTTTCGAAGTACCTGTAGATCATTTGTTCAGCTCTGCTCTATTCATCCAGGACATTGAAAAAATGAAGCTGGGTGATTTGTGTATCGCTTCTCCTGATATGGGAGGTGCAAAACGTGCACACGCCTACGGCAGTAAGTTAGAAGCTGAAGTAGTGATTTGCTACAAGCAACGCAAAAAGGCGAATGTCATTGATATGATGACCGTTATCGGTGAGGTTGAAGGCAAAAATGTCATTCTTGTAGATGATATGGTTGATACCGGCGGTACGTTGTGTAAAGCCGCAGAAATGCTAAAAGAAAAGGGCGCTAAAACGGTACGTGCATATTGTACGCACGGTGTTTTGAGCGGTCCAGCACAAGAGCGCATAGCGCAAAGTGCTTTAGAGGAATTGGTCATTACTGATACCATTCCTCAAACCAGTGAGAACCCAAAGATCCGTGTGATCTCCGTTGCTGAAATGTTTGCTCAGGTGATGAAAAATGTTCACCACCACGAGAGTATTTCAGGACACTTTATAATGTAATACCAGAATAAACTAGATCAGATGAAGTCTGTTGAAATCCAAGGAAACGAAAGAACCAACTTTGGTTCTAAGTACGCTCAATTAGAGCGCAAAGCGGGCAACGTACCGTGTGTTATTTACGGTGGCGAAGCACCTATTCACTTCTCTGCACCTACACTAGCCTTCAAGGGCTTGGTATACACTGCTGAGGCAAAAACTGCGAAAATAACTGTGGGAGGTTCTACGGTTGAGGCTGTGATTCAAGATTTACAGTTCCATCCAGTAACTGACCATTTGATGCACATTGACTTCATCCAGCTGGTTGAAGGCAAGCCTGTAACCATGGACATTCCAGTTGTACTACACGGTCAAGCACGTGGTGTATTGAACGGTGGTAAGTTGAAAAGCGTTCTTCGCAAGCTAAGTGTTCGCGCTGTACCTGGCCAATTGCCTGATAGCATTGAATTGGACATTACCAACCTCAGAATTGGTAAGTCTATTCGTGTAAGCGATGTAACGCCTGAAGGATTCGAAATCCTCAACGCAACAACTGCAGTTATCGTTACCATCAAGAAAGCACGTGGTGCTGTCGATGATAGTGATGATGAAGAAGAAGGTGCAGAAGAAGGCGCTGAAGCTACAGCAGAAGCTGCTGCAGAATAATTTTTACCTTTACGGGTATGAAGAAATTCCTCATTGTAGGCCTAGGAAATCCTGGTGCTGAATATGAAAATACCCGTCATAACATAGGTTTTTTGACATTGGACGCCTTTGCGAAGGCGTCCAATGTTGTTTTTGAACCTGGGCGCTACGCGCTAACGGCAGAAGCGAAGATTAAAGGACGTACGTTCCGTTTAATCAAGCCTACCACCTTCATGAACCTTAGTGGAAATGCAGTACGCTACTGGATGCAGGAGGAAAGTATTCCCATTGAAAATGTTTTAGTCATCGTTGATGACCTTGCATTACCCTTGGGTGCGGTGCGCATACGCGAAAAAGGTTCCGATGCGGGACACAACGGCTTGAAAGATATTCAAGCAAAATTGGGCCGTAACGACTATCCTAGACTAAAATTCGGCATTGGCAACGACTTTCCTAAAGGCCGCCAAATCGACTACGTGCTCGGTGAATGGAACAAAGACGAAATGCTAGAGCTCCCTGGTCTCATAGAACACTGCGTTAAAGCCATCCAAAGCTTCGCGCTGGCCGGTACGAAACTCACCATGACCCAATTCAATAAAAAATGACCAAGGCCCAGCGCATCTTGGCATTCTATTACGGGTTAGACTTTGACCACGCCTACCTGGACGATGATCTGGCCGTTCTCAATCCGTTTGAAGGCGCCAGTCCCGCGCAAGAACGCGCACTCTCCGATTTCTATCATAGGTTTTATAAAGACGACAAGCCACGGAATTTAATCCTGGGTATCAATCCTGGAAGATTAGGTGCTGGCGCGACCGGTATTCCTTTTACAGACACGAAGCGTCTTGTAGCATGTGGAATTCCTTTTGATGCCTTTAGCACACACGAACCCAGCTCCGTTTTTGTCTACGAAGCAATAGATGCCTTTGGAGGAGCGGAGAAGTTTTATCGCGAATTCTTCATCGGTTCCGTTTGTCCCTTAGGATTTACCGTGCGGAAGAAAGGGAATTGGATCAATTTCAACTATTACGACCGTGCGAGTTTCGCAAAAGCGCTTGCCCCGTATTTATTGGCGCAGATTCGCGCACAAATTGAATTGGCTGGAAAGAACGAACGCATCATAGTCTTTGGCACTGGAAAGAATTTAAAATTCCTGACCCAATTAAATAAAGAATTCAATTTCACCCCTGAATTGGTCGCCTTAGAACATCCGCGCTACGTCATGCAGTACAAATACCGCGATCGGGAGACGTACATCGCGAAATACCTCGACGCGTTTTCCTTATAGGCCGCGGCGCCGTTGCAAGGAGCACGTTTATGCATAAAAAAAGCCACCCCTAAAGGAGTGGCTTTCGCATTTATACCGTTAGCGCAAACGTATTACATCATTCCCATGCCGCCGCCCATGCCACCTGGAGGCATTGCTGGCTCATCCTTAGGAATTTCAGTGATCGTTGCTTCAGTAGTCAACAACAATCCTGCAACAGAAGCTGCATTCTCGAGTGCTACACGCGTAACTTTCGTTGGATCAATAACCCCAGCATCGTACATGTTTTCGTAAACATCGGTCTTCGCATTGAATCCAAAGTCACCTTTGCCTTCTTTTACTTTAGCAACGACAACCGAGCCTTCAAGACCTGCATTGTGTACAATCTGACGCAACGGTTCTTCGATCGCTTTCGCAATGATTTGAATACCGGTACTTTCGTCTTCGTTTTCCCCTTTTAGGTGCTCTAGCACTGAGCTTACGCGAACAAGCGCTACACCACCTCCTGGTACAAAACCTTCCTCTACTGCCGCTTTAGTGGCTGCAAGTGCATCATCTACGCGGTCTTTCTTCTCTTTCATTTCCACTTCAGAAGCAGCTCCCACGTAAAGAACAGCAACACCACCAGCGAGTTTCGCTAGACGCTCTTGTAACTTTTCGCGGTCGTAATCTGACGTAGTATTTTCAATTTGTGCTTTGATTTGATTCACACGACTAGCGATAGCCGCACTTTCACCAGCACCATTCACAACAGTGGTATTATCCTTGTCGATCGTCACTTTTTCAGCCGTTCCCAACATGTCGATGGTCGCTCCTTCAAGCGTCATACCGCGCTCTTCAGAAATCACTTGACCGCCAGTTAAAATGGCGATATCTTCGAGCATTGCCTTACGACGGTCACCAAATCCTGGAGCCTTCACTGCAGCAATTTTGAGCGAACCACGGATGCGGTTAACTACTAAGGTTGCTAAAGCTTCCCCATCCACATCTTCTGCGATAATCAACAATGGGCGACCACTTTGAGCTGCTGGCTCTAGTACAGGAAGCAATTCCTTCATAGAACTTACTTTCTTGTCGTAGATCAGGATTAATGGGTTTTCCAATTCAGCGATCATCTTCTCCGTATTGGTTGTGAAATACGGGCTCAAGTATCCGCGATCAAACTGCATCCCTTCAACCACGTCCACGTACGTTTCTGTACCCTTCGCTTCTTCAACAGTGATTACCCCTTCATTTTTCACTTTAGCCATAGCCTCTGCGATCAATTTACCAATGGTACTGTCGTTGTTTGCTGAGATCGAAGCAACTTGCTCGATTTTGCTGTTGTCGTCGCCCACCTCTTGGCTTAGGGACTTTAATTCTGCAACCAAAGCGGTCACGGCTTTGTCGATACCGCGTTTTAAATCCATTGGATTCGCTCCTGCGGCAACGTTCTTCAAACCGTGGTGGTAGATGGCTTGTGCTAAAACAGTAGCCGTCGTGGTTCCATCACCTGCGATATCTGCAGTTTTAGACGCCACTTCTTTTACCATCTGTGCACCCAAGTTTTGCAACCGGTCTTCTAACTCGATCTCTTTCGCTACAGTAACACCGTCTTTTGTGACGTGCGGTGCACCGAATGATTTCTCGATAATTACGTTACGCCCTTTGGGACCCAAGGTCACTTTTACCGCATCTGCTAATGCATCCACCCCTGCTTTTAGGCTGTTTCTTGCATCTACGTCAAATGAAATTTGCTTTGCCATGATTTATGGTTTTTTCGTTTGATTAAACTATTGCCATGATGTCCGCCTCACGCATAATGAGGTAATCACCACTTTCATATTTGAACTCTGTGCCGCTGTACTTACCGTACAACACGACATCACCAACATTTACCGTCATGGGCTCATCTTTTTTACCCGGGCCCACGGCGACTACCGTACCTTTTTGAGGCTTCTCTTGCGCTGTATCCGGGATAATGATACCCGATGCAGTCGTAGTTTCAGCAGCTGCAGGTTCAATAATAACTCTGTCAGCTAATGGACGAATGTTTAAATCTGCCATGATTTATGTTTTTAGTTAAATAGTATATCCTTCTACAAGGAATTTTATGCCAAACGTTTTTCTGTGTCAGAGTGTCACCGCGCGGCAGTCGCTGCGCGAAATTTTGACACACTAAAAAACAAAAAACCCGCGCAGCGGAGCTGCGCGGGCCGTATGCTAAAGTCAAATTGACGGATTACTCAACGCTTTCAGGCATTCCTTCTACAGGTGCATCACCAGTAGGTGCTGCTTCACCCGCAGGTGCTGCCGGCATCTGTGGTTGGAACGGCATAGCGCCCTCAACTTGCTCATTAATTAGCGTATCTTCTAATACAACCTCACCATCGGTTGAAACCAGGTTCATTCCGATCACAAGAACAAACAAACCGATCACCAAAGCCCAAGTAGCCTTGTCTAAAAAGTCCGTTGTCTTCTTCACGCCACCCAGCATCTGTGGGCTATCACCACCAAAGGCAGCACTTAGACCACCACCTTTAGGGTTTTGAACGAGAATCACCAAAACGAGTAGGATCGACACTACTACGATCAAAATGGAGAATAATGCTATCATGAGTTCTTTTCTTTCTTAATTGCTCTAATTCGGTCGGCAAAGAAACTACTTTTTTCCGGGTATTTCAAACTTAGTACCTCGTAGGATTTAATTGCTTTATCAAAAAGTCCCTGCTTCAAGTAAATCTCTGCCAATGTTTCCGTTACGAAGCGGCCTTGGCCATCTGCTTCGAGACTAAATACATTGATTTTTCCGTCGCGCTTGTTCCCTTCAAACTTCGGTAACTCACGGATAATTTTTTTAATATCTGGTCCTGCTGCATCTGCCTTTTTACTAGCTGGCACATCCACTGGCGCTACCCTGGTTTCTGCATTGAGCCATTGCAAGAAGGAAGCCTTTTCACTAAACGGCATCTCACGTTCTTCAGGCGTTTCCCACGCAGGCGCTTTGGTAAGTTCGGAAGCTTTTGAAGCAGGCGCCGTTGAAACTTCTTCTAAATCGGTTTCCAACTCAAAGGAAGGTACATCTGCGGCTATTTTATCCGATTTCTCTACTGCATCCGATTGACTTACCGACTGCTCCTCAGGTGCTTCTTGTTTATCGCTCACCCGGGCAACGGCAACTTCATCGGTACGTTTGGTATGGCTCACTGTGTGATCTAGCACCACTACCTCAGCCTGTTTTAACTCATCCACAGGCACCTGTTCTGCAGCTCGAGGCGCTTTATCTACTAGTTCAGAGGGTTGTGCCTCTGCAACGACTGGGACCGCTGGAGCCTCATTGCCGCGCAAAGCGCGCGACCTCAAAATGGCATTTCTAACGGCCTCAGGCAAATGAGAGAGGTCTTCGGGTACCGTCGTTGCTTTTTTCGGTGCCGACGGTTTCGGCTGTTTCTTTGTGGCACGAGGCGCCGGTTTCTTCACTGGCGCTGCCTGCACCTCCTGCTTTTTCGGTTCAACCTGGACCTTAGCTACCTCCTGCTTTTTCGGCTCAACCTCGACCATTTCTGGTGCCGGCACTTTCGGCGGGGCGGCGACTTCTACTGTGGGCTTCACAACGTCGGGACTACTCGAGGTACTATCACTTGCCGCGGCCAACTCCGTATGGCTTTCGTAATATACTTTCAATGCCTCACGGTTCGGGGTAGCGATGGCTGTCCGCTTTACCTGAGCCGGCAGTAAGTAACTTTCTTGCTGTTGCAACGCCTTCATGTAAAGCGCTTGAAGCGGTGCTGCATAAGGAAAATCCGATACCGCTTGTTTAAGCATCGCAAGCTCCGTCGCGTTTAAACGCTCAGGATAGGTATACAATTCTTCGATTTTCTTTGCGTTCATCTACCAATTAGCAATCGCCCGGTTTAATATATCTTCAGTCAATTCTTTGATGATCTCCGCAGCCAATTCTGTTTCAATATCGGAAAAATTCAAATCCGCATCGTAATCTCTGGATCGGCTGAAACGTTGCTCAAAACTGTTTTCATCCGCGATACTGTTCTCAAAGGAAACTTTAACGGAAATGGTAAAGCGCATCTGCGCAACTTCACTAGGACCGCGCGCCGCTTGTGGACGTAAACTGTAATCTGTAATAGCGCCTGAAAACTCCATATCTGCTGGACCTTCGACCAAACGCAATGAAGTTTGTTGCACAAAGATGTCCTTCAACGATTCGGTAAAAATCTGTGACATCTCGGGATTTACAATCGCTGCCGTGTTGTCAAAGAAATCTACATTCAACGTTTTTGCCTCCCCTACATTCCCTCCAGTAAAACTATATCCCCCCTTACATCCTGAGAGGATGAAGAGAAACAGCAGTGCAGTAAGGAAACGAAGTAAGCGCATTATTCTAAGTTGTATTGTTTGATCTTCCGGTACAAGGTACGTTCAGATATGCCCAATTCTTTGGCCGCAGCTTTTCGTTTTCCTTGCGTTTTATCCAATGCCTTTTTGATCAATTCAATTTCTTTGTCGACTAGACTCAGGTTCTCAATTTCGATCGTGTGCTCGTCATCCTCAAAGGCATCATATTCATCCGGATTTACAAAGGAAACGTCGTTCGATCCATTTCCCGTATAAGGCGCCACTGATGAACGCTCGGTATATTCTGCTCCAATCTGCGGGTATTCGCGCTGTACACCCTCATAAAAACCTTCACCATTCTGAACGGCCTTCTTTAGCGCATTTAATTCCGAACGCATCTCAAACAAAAGCTTGTACAACGCTTCGCGCTCTTTTGCAAAATCTGCATTACTGACCCCATCACTTATCCGGCTATTGGCCAATGCAGGAAGGTTCGGTGCGTCCACCTCCGGTAAATAGGCTTTAAGTACTTCCTTACCTACTAATCGTGTCGTTTCGATCACACTCATTTGCTCGGCAAGGTTACGCAACTGACGAATGTTTCCTGGCCAGCGGTAATGCTCTAACAATCGCACTGCCTCATCGTCCAGACGCAGCGGTGGAAGATGGTATTTATTGGCAAAGTCCGCCGCGAATTTTCTAAACAGCAAATGAATATCTGATGGACGCTCCCGCAATGGCGGCAGATGAATTTCTACGGTGTTTAATCGGTAATACAAATCCTCACGGAATTTGTGGTTTTTGATCGCATTGATCATGCCCACATTCGTAGCTCCTACGACGCGCACATCTATTTTATTCGCTCTTGAGGCGCCCACACGAATAAATTCACCCGTTTCTAAAACGCGTAACAATCGAACTTGAGAAGGCATAGGCAGCTCGCCCACCTCATCTAAAAAAATAGTACCCGCATCGGCCTCCTCAAAATATCCTTTACGCGCTCCAGTCGCTCCAGTAAAGGCACCTTTTTCATGACCGAAAAGTTCTGAATCTATAGTTCCTTCTGGAATGGCACCACAGTTTACTGCGATGTATGGATTGTGTTTTCTGTGGCTGAGCGCGTGAATAATCTTCGGTATGTTCTCTTTACCCACCCCACTCTCGCCGGTGACGAGCACGCTGATATCGGTCGGCGCAACTTGAACGGCCTTCTCTAAGGCGCGGTCCAGCAATGGACTTACCCCAATAATTCCGAAACGTTGTTTTAAGCTCTTGATATCTGACATTGGTCCAATTCTTTTACGCTTCAGGGTTCGCTACTACCGTCCCCAATAATGTGGCGGTGGTACAACGGTCTATCTTAACATGAACGAAGTCACCCGGTTTAAAATCATGACGATCAAAAACGACTACACTGTTCGTATCCGTGCGTCCAAACAATTGTGCTTCACTCTTTTTCGAGGTCCCTTCTACCAATACTTCAAACGTCTTGCCCACCATTTGCTCGTGGCGGTACAGGCTGTGCTTGCTTTGCAACTGGATGATTTCTGTTAAGCGGCGTTTCTTCACCTCCTCTGGAATATCATCTTCCAATTTTCTAGCAGCATATGTATTGGGACGCTCACTGTAGAAGAACATGTAACCGAAGTCGTATTTCACATAATCCATCAAACTCAAGGTCTCTTGATGATCCTCTTCCGTTTCCGTTGGGAATCCCGAAATCATGTCGTGACTGATAGCGCAACCCGGTATAATACGTTGAATACGATCAATCAGTGCCATATATTCTTCGCGGTTGTGTCCGCGGTTCATCAATTCTAAGATGCGCGACGATCCCGACTGCACCGGCAAATGGATGTAATTACAGATGTTCTTGTATTTCGCAATGGTCTCCAGCACATCGTCGCGCATGTCTTGCGGATTCGAAGTAGAAAAGCGAATACGCATGTGCGGCACTGCTTCTGCAACCATAGACATCAAATTCGCAAAATGCACTGCGCTTGCCTTAGCAAGGTCAGATGCTTTTTCAAAATCTTTTTTCAAACCGCCGCCGTACCACAGGTAGCTGTCCACGTTTTGCCCTAGAAGAGTGATTTCCTTGTATCCGCGTTTGGATAAATCCAATACTTCGTCTACAATGGTCTGCGGGTTACGCGAACGTTCTCGGCCACGAGTAAACGGCACTACACAGAACGTACACATATTGTCGCAGCCACGAGTAATGGACACGAAGGCACTCACACCGTTGCCGCCTAAACGAACCGGCTCAATATCTTCGTAAGTTTCTTCCTTACTCAAAATAACATTGACTGCCTTTCTTCCACCGTCGAGCTCTTGCAAGAGATTCGGCAAATCCCTATAGGCATCTGGACCCACAACTAGATCGACCAATTGCTCTTCTTCAAGAAGTTTGCCTTTCACACGCTCCGCCATACAGCCGAGCACCCCAATTTTCATGTCGGGGTTCTTTCTCTTGTGGCCGTTAAAATGATTGAGTCGGTTACGAACGGTTTGTTCTGCCTTGTCGCGAATGGAACAGGTATTCAACAACACTAAATCCGCTTCCTCAGCATTTTGTGTGGTGGTGTACCCCTCTTTACCCAAAACAGATGCAACAATCTCGCTATCAGAGAAATTCATCTGGCAGCCGTACGACTCGATGTAGAGTTTCTTTGTGCCCGTTGGGTTTTTGGTTTCGAGAACCGTTCCGTCGTGTTCATGTGGGTTCTTGTCGCCCTCGGCGTAGAGACCCCTTCCGCTTGCGCGCTTTGTCTTTGCTTCCATAATTGTACTCCGCTCAAAACTTTACTTTCTTTCGCGGTGGTACAAAGATACAAGCAATGCTGACAATTTGTCCGATTTTAAAAAATCTATTACGTAGTAATACGGAATCCCCGAAAACCACTCGAATATATAAGGAGTTGAAAGTTGCCGATTTTTAGCCTTTACTTTGCGGCAACAATTAAAATGCACCCCGCATCCTATGGCAAAGAATCTCGTAATCGTTGAGTCACCTGCAAAGGCAAAGACCATTCAGAAGTACCTAGGCGCCGATTTCCAAGTCCTGTCCTCTTATGGACACATTCGCGATTTGTGCGATAAAGGAATGGCCATAGACATCGAAAACAATTTCCAACCGGAATATTGTGTTTCGAAAGACAAAACTACTTTGGTCAAGGAACTCAAAGCGGCTGCAAAGAAAGTGGATAAAGTCTGGCTTGCTTCGGATGAGGACCGTGAAGGAGAAGCCATCGCATGGCACCTATACGAAAGTCTAGGGCTGAAAGACGAGAACACGGAGCGCATCGTCTTCAACGAGATCACAAAAACTGCCATCCTACGTGCGGTTGAAAATCCACGTAAAATCAACAAGGAATTGGTTGATGCCCAGCAAGCGCGTCGCGTTCTAGACCGACTCGTGGGTTACGAACTGAGCCCCGTACTTTGGAAAAGCATTCAGCGCGGTTTAAGTGCAGGGCGTGTTCAAAGTGTGGCAGTGCGCTTAATTGTTGAAAAAGAGAGAGAGATCGAGGGACACGAAGTGACCTCAAGTTATAAAGTCAGCGGTATTTTTAGCGATGGAAAAATCAGCTTCAAAGCCGATGTAAGCACCAATTTCAAAACTCAAGAAGAGGCAAAAGCATTCCTTGAAAATTGTGTTGGTGCTACGTATGAGGTAGAAAGTGTTGAAATGCGCCCAGGAAAGCGCAGTCCCGCTGCACCTTTTACAACCTCTACACTGCAACAAGAGGCGAGTAGAAAATTGGGCTTTAGCGTAAGCCAAACGATGACGCTTGCACAACGCTTGTACGAGGCCGGACACATCACGTACATGAGAACGGACAGCTTTAATTTGAGTAACGACGCCATCGCCGGTATCGCTGCCCACGTCGAGCAGAGTTACGGCACGGAATACCATCAAGCGCGCAAATTCACGACAAAAAACAAAGGCGCACAGGAAGCACACGAAGCCATTCGTCCGACCAACTTTGCAAAGAGTTTGGCTGGAGGAGACGACCGCCAGAAAAAACTTTACGACCTGATCTACAAACGCACCATTGCCTCACAAATGGCTGATGCGAAATTGGAAAATACCACAATCAAGCTGTTCAATCAGGGGCACCCGGATGCGCAGCGTTTCACGGCACGCGGTCAGGTCATCAAATTTGACGGTTTCATTCGTGTCTACCAGGAAGGAACGGACGATGAAAGCACGGACGAATTGGACGGCCAATTACCAGCGGTGAACGAAGGCAGCACCTTAACTTCTCAGGAAATTACTGCGACCGAACGCTTCACTAAACACACCCCTCGTTATACGGAAGCTTCGTTGGTGAAGAAATTAGAAGAGCTTGGAATAGGTCGACCATCGACTTACGCACCGACCATTTCTACCATTCAGAAGCGCAATTACGTTATTAAGGACAGCCTTGAAGGCAACCAGCGAGACTACCATGTACTAAGCGCCACGGCTAATGGCGTTGCTGCACGTGTGGATACGGAAACTTATGGCGCAGATAAAAACAAATTATTCCCTACAGACATCGGCCGAGTAGTCACCGACTTCCTGTTGGAGCACTACGGTTTGATCATGGATTACCAGTTCACGGCAAAGGCAGAAGCCAACTTTGATACGGTAGCCGCAGGGGAAATTGGCTGGCAAGAAAGCATCAAAGAGTTTTACGGCGAATTCCATCCACTCATAGAAAATGCACCTGAAAACGCCCGCGCAAGCCGGGTCCTAGGGGAAGAACCAGGTACTGGTGAGCCGGTTTACGTCAAACTCGCCCGCTATGGATTCGTATTCCAGTTTGGTGACGGCGATGAAGAGACGAAACCCCGTTTCAAAAAACTCCCTCCTGGGGTAGGCTTCTATGATGCAACGCTAGAAATGGCGCTGCGCAAAGAAGTGCTTCCACGCACCGTAGGCGATTATAAAGAGCTCGAAGTAAAAGCAAACGTTGGACGCTACGGCCCTTACGTCATGTGGAATAAAAAATTCTACAGCCTTACCGATGATGCACCCGAAACGATAACTCTTGAAAAAGCCATTGCGGTTATTGAAGAAAAAGAGGCTGGTGCAGCGAATAACACCATTGCAGAGTTTACTGAAGAGCCATTGATTCAGGTACTCAAGGGCCGTTATGGACCGTACATCAAATCCGAAGGAAAGAACTTTAAAATTCCTAAGGACACGGATCCGGAAACACTCGACCGTGCCGCTTGTGAAGAACTTATCAAAGCTGGCCCTTCAAAGCGTCGGGCAAAGCGCAAATAAGGTTCTAAATTGGTCGGGTAAATGATATGCCCGTGGAACATCTCAGCCCTGTACCTGAAAGTGTTATCGATGCACTTCCCGTTTTAGACGCCAATCAATTGGGACGGAGTATCCGTCGCCATACTGAAATGGAAGGTCTTCCCAGCCTCGATGGCATTAAGGTAGCCATTGTTGGGGTACAAGAGGATCGCAGAGCCTACCGCAACGTTGGTTGTGACGGCGCGGCGGACGCTATCCGACCCTATCTCTACCAGTTGTACAAAGGAAAATGGGATTTCGGCATTGCCGATCTAGGGAATCTATACAAAGGCGAACGGCACACGGACACGTTACTTTTACTCAAGGAAATCGCCCAAGAATTACTGCAAAGGCAAATCGTCCTAATCACTATCGGTGGCTCACAGGAACTTACCTACGCAAATTACCGCGGCTACGATTCACTCGAGCAAACGGTTAATATTGTCAGCGTGGATGCGCGACTTGATGTTGGTTCAGAGGGCCGCGAATTAGACCATCAAAGCTACGTTTCCCACCTCGTGCTTCAAGAGCCCCATAACCTCTACAATTTTACCAACCTTGGCTACCAGACGTATTTCAATAGCCCGGAAGAGATTGCGCTCATCGACAAACTTTTTTTCGAAGCGGTCCGATTAGGACACATCCAAAATCAAATTTCCCGTACGGAACCTTTTCTACGCGATGCCGACCTCGTCAGCATTGATTTGAGTGCCGTTCGCCAGAGCTATAACCCAGGAACTTTTTACACATCCCCACACGGACTCAGTGGAGAGGATTTGTGCGCCATTACGCGCTATGCGGGCATGAGCGATCGACTAACCCAATTAGGGTTATTTGAATACAATCCTCGACTGGATCGCAACGGCCAGAGTGCGCACCTCTGTGCACATGCGTTGTGGTACTTTTTAGAAGGCGTATCCCTGCGCTTTGGCGATTACCCGATCGGCTCTCGCGCCCATTATGAAAAATACACTGTGCTCGTTGACGACGAGGATGAGGTTCACTTTTACAAAAGTCCCGCCAGCGGACGCTGGTGGATAGAAATTCCAAAAGGCGGACCGCATTCCGACAGAACGACCCTAGCCCCCTGTGATTATGAAGATTACACTGAAGCGTTGAACGGAAAAATACCGGCCAGATGGTGGAAAGCGCAGCAAAAAGCATGATAACTCGCCAATAAAAGTGTTGTTCGCACGGGAATTTTTCTATCTTTAGCGGCAACTCAAAACATGTTTGCGCAAAACCACATGAAAAAAACCCGTATCGCCCTGTTTGCAATACTCTGCAGTTCAGCCCTTTGGGCTCAACAAGACGTGCAGTTCACGCAGTTTGCAAACAATAAAATCTTCTACAATCCAGGTGTCACTGGATCTGGAGATGCCATCTGTCTTTCGGCAGCACACCGTTCGCAATGGGTAGGATTTGATAATGCTCCTACTACACAAAATTTTTCATCGAATATTCCTTTGAATTTCTTGCACGGTGGTTTGGCGCTAAATTTCACGAATGACATGATTGGCTATTTCCAAGATATTACTGTGGGTGTTGGTTACGGGTACCAGATGGACCTTGCGGGAGGAACTTTGGGTTTAGGTCTTCGCGCAGACTTTAGAAATAAGAACGTTACTTCAGGCGTTTGGGCACCACCCCAAACTATGAATGACCCCTCATTGGTCGCGCTAGGAAGTACCTCAATGGCTACAGACTTATCTTTCGGAGCCTATTATCAGCAAGAAACTTGGTACGCGGGATTAAGCAGTACACGTCTTCTTGAGACCAAGGATATATTAAACGCCACTGGAGGAAGTGCAAGCGCGCAAATCCGTGGACAACGTCATTATTACCTCATGGGAGGCTACAATCTTGACTTAGGAAACGGTATCGTTCTGCAGCCCGCAGCTATGGTAAAAACGGATTTAGTAACCACTCAACTCGATATAAACGCAGCTGCTACTTATAATAATCAGATTTGGGGAGGCGTTACCTATCGTGTATATGATGCATTAGCAATCATGGCCGGTTATCAAATCACCAAAGATTTACGTGCAACATACTCTTATGACCTCACGACCTCTTCGCTTGCAAATTCAAGCAGCGGGTCGCATGAAATCATGATGAGTTATTGTTTTACAATAGAAATACCGCCTAAAGAAAAAGGTAGTTATAGAAACCCTATATTTTTGTAATATAGCGGCTTGCTTAAAAAAACGAATAAAGTAGAAATACATAGATTATGAAAAAGTTCCTCTTAGGGATGGCGTCTATCGCACTTCTAGCCTCGTGTGGCAGCAGTGATCACGGCGAATTGGTCGGTGTTCAAGACCGTCCTACCTGGTACCCTAGCGAACCCTATGGTATGGTGTACATTCCTCAAGGATCATTCACTATGGGTAACCATGATGAAGATGTTCCTTACTCGTACACAGCCCCTGCGAAGGTGGTGAGCGTACCGTCATTCTACATGGACCAAACCGAGGTTACGAATAACGAATACCGTCAATTCGTGCGTTGGGTGCGTGATTCCATCACTCGCACGCGCCTTGCTGAAGGTTTGGTAGAAGACTTTGAGTACACAGATTTAGCAGAAATGGAAGATCCTACCTTCTTCCAAGAATATGTAGCACTGAACTATCCAGATAGCATGATGCGCCGTTTGGACTGGGATCCTTACCTCGAGTGGGATAAAGACCGCTACCCATCTGCAGAATACACGGAAGTTATTGAAAGTATGTACCTCGCTCCTGAAGAGCAATGGTTGGGTTACCGCCATTTGGACACACGTCAATTGAATTACACCTACTTCTGGATCAACAAGCAGAAAGCGGCTAGTAAGCTCAACCGTGTTGAGTTCGACTACAAAGACCAAGACGGTGATGGTGAATTGTTCGGGTACCGTGATTACATAAAAGATACTCAGGCGGAAAGCGATCGTGCTTCTTTCTTTGAGAAAGAAACCATTAATGTCTACCCAGATACTTTAGTGTGGATTCATGATTTCACCTACAGCTTTAACGAGCCGATGCATGATAAATACTTCTGGCACCCGGCCTACGACGAATACCCTGTAGTAGGTGTGAGCTGGAGACAAGCGCGTGCTTTTGCAAACTGGAGAAGTAAATACCGCAGAGATTACCTTAAACGTGCAGGTGAATTGATCGAACACGATTTCCGTCTACCGACCGAAGCAGAGTGGGAATACGCCGCACGCGGAGGTGAAGAACTGACCACATTCCCTTGGGGTGGTCCTTACGCTACGAACAGCGCAGGTTGTTACCTTGCTAACTTTAAACCGCGTCGTGGTAATTTGACAGCAGATGGTGGTTTCTACCCTGTAAAAACTACTGCCTACTCTCCTAACGGATACAACCTTTACTGTATGGCGGGAAATGTCAGCGAATGGACTTCAACTGCTTTTGACGTGCAGTCTTACGCATTTGCTAGCGACGTAGCACCAGAATTCCAGTACAACGCATTCGAAGATGAAACTGAAACAATGAAGCGCAAGGTCATCCGTGGTGGTTCATGGAAAGATGTAGCTTATTTCATGCAATTGGGCGCGAGAGACTACGAATACCAGGATACAGCGAAAAGCTACATCGGCTTCAGAACCGTTCAAAGCTTTATCGGTCGCGATCTTAAAGATTTTTAATACAACCCTATCACTAATTAACTCACAACAACAACTTTTGAATTATGGCACTAATTGACGTAAACGGTAAGAGATTTAAGAACTTCATGGCAAAATTGTACGGTATTGGTGCAGCTGTCGTAATTCTAGGAGCCCTATTTAAAATCATGCACTGGGAAGGTGCCAACTACATGCTTGTTGTTGGTCTTGGAACTGAAGCAGTGATCTTCTTATTCTCAGCATTTGAGAAGCCAGCAACTGAGTACGATTGGTCTTTGGTTTACCCAGAACTAGCTACCGGTGATGGAAACGATGAGCGTTCATTACGTGTAACAGAGCAGTTGGATGCAGCATTGCAAGATGGCGGTATCGATTCAGCTTTAATTCAGCGTCTAGGTGACGGTATGCGTTCTTTGAGCGAAACGGCAGGTTCTCTATCCGGCACAGTTGATGCCGCTGGTGCTACAGCAGCATACAGCGAGCAATTGAACAGTGCTGCAACGAACATGGAAAACCTGAATGCATTGTATGCCGTTCAACTTGAAAATGCGACTGCACAAGTAGAACGTCAGAACGATGTCATGGAAAAATTAAACGGCGCTTCAACAAACGCAGAAGGTCTTGCATCACAATTGCAGAACTTAAGAGGTAATCTAGAGTCGTTGAATAGCGTATACGGTGGAATGCTTACTGCGATGGGTAAATAATTGGATAACGAACAACTATCCCATTAAATAACCCTTAACAAACAGAATAAAATGGCAGGAGGAAATTTATCACCACGTCAAAAAATGATCAACATGATGTACCTCGTGTTGACCGCCCTATTGGCCCTTAACGTTTCACGTGAGGTAATGGATGCGTTCTATGAGGTAATGGTTGGTCAAGAAGCATCGATCGAAACTGTCGAAGGTCAAAACGCTTCGCTTTACGCGGCGTTCAAAAGAGCAGCTGACGAGAATGAAGTAAAAGCGGGGCCATGGAGAGACAAAGCACTTGCTGTAAAAGCAAAGTCGGATAACCTTTACAACTCCATTGAAACCATGAAAGCTGAGCTCATGGAGCGTGGTGGCGGAGAAGATGAAGAAGTTCCCGGCAAGCCAGCTAAAATGGACGACAGAGAAGCCGCCGCTAACTACTTCTTAGTGGAGCAGCGCGGCACTGAACTCAAAGAAGCCATGGCAGATTTTCGTGATTACTTAGTGCGTGAAGCAGGAGACAATCAATCTTTAGCTACAGCTATTACAAATTCATTTGACCTTAGCGACCGCATGCACGATGGCGCTGCGGAAAGCTGGGAAAAATCAAAGTTTGAGCACTATCCACTCATCTCTGTGATGACCTTCTTAACAAGCATGCAGAGCGATATTCGTACTGCAGAAGCGAATGTTATCGGTTACTTGCATGAGAATATTGATGCTTCGGATATCAAAGTAACAGGTGTACGCGCCGTTGTAATGCCAAAGTCGACTTTCGTTACTCAAGGTGATGAATATGAGGCAGAGATTTTCCTCGCCGCTTTTGACGATACCAAGGATCCTGAATTTATGATCAACGGTCAAACACTCGATCCTGAAAATGTAAGTGGCGGCGTTGCTACAGTTAAATTCCCGGCTAATCGTACTGGGACTATTGAGTGGAACGGTACAATCATCTTAGAAGCCAATGGCGAAAAGAAAGAATACGAAATTTCAGAATCGTACAATGTAGCACCACCAAGTGTGGTTATTTCTCCTACGAAAATGAACGTACTCTACCGTGGGGTAGATAACCCTCTAGAGGTTTCAGTTCCTGGCGTTGATCCAGCCAATTTGATTGTCACTGGTGAAGGCGTTAAAAAGTCCGGTTCTGAATATATCGCTGATGTCACCCGTATCAGAGGTGGTGAATTAAAAATTAGTGTGAGCGTTAAAGACGGAGACAAAACTAAAAGCATGGGATCTAAAGTGTTCCGTGTAAAACAATTGCCAGATGCTGCCGGCGAAGTATTCGGAAAGACTGATGGATTAATGTCTGCAGGCCTTCTAAAAAAGGCCAAAGTCGATGCCAAGTTCCAAAACTTTGATTTCGAACTTCCATTACGCGTCACGGAATTCCAAATCATTGTTCCACCTTTTGCACCTATCGACTGTAAAGGGAATACCCTTTCTTCTAACGCCAAAGCAGCATTAGACAAAGCCAAACCAGGTACGCCTGTTATTATTAGAAACATCAAGGCCACAACTTCTAAAGGTATCAAACCTAAGGTTTCGCCTATTACTATTGATTTGAACTAATATGTTACGAGTTAAATCGCTTTTATTGACTGTCGCTTTCTTCGGCCTAGCCTTAGGAAATACGGCACAAGCACAGGTTCTAGATCCATCTGATGATGGAATTGTTCCTGAATTGAGTAAACACTACCGCAACAATCGCGTAGTACCTTACCCATATCTTCGTCAAGACGATATGCTATGGTCCGAGCGTCACTGGGAGCGAATTGACTTGCGTGAAAAAATCAATCTTCCGTTGTACTATCCGATCAAACCTATGCCTGATCGTAAAGCATTGTGGGATGTACTGGTTGACGGTATCATCACTGAAAATACCATTACAGAGATTTTCCTTGACGACCGCTTTGAGCTACCCATGACTGTAGAAGAAGTACGTCAGAAGATTGAATCGTACGATACTATTCCAGATCCTGAGGATCCGTTTGGCCCACCGTTAGCAATTGATACCATCTCTATCAAAGCGAATGCTGTAGTCGCGTACCACTTGAAGAGCGATTGGTACTTTGATAAGCAACGTGGTGAGTTAAAGAATAGAATTATAGGTATTGCACCTGAGGTTCGTGACCCACGTAACCCTTCCCTCACCTACAATCCATTCTGGATATGGTTTCCAGACGCGCGCTACGCTATGGCGACATCAGTAGCGTACAACGAGAAAAATAACAACCAGCGTTTGACTTTCGATCAAATCATGCACTTGCGTAAATTCAATGCCGTGATTACGAAAATGGACAACGTTTACGACAGAACCATTGCAGATTACAAGCGCAATAGTGCAATGAATCAATTGCTCGAAGCTGCTGCAATTAAAGAAGATTTGAGAAATAAGGAGCACGACATGTGGACCTTCTAATCAACGTCTTTTACAATCAAAACATAGAAACTCCTGCTACATTTGTAGTGGGAGTTTTTATTTTATGAAATACGTAGATTATATCGTTGTTGGCGGGGGAATTGCAGGTTCCGTATTGAGTTACACTTTGATGAAGTATGGGGCAAGTGTACAGATGTTCGACCAGCCCAACGCGAATAAAAGTTCTGTGGTCGCCTCCGGACTCTGGAATCCTGTCGTTTTAAAACGAATGAAGAAGGTTTGGAAGGCGGATGAGATGATGGAAAGCCTTCAATCGGTGTATCCGGCGATGGAGAATTGGACCCAAGGAACATTCTATGAACCGCTTCCTATTCGAAGAGTATTTCATAACGCCGGCGAGCAAAACCAGTGGATCGCCCATTCCGACCACCCGGGATTCTCACCTTACCTCGATGAACGTATTTCTGACGTGCCTAACCGCATCCTTGCGGACCATGGATCAGGACTGATGAAGCTGACCGGTCGCGTACAGGTCAATGCGATGCTCGAGGCCGTAAAAGCGAAATTAAAGGCTGTTGACAGCTATACTGAGGCCACTTTTGATTGGGATGCAGTGGAGTCGCATGGTGATGGCGTAAAATACGGGTCGCTGGGAGCACATGCCATTATTTCCTGTGAAGGTGCGCAATCGGCTTTGGGCGAAAGCAGATTGGACGTTCGTGGCTTTGCTCCTGTAAAGGGAGAAGTCATCACTGTTCAATTAAAAGAGGATCTAGGAAAGGAGTGCATACATCAGGGTCACTTTATGATTGGGGACGGCAAAGCTGAAGCACTTGTAGGAGCAACCTACGCATGGGACGGTTTTCACAATGGCCCTACCCTAGCTAAGCGTGAAGAACTCGAAGCGCATGTTCAAAAAGTATGGGACGGTGAATTTAAAACCGTTGCACATAGAGCGGGTATACGGCCGGCTGTTAAAGATCGTAAGCCACTTGTCGGACCGCATCCTAAAGTGAAAAACGTATGGATTTTTAACGGAATGGGCAGCCGTGCAGTTCTAATGACGCCCTATTTAGCCCAAAACCTTGTGGAGCACTTCATGTACGGAGCGCCGTTGCTCACAGAATGTCTTCCCGAACGAATGATGAAGTAATTTGATTTGATGCCCATTTAAGGAACGCAGCGAAGGTGCTACTGCGGCTTTACTTCTTTGTTTTTTTCCAATGATCGATGGCCGATTTATCGTAGTGGACAAAGAGCGATAGCCATGTAGTCCGGGCAATTCGAAAGAGCAATGGACCCAGGAGTACGAGCACAATCCCCAACACGGTGATGGTGGGCCACATGCTCCAGTCCAAAAACACACCAAATACGATGTACACCGCGACAAATAAAGCTACCGTATAACCGTAACTCACGTACATCGCCCCATAGTAGAAGTTGGGTTCTGGCTCGAAATTTTGATTGCACGCGCTGCAGCGTTCGTTGATTTCGGAAAAGCGTTTCAGGTTATATGGGTTCTTATTCGGATAAATATCCCCCTCCATACAGTGCGGACACTTGGATTGTGTGATGGCGTAAAGTTTGGTTCCTTTTAACATTTGGATTTATTCTGAAATGCAGTGTAAAATTAGGTGTTGTCGCGTAGTCATTTGATACTTTTGTCACAATGATTTTAGCAGTAAACAAAGCATCTCTATTCTTCGGTGGCCGCGCCATCTTCGATGAAATTAGTTTTCAAATTAATCCCGGAGACCGTATAGGTCTCGTGGGTCGCAATGGCGCGGGAAAATCCACCTTGCTCAAACTCATAGCCGGTGATTATTCACTGGACGGTGGAGCGATGAGTAAAGCCAAAGAAACTCGGATTGGGTTCTTACGGCAGGATTTGAAGATGGACATGAACAAGAGCATCATGGACATCGCCCGAAGTGCGTTTGACGAAATCACTCGAATTAACATTCGAATTGAGGAAATCAATACGGCCTTCGAAGTGCGTACAGATTATGAAAGTGATTCGTACAGCGCATTGATCGACGAACTGAGTGAACTTAGTGAGCGATTTGGGTTATTGGGTGGCGATAGCTTAGATGCGGATATTGAATTGGTATTAAAAGGACTGGGGTTTGATCCCGAGGTTTTTGAAAATCCACTACACACCTTTTCGGGTGGGTGGCGGATGCGTGCGGAATTGGCCCGTTTACTGCTTCAAAAGCCCGATTTGTTACTGCTCGATGAGCCCACGAACCACTTAGATATTGAGAGCATCATGTGGCTTGAACAGCATCTTAGTGAAAGTAATCAGACGCTACTGGTAGTGAGTCACGATAGAACATTTCTGGATCATGTGACGAACCGTACCATTGAGGTGATGATGGGGAGAATCTATGATTTTAACGCACCGTACACGCGCTATTTGTCGCTGCGCGCAGATTTACGCGAAAAGCAATTAGCGACTGCGAAGAACCAGGAGCGCGAGATTAAGCAAACCGAAGAATTGATTGAACGATTCAGAGCGAAGGCAAGTAAAGCGTCTTTTGCGCAGAGTTTGATTAAAAAATTGGACCGCATGGAGCGCATTGAAGTGGATCAAGAAGATTCATCTGCCATGCATTTCAGGTTTCTACCTGCGCCGCGAAGCGGTAAGGTCGTGGCTAAGGCGGAAGGCGTTGGCAAGAGCTATGACGATAAATTGGTCTTAAAAGGGGTTGATTTAGAAATAGAACGCGGCGATCGCGTCGCCTTTGTTGGGCAGAACGGTCAAGGCAAGAGTACCTTAGTGAAGGCGTTGTTGAAAGAGATCTCTTCTGAGGGTACTTTGGAATTGGGGCACAATGTATTGGTCGGTTACTTTGCTCAGGATCAGGCTGATGAACTGGATGGTGATAAAACCGCCTTGCAAACTATAGAGGATGCCTCGCCTGAAGAAATGCGCAAACATGCACGCAGTATGTTGGGATCGTTCATGTTCCGTGGAGAGGATGTCGAGAAAAAAGTAAAGGTACTTAGTGGGGGTGAACGCGGTAGATTAGCGCTTTGTAAGCTGCTGCTCAAGCCCATTAACTTTTTGGTAATGGATGAGCCCACCAACCACTTAGATATGAACAGTAAAGATGTTTTAAAGAACAGTTTACTGAGCTTTGACGGGACATTACTCGTAGTGAGTCACGATCGTGAGTTTTTAGAAGGTCTGGTAACGAAGACGATTGAATTCCGAGACCATAAAGTAAAAACCCTGCTTGGTGGTATCGAATATTATCTGGAATACCGGAAAATGGAAACGATGCGGGAAGTCGAGGCAAAATCGGCCAGCGCCAAAAAGCAGAAAGCGAAAAAAAACGCACCCGACGATAATGGACCTTCGTACAATGAACGGAAGCAATTTGAAAAGGAATTGCGCCGTGAAAGCCATAACTTGGAATCACTTGAGGAGGCAATCGAAGAATTGGAGAAAATTATCGGGAATTGGGAGGTTCAACTAGCAGATCCTGTGGCCTGTAAAGAACTCATGGGAGATCCGGATTTTTACCCAAAATATGAACAAAAAAAGGCTGTACTTTCAGCTAAAATGGAAGAATGGGAAGCATGCAACATCAAAAAAGAAATGTTAGAGGAGCAATTGGGGCCATCCTAATTAGCAGCGTATTTAGTGGTCTTTGGGCGCAACCGAAACTGGTCGTTCAAATCGTTGTCGACCAAATGCGTGCCGAATATCTCATCCGTTTTAACGATCAATTTGCCAGCGACGGTGGATTCCGCATGCTGCTCGATAGTGGATACAACTATGCGAATACGCACTACAACTATGTCCCCACCTATACAGGACCCGGACATGCCAGTATTTCCACAGGCACTACGCCAAAGTATCACGGGATCGTCGCAAACGATTGGTTGGACGGTAGAACGAATTATGAGATGTACTGCGCAGAAGACACTACCGTTTCTCCTGTGGGAACCGTTGAGAGCAGCAGCAAAAGATCGCCTAAAAATCTTCGGGCTTTAACCTTTAGTGACGGCATCAAACTGCACACCAACAACCAAGGAAAAAGTTTCGGCGTAAGTGTAAAAGACCGTGGGGCCATATTCCCGGCAGGGCATTTCGCGGATGGAGCCTACTGGCTTGATGGTGGTATGCATTTCGTCTCAAGTAGTTATTACACCGATGTGCTTCCTGGATATGTGGAGAAGTACAACAGCAAGGAAAAGGGAATGTTGTTGATGAAAAAAGGGTGGAAACTGGAAATGGCGCCGCGTAAGTATGCAAATAGCCTTTCAGACGAAAATCCTTACGAGCCTAAATACAATGAAGGCAGCTCGAGTTTTCCTTACAACCTTGAAGCTATGGTCCAATTAAAAGGACTTGGCATTCTAAAAAATACACCCATTGGAAACGCTCTAGTATTAGACATGGCTGAGCTCCTTGTAGAGGAAGAAGATTTAGGTCAAGATGAATACACGGACTTTTTGGGGGTAAGTTTCTCCTCTCCAGATTATGCCGGTCATACATGGGGGGTCCGCTCAAGAGAGGTACACGATATGTATTTAAAACTGGATGCCCAATTGGGCCAATTCATACGCACACTCGATAAAAATGTGGGAAAAGGAAACTACATTATCTACCTCACCGCCGATCACGGGGCGAGCGAAAATCCCAACCATCTTGCGTATGGAGGCTACAGTGTCCGCAATTACGCAAATGCAGATGTTGTAGCGCAACTCAATGATCGCATCGTAAGTGAACTGGACGTGCAGGTGGACATGGAGCAAGCCGTGTCGAAAATCATCAACCACCACATTTATTTAAATGCATGGGCAAAACCCTTCACGGTAGAAATCGCGAAAATTGCGGAGCAAATGGATCCTTTTGTTCATGTATATACCGCCGATGACGTTCGACGCCCGGGTGCAGATGCACTTGCATTGAAACTGCATGAGGGCTACCAAAGTCGTTTTGGAGGCGATCTCATTTTCCAACTGCAACCGAACTGTATTTTCTACGGTCCCTACGGCTCTACACACGGCACAGGATATACCTACGACACCCATGTTCCTTTTCTTATGATGGGCTATGGTGTAGAGGCCGGTAAATCGTTTGATAAGGTGCATATAACGGATGTCGTAGACCGTGTTGCAGAGCGCAGTGGACTGCCTTATGCTCCCAACAGTACGCTTGAATACTAGTTTAGGATTGGGTAGGCGGTATTTTTTGGTTAAATTGGACCAACAAAACACAAAACCAGAATGAAAAAATTACTTCTCCTGGCCGGATTTGGCCTCATGCTAGCCTCTTGTGGGAACGCCTTTTGCGATTGCGATCTTTATGAAGATAATTACACTTGGGACGGCTTCGACTACCAACTGAACAGTTCTGCAATGACCGTAGAAGATACGTGTCTAGATGCCGGTATTGTTGACTCCACCATCACTGGAGCAGGCGCTTACTTGAAGGTTTTGCGCGTGGAGTGTCCGTAAAAAATACTTTTCACAAAAAGGCGGCCCTACGGGCCGCCTTTTTTTGCTATACTTCCGTGGGCCGCGCGCTGCGCGGCGCCATGTTCTTCTTCGCTATTTCAAGAATCGTTGCACGACCTGAACGATCAAGCTGATGATGTAGATAAGCAGGCCGTAAATGGACGTAATGCTGCTGGCCACTTTCGTTTTAGCAGGAATCTATACCAGTTTCCTCGCTCACTTTATTCAAGCTTGGATGCTCAGCACCATGTTGATGCCGGGTGCGTTACTTGCGCGTGCATTGGCCCCAAGATGGAGTGTGCACTTTCCTAAAAAACTGCACTATTGGTTCTATCTGATTATTGGGGTACTGTGGTTGGAATACCTGGGCGCGATTGCAGCATATTGGCTGCTGTTTGAATTGGACCCGGAGCATTTTCCAAAAGTACTGATCAACCCCATCTTCTCCCTATTTTGGATCAGTGCATTAGTACTTGCAGAGCAGTACTGACTGCCCAATTCTTCCCGAAACAAGATCAGGAACCCCTCCTCTCCTTTGTATCTAACCGAAAGGAATATACACTCCCCCTGGCTGAATTGGCCTTTATTGAAAGTCGCGACCGCATAACCATCGTTCATGGCGTGAATGGATTGCAATGGACTACCACACGCTCAATTAAACATTGGGAATCTGAAATTACAGGATGGATTCGTATTCACCGCAGCTTCCTAATTAACCCACAACATATCGAACATCACAACGCCTCCGAAGTCGGCCTTCGTCTGCAGAACACCTTAGAAGTGCTGCCGATCAGCCGCAGTTTCAAAGGAGTGCTCGATGCTGTAAAATAAAAAAGCCCATTGCTTTCGCAACGGGCTCTTATAGAACTATGGTATAGGCTTATTTCAAACCTTCCTCAATCATCTTGTTGAATTCATCCAATTTAGGAAGAACTACGATACGAGTACGACGGTTCGCAGCGCGACCCTCACGTGTGTCGTTCGAAGCAACAGGAATGTGCTCACCACGACCTGCAGCAGTCATACGCTCTGCAGCAATACCGTGCTCAGTATGAAGTACACGAACAATGTTCGTTGCACGGCGAACTGAAAGCTCCCAGTTGTCCTTAACACATTCTGTTGCGATTGGATCAGTATCTGTGTGACCTTCAACCAAAATCTCAAGACCTGGTTTAGCATTCATGATTTTCGCAACTTTACCAAGAACATTCTTAGCGTCTTTGCTTACATAATCTGAACCTGGACGGAACATCAACTTATCACTCAAGTTGACGTAAACCACACCTTTCTCAACGCTGATCTGCACATCTTCATCATTGATATCGCCTAAAGCGCCTTTCAATGAAGTTACCAATGCAAATGTCACACTGTCCTTGCGGTTCATTGCGTCTTGAAGACGAGTAATGGCCAATTCCTTCTCATTGATGCTCTCAAGCGTTTTCTCCATGTTCTGAGCGTTTGTAGCACTCATTGTAGTAAGATCGCCTACCTGTTTCATCAAACTTGAAGTTTGTGCACGAAGTGCAGCCAATTCTTTAGCCTGAGCCTCCTTAGCCGCAGTAGCTGCTGCCAATTCCATTTTTGTGTTGCTCAATTTGTCAGCAGTGGTGTTCTGCAACGTCTCCAGCTCCACGTATTTTTGCTTGCTCACACAGCTTGTCAAAGACAAAGCGGCTGCCAAAGCCAATACAAATACCTTTTTCATTTTTTCTCTTTTGGTTTCTACGCAAAAATAAGAACTTCTATGACCAAACAAGGGGTAAAACACGGGAATTCATTAACTTCCCTCCTCTAAAACGAGAAAAACATGAAAAAAACCCTATTCACCGCAGTATTGGCGCTCTTTTCCGTAGTTGCCTTTGCACAAGAAAAACCACAAAACGCTGAAAAACACGTATGTACTGAAACCTGCGATCACGGTAAAGTCGAAGCGAAATCAAATATGAAAGCCTGCTGTAGCGCAGCAAAAGCTGAAGGCAAGGAATGTGGTCACTGTGCATCAAAAAAATCAGCAACAGCAATGGTTCCAGCGAAAAAATCATGTTGTTCAGAAGGGAAATCTGAAGGAAAATCTTGCGAAAGCAAAGAGAAATCAACAGCAACTGCCGCTGTAACCCCTGCAAAAGCATGTTGCTCTGAAAAGAAAGCAGGATGCGCTGATAGCGGAAAAGAATAGGCCAACGGCCGAAAAATTAAAAAATCCCGCGGCTCGATGAGCCGCGGGCTTTTTTATGCTTCTTACTTCACTTTTCCAGCAAGGTAGTCGTCAATAAACGTTCGTAAAGTGGTCTCCACGTCCAGATTTTTTGCGATAATCGTCTTATCCGGTCCCAAAACTAACTTTTTCGGAGTGGTCGGAATGTAATAGTACCAGAGGAAGTTCGGCCGTTCAAAGTCCGATTCAAACCCATTGATCCAATCCAGATCGTACTCCTCAATGTACTTTTTCCATCCTGTAAATTCATTCTCAAGGGTTATAGCAACGATTTCTACCCCCTTGTCTTTGTATTCATCGTAAAACGCTTTCAAACGCGGTGTTTCCTTCCTGCAATGACCGCACTCGCTGTCCCAGAAATAAAGAATCGTAATGGGACTCTGAACTTCGGACAACTTCATACGTCCGCTACTTTGTGTATCAAAGGCGAAGTCCCTCGCCTTGTTTCCAACTAATTCTGTGGAGAGACCGTCCGATTTCTCTTTGATTTTCGCAAGGTTTTCTTTACTCACCCAATCCGCATATCCCGTATTGTAAAACGTTTGAGCGAGCCAAACAAACACTTTGTCCTCGCCCATATAATTTGAGGTCTCATAATGATAGGTAGCGCTACTGATAAAAACTTTTCTAATCTGTTCATCCATTGGGCTGTTCAAAAGTTTATTTAAATGCTTGATGACTGAATCTGGATTATGTCCTAATACTTGTTCGTAATAAACTTTCCTGTTCTTCTCAAAGAAAGGATTGATCAGTGTGCTTTTAGAATAGAGGTTAGTGTAGTCCCAAAAATGTGAGCGGAGCCAATACACATTTGTATCTGGATTTATTGGATAGATTTGCGGCAATAGGAAATCCTTCAAGGCGGCATCCTTAATTCCCAAAAGATATTGCTCTATTGCTGTTTGCTCTGGCTTTGCGCTCAACAAAGACTTAAAGCCTTCAAATTCCGCGATACCTGGTCCTTCGAGCGATACTTTGACAAGGTTATTATAGTCCGCGTTAATGGTCAAATTACCGTTAGAGATTACCATATCAAAGGTGTGCTCACCATCGATATATAGAATGAATATTCCTCGCTCCTCTTGCTCCCAAGCTGCTTCAAAACATCCGTTTTTGACAGGGATTTCCTGTTTTACAGCGAGGCCTTTCCCCTTGAGATAAGCAACCTTTACACTCGACAGTGTATCAGGGGCATTTGTTATACACCCGCTTATTATGGGATTAGATTGTCCTATCAAGATGGAGGAAACTAAAAATCCCACTATTAAAAATAGATTTCGCATTGTCATTAGGTAAGGTTAACAGCTATTGCTAAAATAACGAGAGTTTAGAGCGACTCCAACGGCGTACTCAACTTTTCATGCACACCCTCAAACCAGTGGATCAATTGGGCCGTAAGATTCGATTGCGACCGATTCACCAGCACCCGTCCATCGACCTCAACAATAGGTGTCAACTCGCCCATAGACCCGGTTCCAAAGGCTTCATCTGCAGCATAGAGTTCCGTTAATGAGATATTCCGCTCCTCGACCGCAACGCCGTGCGCTTGGGCCAATTCAATGACTAATCCGCGTGTAATCCCATGAAGACAAGCATCGGCAGTCGGCGTCAACAACCGACCGTTTTTCACCATAAAAATATTCGTGCCGTTCATCTCCGCAAGAAACCCAAGGTTGTCCAACATCAATGCGGAATCCACGCCGGCGTGGTTGGCTTGAATTTTAGCGAGGATATTATTAATCAGATTATTGTGATGAATCTTGGAATCGACATGCATAGGGCTGTTGCGACGAATAGCGCTCGTCATGATTCTTATGCCTTTTTCATTATCGTATACCGGAGGTTTCCATTCCGCCAAAACAATCAATGTCGGGCCGCTTTGGTTTAATCTGGGATCCATCCCGGAAGTAATTTTCTCCCCTCGAGTCAGTGTCAATCGAATGTGCGTGTCTTTCGTCATTCCATTAGCTTCTAACGTCGCCTTGATGGCCGATTTTACACTCGCACGCGTGGGTATGGATTCAAACGCCATGGCCCGAGCAGAATCCTCTAATCGATCCAAATGGCGCTCCAAACAAAACACACCGTTTTCGTAAACTCGCATTCCTTCCCATACCGCATCACCGCCTTGGACGGAGCTGTCAAAAACGGAAACCTTAGCATCGGCACGCTCTACTAATCTGTGGCCAACCCACACCTTAATATTTTTATTTCTAGGATCAAATTGTTGTAGCATGGTTAAAATTTAAATCGGTTTGAAAATAAGGAAAGGTACGCAGGTAGGGCTGCTTCAACCACTTTTTCGTGTACCGCTACCAAGGGCTCCGGAAGCACCTTTGGTGGGCCAAAACTTGTACTATGGTGTACATTGCTGTACCAATGCTTTGCCCAGGGTCCGTCGTACCCTTTTGCACCTGCTGGCCAACTCAACATTTCCGGACGCCAAGCCAATTCGAGCGCTTCGCAAATTCGAGGCAATGTGCGTGCTGGATCTGCAAGCATTTCATCTGAATCAACAATGATTTTCTTACCAGGCAATCGCGCTACTTTTTGCCATTGCTGCCATTCTTGATCTAAACCTATGTCCTCGGCTGTAACGTTAGGAATAACCTGTACAAAACTTTGAACGACTTTGCGCGGATGTCTGATCCAAAAAATAAAAGCACTCTGCTGCGCCCAATCCCAAGGTTCATCTACCATGTGGTGCGCCATGTTCTTAAGATACACCTCATCGTGGTTTTCGGCCAATTTTTGAACTGCACCCGCAATATCCACTAAATCAGTCGGCCACTTTTGTAGCGTTTCTAATCGACCGGGGTGGTTCAAACCCTTGTTTTGAAGGAACTTCCCGTACATCGGCTCATCAAATACAGCGCAACCCGGACGTTGCGCGAAACTGTACATCAGGGCCGTACTTATGTTCCTGGGACCCGATATGGCGTGAATGATCTTACTCATGCCATCAAGTTAACATAAACCCACTGGATTTTTTGCCTACCGGCAAAAGAACCAACTCTGGGCCCCTTGTACCCAAACAACAGCCGCTTTTGCAGCTGCACTGCATTACGGCTTTTTCACTGACCCCAAACTGGGAAGCAAGCTTCCGAACTGGATTTTTGCCTACCGGCAAAAGAACCAACTCTGGGGCCCTTGTACCCAAACAACAGCCGCTTGCAGCTGCGCTGCACTACGGCTTTTTTCACGGCCCCAAGCTGGAAGCAAGCTTCCGAACTGGATTTTTTGCCTACCGGCAAAAGAACCAACTCTGGGGCCCTTGTACCCAAACAACGGCCGCTTGCAGCTGCGCGCGCACTACGGCTTTTTCACGACTGAGCTGGAAGCGAAGCTTCAGAACTGGATTTTTGCCTTTCGGCAAAAGGAGCCAACTCTGGGGCCCCTTGTACCCAAACAACAGCCGCTTGCAGCTGCGCTGCACTACGGCTTTTTTCACGGCCCCAAGCTGGTAGCAAGCTTCCGCTTGGTTCCATGAAAAAAGCCGCGCACCTTCCGGTGCGCGGCTTCTTGTTTGTGGGCCATACTGGATTCGAACCAGTGACCTCTGCCCTGTCAAGGCAGCGCTCTAAACCAACTGAGCTAATGGCCCTACTGCGGTGCAAATATAAGTTGTGAAAGTTTCGCTAGCTCATTTATGCGTGTATTTACTCCATTCAGTAAATAAAAATTGAGCGGAAGAGTACCTTTGAAGAAATTAATTGATCCCCTAGAATATGAAACTAAAAATGCTCATCTTCTCATTAGCGCTGTCCTTTAGTGCTTGGAGTCAAATCACTCATACGGTAATAGTATCAGGATTCGTAATAGACTCGGTTACTGGAGCGGGAGTGCCCAACTACCCGGTGATGGTTAGTGATTCTTCGAATACTCCATCGGGGAGCATGACAATTACCTTGCTCACGGATGCGAACGGAAACTACAACGATACCCTTTTTCTCTACGGAACAGGCGGTCTTTTGCTCGTTCAAACGCTGGACAGTTGCAGTGGTAATTGGCAAAGTTCATCCTTAATCTACGGAGTAAATACACCGCAATATTTCTCCATATACACAGGGTTTGTGCTCTGCGGCACCTCCGGTTCCGGAGGGGGTGGATCTGGGGGTGGATCAAACACCACCGGATGTGTGGCACAATATTCTTTTGATTCAACATTAACCGGTATGGGGCAGATTGTGCTCTTCAACACATCGTACGTAGACAGTACCATGCAAAACGCCACGGTTTCGTACCTCTGGGACTTCGGTGACGGGACCTCTGCAATTGGCGCGTACCCATCACACCTGTACACCGCAGCAGGAAGCTATGCGGTTTGTCTTACGTTAAACGCAGTGGACAGCACGGCTTTCGGTACCATGACCTGTACAAGCACGTATTGCGATACCATCACCATTGATAGCACGGGTAACGTGAGTTACAAAAATCTCAACGTTTCCCTTAATGTGTATAATCCCGCGCAAATGTCCCTTGAGGAGACGGAATTTACACCCATCAAAATGTATCCTAATCCTAGCAATGGCATCGCTTGGGTTGAATTGCCGCAGCGTTCAGACATTCAATTATTTTCCATGACCGGTCGTCGTCTGTTCCATGGGTTCGACTTGGAGGGAAAAGTCCAATTGCCTTTCTTAAATGCTGGAAGCTATCTGATTGAGGTTGTAAATGCTGAAGGAAAGACGTACCAATTACTCTTGGTACATTAACCTAAAGATTAAAGGCAAACTGCCTAAAAACAAATAACTTAGAATTAATGTCGGGTGCTCAATTAATTAGTCGATATTTGCACTTTAAATTATATTATGAATCAAGGAACAGTAAAGTTCTTTAACGGAGACAAAGGATTTGGCTTCATTAAAGACGACGAGTCAAACACAGAGTACTTCGTACACGTAACAGGTTTGGTTGACCAAATCGAAGAAGGCGACAGTGTCGAGTTTGAATTGACAGAAGGAAGAAAAGGATTAAACGCTGTAAACGTAAAACAGCTCTAAGTTTATATCAGTACATTCCAAAGGCCTCCAGAAATGGGGGCCTTTTTTATTTCCCACAGTTTCGGTCATAAAAAAAGCCCCAGCAGATGCTGAGGCTTTTAGTAGCTCCGAAGGGAATCAAACCCTTATCTCAGGCTCCGGAAACCTGCATTCTATTCATTGAACTACGGAGCCAAACTTAGTTGGCGAATATCGGCTAATTAACCGATTACAGCACCGCTATCTGCCCCATTTTCTGGAGTCATCAATCTCAAACTTCCATCACTATCTTCTGCCATTAACAGCATCCCTTGGCTTTCAACACCCCGAATTTTACGCGGTGGGAGATTCATTAAAACCGTCACTTTTTTGCCCACCATTTCTTCTGGGCTAAAATACTCGGCAATACCAGAGACTATGGTGCGTTGATCCAGTCCTGTATCTACTAAAAACTTCAACAATCGATCCGCTTTAGGTACGCGTTCTGCTTCTAGAATGGTTCCCACTCTTAAGTCCATAGACATGAATTGGTCAAAAGAGATATCTTCTTTCTGTGGCATGTGTTTCTTTTCTGTAGTTGAAGGTGCCTTTGCGGCCTCATTAGCGGCGGCCGATGCTAGCAACTTTTGACGTTGCGCTTCAACTTGTTCATCTTCAATTTTCGAGAATAATAAAGCGCTTTCGCCCAATTGTGTTCCAGAAGGAACCACAATTTCTTCGTTAGACTGCTCCCAAGTTGGCACACCACTCTGATTGAGCATGCCGCGTAATTTCGAGGCAGTGGTCGGAAGGAACGGTTCAAAAACAATGGAGGCAATACCCATAATCTGAGTAGCAACGTACAAAGCCGCTCCCGCTCGAGCAGGATCTTGCTTGTACACCTTCCAGGGCTCTTGCTCTTGAAGGTATTTATTTCCTAATCGGGCCACGTTCATGGCCTCATTTAAAGCATCGCGGAATTTAAAGGCATCCAATGATTTCGCAATTCTGCGTCCACATTGAGTCATTGTCGCTATCGCCTCACGATCAGCATCAGTCAGAACACCGGGCTCTTGAACAATACCGTCAAAATATTTGTGCGTGAGCACCATGACTCGATTCACAAAGTTACCAAGACCTGCAACCAATTCACTGTTGTTGCGTGTTTGGAAATCTGCCCACGTAAAGTCGTTGTCCTTAGTTTCTGGCATAGTCGCGGTCAACGCATAACGCAATACATCTTGCTGCCCAGGAAAGTCCTGCAAGTATTCGTGTAACCAAACTGCCCAATTCTTAGAAGTGCTCAGTTTCCGGCCTTCTAAATTTAAAAATTCATTTGCCGGCACTGCCGTGGGCATGGCATATTCGCCGTGCTGTTGAAGCATCGCAGGGAAAATAATACAGTGAAAAACGATGTTGTCTTTCCCAATAAAATGAATGATTTCTGCATCATCACCTTTCCAATACGCTTCCCAGGTATCCGGAAGTAATTCCTGTGTAGCGCTGATGTACCCTATAGGTGCATCAAACCATACGTACATCACTTTTCCTTCAGCACCCTCCACTGGCACGGGCACACCCCAATCTAAATCTCGGGTCATCGCACGCGGTTGTAATCCATCACCGGCGTTCAACCAACTCATGCATTGCCCCATCACGTTGGGCTTCCAGCCTTCACGACTCTCTAAAAAAGCCCTCAATGCATCGGACAGTTCATCCAATGGCAAGAACCAGTTTGTCGTATCGCGCAATTCTGGGACTGCGCCACTTAAGGTTGATTTGGGCGCTATAAGATCAGTAGGACTTAATGAAGTTCCACAACTTTCGCATTGATCTCCATAAGCATCAGCTGCATGACACTTCGGACATTCTCCGGTGATGTAGCGATCTGCTAAAAATTGGCCCGCTTCAGGGTCAAAGTATTGCTGCGTTTCTTTTGCCACGAGTGCCTCTTTTTCTATGAGATTCGTGAAAAATTCTTGCGCGTTTTTATGGTGTTGAGGACTAGACGTTCGACTGTAATGGTCAAAGGAAATCCCGAACTCTTCAAAGGCGCCCTTCATCATTCCATGATAACGGTCTACAACATCCTGCGGTGTTATTCCTTCTTTTTTCGCCTTAATCGTAATGGGCACTCCGTGCTCATCCGAGCCGCAAACAAACTTTACATCACGTCCCCGCATTCGCAAATACCTAACGTAGATATCTGACGGAAGGTAACACCCGGCAAGGTGACCTATGTGAACGGGGCCGTTAGCATACGGCAATGCCGCAGTAACCATGATTTTTTTGTTCGAACTCATGCTTTTTTGATACGTTTAAAGCTTCCTGCGAAGATAATGCGCTTTTATTGGGTATTTTTCGGCTAATGAAACAAACCGTACCCAGTTTTTTACAACCCGGAGACACTATTGGGATCAGCGCCACGGCCCGATTCGCAACTGCTGAATCGCTCGCCATCGCGGAACGCACCATCACTGCTGAAGGCTTTAACTGCTACTATTCGCCCGAAATCTCCATGCAGCAGCAACAGTTAGCTGGTACTGTAGCGGAACGCGTACAACACTTTAATGGCTTAATCCATAATCCTAACATCAAGGCCATATGGAACATTAGAGGAGGATACGGCAGTGCAGAAATTGTAGATTTAGTGGACTGGGAAGCGTTGATTGCGCAACCCAAATGGCTGATCGGTTTTTCTGATTTTACCACTTTCCTCTGCCACGGTGTTCAAAAAGGTATTGTAACGCTGCATGCCCCGATGCCCATCAGTTTTTCAGCTACTCATCCTGACGCACTTGCAGCAACTTTTGATGTACTGCGCGGTAAAGAAGATGCGCTGCATTGTGCGCTGCCTAAAACCATTAGTGGACAGATCATCGCCGGCAACCTCAGCGTGATCTCCAGTATTTTGGGCACGCCCAGTCTTCCGAGCTTAGATGATTGTGTACTGATCATTGAAGATTTAGACGAATACCATTACCACCTTGATCGAATGCTTTTGGCACTGCGACGCAGGGGCGCATTTAATAACTTACGCGCTGTGGTGTTGGGCGAATTTTCAGATATACACGACCACGATATCCTGTGGGGCCCTGATGTACAACATTCCTTGAGAAAACACTTTGAGGCCGAGGGCGTACCCGTGTATGAGCACCCTATTATTGGACACGGTAAAGAAAATTGGCCCATTATCTTACGCAAAGTATGATCAACGTTACCTACGGCATACCGAATGAAGAAACACATCAGCGGGTGTCGGTTACTCAAGTGGGAAAATGGCACCTGGGAGGTTCGTGTCGGAACTTGGGAAGAAGGCAGCGAGTGAATCAACAAAAGACTTGGATTAACTTTTTCATCACCCTCTTAATCTTCGGTGTGTTGGCGCTCTTCTTTTACCGCCAGGTGATGACGCTGTAAAACTTTTAGTTCTTCACATTCTTAGGAAAGTTTACCGTTCGCAGCCATCTTATTGGAATGAAGACTTATGAAACCTATGAGCGGAAAGCTGCGGATCTACTTAAGAAAATGGGGCATACCCTACTCTATCAGAACTACCGTTCCGGACGAGCTCAAATTGACCTGATCACACAACTGGACCGCTGCTTGTACATCGTGGAAGTAAAATACCGGTCCTCAACAGTTACAGACTACGAAAATTGGGTGAGTGAGCGGCAATGTCAACGATTGTTGCAGGCCGGCGTGCGCCTTGTTGGCCCGTTTCAATGCACTGAAATTAAATTACTCCTTATTGCCTATCAAGGCAACGGCTCAAAAGCTGAAATAATCCCCCTCGCTGTTAACTAAAGTTGGACGTAACTGCCTGTGCTGAAGCAAGACCGACTACCTTTGCAAAAAAGTACTACGCCATGCGCAACAGTCGTTCTAACAACAAAGGCCCAAAAAGAGCGGGCACAACCAACCGTTTTGCAGAAGGAAGCAGAGGACCGCGTTCGTTTGATAACGATGACCGCAACAGTGGTGGTAAAAAAGAATTTAAAGGCGGTGCTGCGAACTTTAAGCGCGTAAAACGACGCAGTGCAGAAGACATTGCGAGTACGAGCGGTGAGATGCGCTTGAACAGATTTCTTTCACATGCCGGTATTTGTAACCGCCGTGAAGCAGATGACCTGATCGCCGCTGGCCTTGTAGAGGTCAATGGAAAAGTCGTGAGTACCATGGGCTACAAGGTGCAACGTACAGACGTCGTGAAATACAACGGCTCCTTAATTAAGAGCGAGAAAAAGAAATACCTCGTCCTGAATAAGCCGAAGGGATTCATCACTTCCATCACAGACAAGAAAGCGAAGAAAACTGTCGAAGAACTCGTTGGTAACGCATGTAGAGAACGTTTGTATCCTATAGGTAGTATGGACCGTACGAGCACAGGTGTTTTACTGTTTACTAATGATGTGGATCTTGCAAAGAAAATGGCACATCCTAAAAATGGTGCTGTTCAGATCATCAGTGTCGTGCTTGACAAACAGTTGCAAAAAGCTGACCTCACTGCCATTGCTAAGGGAATTGAACTCGAAGACGGTAAAATTGAGGTAGAAGAAATTAAATACATCGACGAACGTACGAAACGTGAGGTCGGTTTACGTTTACATAGTGGAAAGCACCGTATTGTGCACCGCATCTTTGATAAGTTCGGATATACCATTGAAAAAATGGACCGCGTGTCCTACGCAGGATTGACGAAGAAAAATCTGAGTCGCGGACAGTGGCGCTTTCTAGACCCTAAAGAGATTGACTTTCTAAAAACGAGGTAGCCCGTGAAACGAGCGCTGATTTTTACAGGATATGTTGCGCTCATCCTTATGCTCTTGGGAGCAGGGGGTGCCGGTTATCTCTATTACAACCAAGAAAAGATTATTGCAGGCGGTGTTGCCAAGCTGAATGAACAGCTTAAAGCTCCGGTGGAAGTAAGCACGATAGAGCTGGACCTTTTCTCCGGCTTTCCACGAGTGCGCATCGTTCTCAACGCTGTAACTATTGCAGATCCCTTTGGCGGGAAAAGTCCCTTAATTAAAGCCGAGAGTGTCGGTTTGGGAATGAATGTTCTAGAAGTACTGCGCGGGACTTATACCATAGAAGAATTGGCCATAAGCACTGGTGAGATTCATTTAGTGCATTCGAGCAAAGGAGACAATTGGGACTTACTCTCAAGCACAGATACCTCGAACACTGACCTAAATCTACAGCACTTTGAGGTCAATGCGGTTCAGCTGACTTATGATGATCTCGTAGAAAACTCAAACTACAGCAGCTACATCAACGTTTTAAATGCTTCCGGAATTATAGGCAGCAGCATCCAGCTGTCCTTGCGTGCGGATTTGGAGGCGACCTATGCAACCATTGAAGGTGAAGTGTTCCTTGTAAATGCGCCGCTGAATGGGAGTGCCGAGCTTACTATTAATGAAAATTGGACCCTTTCAACAAACCGTCTTGCACTAGACGGCACAGCGGTCAACCTGGACCTGAATCAAAACGGTGGTAAAATCAGCGCAGCGCAAATGGACATCCCAAATGCGCTTGATTTTGTTCCACTTTTCACTATTCCTGAGGAAATAGAAGTTAAAGGCCTACGCGCAGATTGGAGCTGGGAGGGCACTTGGGACCAATGGGTGCTCAACTTCGATACGAAGAATACTGCGTTGAATTACAACGGAATCGCAGTGCCTTCACTTTCTTGTAAAGGACAATGGCGTTGGGGTGCCGTTCCTGAGCTCAGTATACCTTCACTTGCATTGGAAACCCGTACAGGTAAAATTACCGGTGCCCTCGAATTAAAGGGGGATGCGCCTGTCCTTTACACCGATCTAGAAGGCGGATCCAGCTTGAGCGAACTCTTTGATTTCATTGAAACAGATCTTCTTGTAAATCCCATGGGCTTCTGGAAAGGTGAAAACATTTCACTTACACAAGGCTTTCGTTCTTGGGATGATTTAACGCCCGTAGGCAGCCCTATTTTCAAAGGGGATATTTCTTTTTTCGAAGGCGCATTTTCTCTTGCTGGCAGCAATATTTCTTTTGAAAAAGTCGAAGCGGAATTAGGCATCGACGGCCGCAATATTCAGATTGATCGGTGCTTTTTGCAAAGTGGAGAAAATACAGCCGTAGTCGCCGGGACTATTTATAATGCTTTAGAGGCGAACGGCTACCCAAAGGTAGTTTTAACTCTAGAGAGCCCTACCATTTCCATCGATCCGTTGCTGTACTGGGAATTCGAAGATGACGAATCCGACGAAGAAACCAGTTTCGATTATTCCGTCGCAGTGAAAGTAGACCATGTTAAACTGGGTGATTTCAACGGCGCAAATCTCGTGGGCACAGTGTATAATCGGGGAAATTGGATTATGGGAGATGCCATGCGCATCGACGGTTGTGATGGAACGTTAGGTGGTAATTGGGCCCTGTATGAAGACGGGTCAAATAACGTGTTTAAAGGCGATCTATTCGTACAGTCCATTGAATTGGACCAATTACTAGCCAGCTTCAACAGTTTTGATATTGAAGATTTAGATGCCTCCAACCTACTGGGTGAGGCCAGTGCTACGGCTACCGTTTCATTAGCCTTTGACAGTGAATGGGAACAGCACAGTGCTAAAACGGATATTCGAGGGAAAGGCGAAATCAAAGGCGGAACGCTGCAGAATTATGCGCCGTTGCAAGAATTGAGTGCTTTTATTGATAAAGGAGAATTGGATAAAATTGAGTTTCCCTACCTCGCTTCGTCATTTCGCGTCCACGGGGATTCCCTCTTGCTCCCTGAAATGGAAGTAAAAAATAGTGCCATGAATCTTTGGGTGAACGGTTGGCAAAATTTAGAAACTGACGACCTCCGTTACAGCGTCCGACTCGGTCTAAAAGATCTCGCTATGCGTGGTAAAAATTCAAATAGAGATTTAGGAAATTGGATCGGTGAGGCGGAAAATGAAAACCAACCTTATGTTCGACTGATTGTAGGATGCAACCTGGACGACGTGTGTATAAGTCTCGACCGAGAACGGATCAATCGAAGCTTCAAAGAAGCCATTCAACAGGAAAAGGAAGACTTAAAAAACATCTTTAAAAAGCCAGAAGAGTCCACACCCAAGGCTACTCCGGGAAGCGGAACCTTCGAATTACTCTGGCCCGAACAGGACAGTCTTAAGGTGCGTATCACTCATTAGAGGCGAATAGCGCATCTAAGGTGCCTTGTGAGAGTGGGTGGTAGGAAGGCCGTGCTTTTTTATAGATCTCGCGTGCCCATTGCTGACGTTTCTCATCGCCTTTCAACATACTTTCATACATCGGCACTATAAATTTTCTGCGACCCACCTTCACTAAAAACTCCTCCACGGTTTTCTTATAGATGGCCGGGTCGTAACCTTCGAAATCTGTCTTTAATGTGGCTGAAAACCATGCTGCCACAATCTCAGGATTAGGACTTCCACTAAAACCGTAATTCTCATCGGCTAATGCATAATGACCCACAGTTGCACCTCCCGCTTCTAGTCCGCGTATGTAGCGCAACCACTCGTGGGTAGACCAAAATTTAGTGGTTTGAAAGTCCGTATAGCACAACTGTTTCGCATCCGGTGCTTCGGGCGCTGTGCTCAGCATCATTTTCACGGCTTCATCTACAACAAAGAATCGGTTCGATGCCGGGAAGGGACAATTCACGGGAAGTCCTTTTCCATAGACCCACTGATCCACGCCAATAGCATCCCACTGTTCCTGGGTGAGCAACTGCGCCAATTCTTGTAAAAACTGCTCCGTAACCATGGTTTTGAATCTATACTTCTCGAAATAGCCTTTAATAAACCCATCCCAAGTTTCTCTTCCCACGGTCTGCTCGCACAATTTCAAGAAATGAAATCCTTTATCGTAAGCAATGGCATTTACACCATCGTCGGGATTCTTACCTGCTAAATTCTGTTTCAAAATGGTAGCCTCTGGATCGTTCTCGAGCATGTACGCCAATTCTTTTTGAAGGTCGTCATAACTCAATGCAACAAGCATATCCGCGAAATCAGGTCCATACACGCGCTCCATGATGCGCATTTCGAAATAAACGGTAAAGCCTTCATTCAGCCAGAAATCGTTCCAAGTTCCATTGGTCACCAAATTCCCACTCCAACTGTGGGCCAATTCATGAGCAATGAGACTCACTAAGCTCAAATCACCCACCACAACCGTGGGCGTTAGGAAGGTCAAACGAGGGTTTTCCATTCCACCAAATGGGAAACTCGGCGGCAATACCAGCATATCATAACGGCCCCAATAGTACGGTCCGTAGAGTTCTTCTGCCTTTTCGATCATCTTCTCCGTCTGCCCGAATTCGAAGGCGGCATTGCGCACCATTTCAGGTTCAGCATACACGCCCGATCGCTCACCTAATGCAATAAACTCTAAATCGCCAGCGCCTAAAGCCATGAGATAACTAGGAATAGGCTGCGGCATCGCAAACTCATACTTACCATTGGCCGATTTCTGCGTTGGGTTGGAGGCACTCATCAGTGCTAACATCCCCTGCGGAACTTGCACGCTCGCATTGTAAGTAAAACGCACTCCAGGACGGTCTTGACAGGGAATCCAAGTACGTGCGAGAATGGCTTGACTTTGGGTAAATAAAAAGGGCATGCGCTTACCTTGAGTCAATGCTGCCGGAAACCACTGTACCGCTTCAGCACCTTCTGCAGTCACATACGTAATGCTTACCTCTTTAGAGGCGGGACTAAGATCATAAACGACCAAAGCAGCACCCAATAAATCATCTTCTTCCTCAAAGCCCCATTGCGCCTCTTGACCGTCCAGCAGGACCGATTCAATCTGAAGTGCCTTCGTATCAAAAACTACCCGGTCTCCATGCGTTTCTGATAACGTCCAGACCGCCGTTGCATGAATCTCTTGCGCATCGAAATCTACACTTGCATCCCACTCCAAATGCGTTACCGTTGCCTCTGGCGTACTAAAGCTGTGCGGGTCAACGAACAGTTCCGCTCGAAGCGTCGTATCACCAATCATTGGTGGCCGCTCAGTAGATACGGTATCTACAGTGGTCGTAGGCTGGCAACTAAAAAGTGTGACCGATGCTAAAAATGCAGCGAAAAGGAAGCTCTTCATTCTTTTCATTTTATGTACTTTTCGAAAAAGTGAATATACCGCACATGAGACAAAAACCTGGACTTCTTTCAAGACTTGTTGTGAGTTCCATTGCCGTTTTCCTGGCCGATTGGATTCTTCCCGGTATCAACATCAGCAGTTTTTCAACAGCCGTTGGTGTCGCCATTGTGCTTGGACTCCTGAATGCCACTTTGAAACCACTGCTGATCATCATTACCATTCCCCTAACCTTCATGACTTTGGGCCTGTTTCTTTTAATCATCAATGCCATTATCATCGGAGTTGCAGACCAGTGGATAGACGGTTTAGAAGTAGCAAGTGTTTGGACAGCCATCCTCTTTAGCCTGCTCGTCTCAATAATCAGCTCTTGGATGTACCGTTACGGAGCGCGTCAGGGTTAGAGCACTTTTTTCTCCCAATGCGCTTTAATGCCAAAGGTACTGGATGCCAGTGCTAAGAAACTGGGGGTTGCATCGCTTAAATAATAGGTCGTGGTCCCTGATCCTTCTCCAGCTCCAGCCCAAGCCGAAACGACTGCTTCAGCCACTATAGCGGGTGCATCAATCCAATCCACACCGGGGCGTAATTTCGCTGCCGCCTCGCGCAAAAGCGGGTAATGCGTGCAACCTGGAACTATAGCTTCAATCCCGTTCAAAGAAGGATCGTTCAGATAGTGCTCGAGCACGCTTTCCTCTATTCCCGTACCTAAAAATCCATCTTCAATAAGCGGCACCAGTAATGGTGTGGGCAATGCCACTAATTCGTGTGGCACTTTAAAGGCCTCTAAGCGCGTTGTATAGGCGCCGCTACGCACAGTCGCGCGCGTTCCCAACAGGGCCGTCTTCCGCGGAGCACTCCCGGCCAATGCAGCTACTACAGGATCAATCACATTGATAAACGTCAAATGAGGAAAGGATTCTTCGAGCATCGAACCTGCCGCAGCACTTGCACTATTGCAAGCAATCACGATCACGTCGCAACCTTCATCCGCTAAGAATCCTACAATCTCTCGACTGAAGCTGCGAATGGCTTCGTCACTTTTATCACCGTACGGTAAATGAAGCGTATCACCAAAATACACCTTATCCACCCCGGGTAGTTTTTCTTCTAACGCATGCAGGACCGTAAGTCCGCCCAAGCCGCTGTCGAATAGTCCTATTTTGCGTTGCTTTTTCACAGCACGCAAAATACCAAATAAGCCCCGCGAGCTGCGTGCGGGGCCTCAAAAATTTTTACGCCAGTCTAGTTAATGCCTAATTCCGCTTTTACCAACGGCAAGATATCCTCACCACCGTCAAGGTAAATGACTACTGCCTTTGATGCCGATGCATCCAGAATGTAAGTGAATCCATTCGCTGCAGCTACTTTCTCCACTGCCGCTTGCGCTTTCTCGCTGATCGGTAACATGAGATCCATTTGCTTGCGCTGCAACTCTTGCTGCGCACTTTGGTTGAACATCTGGATGCGCTGACCCATAGTTTGCAACTCTTCATTTTCTTTCTGAAGACGCAATTCTGTCCAAGTGTCCATGTTCGCTTGAGCGTTTTGCAGTTTCGTCATGTACTCTTCCTGCATGGCTGTAGCATCGCTTTCCAATTGACCTGCATACTTCTGAATTTCAGCCTCAGCAGCCTTGTATTCTGGCATTACAGAAATCAATTCGTCTACATTGATGTGACCTACTTTTTGCTGGGCAACTGCGGTTCCTGCGAAGCCTAAGGTCAAGGCGATAGCGAGTAATACTCTTTTCATTGTCTGTTGATTTATTTCTTTAAACTATTTAAAACCTCTTCGGTGTAGTCTTTCTCTTTTTCAACAAAGAGTACACCACTTTGAGCACTTTTATCCAGAACCAATTCTAATTTACGCTTCTGAGCCAACGCCTGAACCGCTCCAAAAACCTTGTCCTGAATGGGCTGAACCAGCTGTGTTCGCTTTTCGAAAAGCATTCCTTCTGGTCCAAAATATTTTTGTTGCAAAGCAAGCACTTCTTCTGCTTTTTGCACAATAGCTGCCTCGCGTTTTTCCAATTTTTCCGGTGAAAGCAATATTTGCTCCGCCGCTAATGCATCTTTCAAACTCTGCAGTTCACTCTGAAGTGCACTTACTTCACCGGCCCATTGCGTACTGAGCTGGTCTACTTGGGATTTTGCCTGGGCATATTCAGGCAAATTCTTCAAGATGTAATCCGTATCCACCACACCATAACGCTGGGCCATTAGCGAGGTGGAAAAGAGCACAGCAAGTAATAATCCTATTTTTTTCACGGCCTTGAAGGTACTTCAATTAGAACTGTTGTCCAATGATGAAATGCGTCTGCCATCCGCTTGCCGCTGCACCATTTGGCTCAGGGTCAAATCCATAGGCAACATCCACTCCCATCAATCCAAACATAGGCATGTACATACGCAAACCGGCACCTGCACTACGCTTCAAATTAAACGCACGGTAGTCCCAGAAATTATCATAGTTGTTTCCGCCTTCCATAAAGATGAGCGGGAAGACTTGTGCTGAAGGATTGTTTGCGATGATGTATCGCATCTCGAAGACGTATTTGTTGTAGAGCGCACCACCACCACCTGGCGTGATCGAATTATTAGTGTAGCCACGAAGACCGATGATTTCACGACCATCAATGACGAAATTGGCCAATCCATCTCCACCCACATAGAAACGTTCAAACGGCGGTAAGCCCAAATCTTTATTGTAGCTGCCCAAATAACCAAACTCACCGTGCGTGCGAATGACAAATTTTGACGTGATCGGCGCAAACCAATCTGCATTCAACTTCCACTTATGGTATTCAACCAATTTAAAACGCTCTTCTGATGAGAGGCTCTTGTAATCAATATCATCACGCAACAAACTGAACGGCGGTGTCAATTCCGCAGCGAAACTTATCTGCGATCCACGCGTCGGGAAAATAGGCACATCCGTATTGTTACGACCCAATGTAAACTTGTAGTTGACGTTGTTCGATATTCCTTTGTTGTAATTCAAGAATCCCGTGGGGAAGTTGTTCAGATTAAAGCGGCGGAATTCCAATCCTTGGTACAAGGTGAAATAATCATCCGGCCACTTTAAACGTTGCCCCAGGCCAAAATTAATCCCCGTGATCAATAGACTTTGACGGTTCGGATCGCTTGCCTGTACACCGTTGCTTTGAACGTTGTGGTAGATGGTTCCTGTAAAGCTGTTCGGCTTTTTACCCCCTAACCACGGCTCCGTGAAAGAGGCATTATAGCTCTGGAAATACAAACCATTTGACTGCGCGCGAATATTGATGGTTTGTCCATCACCTGTCGGCAGCGGCTGCCAAGCGCGTTTGTTTCCAATATTTTTTGCAGAGAAGTTGTTGAAGTTCAAACCAAGCGTACCGACTACACGGTTGGCACCCCAACCCCCTTGCAACTCCAGCTGTGAAGTTGACTTTTCGACTACAGTATATTCAAGATCCACCGTACCTGTTTGAGGATCCGGCACCGGGTTTACACCGATCTGCGTTTGATCGAAATACCCCAATTGAGACAGTTCTCGAATAGTACGCTGAATCATAGCCTTTGAAAATAGATCCCCTGGACGCGTCCTCACCTCGCGGTAAATAACGTGGTCGTTCGTGCGCTCATTACCGGTGATGCTGACTTTACGAATAGTCGCTTGGCGCCCTTCCTGAATGCGGATTTCCACATCTATCGTATCGTTCTGAACGTTTTTTTCGATCGGAACTACTTGCGAGAAGAGGTATCCGTTATTCAAATAGATGGATGCTACATCGTTCCCGTTTGGATCGAAACTCACGCGCTCATTTAAATGCTGGCTGTCATAGATATCGCCGCGATTGATTTTCAAAATGCTGCGCAACAGCGGCGTGTCGTATTTCGTATTGCCAACGAACGTAATGTCCCCAAAATAGTACTTGCGACCTTCTTCTACAGTAATTTCAATATTGATGAGTTCGTCATCTACTCGGTAATTCGTATCCCGTATGACGCGGGCATCCCGGTAACCCATGCTGTTGTATTTAGCAACTAAAGCCCGCATATCTTCTCTGTATTCCTTCTTGCGAAGCTTTGAAACCTTAAAGATGGCTTTGCCTTTCATCTTCGTGTTCTTCATTGCTTTCAAAAGAACCTTATCTGCCACTGCTTCATTGCCGACAAAGGCAATTTCGCCGATTTTCACACGTTCACCAGGCTTCACTCTGAATCCAAGAATTACGGCATTGTTGAAAGTCGTATCGCGTTCTTGCGTAATAGCTACCGTGGCGTTTAAATAGCCCTTTTCACGGAAGTAGGACTGAATCTTGTTGCGACTCATGACCACGAGGTTCTCATTCACCACTTTTCCCGCGCGCAGATCCAATTCTTCACGGATATCATCTTTCCAAGATTTCTTCACGCCCGTAATAAAATACTTACTCATCTTAGGAAGCTCCTGCAGGCGAATGTCTAAATAGACTTTTTTACCGCTCTTGTTCACTACACTGAACGTGATGTTCTCAAAGAGCTGTTGACGCCACAGTGTTTTTATGGCATCTGAAATCTTAGGATCAGGGAATTGGATATTATCACCGACACGAATGTTGGTCAACATGATTACAACGTTCGGATCTAAATCCTGCGCGCCGCTCACTGTAATGCCAGCTACCTCATAATCTATTCCTGGAATGAGGCCAAAATCACCGTTTTGCACCACTTGCGCAGTGGTCGTAAAAGAAACTAAAGTGAGTACAAGTGCCCAAAGGGTATTCTTCATGTCTTTATTCTGCCGTTAACTGTTCTGAGGTTTGTCCAAACCTGCGTTCGCGTTTTTGAAAAGCCGCTATTGCATCGTACAAACCGGATGCGTCAAAATCTGGCCATAGAACTGGTGTGAAATACAACTCTGCATAGGCCAATTGCCATAACAAATAGTTGCTTATTCGCTGCTCGCCGCTGGTTCTAATCATAAGATCTGGATGCGGCATTCCAGCAGTGAACAAATGTTGTTCTACTGCCGCCTCGTTAATATCTGCAGCATCCATGGTTCCTTCAGCTACTTTTTGAGCAATCTTGCGAATGGCTTGTACCATTTCATTCTGTGAGCCGTAACTCAACGCAAGCGTCAAAGTTAACCCATCATTCTTTGCTGTAGCCTGAATGACAGACATTAACTTTTTATTTGCTTTTGGCGGGAGGGTATCTAAATTACCGATGGAACGCAGACGCACGTTATTGTCCATTAATGTGGGCAACTCCTTCTCCAAGGCAGTCATCAGGATATTCATGAGCGCGTCTACCTCCGACTTCGGTCGGTTCCAATTTTCAGTAGAGAAGGCATAAACCGTAAGGTAGCTTAGGCCCAATTCTGCAGACGCCGTCGTGATTCTTCTCAATGCCTCGACTCCCACTTCATGCCCGCGCACACGAGATATGAAACCCTGCTGCTTTGCCCAGCGACCGTTGCCGTCCATAATGACCGCAATATGCTCGGGCATATGCTTTGGGTCTAATCCGGCTTTAAGCCGATTAGCCTTAAAAACTTTAGAATCCACTGCAGCGTTCATCTCGAGGACTTAGGTTATAAAAAATGGTCAGTCCGGCAAAAATAGTCCAATCTCGCTGTTCAGCAGTGCCTCGAGCCAATCCATTTGAATAAGAGACGTTTCCAGGGTTTGAAAAATAGGCGGCAACTGCATTTCGCTCCTCTTCCAGCGCAACTGCATCCACGTAATCTCCGCCAGTATCGTCCATATAATCCGTCCCGTAACGGCGCCAGCCAATTTCTGCAGACCAACTAAAATCACGTCCTAAACTCTGACGGTAGCCCATCCCAAAGGGTACGGTAAGGGTGGTATTTCCGTAAAATAATTGATCACTAAGTTCCGTTTGCTGGCCTTCCGTGCCTAACTCGCGCAGGTTGTGCCATTCGTCTTGGTAAAAGCCCTGCGGATTATAAAAAGTCAAGCCCAGTCCTCCGAAAATATAAAAGGAGCGCTTGAATTTCGTTCCTGTGCCGTACGGCCAGAAATTGAACTCCGTCATGTAGCTGAATTCGGAAATTTCTGTGCGAAAGGCGATGCCTCTATTTAATTTGAAATCATCCCTCGCCCAAGCGTCGGATGCACCGACGTAGCCGCGGTAATAATTCATTCGCGTGCTCCAATGCCAGTTGTATTGACGGCGTAAGGTGATTTGACCCACCGGTTGGTTGGGTAAGAATCCATAGACCCCTTGTGCATTGGTACCCACTGCACCAACATCTCCGTGAAACAATGTTCCAGAGCCGCCTAAGCCTAACTCATAAAATTGAGCATGGAGGAAAGAACTGCTAAAAAGCAGGAAATAAAGGAGTACTTTTTTCATGAATTAGTTCCTGTAATCTAACCCCCAGCTTAATTTATTCCGGAGCGTAGATGGGAAATCTTGAAGTTCAGTTTGGACTAAAGCGATACGGAAATCGGCTTTTTGAATGAAGAGTTCCGTAGTGGTATCAAAACTGTGTATTCGACTGTCTAATGAGGTTAAAAATTCGTTTTCTCGACTTTCTATGCGAAGGCGGAGCGTGTTATTGTCAGAGATAACGAAGGGACGCATGGTCAAATTGTGCGGAGCGATCGGGGTAAGGACAAAATTTTCGCTATTCGGCATAATAATGGGGCCGCCACAACTTAAACTATAACCTGTCGAACCTGTCGGCGTGCTCACGATTAAGCCGTCCGCCCAGTAACTGTTGAGATAAGCGCCGTTCAGGTAGGTGTGTACCGTGATCATGCTTGTTGTTTCTTTCCGTGCAATGGTAATTTCATTGAGAGCGAAATTCGGTTTAACCACCCGGTTGCAGGAAGTGCGCAGCTGCAAAAGCGACCGGAAATCCAACTGAAACCGCCCGCTAAAAAGTGCATCTAAGGAGGTCTCGATGTTGCTTTTCGCAACGTTTGCAAGAAAGCCTAATCGGCCCATATTGATGCCTAAAATAGGAATGTCTTTGTTCTGTATGAGTACAGTTGCATCGAGAATGGTTCCATCTCCACCCAATGAAATAAGGAAGTGCGGGTCAAAGTTCTCTAATTCTTCCTCGTCTGCAAACGTCGAGAAATGCATTTCCGGGAACTCTTCCGTCTTGATCTCATCGCAAGCGCTGACCATGGTATGATATACTGCAAAATCAACGCCTTCCTCGACCAATTTTTCCAACACTACCTCTAAGTAAGGCAGGTTTGCGGGTTTAGTCGTGCGTCCAAAGAGTGCAATTCTCATGAGTACTTCAAATAGTTCATTAAATGTTCGTACCGTTCGCGGTAATCGGCTTCGTAAGATTCATCGCCAAAGATACCTTCTATTTCGTAGCCGTAGCGTTGTAAACTCTTGATAATAGGCGCTGTATGCTCTAAATTGACTTTCAAAGTCAATTGTAAAGAAGTTTCAACTGCCTTGTGGGTCATCCACAGCCCTAGAAGCTTGGCATCGTTATGTTCTACGGCGTGCGCAATCTCTATCAAACTGTACTGTTCGGCTGCAATACTTACTACCAAGATGGCTCCCGTTTGAAGCAATGTAGGTGTAGCTCTAAAGAATTCTAAAATATCCGACAATAGGTAGGAATTCATGTAGCGCCCCTCCTTAGTCACCACGGGAACTAAAGTGATGCGGTGCTGGGTACACACTTCCATGACCTCAAAAAAATGCGCACCGGCATTCACGTGGGGAACGAAGGCCGCGCGCAAAGCATTTTGCACGGATAGCGTATCGTCTTCGGCTTCATAAAGCGCGTCTTCACTTAAAAGGCCCATATAAACGCCTTCATCCGTAACCACGGGAAGATGGCTAATTTTTAGATCCTCCATGAACTCCAAAGCCTCCGCTATTGTTGTCTGCGGAAGAATCCCCTTAATGGGTTCTGTATGTAGTGTTTCTTGCAACATTTCATAACAAACATAGCCCTTTTCTTTAGCTTTGCCCCCATGAACGATCACACAAAACTCAGCGTTAATATTAATAAAATTGCTACCCTTCGAAATGCAAGAGGCGGCGATGTCCCGAATGTCTTGAAAATTGCACTGGATTGTGAGCGGTTTGGTGCCGAAGGGATTACCGTGCACCCGAGACCCGATCAACGTCACATTCGCTACAGCGATGTGGCAGATTTAGCTCCTGCGGTGACCACAGAGTTCAATATAGAAGGGTATCCAAACGAAGAATTCATTGCGCTTGTGCTCGCGAATCGCCCCGCACAAGTCACGCTTGTTCCCGACCCTCCAGGGGTTTTGACTTCAAATGCAGGTTGGGACGCCATTGGGCACAAAGATTTCCTTACAAAGGTCATCACAACTTTTAAAGATGCCGGTATTCGTACATCTATATTTATTGAAACGGATCACGAACAGATTGCAGCAGCAAAAACAACGGGTACGGATCGCATCGAATTGTACACGGAATCGTATGCTGTCGGTTATGCAAAAGATAGCGCGGCAGCAGTTGCTCCTTTTGTAAGTAGCGCTGCCTTTGCGAAAAGCATTGGGCTCGGTGTCAATGCCGGCCACGACCTCAGCTTAGAAAACCTCAGCTTCTTTGCGCAAAAGCTTCACGGAAGTTTAGACGAAGTAAGCGTCGGTCACGCATTGATTGCTGATGCACTTTATTTGGGACTCCACAATACCATACAACAATACAGAAACTGTTTGAACCCGTCCGCATGGAAGTAGTACCGTTATTCTCGAAAGTCTACGGAGACGGCGCACCACTGATTATCCTTCACGGATTGTTTGGCATGGGGGACAATTGGGCGACACATGCAAAACATTGGGCAGAATTAGGCTGGCAAATACATGCCGTCGACCAGCGCAACCATGGAAAGTCGCCGCATCACAGTGTCCATAACTATGATGCAATGGCCTCCGATCTGGAAGCATACATGGATGCAAAAGGATTACAAACGGCCGTGGTCTTAGGCCACAGTATGGGTGGAAAAACAGCCATGCATTTTGCCGTAAGTCGTCCGGAACGAGTTCGGGCCTTAATCGTTGTAGATATTGCACCAAAGGCATACCCCATTCACCATCAGGGCTACATTAATGCTATGAAGTCCGTTGATTTTGATGCCATTCGCTCGCGCGGTGCAGTAGAGAAGATTCTTTCTGTAAGTGTTGATAATGCGGGCATTCGCCAATTCTTTATGAAAAGTTTACACTGGCAGACCAAAGAGAAATTGGCATTCCGATTTAATCTCGATGCCCTCGAAGATCAGCTACAAGAAGTAGGCACACCTTTGGAATTTGGCTACTTTGATCGTCCCACTTTATTCATCGCAGGCGGCGCAAGCGGCTACATTACCGCGGAAGACGAAGATGCTATTTTAGACCATTTCCCTGCGGCGCATATCGAGACCATTGCTCATGCAGGGCACTGGGTACATGCAGAAGCACGAGAACCGTTTTCAGAATTGGTAGTGGACTTCCTGAAAGATCTAGTCTAGAACGTCCTTAAGTTCAAAATGCAAGTAATGTATCGGTCCTTGACGTTTTACGAGCGCATCTGCTACATCGGGCTTGCCTAAGAATACCCAAGCTTTATTACTGAAGTCGTAGCGCTCGAGCGGTTGCGTAAATAGTCCACGGTCCAATTTATCATTGCGATTGGCATCTTCATACACCTGTACCATGAACCGTTCGGGCAGTTGTAGCGCAACATACACGGTATCTCTGGAAGACTTTATATCTTCAAAGCCCACTGCAAGTCGTTCTTCATTGGCATCTATTACTTCGTATGCGATACGGGTCGGGTAGTGCTCAGCGGACGCACAGGTGAAGTATAAACCTGTTTGTTCTTGAGCAACCAGGGTGCTCGCGGTGCAGGCCCAAAACAGAAGGAGTGTATTAATCTTCATAGTCGATCTCCACCCCTTTTTTAGCCAATAGCGCACCGTTTGCTTTTAGCGAATCCAAGACTTCTTCATAGATAGGTATGAAGATCGTCGGGTTATCGCTGAAAAAGGCAAAGCTGGATTTGAATTGGACTTCAGTGATTCCATGCTTTTCATAGACCTTCGCGTAATAATCTTCAATACCGTTCGTATCGCCAAGCATGATCGCACCATTGCGCGCACCTTCTATAACATGAATGTCTACCATGATCGGCATCATCTGCTCAGGTGTCAACACGTTTTGAGGAATCTTCACCTCGGGTGAAGCGCACCCTATGAAAAGGATGAATAGTACGCTTACTGCATAGTTCCCGAGTCGCATCATCTTCTAGTCCCTATCAAATACTAAACGTGCACCCAATACACTATCGTCTATTTTGCCTTCTTTGAACGCAAGGTGACCGCCTACAAAAGTGTGCGTCACTTTGGATTTAAACAGGGTCCCTTCAAACGGGGACCAACCGCATTTGTACAATATGTTTTGCTTGTTCACGTTCCAGGGCTGGTTGGGCTCAACTAGAACTAAATCTGCATGGTATCCTTCGCGCAAAAAGCCCCGCTCCTCCATTCGGAACAAAATCGCAGGGTTGTGACACATCTTTTCTACCATTTTTTCGATGGTAAACGTTCCGTCGTGCACGCGCTCCATCATTGCCGGCAGTGCATGCTGAACTAAAGGACCGCCAGAAGGAGCGTTTAAATAGGTGCTTGCCTTTTCTTCAAGGGTATGTGGCGCATGATCTGTAGCAATCACATCCAAGCGATCGTCCAGCAGTGCTTTCCAAAGCGCATCTCTATCCTCCGCCGTCTTGACTGCTGGATTCCATTTGATATGGCTGCCTTTTTTTGCGTATTGACTATCATCAAACCACAAATGATGCACACAAACTTCAGCAGTGATTCGCTTCTCAGCTAAGGGCTTTCGGTTCGAAAATAACTTTGTTTCTATTCCGGTGCTGATGTGAAAAACGTGCAGGCGGCTATTGTATTTCTTCGCCAAATCCACTGCCGTAGTGGAACTCAAATAACACGCCTCTTCGCTACGAATAACCGGGTGCTGTGCCATTGGAATATGCTCCCCAAACTCGGTTTTAGCGCGCTCTAAGTTTGCTTTTATGGTGGCTTCGTCCTCGCAATGTGTAATGAGTTGATGGTCCAATTGGAAAATGCCCTCTAAGGTTTTCTGCTCGTCAACCAACATGTTGCCCGTAGAAGAACCCATGAAGATTTTTATCCCGGCCACGTCGCGCTTACTCACCTTCTTCAACTCTTCCAAGTTGTCGTTTGAAGCACCCATATTAAAACTGTAATTGGCCAACGAAACCTGAGCGGCACGCGCATATTTTTTCTCCAGCTCCTCGATAGTGAGGGCAGCCGGCTTGGTATTGGGTTGCTCCATGTAGGAAGTTATTCCCCCAGCCACCGCAGCACGCGATTCTGAATGAATATCACCTTTATGTGTAAGACCAGGCTCTCTAAAATGCACCTGGTCATCAATAATTCCTGGCAAAAGAAATTTACCATTAGCATCGATTATGGTTACACTCCCATTTTTCGGGCCGATAGAATCGTCAATTTTTGCAATTCTGCCGTTTTCAACGAGTAAATCACCTTCAAAGACTTCACCCTCATTGACCATGCGGGCATTTTTAATGAGATACGATTTCAACATTTATCAGATAGGGGTTATTTAGGGTTTGGTAAACCAGCTCAAAATTTTCAATTTAATAACACCAAAGATGGCTTCTTTGATGATGCCTCTAGACATTTTACTTGTGCCTTCTGTACGGTCCGTAAAAATGACTGGGACTTCTTTAACAACGAGCCCTTTGCGCCACACCGTAAATTTCATTTCAATCTGGAAGGCATAACCGACAAAATGGATTTTTGAAAAATCAATGGCAGCTAACGTTTCACGCGTATAGCATTTAAAACCAGCCGTCGCGTCTTGGATCGGCATCCCAGTGATGAAACGAACATAAACAGAGGCGAAGTAGCTCAATAATACTCTACTCATGGGCCAATTCACCACATTTACGCCTTGCACGTAGCGCGAACCTATGCTCAGATCAGCGCCATTCTCGCACGCCTCCAACAACCTCGGTAAATCCTTTGGGTTATGAGAAAAATCACAATCCATCTCAAAAATGTAGGCATATTCACGTGCCAAAGCCCATTTAAAACCATGGATATAAGCCGTTCCCAAACCCTGTTTACCCGTACGTTCCTCAAGGTGAATACGTCCGCCATGTACATCCATTAATTTGCGCACAACGTCTGCCGTTCCATCAGGAGATCCGTCATCAACAATCAACACTTCGTAACCGCCGGGCAAAGCCATAACAGTATTCAGCATCTTTTCGATGTTTTCAATCTCGTTGTATGTAGGTATAATGACTAATGCGCGTGACATGCAGCAAATGTAGGAAAGAAAGCGCTAGTTTAGTAGTATGAACTGGGATGTGTATACACGAAAAATTCACTGGAAGATTGCGCTCATCGCATTCGGGACCGTCATTGGCCTTGCTTCTTTGTTTTACACCGAATCCTTCTTGAAAGAACTGCGTGCAGAAGAGGAACTAAAAATCAAACGTTGGGCTGATGCCGTAGAGGCGGTTTTCTTCGCCGAAGATGATGTAAACCTGAGTTTCTACACTCAAATCATACAAGATAACACGACCATCCCAGTCATTCTAACGGATAGTCAGGGTACTATTATTGCGCACCGAAACCTAATAACACCAGAAAGCAATCCTGAAAAATACCTTGCTCGAAAATTAGAAGAATTCAAATCGAGCGGAAACGTTTTAGAGAATTCATATGCGGACGGCCAAATCAATTTCCTCTACTACAAGGGATCCAACCTGCTCACGAAATTGCGCCTTTACCCGCTCATTCTATTGGGCGTGATCGGAGTGTACATGCTCATTAGCTACATGGCCTTTTCAAATGCCCGCCGCTCCGAACAAAATAAAGTTTGGACCGGAATGGCAAAAGAAACTGCGCACCAGATCGGCACCCCATTGAGCGCATTGATGGGCTGGCTGGCCTATCTCAAAGAGCAGTATCCTCAGGAAATTGCCTTCGGAGAAATGGAAAGAGATATTGACCGATTAACGGACATTACAGACCGCTTCAGTAAAATAGGATCCCAACCCGAGCGGACAGATAAAGATTTGGACGACACCGTGGCGCGTACGGTAGAGTACTTGCGAAGTCGATTGGGTAAAAAAATTACGCTTACCCTAGAAATGGAAGGCGCGAAAGCATCGAATCACAACCAACAATTGATCAGTTGGGTCCTGGAAAATATGATTAAAAATTCTGCCGACGCAATGGACGGTTCGGGTGTGATTACGGTCGAAAAGAAAATACAGTCCGGGAGCGCTATCGTATGGATTAGGGATACAGGTCGAGGCATTACTCCTGCCGATCAACGCAAAATTTTCGAACCCGGTTTCACGAGCAAAAGTCGCGGATGGGGATTGGGTCTTAGTCTAGCTAAGCGCATTATAGAGGAATACCACGGCGGAAAATTGACCCTTGAACAAAGTATTCCCGGGGAAGGAACCGCCTTTAAAATTTCGCTTCCGCTGGCTTGATGAATACGACCACACTTTATTTACACATCCCCTATTGCAAGCAAGCCTGTCACTATTGTGACTTTCATTTTTCAACACAACGTTCGACGGAAGCTGCAGTGGTGAAGGCCATGCATGCGGAACTGGCAAAACGTGCGCAGCAAGAACCCTGGAAAGGCAGTCGGATCAATAGTCTTTACTTTGGCGGCGGAACCCCCAGCTTTTTAGCAGTGGCGGATCTTGCCCAACTTATTGCGAAGGCACAGGCACTATTTTCTTTTAATACGGCGGCAGAAATCACTCTAGAAGCCAATCCGGACGACATTACGCCAGAAAATCTGGAGACATGGCACAGTATAGGGATAACCCGATTAAGCATAGGTCTACAGAGTTTTAATAACCGTGAACTGCAATCCATGAACAGAGCACACGATGCATCCCATTCCGTCCAATGTTTGGAATGGATCGCTGATGGTCCTATTCGGAATTACAGCGTAGACTTTATGTACGGAATACCTGGGAGCACTGTGGAAAGTTGGACGCGTCAATTGGACCAATTGGCCACCTACCTTCCACCGCACCTCAGCTGCTATGCGCTCACTGTTGAAGAGAAAACTGTACTCTACCACAATGTGCGCTCCGGAAAAACCACCCTGCCTTCAGACGAGGTTATTGTTGCCCAATTTGAGGCCTTGCGCGCATGGGCTTCGGAACAAGGGTACACGCATTATGAACTCTCAAATTTCGCTCAACCCGATAAATACAGCCGACACAACAGCCATTATTGGAGTGGTCAACCGTATCTAGGAATCGGTCCTGGTGCACACTCCTTCTGCGGTAAGAAACGCTGGTGGAACGTTTCAAACAACACCTTATACGCTCAAGGGGCGGAAGTGCCTAGCGAGGAGCTTACTTTAATAGATCTGCTCAATGAGCGGCTCATGGTTCGACTGAGAACCGCCAAGGGTTTTCTTTGGGAAAGTGATGTACCCTTCGGTATGGACCCCACACTGCTAGAACATGTACGGCAAAGCGTTAAAAAATCCGAAGCGATAGGCCTGCTGAAGTGTTCAGAAAAAGGTTTCACCATACCCCCTGAGTATTGGATGCAAAGCGACGCCATCATTGCCGAACTATTTATAAGTCCTGATGCGGACTAAAATCCCTATTCTCTGAAAAGAGCGTATCTTGAAAATAAAACTAAATCCCTAGGACTACCAGCATTTGGCCCTACCGTGCAGTATGAAATTAACTATTGATTTTTCCGAACCCATCGCAGATTTAAGCTTAGCTGTAAGTGATGTTGCGCGAGCATGGTATATAGACGCACCGCACTTTTCACCGGTGGTGTTGGGGGAATGGACCGGAAGTGTTGCGCAAGGTGGTAGTGTCAATTTTTTCAACGTTCAGTTCAACCCGCACGCCCACGGCACACATACCGAAACTGCCGGGCATATCACCGAAAAACGCCATAGTATCAACGCGCATTTTCGCGATTTCATGACGAAATCGCTCGTGCTCACACTTAGGCCTCAAGAAGGACGTGTTCGTTTTGAAGACTTTCGCGCGATTTGGGCTCAAGCCGAAGCAAAGGGCTGGACCTTCGCTGCAAGATCTGTGGTATTCAGAACCAATGAAGGGGATGATCCTCGCGTAAAATCATATAGTGGAACCGACTGGCCGTATCTCGAAGCAGCCATCGGTAGTTTTCTCCGTGAGCAAGGGGTGGATCATTTAATCATTGATCAACCCAGTGTAGACCAGGAAGAGGATGGCGGAGCACTTGCTTGTCATCATGCCTTTTGGGGACCACAACCTGAGGAGTCCCTGCACCGCACCATTACGGAGCTTGTTTATGTACCACCGGCCGTAGCCGATGGTCCCTATGCCTTATTGCTTCAGGTAGCACCGCTTGAAAACGACGCCGCACCTTCACGCCCGCTACTCTACAGTTTAGGCTAGCCTTTTTTCACTTTTCTATTGCGTGCATCCACAGCCGCTAAAGTCGCCATGTTCACAATCTCGCGAACAGATGCGCCCAATTGCAATACATGCGCACTGCGCTTTGTGCCAATCAACATCGGACCTATGGCCTCAGCCGCACCAAAGCTCTGAAGCATTTTATAGGTAATGTTTCCTGCTGCAAGGTTCGGGAAAATAAACACATTCGCTTGGTGCCCTACCAGATCTGAAAACGGGAAACTTTCTTTCAATAATTCCGGCTCCAAAGCGAAATTTGCTTGCATTTCACCATCGACAATCAAATCGGGATGCTCTTTGCGAAGAATCGCACTGGCCTGGGCCATTTTGCGCGCATCCGGTCCGTTTGAAGACCCGAAATTAGAATAGCTTAACAGTACCACTTTCGGGACGATGTTCGTACGCTTTACGGTATCTGCAACATTCAACACCATCTGAACCAAATCTTCAACGGTAGGATCTAAATTAATAGTGGTGTCAGCGAAGAACATGGGACCACGCTTACTCAAAAGAATATACATTCCGGCCGCTTTGCGCATTCCTTCCTCCATCCCGATAATACGAAGAATAGGACGTAAGGCTGTTGGGTACTTCACGGTCAAACCACTAATTAAAGCATCTGCACCACCATCACGGAGCATCATGTTTCCATAGTATTCGCGCGATTTAATTTTAGAGCGGCATTCGCCCATGGTCCAGCCTCTGCGTTTTCTAAATTCGTACATCTGAGCTGCGTACGCCTCGCGACCCGCACTATCAGCTGTGACATCAATAAATTCCGCTTCTTGAAGTTCCAACTGGAATTCGTCAATAATGGCTTCCATTTTTTCTTTTGACCCCAATAGAATAGGTTTTGCAACCCCATTGCTTATCAAGATTTCCGCTGCCTTCAGTATGCGGTAATTATCACCTTCGGTGAAGACAATACGCTGCGGATGACTGCGCGCATTTTCATTCAACAGACGAATGAACTTATCATCGCGGCCCAAGCGGTCGCTCAATTCACGACTGTATGCCTTCCAATTCGTAATGGGAGCCTTCGCTACACCACTTTCCATAGCTGCGCGAGCAACGGCAGGGGCAACGGTCGTGATCAAACGTGGATCAAAAGGCTTCGGAATAATATACGTGTGACCAAAAGTTAAATTACTTTCCGCATAAGCGAGGTTCACTATCTCCGGTACGGGCTCTTTCGCTAGTTCTGCAATGGCACGAACAGCGGCCAATTTCATTTCCTCATTAATCTTCGTCGCACGAACATCTAAAGCGCCACGGAAAATGAATGGAAAGCCCAGTACATTGTTCACCTGGTTCGGGTTATCGCTACGTCCAGTGGCCATAATGATATCCTCACGAGCGTCCAGAGCATCTTCATAGGTAATCTCTGGGTCTGGATTAGCTAAAGCGAAGACGATAGGGTTCGGGGCCATACTTTTCACCATAGCTTTCGATACTATACCACCTTTTGAAAGGCCGACGAATACATCCGCACCTTTCATTAGATCTGCCAGCTTTGCTTCCTTATGATCTTTCGCAAAGATTTCCTTTTCCGGAGTCAGTACACCACGAGAGGTAATGATGAGTCCTTTGGAATCACACATGAATAAGTTCTCTGGCTTCACACCTAGGGCCAAATACAACTTCGCACAAGAAATGGCAGAAGCACCCGCTCCGTTAAATACTACCTTTACTTTCTCAATCTTCTTTTCAGAAATCTCTAGCGCATTCAGCAGCGCAGCAGCAGTAATAATAGCCGTGCCGTGCTGATCGTCGTGCATGATAGGAATGTCCAATTCTTCCTTGAGTCGTTGCTCAATGTAGAAACAATCCGGTGCTTTAATATCCTCGAGGTTGATTCCTCCAAAGGTTGGGGCAACCGCCTTTACCGTTTCTATAAATTTATCCGGATCATTTGCATCCAATTCAAGATCAAACACATCGATATCTGCGAAAATCTTGAAAAGCACGCCCTTACCTTCCATTACCGGCTTTGAGGCTTCTGGACCGATATCACCCAAACCTAATACGGCCGTTCCGTTCGTAATTACTGCTACTAAATTCCCCTTCGCTGTATACTTATAGACGTCTTCAGGATTTGCAGCAATTTCCAAACACGGGTCGGCTACGCCAGGTGAATACGCTATACTCAGGTCGCGTTGCGAATTAGAAGGCTTTGTAGGTACTACCTCGATTTTACCTGGTTTAGGCATTTGGTGGTAGTGAAGGCTATCCTTCTTTTTAATAGGTCTTTGACTCATAATGAGTGAAAATTAGTATAAAAAGGTGTTGAACGGAAACCTTGTAGCGTGGATTTCGGCGGCCACGCGATACAGGGTTTGTCTGAGTTCATCAATATTATTTTTGTCTTGCGCACTAATAAAGACGGCTCGTTCGCCTACTTTATTCATCCAAGTACGCTTCCATTGTGCTAAATCGTAGTTCTCTTCGGTAAGCTCTAAGTCAAATTCATCCGGCTCGTTATAGGTAAATGCATCAATCTTATTGAAGACCATGATGCAAGGCTTATCCATACTTTCAATTTCCTGTAGAATGATATTCACGCTTTCGATGTGGTCCATAAAGCTAGGATGGCTGATATCCACTACATGAAGTAAAACGTCGGCCTCTCGAACCTCATCAAGGGTCGATTTAAAGCTCTCCACCAATTGGGTAGGAAGTTTCCGGATGAAACCCACAGTATCCGTAAGTAACAGGGGTAGGTTATCGATGTTGATCTTACGCACCGTCGTGTCGAGCGTAGCAAATAGTTTATTCTCTGCCAACACATCCGTCTTACAAAGTAAGTTGAGCAGCGTACTTTTTCCTACGTTGGTATAGCCGACTAAAGCAACACGTACCACTTTTCCACGGTTCCCGCGTTGTGTGCTCATTTGAACATCAATCTTCGCCAATTTCTTCTTGAGTAAAGAAATTTTTTCCTGGATAATACGACGGTCCGTTTCAATCTGTGTTTCCCCCGGACCACGCATCCCAATACCCCCTTTTTGACGTTCGAGGTGTGTCCACATGCGTGTCAAACGTGGAAGTAGGTATTGGTACTGGGCCAATTCTACTTGGGTTCTCGCATAAGAGGTCTGCGCTCGTGCGGCAAAAATATCGAGGATCAAATTTGTCCGATCCATGACCTTCACCTCCATTAATGCTTCTATGTTCTTCAGCTGGGATGGAGTGAGTTCATCATCAAAGACAATCATATCAATGTGCTCTGCCTGAACAAACCCTTTGATATCTTCCATTTTCCCAGAACCCAGAAACGTTCTAGAGTTTGCTTGTGTCAGCTTCTGAGTGAACATATGTATGGTATCTGCACCTGCGGTATCGGCCAAAAAGCGAAGTTCCTCGAGATATTCCCGAGACTTCTCTTCGTCTTGATCGCGGTTGACAATACCAATAAGAATGCAACGCTCTCGCTCGAGCGTGTTCTTTTTCTTAAGCTCAATCATAAAGTTGTAGTGCCCTTAGGCGCCTTGCAGAAATTCAGCCCACGGCATGCGAAGGGCTATTAAGAACAATCCTATACCGAACCAAACTACCACAGATTTAGCCTTTGCCGAAGCCGCTTCCGCACGCTTCGATTTGGCATTTCCGATCGTAATGAGGACTGCAGCCAAAATCATGGTCGTCGGGTGCTCTACATATTTAAATCGCAATGCAGCATCGCCCATCAGCGTGCCCATATCAGAGAACATGTCGAGATTAAACCCAAACAACATGATCAATCCTATGGTGATCTGAAGATGCGTAAGCAGTACGGCTATTTTATTTTGACGTGCCAATTTATCCGTAAACGGGATGTCCGATTTCCAAACTAAAAAGTTCTGAACCAAAACCACCAACATCAACAATAAGTAGACAAATGGCAGCCAATGATGCAAGTGTAGTAATCCTGTGTACATCTATTCGTATTTTTCACAAAGTTACGAATCCTCACGAAGCACTACTCCACTGTGAAAAAATACATTTTATCCACGCTTATTCTTGTATTCGCCGTTCTTGTTGGTCTCGTACCGCTGTTGAACTTAAAGTCCATTCAATCGTACTATGAAGTCCCGACAGAAGCCGTCGTATTTCCGCCGCTTCGAGGGTCGCAAGACCGGTTGGCGAAGAGTATACAATTCAAGACCATTAGTCAAGATCCTCGTATGTTGGATACGGCTACTTTTGACGCCTTTGGCCAATTCCTTCGTGCATCTTACCCCAGTGTTTTCGAGACGGTAGCAGTGGACACTTTTAGTACGCATACCTATCTCTTGCATTGGCCCGGTACCGATGAGGCAACTAAAAACTACCTCTTTATTGCCCATCAAGATGTGGTCCCGGTAGATAAGAAAAGCAGCACTGATTGGTCGGCAGCGCCGTTCTCCGGTGACTTTGTGGCCGACTCCACAGGCGGCGTAGAAGGGTGGATTTACGGTCGGGGTACACTTGACGATAAAAGCGCACTTATTGCACTAATGGAAACCATTGAGTCACTTTCATATTCGGGTTTCCAGCCGAAAGAACATTTGTATTTCTGCTTTGGACAAGATGAAGAGATTGGCGGAAGGGCCGGAGCGGCAATCGTAGCCGCTCATTGCCGTGAAAAGGGACTTCGCTTTGATGCAATTTTAGATGAAGGCGGCATCATTTCTACTGGAAGTATACCGGGGCTCAAGGATACACCAGTGGCGCTTATCGGAACCGCAGAGAAAGGCTACCTCAGCGTAGAAGTAAGTTTTAACGTCGCCGGAGGGCACAGTAGCATGCCCAACGCCGAAACCGCAATTACAAAAGCCGCCGCCTTCACAGAAGCCCTGAACGACGGACTTTTTCAATCCGAATTTTCAGCTCCATTAGAAGGATTTATTACCCATCTCGCACCAGAAATGCCGTGGACATTAAAATCAGTTTTTGCGAACCGATTTCTAACAGAGCCGCTCCTCTTGAACATTTACCAGCAAAGCCATACCGGACGTGCCTTGACGAATAACACAGCAGTAGCTACCATGATTTCTTCTGGAATAAAAGATAATGTGGTGCCCGCGAGCGCGCGTGTGGTGTGCAACACCCGGATTTTACCGGGCACTACTCCCGAGGACGTTCTCGAACGCTATGCCGCGCTCGCGGGCAAATTCGATGGCACAGCTGCCCCTTACAATAACATTGGCAGTGGAGCCAGCCCAACTTCTTCGACGGAACATGAGGATTTTGTGAAGCTTGGTCAGGCTGTAAAACACGTTTTCCCAGAAGCATTGGTAAGTCCCTATTTGACCATTGGCGGAACGGACAGTAAAAACTTTGAAGGGCTGGCGCAAAACACCTACCGATTCCTTCCTATCGCTTTAAGTGCGGAGGAAGTTGGGGGAATTCACGGCACTAACGAGCGCATTTCTGTTAACGGATTTAATACCATGGTCGACTTCTACACTGTAGTGATGCAATTGTGGAGCGCGGGAAAGTTTCCCGAATAAGGGCATAAAAAAACCCCCCGGCGCGATGCGCCGGGGGTTTATATTTCTAGCGGCGTGCCGCCTAGTGAATAGCAATATTGAATTCGATTACATCACCATTTTCATTGCGGTGGAAATCCACATCCGCATTAAACTGTGTATCGTCTTTCGTAGTTACGGTACCTGAAGCATGAAACATCATGCCGTCGAAAATGCCTTCTACACTGCTGAATGTGGCTTCAAATGCACCGTCCTCAGCGGTCAAGTTCATCACAGCCTCAGTAACACGATCGCTATCAACAGTTACATCCATGGCGACTTTAACGAGACCCTGGAACACTGGACCATGAACATTCGCATCAACACCTTTGAGCTTCATTTTCATTACTTCTTGACGAAGTTCCACAGGTGCTGCTGTTGCAACTTCACTGTGTGTATCGTGTCCGTCTCCTAAGATTGGTGCGATCACAAGACCTACCAAACATGTCAATTTAATCAAGATGTTCATCGATGGACCTGAAGTATCCTTAAACGGATCACCTACGGTATCACCCGTAACTGCAGCTTTGTGTGCTTCAGAACCTTTGTAGGTCATTTCACCATCAATCATAACACCGGCCTCGAAGGACTTCTTAGCGTTGTCCCAAGCACCACCAGCATTGTTTTGGAAGATTGCCCAAAGCACACCTGATACAGCAACACCGGCCATATAACCACCTAGCATTTCAGCAGCTTCTTGACCCGTATAACCAAAGGCCATAGGTAAGAAGGCTACCACCAATGGGAAGATAATAGTCATCGCACCCGGCAACATCATTTCTTTCAAAGAAGCCTCTGTAGAGATGGCAACACACTTGTCGTACTCAGGCTCAGCTTTGTATTCCATAATTCCTGGAATCTCTTTAAACTGACGACGTACTTCTTTCACCATTTCCATGGCCGCTTTACCTACTGCATTCATTGCAAGAGCAGAGAATACGACCGGCACCATACCTCCAACGAATAGCATCGCAAGTACAGGTGCTTTAAAGATGTTGATACCGTCAATACCTGTGAAGGTTACGAAGGCAGCGAACAATGCCAATGCCGTCAATGCAGCAGAAGCGATCGCAAAACCTTTACCGATTGCCGCAGTAGTATTACCTACAGAATCCAGGATATCTGTACGCTCGCGTACTTCGTCCGGTAAGTCACTCATTTCAGCAATACCACCCGCGTTGTCCGCGATAGGACCGAAGGCATCAATAGCCAACTGCATGGCAGTCGTTGCCATCATTGCAGAAGCTGCAATAGCAACGCCATAGAAGCCTGCAAAAGCATACGAAGACCAGATCGCAGCAGCGAAAAGAAGGATCGGTGCGAAAGTTGAAATCATACCTACTCCCAAACCGGCGATGATATTTGTCGCAGCACCTGTAGCTGATTTTTGAACGATATCTAAAATTGGTTTTTTACCCAATCCTGTGTAATACTCAGTGAAGTAAGAAATTAACGCACCTACTACGAGACCTACGATAACCGCACCGAATACGGCATTGCGTGTAACGTCTTTAAAACCTTCACCAAAGAACTTCATGCTCAATGTTTCAGGTAGAAGCATTTGGATCAATACGTATGAACCGATACCCGTAAGGATGATAGATACCCAGTTACCCATGTTCAATGCACGCTGTACTTCCGGCTCTTTAGCATTGTTGTCTTTAATGCGAATGAAGAACGTTCCGATGATGGAGAAAATAATTCCTACACCAGCGATCATCATAGGAAGCATGATAGGACCATGGTTCTCAAGGAAGTTACCCGTACTGATCAAATTATCGTTGATGACATAGTTCCCAAGAACCATAGAAGCCAATACCGTTGCTACATAAGAACCAAACAAATCGGCACCCATACCAGCAACATCACCTACGTTATCACCTACGTTATCTGCTATAGTTGCAGGGTTACGTGGATCATCTTCAGGAATACCTGCTTCAACTTTACCTACAAGGTCAGCACCAACATCAGCAGCTTTCGTGTAGATACCACCACCTACACGTGCAAAAAGAGCAATGGATTCAGCACCTAGTGAGAAACCAGCGAGCGCTTCAAGAACAACGGTCATCTCGCTGTAGAACGTGTCCTCACCAATGATGAACCAGTTGGTCAAGATGATAAATAATATACCTAAACCGAAAACGGCTAGACCGGCAACACCCAATCCCATTACAGTTCCACCGCGGAAAGAAACTTTCAACGCTTGTGGCAAAGAGGTACGGGCGGCCTGTGTTGTTCTAACGTTAGCATCTGTAGCGATACGCATACCGATGTTTCCTGCTACTGCGGAGAAAAATGCACCAATAACGAATGCAACAACGATGAACCAGTGCGTGGTTTCAACGATAGAAGAAACAATTCCGAGAAGGGCACCTGCCACTACTACGAAGATTGCTAAAATGCGGTACTCCGCATTCAAGAATGCCAAAGCGCCTGCTTTGATGTAGGCTGCCAACTTTGTCATTTTTTCTGAGCCTGAATCTTGTTTTACGACCCAATTGCGCAAAAAGAACATGTAGATTAGACCAACGATACCAAATACAGGTACCAATAAAAGCATGTTTTCCATTTTATTATGGTTTGATTTAAATAATCAGCCCCTCCCGTGTTACGGAAAGGGCTGCAAATATAAGTCTTAGAGTCGTTCGTTCGAACCTCTAAATAAATCGTGTTGCTTATTTAACGTACATCACAGATTTAACCGCGTCAATCACCTGTCCAACTTGTGGTAGGAACGCTTCAAGCAAGGTTGGTGAATACGGTGCCGGCGTATCTGTTGTGGTAATACGTTTCACTGGGGCATCGAGGTAGTCGAAAGCCTCCGATTGTACTTTGTAGGTAATCTCAGTAGCAATGGAGCCCAAAGGCCAAGCTTCTTCGAGACAAACCAGACGGTTCGTCTTTTTGACACTTTCAATAACCGTATCGTAGTCGATAGGACGAACGGTGCGCAAGTCGATGATCTCACAAGAAATACCTTCTTTCGCGAGGATATCCGCTGCTTCGTAGGCGACCTTGATGATTTTACCAAAACTTACAATAGTCACATCTGTTCCCTTGCGCTTGATATCTGCTACGCCGATAGGAAGGAGGTATTCGCCCTCTGGCACTTCACCTTTATCACCATACATCTGCTCACTTTCCATGAAGATGACAGGATCGTTATCTCTGATGGCGCTTTTCAAAAGGCCTTTACAATCGTAAGGATTTGAAGGAACGACTACTTTCAAACCTGGACAGTTCGCATACCAACTTTCAAATGCTTGTGAATGCGTCGCTGCCAATTGGCCGGCGGAAGCAGTAGGACCGCGGAAAACGATCGGGACATTGATCTGACCGCCCGACATCTGCTTCATTTTCGCAGCGTTGTTGATGATCTGATCGATCGCTACCATCGAGAAGTTGAAGGTCATGAATTCCACGATAGGACGCAATCCATTCATTGCTGCACCCACTGAAATTCCTGCAAAACCTAATTCTGCAATAGGAGTATCTAAAACACGCTTGGGACCAAATTCGTCCAACATGCCTTTAGATGCTTTGTAAGCACCGTTGTACTCCGCAACTTCTTCGCCCATCAAATAGATGTTCTCATCGCGGCGCATTTCTTCGGTCATGGCCTCACAAACGGCCTCTCTAAACTGAATTGTTTTCATAAATCTTGATGTAGTAGGCGGCAAATATAAGGTGCAAAGAGGACCTAGCGCACCCTTTCGTAGGTTGGAGCTTCAATTTTTTGGAGGTTCCTTACGCATTCCTTAAAAATTGGACCAATTCTTAAAAAACTAACGGGCTTTTTCGCTCGCAGGTTAAAGAATAGATAAAAGCGTAAATCGGACCACTTTTCTTTGGAATTATTATGCATGCATAGTAAATTTAGGGTCAATTATATAAGGAAAACCCGTATGAACCTATTAGTTTGTATTAGCCACGTGCCAGATACCACTGCCAAAATCAATTTTGATGCGGCGGGAACTGCACTCGATGCCACCGGGGTCCAATTCGTCATTAACCCTTACGACGAATTCAGCTTGACCAAAGCCTTGCACCTAAAAGAAGCCCACGGCGGCACCATCACCGTACTCAATGTCGGTGGACCCGAAACTGAACCAACCCTTAGAAAAGCCCTTGCCATAGGAGCCGATCAAGCCATACGTATTAACGCCACCCCTACGGACGCTATCACAGTAGCCAAAGAACTCAAGAACCACATTGCGGCGAATACATATGATTTGATTTTGTGCGGGCAAGAAAGTATCGACTATAATGGACAGCAGGTACCTGCAATGCTCGCAGCGTTGTTGAACCTGCCTTTTGTCAATGCTTGTGTTGATCTAGTGATTGACGGCTCATCGGCAACCGCAACTGGAGAAATTGATGGTGGTCATGCGACCTATACCGGTAACCTTCCATTGGTTGTAGGCGGTAAAAAAGGTTTGGTTGAAGAAAAAGACCTCCGTATCCCTAACATGCGCGGCATCATGACGGCGCGTTCAAAACCACTACAGGTTTTGGAGGCCACTGAACATGATGCAGCGACACGAGCGGTGAAGTTTGTGAAGCCAGCGGTTAAGTCGGCAGTAAAATTGGTCGATAACGTCGACGAATTGGTCCATTTATTACACAACGAGGCGAAAGCCATTTAATTCCGAGCCTTATGTCAATAATTGTATTTGCTGAAGAGTGGAATAACCAATTCAAAAAAGCGTCATTCGAAGCCGTTTCATACGCAAAGTCGTGGGCTGAACTGGCGGGAACTACCGTCACTGCAGTTACGAGTCGCGGTGCCGCAGATCCGGCGGCATTAGCCACCTATGGCGCCGATCGCATCGTAACGATTGTGCTTGCTGCAACGCCCTACGGAATAGCGCAACAATTGGCTGCAATGGCTGAAGGCGCAGCGGGTATGGTGATCGCCGGGACGAGCATTGGGCGTTCCATCGCTCCAGCCCTGGCGGCATTGGCCGGCGGCGCATTAAGTACCAATACTACCAGTATACCAACCGGTACAGCTCCGGTGACCGTTGTACGCGGTGCGTTCAGCTCAAAAGGTATCGAAACCATCGAACTTACAGGAGGCCTACCCATGGTTTCCTTTGTACCCAACAGCGTCGGTATTCAGGAGCGCGCCGGAGCAGGTGCTGTGGAATCTATGGATACCACTGGAACCGATTTGTTGCAGGTTACCGAAAAAACAATCGCTTCTGGTAAAGTCGCCCTGCCCGAAGCGGAGGTCGTTGTCAGTGCCGGTAGAGGCCTCAAAGGGCCTGAAAACTGGGCTATGATCGAAGAGCTCGCCTCCGTTTTAGGAGCTGCCACTGCTTGTTCGAAACCAGTAAGTGATATCGGCTGGAGACCACATAGTGAACACGTGGGACAAACCGGTATCCAAGTCAACCCGAATCTGTATATTGCGATAGGAATTTCTGGCGCCATCCAGCACCTTGCTGGGGTCAGTGCATCAAAGACCATTGTCGTAGTAAATACAGACGCTGAAGCCCCATTTTTTAAGGCTGCAGACTACGGTATTGTAGGTGATGCATTTGAAGTCGTTCCCCAATTGGTGAACGCAATGCGCGCCTTCAAGGCCGGACAATAAATGCAACACATAGAACTCACTGTTAAAGGATTATCCTACAGTCAAGGTAAATCAGGAGCTTACGCACTCATTCTAGCCGAGACCGGTGAAGGAGGTCGTAAGCTTCCTGTCGTTATAGGCGGCGCTGAAGCGCAGAGCATTGCTGTAGCCATGGAAAAGTCTGTGGCGCCGCCGCGACCGCTCACACACGACACATGGAAAAACATGCTTGATGAGCTCGGGGTTACCCTAGAAAAGATTGTCATTCACAGATTGGTAAATGGTGTGTTCTATGCCAGTCTATATACTGTTGATGGTTCTGGTGGAACACATGTTTTCGATTCTCGCCCTTCGGACGCTGTGGCTTTAGCCGTTCGTTTTGAATGTTCCATTTTTGCCACTCCAGAAATCATGGAACACGCCGGCATTACGGAAAAGGAAGAGTCAAAAGCGGATGCTCGCGCTTTGGAAGAAGACGAAGATGATTTTGATGAGCCAGAAGTAGCACAAGTAGCAACACGAGAAGAGTTAGAACTGCGCCTTACTGAAGCTGTAGAAAACGAAGATTACGAATTGGCCGCGCGGTTGCGCGATAAGTTGGACAAGCTATGATGATTCTTAGAAGCTTATTGGGAATTGCAGTACTCACTGCAGTTTTATGGCTGTTTAGTTCGAACAAACGCAAGGTGAATTGGGCCATGGTCGGTAAAGGACTGCTCCTGCAATTCGTGCTGGCTTTAGCCGTTTTAAAAGTACCGGGAGTTTCCTGGGCTTTTGAAAAATTCAGCCTCGTCGCAGTCACATTGCTAGATTTTACACGTGAAGGATCGACCTTCCTCTTCGGCTCCCTCATTACAGAAACCGATAACTTCGGGTATCTCTTCGCCTTCCAAGTCCTTCCCACAGTCATCTTTTTCTCAGCCGTCACCTCATTGCTCTACTACTACGGCATTCTCCAGCGCGTGGTTAAGGCCATGGCTTGGGTCATGCAGAAAACCTTAAAGCTCTCCGGTGCGGAATCATTAGCTGCCGCCGGTAACATTTTTATTGGCCAAACCGAGGCGCCGTTATTGGTGAAGCCGTACATCGCGGGAATGAGCCGTTCGGAATTGCTCAGTTTAATGAGTGGAGGGATGGCGACCATAGCCGGAGGAGTATTAGCCGCTTACATTGGCTACCTTGGTGGAGATACCCAAGAGGGCCAATTATTCTTTGCCAAACACCTACTCACCGCCTCCGTCCTCAGTGCCCCTGCAGCACTCATTAGTGCGAAGATTCTATTGCCCGAAACAGAAGACGTTATAGAAGTAGCTGAAATTAGCTCAGCTGATATGGGGTCTAACGCACTCGATGCTATTTCCAACGGAACTACGGAAGGGGTGAAATTAGCCGTTAATGTTGGAGCCATGTTGCTCGTATTTACAGCAATCGTTTACGGAGCCAATTACATTTTTGTAGAAGGTGTAGGATCATGGACCGGTCTCAACGTTTGGGCCGCCGAAGTCACCAACGGTCGCTACGACTCCTTCTCCCTCCAATTCATCATGGGCGCACTCCTAAGCCCCATTGCTTGGATTCTAGGTGTACCGCCTGCAGATCTCATGCTCGTAGGACAGCTGCTCGGAGAAAAAACCATTTTGAATGAATTTTACGCCTACGTCAGTTTAACTGAAATGAAAAACGAAGGCCTCTTCACGTCAGAACGCAGCGTCATCCTTTCAACTTATATGCTTTGTGGCTTTGCTAACATTGCGAGCATAGGTATTCAGATCGGAGGAATTGGGGTTTTGGCCCCGAGCCGAAGAAAAGACCTGAGTGAGTTGAGTATTAAAGCCCTTATCGCCGGAACGGTGGCTTCATTGTATACTGCCGCCATTGTTGGACTAATGATTTAAGCACTATGGAAAACACCATCGATAAAATCATCCTTGGTGTAGATCCAGGTACTGTAGTCATGGGGTACAGTGTCGTGCACATCATAAAAGGCAAAGTACACCCCGTGTTGATGGATATCATCAAGCTCAACACGAAATTGGACCACTACACCCGACTTGCTAAAATATTTGATGAACTAAGCATTGTTGTGGATCAACACAAGCCCGATGAAATGGCCTTAGAGGCGCCGTTCTTTGGTAAGAACGTACAATCGATGCTGAAATTAGGTCGGGCCCAAGGCATCTGCATGGCCACCGCCCTTTCAAAGAAGATACCCGTTTTCGAATACAGTCCTCGACTCGTGAAACAAAGTATTGTGGGGAATGGTAATGCCAGTAAAGAACAAGTAGGCGGAATGCTTCAAGCCATGTTCCCGGGTATAGCACACGATTATTTAGATGCTTCTGATGCGCTCGCCGTGGCGGTATGTCATCAAAGCCAAACCTCAGGCATTAGCGCTCCAAAACACGGCAGTGGCGCAACAAAATCTAAGTCTAAAAAGGGCCGTAGTAGCAGCTGGGACCAATTTATCCAACAGCATCCAGAGCGTTTGAAATAGAAGCACGAATAGATTCCATCTCCGCTGCACTCAACTGCAACGGAGTATTCGAAAAACTCAATTCATGCTCAGCATCCAAAGGAACTAAATGCAAATGCGCATGAGGCACCTCCATGCCTAAGACCATTGAGCCTATGCGTTTACAAGGCACAGCTGCTTTAATAGCACGTGCAATACGCTGCGAAAAGAGCATGAGACTCGTATAGTCTTCAGCAGGTAATTCGTACAATTCATCCACCTCGCGCTTAGGTACACACAAGACGTGACCACGTTTTAAAGGACGAATGTCTAGAAAAGCAATATTAGAAGCATCCTCCCCTACTTTGTAACAAGGAATCTCACCGTTGATGATCTTTGTGAAAATACTTCCCATCGCTCGAACTTTTTTACGCCGAGGTGATCTCTAAGATCTCAAAACTCATTACCCCGCGTGGGACTTGAATTTCCGCAATCTCCCCGACCTTCTTACCTAATAAGCCTTTTCCTATAGGACTAGATACAGAAATTTTGCTTTGCTTAATATCGGCTTCTTTCTCTGCGACTAAACTGTAAACCATAGTGGCACCGTTCGTGACATTTTTCAACTTCACCTTTGTCAACACACCAACCTTGGAAAGGTCAATATTTGCCGTATCCAAAACCCGAGCACCGGCGAGCGTATCCTCAAGTTTTGAGATTTTCATCTCAAGCATGCCCTGCGCCTCTTTGGCCGCATCGTATTCTGCGTTTTCACTAAGATCTCCCTTATCTCTCGCTTCTCCAATCTGCTGCGAGATTCTAGGGCGCTCTACATTCTTCATGTGTTCCAATTCCGCCTTGAGCTTTTTAAGCCCTTCAGCGGTGTAATAACTTACTGATGACATAGTCAATGGTATTACTAAAAAAGAGGCCATAATGGCCTCTCCTGTAGGTACAAAGTTAGTATTTTATCTATTACAAGTTAATGCGCACACCAATAGAGTGAATACCTCCAAAGGCCGATGTCGTACCGCGGTACGAATAATCTATAGCAAAGCTACCTTCATCACTTGTAGGTACATTAAAGCTAAATCCACCACAGATTCCTGAGATGGCGCTCGTTCCTAGATCGTCTGCACGATTATCGAAGGCCTTGTAGCCCACGCGCACTTGGAACAAGTCTTTTAAGCTGTATTGCACTCCCGCATGGTAGGTGTCTTTCTCAAAGGAATTTGAGCTAAAGTTCAACGCACCAGTCACTTTACCATTGGCTAAGAACCAATCGTAAGAGCCACCAATACTCAACTGCGTAGGTAATTCAAACTTTGCCGAACGGCTTTCAAACGTTTGAGAATAGGCTACACCATAGGTAGGTACGGGTAAGGTAATTCCCAATCCATCCCCCTGGTAAGTGATACTTGGCCCAACGTTTTTCAAGGTAATGCCAAATTTGAATCGGTCTTCATCTCCAGTACGGTACTGCACACCTGCATCAAAACAAACACCATTGGTGTTCAAGTTAGAAATAGAACTGCTGTAAAGTTTCACGTTCACCCCTCCGTAAATATTCTCAGTAAACTTCTGTGCATACCCCATATTGATGATCAAACTCTGTGGACTAATAGTCGCTCCCGTTCCTTCCGGCTGGTCTTCCGTGGTTACTTCCCACTGACCGTAATCAAAAGCGGACAATCCTAGACTAAGTACACCCACATCACTTACGCGCTGGATGAGTGTAGCACCGTTCATATTAATGCCTGCGCCAACCAACCATTGCGTGTTGTTAAAAGTGACTTGCGTGTTCAAATCCGTAGCTGCAATACCCGCAATATTCAGGAAAGTCGCGTCCATTCCGGTAGCGCCGGCTACGTTCACTGAACCCCATCCCGCTGAGCGTGCAAACGGATTAATCAATAGTTCTCCCGCACCTGCAGAACCTGCACGTTGTGGGTTACCTGCATTTGCTGCACCCATTACGGCTACAGAAAGAAAAGCTGCGATATAAGATTTTAATTTCATAGGTCTTTTTCGCTTAGAATGAGTTCAAATCGACCGGACGTAAAGCACCGAACCATTTCACAATTTTTTCACCGAGCTCACCTGCATCGACGTGAATGATGTAAACACCAGATGCAATTGGCACACTGTACGTGTTTTTCATATCCCATTCCACATAGGTCATGCTATTATCCTTACGTATCTGACGAATCATGGTACCGTTTGGCGTAAAGATGCTTATGGTACACGTTTCCGGAAGATTCGTAATCTTAACGATGTTGTCTAACTGCGAAGATTCGTAGGTACTAAAGCCGTAGTACGGGTTAGGTACTACTCGAATGGTCTCCATCGCACTCTTACCAATAGTATCCTGGTACGTTCTCGTCGCAATATTCGAGGTATTGAATAGGAATTGCGGATTACCATCGTTTGGAGCGTCTGCCAAATCTCTATTCGCGTATGCAGCGTTCATACGAATACGAATGCGCGTTTGTGTTGGCAACTCCGTATACGGATCGAAATCCATTCCAAATCTCAATGTCGGCATACCAATCCAACGACAAGCTCTCCAGAAGTTTGCTTTCGCTATGTTTCCTTGACCTCCAGATTTTACGAGGTCCGCCATCAGGTCTTTCAAAGGCCAATCGTTAATATTCGCTCCTTTGTATTCAAGATCAGTGTTCGAACCGCCAATCTTATCTTCATCCGCGAAGACATAAATCACGTGCTGTCCACCAAAGACATATCCGCCATTTACAGTGTTTCCTGGTGGCAAGAATTCTCTGTCCGTCGGATTCCACAGCATATCGTTACCATTTTCACCGGGTAGCCACGAGTTCTCTCCAAAGGCCATATTCAAGCGCCTGCCCGTTTCAATATCAATGGCATATCCAGGGAAGTAAGACCAACCCGGCTCTAGACTTGGGTCTCTTTTTAGCACCCCATTTTCAAGGGTCCAGGAAGTATCTTGACGCTGGGTCAATTTCTTATCACCGTGCTCACTCAACGCATCATCCTCAGCCATTTCAAATACCGGGACGCGCGTCCATTTACTGGGATCCGTAGTGAATACAATATCTACAGAATGAAGATCGGAAGCATCATTTAAATTTCTCCCGATACTCTGAGCTGGACCCATACCGTAGTTATTGAACCCATTTACGGTAGAACGGTTGTTTGCCGATGCATACATATACGGCCCCCAAGTTCCATCTACTATATTTTCAAAATAACCTTTTGCATCTCCGTCTTGATCTGGATACAAGGTCGCTGGTTCCTCTGTTGGGAAACTGTTCGTTCCCGCTAGAATCCAGTTGTATGGAGTATAGCTTTTATCGTCACTAATTCCTGACCACCATTCCTTTGACGGGTCTTCGTAAATGATTTCAGAGAAAATCACACCATTATCATAGGTGCCTTCATCATCACCACCCGGTGCTGGAGCTTGTTGCATTGCAACGGATAAGCCCAATTCAGGAATAATTTGCTCATTGTAGAAAGAAATGGTCGTATCTGCGGTCGCTATAACTGCACCACTACCGTCCGTAATTTCCCACTGAGCATTGCCATTCGCGCCATCAAGCGTCAACGTATATTCGCCATTTTTCACTTCCAAAGGATCAACAACCTTAATGGCTACTGGTCCTAAACCGCCCATATAAGTGGGTTGGCCAGTACCGTTACCATCCATGATGTCTTTGACTTCAGTCAACGTGAGCTCTAACTCTCCGCCGCCATTACCTACACCATCTAATCGCGTAATCTCCGGACCATCGCCGTACTGCGCAACCTGAATCGTACCGCCCTTCTCAGAATCTATCTGGTGAGGAATGGCCGTGTAGGTCTTAATATTACGACGACCCGCTAAGAATGGAATTTTTTGACCACCCGGAGCAATAGTAGGATTAAATACTTCGTATTGGTTTTGACCGTAGGCTATAATGGTGAAGTAGTACTCTTTGTGGTTGATCAACGAACGATCCCCTGTTGCGAAAACATCCTCACGCACTTGGAACGACGTGAATACACCGCTGTTATTAGTGGTAAGCGTCATGTCTTGTGGCACGAGCGCATTCAAATCTGGATCAACTTCCCAATTGATTAACTGGGTAATGCCGTTTTTAACATCACATTGAGCCACTAAACGACTTTGCGTAGGATCATAAATATCAGAGATACTTACGTCGCTATTCGCCAATTGGAATACCTGGAAACCTTCGAATTTGTAGTCGAAATAATCCGGATTTACATTCAAAATAGAATCGCGATCGTCAGGACTAACCGTAATTAATGGATCGCGCTCACGATAGCTGAATGCCTCATTGTTGCTTCCCGGTCCATAGGTTAACTTCAAAATAAGCTCACGGTCCAATTCTTGAATTTCCACATCTGGTGCATCCGGACCGTTCAATACTTGAAAGCAGTTATCAAAGAGTTTCTGCGCCTTATCATCAGCAATAATTACCTTCTCTACAGAAGCGAACAAATCATTATTAATGAGATCACGCTCCCAAACTACCCCAGTAGTTACAAAGTTCAATGCTCCTGGAGCCAATGAGAATGGACCAGCACTGTGCAAACCGCGCTTATCTTCTTTATTCGCTGGACTTTCCCACCAGTTTACTGGTGCATATGGAGGGTAAGCGCCAGTGGTGTCGTAAGACATCCCTGGGTAGGCAAACTGTGTTGAAGTTCCACTACCTGAAGCAACGAAACCATCACCATTGCCCAGATCACCGGGACCTGATGGCGTTTCGATAATCAATTCCGAACCGTTTTTCCAAAGCGCACGCATGTAATTGTAGAAATGCGTCGCGTTATCTGGGTTACCGGAGATGTTCGAAGCGGTGTTGTTGTAGTACATGAAATGACTCATGATAATACGCTCGTTCACACCGGTCGCTGGATCTTCAGCCACACACAATCCTGTTTCCGGATCTTTCACACCATCCACACAACCGTCGCGGTCGTTGTCTATACCGTCATAGTAATCTGCAAACGGACCTTGGAAGAAGTCAAATCCTACGGCTGGCGGGTTCAAACCGTAACCTAGTGGACCTTCATCATCAGAATCTGAATTGTAACAGTAACCTAAACCACGTGCAATATCACAACCTATGATATCATCGGTGTAGTTTCCTAAATCCGGATCAAACCAAGTTGAGAAATAGGTATTGGTCAAACGGAAGGTAGAGCGGTTAATAATGCGGTAGTTGTAGAACGTCATGTTGTTCACCTCATCGTTGGTTGAGAACGCAAAAGCTTGTGCGCGAATTTCAAAACCTAAGGCTCCAGCTTGTGATTCTGTGTGTACGTTACCACGATCGTTATAGACCCACCAGATGGTTTGATCACCGTAGAGTACATCAGTCTCTTTATCACGACAATCGTACTCCTTATCAATATCGTAAGCCGGGTAATCTACAAGGTAATCGTAGACACCATCGCCATCGCTATCGATAAATGGTGCCAATTGGTAGGGCAATTCGCCATCGACTCCATTTCCTGGCCAATCTTTGATTGACTCTGGAATTTGACTTTCGTAACCTGGGAATAATTCCGCTTCATCACAATTGGGATCGTCTAAACATTCCAACCACGCCTTGTGAATTTCCACTTCCTCACGGTAAATGATCCAATGACGGTCGTATTTATCACAAATTTCTTTGTTTGTAGACGCTGTACCATCACTAGTTAGCGGACCTGGCCAGTAATCATTACCTGCTTGACGGTAGGTCATGGCAGCCAATTTTAATTGGTTACCCTCATCTACACCACCGAGCCACAACGAACCTGCAAACATCGAATGCTTGTTAGATCCCTTTGGTACTTCGTAACGCGCGGTGTTCAAATCCCACCACATATCACCACCACCAAGAATGGTAGTACGAACATTATTAATACTTAAATCACTTTGCGCTTTTGAAGGTTGACACAATTCTTCAACGGTCTTCAATGATCCCGTTGTTTGAGTGGTCTTGTTCATACCTTGCACCTCGCGTGCTGAAAGTGGTAAAGCGAGAGCTGTTGAAAGTAAAAGGAGGTACACTCTTTTCATATGCTGTTTTCCTATGCTTATTTATTATAATCCTAGACGCAATCCTAGACGGATTCGACGTGGTAAACTGTAAAGTCCTGGGTTAGCCAAACTGATGTTATACAAATCTGCAAAAGACTGCGCGCTGGTCTGGAACTGAACTGCATTTTGTCCTTGTGGCGAGCTCAAGTAACCATCATCCGATGGCGACCCGGTGAACGAATAAACCCCCAAGATGTTTTGTGTATTCAAACCATTTAAAATTTGTACATAGACCTCGAAGTTGCTAAATGTTGCCTCCTGCTTGAGGTTCCAAACCTTATTCGCAGTCGCATCAATTCTGAAACTCCAGGGCAATCTTGAACCGTTGATGTTACCCGTGATCGGTGTGGCAGCATCGGTAAGTCCAAAGGCCAGACCACGACGCGTGTATGGCGTACCAGAATTTGCATTCAAAACTACATTGACACCCGCATTCTCAAGAAGACGCTTTCCGAAGAGGATTGGGCCGTTGTATGCCCCTCCACCGCCGTAACGGTAATCAATATTCATGACTACCTGGTGACGAGAATCATAAGTTAATGGTAAGATGTAACGCAAGTTAGGCTGTCCTGAACGCGCAATGTTCGCACCTGAATTCGCGCCCGAACCTGTACCGTCAGCGAACTGTAAGGTGTAGTTGGCATTCATACGTACATTTCCCGTTCTACGGAGATCGTAAGAAACCGTGTATCCTTTGGTCGTTGCAAAATCCAAGTTTCCATAAGCGATGTATGTAATAGGATAAGCCTCAGTCATACTTAAGGTCTGCATCATATCACGCATCTCGCGGTAGAACGCACTTAATTTAAGCGCACTATTCTCGTTCAGTTTTTGACGGAAACCGATCTCGTAATCTGTCGTGCGCTGTGGCTTAAGATCTGGATTGGCTAGAATATTTCCATTATCACCGTTCTCTAACTGTAAATAGGTAATGGGGTTCATACGGTTCAACCCTGGATCAGGACGTTGAACAAGAATGTCATAATGCGCGAAAAATTCCGCTTCATCCGAAATAGGGAACTGGAATGAAACACGCGGGCTTACCGTCACCTGTGGCGCGTAATCTTTGAAGCTTTCGTTTGCCGTTACAGATAACTTTTGCTCTTCAATTCCAGGCTGCTTTAAGAACGGTTTAATACCACCGCTGGCATCAGCAATGTTCTTCGGATTCGCTTCGACATCTCCATTGGCAGTATACCAAGTAAATGCGTCGCGGTACCCCACTATAGTTGAGGGGTTTTCTTGATCGTCTACGTAAACCACGGCGTTTTCACTCATCCCGCTAGGCACTTGAGCACCTGCGAGCGCCGTACTGGCCAAATCTCCCACCGTATAAGCGGGGTACAACACGAATGGATCTGCAAGTACTGGCTGGTTGGCATCGAAGCGGTCTACACGCACACCGATGTTGAAAAAAAGATCTTCAAAAGTGAATTGGTCCTGAATGTATCCGGCCATGTAGATTGGCTCAAACGCACCGATCAAACGCTTTGAATTTCCCTGAGCATCTGTCGCATAAAAATCGTTCAACGATGGACGCGTAGTTAATTGGTTCCCTAGATAGTCGAAGCCGTAGTAGCTTACATACGCACCAGAACCGATGTTCAAAAGCTCATTTGCCGAGAACATATCTAAACTAAAGGTTGACGGATCATAGCTATCAATATCTAGCCAATCCGTTCCGTTCGGGTCGTATCCTAAGGCCTCGCGTAGCTTACGGTCAAATGTTCTAGGCTTTTCTGCATCAAACAATCTGTTGTAGGAAAGGGTGTCTTGGAAAACGCCATTGTTATCATAAGAGGCCACTGGATTATTGAGGTCCAATTCTCGAATGGCATCATTTTGCAACAAGCGCATTAACGTCCACAATCCTGTCGTTCCTAAACCGTAAGAGCGGTCAAAACGTTGTTCGTATTCTACACCGACGATCAGCGCGTGATCACCGATGTCGAAAGTAGAAGATGTAGTAATACGGAACTGGTCGTTCAAAAACTTACTATAGCCGCTCTGATTCACACCGACATTTCCCCAAAGTCCATATACACTCGATGGTTGATCACCATTGAGCAATCCGCCACCTGCACGGATGTCCTCAAGTGAACGCGCATTATTGAAAATGGAGTTGGTTTCTACAAAATTGAAGAAGTTCGAAGTGTAGTTGGCTAGGATTGGATTATTCTCTGATGGAGTGTAATCTACGTTGACACTCTGCCATACCGCTTGGGTATAAGCGTTCATCACCTTACCATAGTTAGGATCATTAGGATCTGTAATCGTATCTGTACCTAATGTGTAGAGCGGTCGGTAGGTCGTTTTGAACGTACCAATATGCCCATAGTTAAAGAAGTTTTCTTTGTGACGCGCATCTCTGTTGAAACCAGTGTTACGCGTGAAATCCATTTGAATGGTGTAGAAGGCATTTCGAATGATCGAATTCGAAGAATCTGAAGCATTCCCAAAACGCTGCTGGAAACGCACATAAGTTGACCAATCCTGACGGAAAAATTCTGCATTATTATCGTAATTCATAAGCTCATTAAAACGACTGCCGGAACGACCGCGGTTCAAATTATAACGCCCCCCAATAGTTAGGGTCGTTTTCTCTGAAGTAACAAACTTTAAGTTACCCGACATACGCACCGCTGTGCTGGCAACATTTTCACGGAAATTCTGCGTGACTAAATCATTAGCGGTCAAGAAATCTGCAGAATTTAATACCCCGAAGCCGCTCGAAGCCGGCGTCAATGGGTTTGCTTGAAGTTCTGCCAATTTATCATCGTTCACCTTGTAGGTGGCTAATGATCTGGGCGAACCGTCTTTATTGTACTGGAATTCTGACGCAAGAAGAAAACCTACTATAGGTTGACCGGATTTACTTCTAATGATGGGTCCACCTAAAGTAAGTGCGCCCAAATTATAATGGTATTGATCAAATAAGGAACTGCTCAATACTTCAGATGAACCGAAATAATACGGAGCAGGGCCCTTAGTTGTTGTTGAAATCACACCCCCGGTAACATCACCGTACTGTGCCGGAAGTCCACCAGTGATTACCTCCGTAGAGAGAATCGCATCACGAGGAATATTCACATCCCCACGAACTTTAACACCATCAATAAATACTACGTTCGTTGAAGAACGTGCACCACGTACGTTGAATGAACCAGATCCATCTTGTTGGAAGACACCTGCCGTCGTACCTACAATTTGACTGAGGTTACGGTACGGAAGGTTTTTAATTTCTTCTGCGCTAACGATATCGGAGGTTTTACCCGTTTCAATGAGCTCTTCTTGAGCGGTGACCGTAACTTCTTGAATCATCGTTGATTCAACCGTCATATCGAAGTCAACTACTTTTGGCTTTCCAGCATTCACTGTTACACCATTCAAGTTGAAGTCGGCATAACCGATAAACTTACAAGTTAGATTATACACCCCAGCGTTTACTGGATTGATATTGAACTTCCCATCAAAATCCGTGGTACCGGTTGTTACGACTACGTCGCGGTCTTTAACAATGACGGTAGCGAACGGAATGACTTCACCGGTGCGCTTATCCTTGACCGTTCCCTTAACTGATCCGGGACGAGATTGCGCAAAACTGAACGCAACACTAAGTGTCAAAACGAGCGTGAGTATTCTTTTAACCATAAAAACTGGCATTACTTTTGGGTTATAAGGATGTAAATATAAGAAGTAGACCGGCAGAAACCACAACCAATTTGTGCATATCTTGCGTAAACCTATGGAAAGAACAATTCTATTGAATTTCAGACGTTTAGTTGCAATTTTCAGCCTGTCACTCGTCGCTTTCGGCTGTAATTCCACAACAGTACAGTACGATATTCCGGAACCTTTGGTGGATGAAACGGTCTATTTGAGCGATCCATCGAGTTTTAATTTGACGGTTGTGGGTGGACAACTTCTTCTCCCAAACGCAGGACATGGAGGCATCTTAATTTACCGTCGCTATTTCGATCAAGAGTACTACGATTTTGCGGCCTATGAACTGGCCTGCCCCTACCACTGGAATGATGGTTGCGGATTACTGAGTAGCAGCATGGGTGATCTTTATCTTACCTGCGGATGTAACGACCACAAGTACCAAGCCTTGGATGGACAAAGCATAGATACTTCCTACATCCTACCGGTCAAAGAGTTCTCTTGCCAATTTGACGGCGGGAACATCATCCGCATTACCAACTAAAAAAATCGCCCCATTTCTGGAGCGATTTTAGGCGTATTTCTTGATGTTTTGATTCGTTAAACAAACGCGTTCTCTCCGGTGATGTCTAATCCCGTAATGAGCAAGTGAATGTCATGAGTACCTTCATAGGTTACAACAGATTCTAGGTTCATCATGTGGCGCATGATGGAGAAATCGCCGGTAATTCCCATTCCACCCAGCATTTGACGGGCTTCTCGAGCAATATTCAATGCAATCTCAACATTATTTCTTTTTGCCATGGAAATCTGTCCAGTAGTGGCTTTACCTTCATTCTTAAGTTGCCCCAGTCTGTAGGTCAACAGTTGTGCTTTCGTGATTTCAGTAATCATCTCAGCCAATTTTTTCTGTTGCAGCTGGAAACCTGCGATCGGCTTACCAAACTGGATGCGTTCTTTCGAATAACGCAACGCAGTATCGTAACAATCCATAGCAGCTCCTAAGGCACCCCAAGCAATACCAAAACGTGCACTGTCTAGACAGGAAAGTGGCGCACCTAGACCGTCACGACCCGGTAAAATATTTGATTTCGGCACGCGTACGTTATCAAAGACCAATTCTCCGGTCGCTGACGCGCGAAGCGACCATTTATTGTGCGTTTCAGGCGTTGTAAAACCTTCCATACCGCGTTCAACGATAATCCCTTTAATACGTCCCGCTTCGTTTTTCGCCCAAACTACCGCGACATCACAGAACGGCGCATTTGAAATCCACATTTTCGCACCGTTCAAGATGACATCGTCACCATCTTCCTTGAAGTTTGTGGTCATGCCGCCGGGATTCGATCCGAAATTAGGTTCTGTCAAACCGAAAGAACCTAGAAACTCACCCGTAGCAAGCTTCGGCAAAAACTTACGCTTTTGCTCCTCAGATCCATAAGCGAAGATGGGGAACATCACTAGTGAACTTTGAACGGAACACGTGGAGCGAACTCCGGAATCACCGCGTTCCACCTCTTGCATCATTAAGCCATAACTCATGTGATCCAACCCTGCGCCGCCGTATTCTTCAGGGATATAAGGACCAAACAAGCCGATTTCACCCATTTCTTTAACCAGATGATCTGGAAAAGCGGCGCGCTGCGCGTAATCTTCGATGATGGGACTGACGGATCTTTTGATCCAATCTCTTGTCGCATCGCGAACCATTTTATGTTCCTCGGAGAGTAAATCGTCCAATTGGTAATAGTCCGGGTGGTGGAATGCATCCATGCCTGTTCAATTTAAGGTTCAAATTAAAAGAGGTGTTGAAATTAAAACACAATGGCCGAATTATTGTTGTTTACAATCAAGAGATATTCGCATCTTTAATGCAGAAAGAAAATTGGACCCTGTTATGAAGAAATTCGCCTTGCTATTCGCACTCATTGGAATCGTTAACTATTCGTACACGAATTCTGGCGGCTCACCAGGCGGCAAGAGCGGCTCACCGGCATCCAACGGACAAACTTGTTCAGGAGGCTACTGCCACGGCGGAGGGAGTCCTAACGGAAATGAACTGATCGATATTAAAGTAAATGTTACGCCTGATGCGGGTATGAGCAACTACAGCGATACGATAAGAGACTCTATTCAGACTCGTGTATACCTGGATGTTGCTGCTGCCGGAAGTTCAAAAATTGGTTTCTCAGCGAGTATTGAAGATGCAAGCGGCAATCACATTGGTACGCTATCCACACCGTCTTCAACCAACACGAAAATCACGAGTTCAAACTACGTTACCCACAAGAGTTCTTCAACGGCTGTTTCGAACAATGCCATTAGTTGGGTATGGGACTGGGATACAGGAAATATGGGGGATTCAGTAACTATTTATGTTGCGGTCAACTACACCAACAGCAATGGAACAACCTCTGGAGATTATGTAGTTACTGCGTCTAAAACACTCTACCCTGGCCTTGTTATGGGACGGACTGAAAATCACATACAATCGGCCTTGAAGGTCTATCCTTCTCCTGCGACAGCGTACATCACTGTGAAAGCTGAAGGATTGAAAGAGGTCCGCTTATACAACACGATCGGACGCTTTTTAAGTATGGACCAGTCCTGGTCTGCTACGGGTAATGATCAGTTCGATATCAGCAGCCTGCCGCGAGGTAATTATATCCTTCACGCCCTATTCAAAGACGGTACCATACAGTACAAGCACATTGTTTTACAGTAACTTTGTGCCTTGATGGGCACGAAATGGATTTTTATCGCACTACTTGCAGTCCTCGCCTTTTTGCGAGTGACTCAACCAACGTTCTTTAAACGTTGGGTAAGAGCCGATTTAAATAGTATCTCAGAACATCCGATAAAAGTGAGTACCCAAATTTTTCTTTGGGCATCCATGGCTGTTTTTGGCGCCATCAGCCTGTACTTCGCGGGATACGAAGCGCATCCCCTTCTGTTATTAGCCATCCCTTCCTTGCTTTTTTTACGCTTTAGCTTTTCATTTTTGATTCATTTTCTGCTCAAAGAGGAAGGCGTTCGTGCGGTATGGAAACTGGGCACCATGACCGCGTTATTATCGCTTTGGTACGCCTTCACAGCTGCCTTTCTCTTGCTCTTATCACTCACAGGTTACTTTTCAGAAGAGCGCAGCCGTTATGTATTCTTGTCCTTTCATGTGCTCGGAATGGTCTATTTCGCCGTGAAACAACCGGGATTCGTTGTTTTTAAGACATTTGGAACTAGAGTTTACGCGATTTTGTACCTTTGTGGACTTGAACTAGCCCCGTTAGTAATAGCCGTCCAATAACACACACATGACAGACACCCGAAAAGTAAAGGTGAGGTCCATTCTAGTTTCGCAACCAGAACCCACCACTGAAAGTCACCCTTTTTTTACACTTGCAGATAAGCATAAAATAGATGTTGACTTTCGTTCTTTTATCCACGTTGAAGGCGTGAATGCATCCAACTTTAGAAAGGATAAAATTCAAATTCGTGAATACCGCAATGTCATCTTCACTTCTAAGAATGCGGTGGACCACTATTTTAGAATGTGTGAAGAGATGCGTGTACAAATCTCGGCAGATACTCGCTATTTCTGTATTTCTGAAGCGATCGCCTATTACTTACAGAAATACGTCGTGTACCGTAAGCGCAAGATTTACCACGGCAACTTGAAGATTGATGAACTCATTCCTACCTTGAAAAAATTCAAGAATGAGAAGTTTTTAATGCCCTCTTCTGATAGTCTAAAGCCATCTATTCCTGCTGCGCTCGAGTCTGCGGGTTTAGACTACACACGTGCTGTACTGTTCAATACCGTGGTGAGTGATTTAAGTGACCTCGAAGACGTATTTTACGACATCTTGGTCTTTTTCTCTCCTTCAGGTATCAAATCCCTTTACGAGAATTTCCCCGATTTTAAGCAGAATAACACGCGTCTAGCCTGTTTTGGATCGACGACTCAAAAAGAGGCAGAAAGCCACGGATTGATTGTAGATATTCCTGCGCCAACGCCGGATGCACCGTCTATGACTAAAGCCATCAGCGATTATATCAAGGATGTCAATAAGAAGTAAGAAAATCCTTAATTTACAAGCCCGGCGTTCAGCCGGGCTTTTTTTATGCGCTTTACCTTTTCCAAAGACGAAAAACTGACCAGCCCACGGCTGTTCGATGCCATTCACAAAGAAGGAAAGACTTTAAAGTCCTTTCCCTTTTCTTTGCGCTTTATTGATGCATCGCTCGAACCGGAGGTACAACGGCAGGTCGCTATTGTGGTTCCAAAACGTTCTATCAAAAGCGCCGTACACAGAAACCGCATTAAAAGACAAATGCGCGAATTATACCGACTGAACAAACACCTGATCAAAGGTCCCACGCAACAACAGGCGTGGTCTTTACGTTATCTGGGCAATCGACGCAATGAATATACTTTTTTAGAAGACGGATTTCTAAAATTGATTGACAGCTACAACACCTATTATGAAGAAATCTCCAGTGATCCATTGGGCTAAAAAGCTTTTATTACCGGCAATCATTGGTTGCGCGGGGCTATTGACGAGCGCATCGGCGGGCGATCCGTTCGAAACGAGCAAACAGTTAGAGGTGTTTACGGCGGTGCTTCGCGAGGTGCAAAACGTTTATGTAGACCCGGTGAGTGCAGAGCAAGCTGTAGGGGCGGCTATAACGGGAATGCTGAAAGAATTGGACCCCTATACGGTGTACTATCCGGAAGATCAGATTGAAGATGTTCGGTTGCTACAAACGGGGGAATATGGTGGCATAGGCTGTATTATTCAAAAAATAGATGATGCGGTACTAATTTCGGACATTGACCCTGGAGGACCTGCCGATAAAGCCGGTTTGCTGGTGGGTGATGCGTTGCTTTTTGTAGACGGAAAACCCGTTGAAAATCTTCGTGTGAATGAAGTCAGCACCTTGCTCAAGGGAACGCCCGGAACTGAAGTGACGATTTCTGCAAAGCGCTTCGATGCGCCGGTATTGAACTTCACTTTTGAGCGCGAAACCATTACAAAAGATGCCGTACCCTATTATGGCATGCGCGAAGATGGCGTGGCGTATATCTACCTGGAGTCGTTCACTGAGCAGGCAGGTGCGCAAGTGAAGAACGCTGCTTTAGCATTAAAAAAACAAGATCCTAAAGCATTGCTCTTAGATCTTCGCGGAAACGGCGGAGGCTTACTTATGGAGGCAGTGAAAATTGTGAGTTTGTTTGTTTCTTCGAGTGATACATTGGTTTCTACCCGCGGTCGAGGAGGTGAAGTTCAAGACGTTTACCGCACTATAGGCCAACCCATTTTACCCGAAATTCCACTGGCTGTTCTTACGGACGGTTCGAGTGCTTCGGCCAGCGAGATTGTGGCAGGAGCCCTTCAAGACCTTGACCGTGCAGTAATTTTAGGCGAGCCCAGTTTTGGCAAAGGATTGGTTCAACAAATCCACCCCTTACCTTTTGGGGCACAAATGAAAGTGACGGTAGCAAAATACTACACACCGTCGGGACGTTGCATTCAAAAAGTGACGTATGACCGTGATGGTGCAGGAAAGCGGATCGACAAAGCAGACCTGCATACATTCGCGACGAAAAACGGTCGAATCGTCGTCGATGGCAACGGTATTATACCAGATTCTCTACTAGCGAACGACTATTATCCAGAGTTTGTGGCAGCGTTGAGTGCCGAAGGCTTGGATTTGAAATTTGCCGCCCGCACCATTGGAAAAATGCCTGAGGATATGACTGTCGGTGATTTTGAAATCGACGAGGTGTTTTGGACCGATTTCACCAACTTCCTGACCCAGGAAAAATTCACGTATGAAAGCATGAGTGAGTTACGCTTAAAGGAGTTGCAAGAATTGGCCAGTGAAATGGATTATCTCGGTGAGGAAGATTTAAATCCTGTGCTCGAAGCCATTAAAACGCGTAAGGACCACGTACTAAAATCTGAAAAAGCGGCTATTAGTGACTACCTCTCCGATTATTTGATCCAACGTAAATATTCCATGCCCGGTGCGCTTGAACGTGGATTGCAAAAAGATGAAGTTATTGCTCGTGCAGCAGAAATTGTCTTAAATCCACAAACGATGTCGGAACTGTTGAGCGTTACTCTTTAAATGCAAAATCGATCTTTTCTCTTTTATGCCGTCGCTAGTGCGGCGGTGCTTTTACCTTTTGCCTTTGAGTGGCTCAGCCCGCTTTACGGGCTTATTTTAGTAGGGGCAGCACTGCTCTTTCAGGGCAAATGGCATCTTAATAAGTGGTTGCTTTTTGCAACAGCGGCGTTCTTCGACTGGGAGCTGATCAGTGTTTGGTGGAGTCCTTACCGCAGTGAAGGTTGGGACGATCTCGTCATGATTCTCCCAATCGTACTGATGGGACTTATCGTGGGATCCCGCTCAAAGGACGTGGAAATGAAAGCGCACCAAAATTGGGGGTTGCTCTTTGCATATGCTACTGTTGCAGCGTGGAGTTGGACAGTTGCGGAGAGCCTATTCAAGCACGGCTGGGTACAATACAATGACCTCGAATTAGGGGGCCGATTAGGCATCCACTACCAAAGCCTCTACCTGCTCGTCGCCGCATTTATCCTTGAAGCCCAACTCTGGAACAGTGCCCGCAAAAAACACCGACTCCTTCATCTGCTGTTGGTTGTATGGCTGCTCTTCGGCTGTATCATGCTCAGTGCACGTATTCACCTTCTACTCCTACCTGTTTTTATTCTTGTACGCACGCTTGACTTACTACGAGGAAAAATCGCTAACAAGAAAAAGGCGAGTCTGTGGGCTGCTGGAATCATTATATCCATGGTAACGCTCATGGCAGTCTTGCCTGGAACCTCACGACGACTGACTGATCTTAAAAATGAATGGCGCAGTATAGGTGGAGTGGTCGACGGTAAGCAAACCAACCACCGGGTCTATTTATGGAAATACGGCTGGAATGTAGCGAAGGAAGCTCCCCTGATCGGCGTGGGAAATGGAGCAGGCGATGAACTCCTGCACGAGGCGCTTCAATCCTGTGAGGCCGTATTTTACAGGAAAAAAGAGCCGTATTACCTCTATGAGTTCAAATACGACTTTCACAACATCATGCTGCAAAACTTCGCCGAGGGCGGGTTGGTCGGAGTGGTGCTAATCCTGTTTTTATTTACCGTTGGATTCTTGCAGTCTCGAGGACCCTGGCGTTACGCTTGGGCGCTATTTTTATGCACAGGGATGACGGAAAGTTTATTAGAAAGGCAAGCAGGGGTTTTCTTACTGGCTTTTTTAATCCTGCAGATACAAACGGGGAATCCGAGCGCCAAGGCCCGTTAAAATTTCATAGGAGATGGTTCCTGCATCTTTTGCCATGGCACTGGCCGATTGCTCGGGACCAATGAGGACCGCTTCTTCCCCCGGTGCAATTTGCAGATCTGTCAATTCCACCATGACCATATCCATACAAACATTGCCTAAAATGGCACACCGCTTTCCACGAATATAAACGGCACCTTTCCCCTGCGATAAACAGCGTTGCAAACCGTCTGCATAGCCCACCGGTAAAGTGGCGTAATGGGTACGGGTTGCTGCTTTAAAAGCGCGCGAATACCCTAAGGTTTCGCCGGGCTGGAGTACTCCCACTTGAGATACGGTGCATTTCCAAGCCAGCACCTCTTCGAGTCGATCAATTCCCTCGTAGGTTCCCAAACCATACAGACCCAAGCCCAAACGCACCATTTCGTGCTGTGCCTCAGTGTGGCGGGCAATACCATACGAATTCAAGGCATGCGCTTTAGCGTTTGGATAGTGGCGACGAATGTGGTCGCATGCGGTTTGGAATTGGTCCAATTGGGTTTTTGTAAAAGCATCCTCCGACGGATCATTACTTGCACTTAAATGCGTCATAATTCCGGTGACCGTGATGTCCTTGCGCGATTGCAACACCTCCAATACCTTTTGCACTACATCCGGTGAGAAACCCAAACGGTGCATGCCTGTATCTACTTTGATGTGGACTTGTAAGAGGTATTCCTGATGAGGTACCGCCAACCAATCTTTTAATTGGTGCAAGTCAAACAATTCTACTTCACACCCTGCCTGAGCCAACATAGGCAACTGAGCAGCCTCTGAATTCAAGACAAGGATAGGACATTGTATACCTCGTGCACGTAAACTCAGCGCTTCTTGCGCAAATGCCACACCCAAATAATCGATGTGCATTTCCTGCAGTGCGCGAGCAACTTCAAAACTTCCAGTGCCATAACCCGAGGCTTTCACCATGGCCATCACTAACGTATTAGGCTCAAGCTTCGCCTGAAACTTCTGTAGATTTCGGCGCATTGCACCCAAGTTAATTTCTGCCCATGTACTGTGGTGTTGACGGCGCAAAGTAATGGCCAATTCTTCCAGCTTGAAACGGCGTTGCCCTTTGATCAGTACTGTGGTATCCTGCAAAGACAGTCCTTCAAAAGCCGTAACGACCTCCCGAACCTCAGCTTGATCCTTGACCCACCAGATCCGGTCCAATTCCATTTTGTTCGCCATTGTCTGCGCAGCTGCAGTAAGCTCTGGCGTGGCAAGAGTGCTCAGAACCGCCCATTTTTTGGAGGTACTTTGCTGCATCATTAATTGCTCGAGTGCCAAACGCAAGCTGTCTAAATCCGAGCTGTACGTATCCTCTATCAACTTCCCTCCATCTTTGGCTTCAATCTCTTGAAGACGCATGGGTAAAGGTTCTACTGTTTTTAATCGCGCCAGTGCTTCCGGCAGCGGTACGCCGAGCAGCACCGCTCCTGCCAAAGCATTCATGGCATTTTCAAGCACGTATCCGCCGGTAAAGGCAACCTCCTTTAATACCTCCGGATCCAATTCTTCACCAGCTCCCCAAAGCAACGCCGGCGGCGTTGGCAAACCTAAAGATTGTGCCTTATCCCACCATTTTCTGTGCGTTGCAATACGTTCGCATTGAGAAAAAAGGAGCCATTTTTCCGTAAAATGCTCATTTTCATCCTTGAAATGCTCTGAATGGGCATTACCGAGGTTCGTAAATATACCTAGTGCCGGACGCAGCCATTGTGCATGCGCTTCCATCGTTCCAGGACGGTCGATGCCAACTTCTATGATTGCTTTCGAATGCGATTCTTTTAAACTGCTCATCGCCAGCGCTATTCCGAGCGCGCTATTAAAACTTCCTGGTGTGCGGTGCACCTCAAGGGGCGTTCCCATCAACTGAAACAGCCATTCTTTGACCACCGTTTTACCCGTACTTCCTGTAATGGTCAGCAACGGACCGCGAAGCCCATCGCGTTTGTGCTTCGCCCAGGATTGAACGACGGCTAAAGGGTTCGGGTGCGCAATAAAAGCCAAATCTGGATGCGCCCCTGCACGTTCTGCAGCATCAGTACAAATGATGGTTGTAGCACCGCGTGAGATGGCTTCTTCTATATAGTGGTGACCGTCTGCATGTGGGGTCACTAGTGCAATAAAACAGGAAGGAATCGCGGCATGAATACGACGCGAATCGAAGGCGAAAGCCTCGAAATTCTGAGCCGCATTACCGTGAAGGGTTGCACCGGCCGTTTGTGCTATGTCAATCGCTTTCAGTAGCACCTGATGCGTTGTTCAATTGATTGTATATAGTCCTGCTGACCGGTTCGTATTCGCCCGTTTCACCGAGCATAAACGTTTGGTCGCCTGCAACTTTTCTGTACGAGAAATGGGCGGGGCCGCCCGTTCTGCGACAAATGGCGTGAAGTTTCGTAACGTATTCCGCCGTTGCGAGCAACTGGGGCATCGGGCCAAAAGGGCGGCCCTTGAAGTCCTTATCTAAACCCGCAATGACTACGCGCTTGCCTTGATTGGCAAGGGTATTTGCGACTTCTACGATACCGTCGTCAAAAAATTGTGCTTCATCTATGCCCACTACCTGTACATCATCTGCGAGTAAAAGCATGTTCGAAGAACTCTCCACGGGCATCGAAGGGATTGAATTTTTATCGTGACTTACCACCTCTTCTTTGTCGTAACGAACGTCCGAAACAGGTTTGAAAATCTCCACTTTTTGGCCGGCAATCTGCGCACGACGCATACGACGGATCAACTCTTCGGTTTTACCGCTAAACATGGGACCACAGACGACTTCGATCCAGCCGCCTAATTGTTGGTTAAATTCTACTCCGGGTTGAAACATGAGGGGACTTTCGTGCTACATTCAAAGCATTAAAGGTAGATAATAAGATGCAGAGCCAAAGCCCTTCACCCAGCAGAAAAGAATTAGAACAAGAATTAACTGCTTTTGCACTACACATCGGCGAGAAATCGGACAGTGATGCAGCGGCGACGTTGTTGCAACTGTTCCGGAAATTCAAGCTCGCCGAAATGGAATCCGCAGTAAGGCATCAGCTGGAAGACGTCGAAGAACAAATGCGCATTGAACTCGAAGCGCGCTTGAGTACCTTGACCGCTGAAATTGAAACCCCTGAGGTTAGTGTAGAAGAAGGTGAAGCTTTTGATGTACCTGAAACTAAAGTGGCACCAACGCAAACGGATGGTCCAGCTCCAGTATTCGAAGAACAACAAACAAATCCGCTACCCGATCCCCAACCTGTCCCACTCGAAATTCCGTCTGCAAGCGAAGAACCCGGGCTTGATCTAAGTCCTGATATACCCGCAGAACCAGAAGATTTAGAGTCCATAAAACTAGTTGTGAAAGAATCGCCCAGTGAAGAGGCAACCCCGCAAAAAGAAGTCATCGCTCTAGATGCTGCAGCCGGTATTGAGCGTAGCGATGCTCTTCCCCTTGACGAAGCGCCTTTGCCTCCAAGAGAAAGCCCTGTTTCTAAAGAAAATACCACGCTGTCAGAACGTGCGCAGCAGAGCGGCGCATCTAAAAGTTTGAATGATCGTTTTGCGCAAAAGGTTTTAAAATTTGGACTGAACGATAGAATTGGGTTTGTCAAAGCACTCTTTGAAGGCAATCAAGAAGATTTTAATAGGGTCGTAAGCCAATTAAACACCCTCAGCTCATTCGATGAGGCAACCGCATTCATCGAGACGTACGTGGCGCCAGAATACAAATGGGACCAGCAGGAAGAGATGGCAGAGCGATTCATGACGGCAGTGGCCACAAAATTTAACTAAGTATGGCCGGTATACTTCATGTGGTTCCCACACCAGTGGGAAATTTAGAGGACATGACGTTTCGTGCCATTAAGGTGCTGAAAGCCTCGGATCTCATTCTCGCAGAAGATACACGTACGACCGGAAAGTTGACCAGTCATTACGACATTTCGACGCCGAAGCAGGCCTTCCATATGCATAACGAACACAAGGTCGTGGACCGATTTGTGGACCAATTAACTGGCGGCGCAAACATCGCTTTAGTCAGTGACGCGGGAACCCCTGGCATTAGCGATCCTGGATTTTTATTGATCCGTGCTGCCGCCGCCGCGGGTATTGAGATCATCACACTGCCTGGAGCAACAGCTTTTGTTCCTGCATTGGTAAGCAGTGGCTTGCCCTGCGATACCTTCTATTTTGAAGGTTTCCTACCGCCGAAAAAAGGAAGACAAACTAAATTTGAAAAAATAGCCGCTTCGGACCGAACAGTAGTGCTATACGAGAGCCCGCACAAAATCATTAAGACCTTGGGTCAAATCGTAGAATATTGCGGAAGTGAACGTCCAGTGACTATCAGTAGAGAGATTTCAAAAAAGTTTGAAGAAACCCTGCGGGGAACTGCGGCTGAAGTATTAGCGATAGTAGAAGAGCGCGGCGGATTGAAAGGAGAATTGGTCCTTTGCATTGGCGCTTAATTTCTGCAACAACTACCGCCGTTTAGCGTTATATACCCATGATAAAAGCCAGCATACAATCCATTAGAAATTGGATGGAGCAACCCACCGAGTCGCCCTTGCTCATTTCAGGACCGTGTTCGGTAGAATCGCCGGAACAAGTACTGGATACGGCTAGGCAATTGAAAGCGCATACGCCGATAAGTTTATTGCGCGGTGGCGTTTGGAAACCCCGAACAAAACCCGGAAGTTTTGAGGGCGTCGGTGCAGAAGCCATGCAATGGTTGATCGATGCCGGTCGTGCCATCAATACACCCGTTACGACCGAAGTCGCTAATGCACAGCACGTTGAGATCGCTTTGAAAGCGGGTGTAGATGTATTATGGATTGGTGCGCGTACGACTGTAAATCCCTTCTATGTTCAGGAAATTGCAGAAGCGCTGCGTGGGGTAAACATCCCTGTGCTCGTAAAAAACCCCATTCACGCTGAGATAGGATTGTGGGCAGGAGCGATCGAGCGTTTTCAAAATTTAGGGATTAGCCACGTCGCTGCAATTCACAGAGGGTTCTTTTCTTCGTCTAAAAGCATGTACAGAAACGCGCCCGATTGGCAGCACAGTTTCGATCTGCGTGCCCTTTTGCCCGAGATTAAAATCATTTGTGACCCTAGCCATATTGCAGGCGATAGAGGTCTCGTAAGTGAGGTCAGCCAGGTAGCCATGGATTTAGGCATGGACGGCCTCATGATTGAAAGTCATATCAGTCCAGATGATGCTTGGAGTGATGCGCGTCAACAGATTAGTCCGGAGGCGGTGGGGCAACTGATGAAGGAATTGAAGTTCCACAACGATGTGCCTATTGTCGCCAACGAGGAATTGGCGCAGTTGCGCTCAGAATTGGACCAATTAGATGCACAGATTGTCGATGTACTCCGCAAACGTATGCACATCGTCGAGGATATAGCCAACATCAAAGATCGCGAAGGGATGAGTATTTTCCACATGAAACGCTGGATGAAACTCGTTGGCGAACACAGTAACGGCAGTGAGGCAGGTCTTTCCGATGCCTTCTTAAAGGAGCTGTTCTCCACCATACACAAATACAGCGTTGAACTACAAACCTCGCTGATCAAAAAAACAAAGTAATGGTGTGGCGTCAAAAACCACAGCCCAACGCTGGCACGGTTCAGATGCTCGCCGCAGCGGTCACAAAAGATCCTTTGCTTGCCGCTTTGCTCGTAGCGCGCGGGGTAGACTCTTTTGAAGCTGCAAAATCCTTCTTCAGGCCTAACCTCAACCACCTGCACGACCCCTATCGAATGATGGATATGGAGCGTGCCGTGGAACGCATTGAACAAGCGCGTTTAATACAGGAGCACGTCATGATTTATGGCGATTACGATGTGGACGGCACCACCTCAGTGGCTTTGATGTGCGACTTTCTTGAAGGCAAATTTCCTATAGAAGCATACATCCCCGACCGGTACAAAGAAGGCTATGGACTGTCCTTCGACGGAATCAACCTCGCGGCTGAATTGGGCATCACGCTGCTGATCGCTTTGGATTGTGGTATTAAAGCGTTTGACCAGATTGCGCATGCACGAAGCTTGGGCATAGATGTGATTGTCTGCGACCACCACCGCCCGGAAGCAACCCTGCCGAAAGCATATGCGGTGCTCGACCCGAAAAGACCAGACTGCCTGTATCCCTACAAAGAACTCTCCGCTTGCGGCGTAGGTTTTAAACTCTGCCAAGCGCTTTGTGAACGCTGGGGACTGCCGCACGAACCGTACCTCTACCCACTCTTAGACCTCTGTGCCGTTTCCATCGCCGCGGACATCGTGCACGTCACGGGAGAAAATAGAATTTTAGCGCATTACGGATTGGAGCGATTGCGAGCCAGTCAATGCCGTACAGGTTTCTTGAGCCTGCTCGAAGCGGCAAATAAACGCCCTGAATCCCTTTCCTTTAGGGATATTGGCTTTTCAATAGGCCCTCGCATAAACGCGGCCGGGCGCATGGAAAATGGCCTTCGGGCTGTGGAGTTGCTCCGCTCAAAGAACAAAGAGGAACAAGATAAATTGGCCAATGCCATTAATGATTTTAATACCGACCGTCAATCTACCCAATCAGACATCTTCGAAGAAGCAAAAGCGTTATTAGACACTGCATCGTTTCCAAATTCCACGGTCCTGTATGCCCCGCATTGGCACAAAGGCGTGGTAGGTATCGTCGCCTCTAAAATGGTCGAACACTACTACCGCCCGACCATCATCCTCACCAAAAGCGGCAACGTTCTGGCCGGATCTGCGCGAAGCGTTTTAGATTTTGACGTGTACGATGCATTGGAAGCTTGTGAATCCCATTTACTGCAGTTCGGTGGGCATAAATATGCCGCGGGAATGACCCTTGACGAAGCCCAATTGCCCCACTTTAAAAAAGCGTTCGAGGCCTACGTCACTGCCTATCTACCCGAGGAAAAGAAACAGCGGATCTTCCTATACGACGCCGAGACCACCATCGATGCCATTACGGACCGATTCTACGCCATTCTACGCCAACTGGCCCCCCATGGCCCCGAAAACGAAGCCCCGGTCTTTCTCTTTAAAAACCTGATCAACGCAGGCAACACCCGCGCGGTAGGCGCCGACGCTAAACACCTCAAGCTCCACCTCAAGGCTTTGGACGGCTCCTCTTCCATCAATGGAATTGCTTTTGGCGAAGGTCATCTAGCAGCAGCACTCGCCTCAGGGCAGCCCTGTGATGTTTTAGCCAGCGTCGTGGAAAATCACTTCAATGGACAAACTACACTGGAGCTGATGGCCACTGGAATTCGAATGCGCTAAAATCCGTACCTTACTTAGCCATCTAATTGATTCACATGAAATTGGTCACCGCACAAACCTTCAACGACTCTGTATCTGCACATTTGGTCAAAACACGGCTCGAAAATGAAGGAATAGAATGCTACATCTTCGACGAGAATATCAATAACATCATGCCTATTTATGGCCAAGCAGTCGGCGGCATTAGAATAAAAATAAAGGAAGAAGATGTGCCAAAAGCCAAAGCGTTGATCGAAGAATGGGAATTAAGGCCGCATTTAGACCGAGCGAATGAAACATTGACTTGCGCGGCTTGTGGATCACATGAAATTTACGGTGGTTTTAAAAGTTTTAAAACAAGCCTTGGTTGGCTAACCCTTGCCATCTCCTTTCTATTTATGATTTATCCCTTCTATTCTAAAACGGTCTACCGCTGTAAGCGCTGCGGCGAGGAAATGGACATGAACAACACCCTGTAGGAATAGTTAGTTAGGAGGTACCTTTGTGTTGAATTGAATTACCCTAAATAGAGTACTATGGCAGAATTAGAATGGCAGACCATCAAAACGTATGAGGAAATTACGTTTAAACAGCTCAACGGCGTAGCGCGTATTGCGTTCAATCGCCCGGAAGTGCGTAACGCCTTCACACCAAAAACCGTTGACGAACTGTGGGAAGCGCTGATCATCTGTCACGAGAGTCAAGAGATTGGCGTCGTGCTCATTACCGGGGAAGGCCCCTCCTCTAAAGACGGCGGTTGGGCTTTTTGTTCTGGAGGAGACCAGCGCGTGCGTTCGAACACAGGCTATAAAGGTGCTAACGGTATTAACCGATTCAACATTCTTGATGTACAACGTCAGATTCGCTTCATGAATAAAGTGGTCATTGCTGTTGTACCGGGTTGGGCCGTCGGCGGGGGTCATAGTCTCCATGTAGTGTGCGACCTCACCCTAGCCAGTAAAGAGCATGCCATATTTAAACAAACGGATGCGGATGTTGCCAGCTTTGACGGCGGCTTTGGCTCTGCCTACCTCGCACGTCAAGTCGGTCAAAAACGCGCCCGTGAAATTTTCTTTTTAGGCGCAGAATATTCAGCACAAGAAGCCTTTGAAATGGGCATGGTTAATAAGGTAGTTCCGCACGAAGAATTGGAACAAGTTGCTTACGAATGGGCGCAAGAAATCATGACCAAAAGCCCTACTGCCATCAAAATGCTCAAATTCGGATTTAACCTCATTGACGACGGCCTCGTTGGCCAGCAGGTTTATGCCGGTGAGGCTACACGACTCGCCTACGGCACCGATGAAGCCGTGGAGGGACGCAATGCCTTCCTTGAAAAGCGACCACGCGATTTCTCGAAATTCCCGAAGTTTCCATAGATGAACACCACTGAAGCCATACACTCGCGTCAAACTGCAAAAGTACTTGCTGATAGTCCTTGGGCGCCTTCACTAACACCAGACGAGCAAGAACAGCTTCGCGAGCACTTGTTAAACCTAGCCGCAAAGGCACCTTACCACTACAAGAGTGCAGAGCGTTATAAAACTGGGGGACAAACCAGTTCGCTTCCTTTTCGCTGCTATACACTAGATGGCGCCACTTGTAATACACTAGCTACAAAACTAGAAACACTAAGTCCCCCTCCAGGCAAGATCCAAAATATGCTATGGGCTGCGGAACTTTTAATCATTACTACATGGCTCCCCGATGTTTTTGGAACGCAACCCGAACGCCGAGAAATGGAGCCACTGCCCTTTGTAGGCAACCTTCGTAATATGGAGCATATCGCTGCCACAAGCGCGGCAATCCAAAATATGTTAGTAGGCGCGACCGCTGAAGAATACCCAAACTATTGGTCATCGGGTGGCGTTCTCCGTCAGGAGGCTGCGCGAAAAATTCTTGAGATACCCATGGAGGAAATTATGCTCGGCGCCGTCTTCATCTTCCCGAAAGATGCGCTCGAAAGAGCATCTCAGATCATGCCAGGAAAGCTCCGTGAAGAAGGCAAAGCATTGGAAAGCTTTTCAAAAAAAGTGACTTTGTAAGAAAGGGTGCAATGCCTTTTTAGTACATTCTGAAAAATTCATTGACCTATGCGGTTGTTTACTGTTTGCTTGCTCTTCAGTACCCTTAGCTATGCGCAAACGGGACCAGGAAATTGGTTCATGTACTTTGGAACAAACACCATCAACGACACATGGAGTATTCATACGGAAGCACAGCATCGAAATTATGGGCTCTTCCCAGACGAGCTTGAACAGCTTTTACTCCGGACCGGATTAAATTATAAAATACGAGATGGTCTTATCGTTACAGGAGGATACGCGAACATTACCAACCATGTCTATAATTCCGCTCGTGTAGGTCCCGAGGTGGAGGAACACCGCATTTGGCAGCAATTGATTGCCGTGAATTATTTTGGAAGAACGAAATTGGAGCACAGGTTCAGGTACGAACAGCGATGGATGGAAGACCAATTCAAAACGCGCTACCGTTACCGCGGCATGCTTTTCCACCCGCTCAACACTGAACGTATTGAGACCGGCACACTGTATTTAGGCATCTACAACGAACTGTTTTTACAACCCTCAGAAACCACATTTGATCGCAATCGATTTTATACTGGATTGGGGTATAAATACGCCCCTAACATTCAATTCCAATTGGGATATCTCCTCCAAACCGTGGGGGCGAAAACGGGACAATATGTTCAATTTGGCCTCATTTTTGACACCTAACGATAGCAACATTCTATTAAAGTGCTGGGCGGCGGACACGTTTGGTACCGCTTCGAGGAAAATGGCGCTTCTATGAATACCCTCATTTGGGAATTTTTTGACCGATTCGATATTTACGGCGCCCGCTAAAGCAAAGACGTGGCAGCCACATATTGTACCTATATTTACCGGACAGTACAGGCACCATGAACATAGCTCCAATCTTCCATCCTTTCCGTTCGGACATCAGTAAAATTGCCTTACCTAAGCAGTTCACCTATCCGTTCTTCTACCAACCACATCCGCTCACTGAAGCTGCCGCGAATGAACTGCAGTCGTTTATGTTGAAAGGAACTTTAGTGCACAACTTTGGACTGGGAGCCCACGAGTCTTTGATCGAACAAGGTAAAATGTTTGGCGTGCTTGTAGTACAAAACCAAGACGGCAATCTTGGTTGGCTGGCTGCATATTCCGGTAAACTGAGTGAAGAACCGCAGGGTTATTTTGTCCCCCCTGTAGCAGACATTCACGCCGCTCAATCTTTTTATAAAAAAGGAGAGGCTGAACTCCATACCATAAGCGGTACGATTGCAACGTTAGAACACGATCCACAGCGCAAAGCACGGAAAAAGGCACTTCAAGATCGCCTCGATGAAATCAACGAGCACTTGCGCAAAGGCCGTGCAGCACTCAAAGAAGCCAAAAAAGCCCGCCAGAAGTACCGGGAAGCTGTACGACCGACTGTAAGTGAAGAAGATTTCGAAGGCATTTGCGAGCGCTTGGCTGAGGAAAGTATACAAGGCCAATTGGCCTTTAAACACAGTAGTAAGGAGTGGTTGGCTGAACAAGAAGCGCTCGTCGAAAAATTGGACCAATTCGATACTGATATCAGCGATTTAAAAGAAGAACGTCGACTTAAATCCAACGCCTTACAGCGTGAAATTTTTGATCATTATACCTTCCTCAATGCACGTGGCGAATCGCAAGTGCTCAGTGCATGCTTTCCAGATTTTGACCTGCGGCATCCGCCGAGCGGATCCGGCGATTGTTGCGCACCAAAACTTCTACAATACGCCTATAAAAACGAGCTGCAGCCCCTTGCACTTGGGGAATTTTGGTGGGGCAGTGCACCCGATAAAGAGATTCGCCAACACGGGTACTTTTACCCTTCGTGTGCCTCCCGCTGCCGTCCCATTTTAGGGCATATGCTTCAAGGTTTAGAGGTCGAAGAAAACCCATTACTCACCTACGGCCAAGATAAACCCATGCCCGTCGTTTATGAAGATGATGATCTGGTCGTGGTCAACAAACCTGCGGGATTGCTCAGCGTTCCGGGTGTAGAAATCGAAGATTCAGCACTCACTCGCATTAAGAACAAGTACCCTAATGCGACCGGTGCCATTCTGCTGCACCGATTAGACATGAGTACTTCCGGATTATTAATGTTTACGCTGAACCCTAAGGCAAACAAGCGTATGCAGCGCCAATTCATTAAGCGCCAGGTTCAAAAAACCTACATCGCAGATGTCGTAGGTAACGTCGAAGCAGAGCACGGCATCATTAATCTTCCATTGGCACCAGATTACTATGACCTCCCTCGACAAAAGGTTTGCCACAATACCGGTAAAGCATCCGAAACGCACTGGTCGGTGTTGGAACGTTTCAATTCTACTACCCGATTAGCACTAAAACCCATTACCGGCCGCACGCATCAACTGCGCGTTCATTGCGCCCACCCCGAAGGATTGGGCATGCCTATGGTCGGCGACGAACTTTACGGGATTATCGGTGAGCGTTTGCACCTGCATGCGCATAAATTGGAATTTACCCATCCCACAAGCAAAGAACACATTACGATAAAAGCACCTGTTGACTTTTAATTATGGCTAAAGAAATTGAACGTAAGTTTTTAGTTGCCCATGACGCGTGGCGCGAAAACATCGCTGAGGTACACGTGTTTCGTCAAGGATACCTCAACTACGATTCACTTCGCACGGTACGCGTTCGTGCATCTGAGGTGACCGGCTACCTGACCATAAAGGGAATTACAGAAGGCTTGACTCGGGATGAATTTGAATATGAAATTCCATTGTCCGATGCACTCGCGTTATTACAACTGTGCGAACACCCGGCTATTGAGAAAAAGCGCTACATCGTTCCAAACGGCCCACACGTCTGGGAGGTGGATGTTTTCGAGGGGGCAAACGACGGATTGGTTGTAGCGGAAATAGAATTGGGCAGTGAAGATGAAGCTTTTATAAAACCCAACTGGTTGGGAAATGAAGTCAGTGGCGATCGAAAATATTCGAATAGCGCACTGAGTCTACATCCCTACAAAAATTGGAGCAATGATTAAAGACGCCTGCGGCATATCCTTTTTCAAAGGCGTACTGCTGCGCGATGATGGAAAGCTACTGGTTCCTGCAGGTGAAAATTCTCACGTAGCTCGTTTGCTTAAGGTCACTACGCGCTTGGGATGCCTTGACACCCGGGAGACAGCGCAGTTTTGTTCTTCACATCAGCGCGGCCAAACAAGAACAAACCCAGTACAATAGAATCGAAAAATGTATTCCGAAGATTTTCGCTGGAAAAGGGTTTAACGAGTATTAATTCTACTTTTGCGGCATGGGAAAAGATAAACTACGGAAGTTTAAGGAGATTGGTGCGCTCTACAATGTTGTTGAGCCTAAGACCGAAGAAGTACGTCACGGTTTTGGCTTAAAAGGAAATTGGGCCGCTACGCATTTTAAAAATGACAACGGAATCGTACTCGAATTGGGCTGTGGAAAAGGCGAATATACCGTTGCATTAGGCCGAAGAAATCCCGAGAAAAACCATATTGGTATCGATATAAAAGGTGCTCGATTGTGGCGCGGTGCGAAAACTGCTTCAGAAGATGGGCTGGAAAACGTAGCCTTCCTTCGCACGAGAATAGACTGGATAGAACAAGTGTTCGGGGCCAATGAAGTAGATGAAATCTGGATCACTTTTCCCGATCCGCAAATAAAATACAAGCGCGCTAAGCACCGCCTCACACATCCGGAATACCTCATGAAATACGCACAGTTTCTCAAGCCTGGTGGCTCCGTGAATTTAAAATGCGATAGTGAATATTTACACGGATATACGCACGGTATCGTTCAGATGCTCGGTCTAGAAGTAGAGGAAGCGTACCACGACATTCACGACCAAATTCAACCCAATGAGGGCATTCTCTTCGATGTCATCACACATTACGAAAGCATATGGCTTGAACAAGGCAAACCCACCACGTATTTGCGTTTCAAACTAGATGGCCTAGAATCGGCCATGGCGCATTGGAAAAGCTTTAATCGCTAGATGGCTAGTGAATTTTTCGATAAGGTTTATAAAGTAGTCCGTCAAATTCCTGAGGGTCGCGTCACAACGTATGGACATATTGCTCGTTTTTTAGGCACAGGGCGTTCTGCACGGGTTGTAGGATATGCCATGAATGCTTCTCACAACGATGCATCGGTTCCTGCCCACAGAGTAGTGAATCGTAAAGGAGTGTTGACGGGTAAGCATTTTTTCGGAGGAAGTACCCTTATGGAAGACCTACTAAAAAGCGAGGGAATTCTTGTCGTTGAAGACCAAATTCAAAATTTCGAGCAATGCATCTGGGACCCGATGGAACATTTAGATCAAGCAGCGTACTTTACTGATCTGATTGAATAAATGGGGCAAACCGGGAAGGAATCTCTCTAGAACGCTTTTGCTTCTAACTGGACCAATTCGAAAAACTTTGCCAAATGCAAACCGTCCATTAACGCGTGATCCACTTCAAGATTAAATGGAAGAAGGTAACGTCCGTCGCGCTCATAAAAACGACCAAATACTGTTCTAGGAATGCTGTCGTCGTTATTTTTCTTGGGATGTTTAAACGTAGTGAAGGTCACCCAAGGAAGTGTAGTTCCGTAAATGAGATTGGTGCGGTCGGGCCTTGGATCTAAGGGTAGGCCTTGAAAAAGTCGTACGATTCTTTTCGAGACCAGCGTTCTAAATCAATTTTTTGCTCCATCTTCCAAAGATACGATTTGCCCTATCTTTAAGTTTATGAATCACGAGTCCATCCGCGAATTTGCGCTTTCCCTTCCTTTAGCCACCGAACACCTTCCCTTCGACGAATACACGCTAGTGTTTAAAGTTCATGGAAAGATGTTCCTGACGCTCGGTTTAGATGAACAGCCGCCGCGTATGAATGTGAAAAATGACCCGGAAGTGAATATCGCTTTACGCGAACGCTACGATTGGATTATTCCAGGATACCATTCGAACAAGGTGCATTGGAATACCGTTATAGCCGATAATTACGCCGATTGGACATTGATTCAAGAACTCATAAAAACCAGTTATGAATTGGTATGGCAAAAGCTGCCAAAGTTCGTTAGAGAAGGCGGCGTTTAGTGTATTTTAGCCCCCATGAAAAACATCCGTAATTTCTGTATCATCGCGCACATTGACCACGGTAAGTCAACGTTAGCGGACCGCCTATTAGACGCCACTTCATCTGTAACTGATCGCGAAAAGCAAGACCAGTTGCTAGACAACATGGATCTAGAGCGGGAACGTGGCATTACCATTAAGTCCCATGCGATACAGATGTATCATATCAAAAACGGAGAAAAGTATACGATCAACCTCATCGATACTCCGGGACACGTTGATTTCTCTTATGAAGTTTCCAGGTCTATTGCGGCCTGCGAAGGTGCCTTACTTATTGTAGATGCCGCGCAAGGAATTCAAGCGCAAACCATTTCCAATCTTTACCTCGCGCTCGAGCACGATTTAGAGATTATTCCTATTCTGAATAAAATTGATCTGCCTAGCGCAAACCCGGAAGAAATTGGCGACCAGATCATCGACCTTATCGGCTGTAAAAGAGAAGATATTTTATTAGCTTCAGCGAAGACTGGAAAGGGTGTTCCTGAAATTCTAGATGCTATTATCGAGCGCGTACCGGCTCCAGTTGGTGATACAGATGGACCGTTGCAAGCCCTCATATTTGACAGTCACTATAACCCTTTCCGTGGAATTGAAGCCATTTTCAAAGTGGTCAATGGTTCCATTAAAAAAGGGGAACGCGTTAAATTCATGTCCACAGGTAAGCAATACGATGCGGACGAAATTGGCGTGAATTTAATCAAGCAATTCCCTACTAAAGAGATTAAAACCGGTGACGTAGGTTACATCATATCCGGTATTAAAGAAGCGAAAGAAGTAAAGGTAGGTGATACCATAACTTCTGTTGAGCGACCCGCTGAGAAGGGCATTGACGGATTCGAAGAAGTAAAACCTATGGTATTCGCGGGTATTTACCCAGTGGAGACTGAGGAATTTGAAGAGCTTCGTTCCTCTTTGGAAAAACTTCAACTGAACGATGCTTCCTTGACTTTTGAAGCCGAAACTTCTGCAGCATTAGGCTTCGGATTCCGTTGTGGCTTCTTAGGAATGCTCCATATGGAGATTATTCAGGAACGACTCGAACGCGAGTTCGACATGACGGTAATCACAACCGTTCCAAACGTAAGTTACAAGTCGTACTTAAAGAGCGACCCTGAGCGTACGGTATGGGTGCAAAACCCTACTGATTTTCCTGACCCAACCCAAATGGAGCGCATGGAGGAGCCGTTTATACGTGCACAAATCATTACGAGCGCAGACTTTGTAGGGCCTGTGATGAATCTGTGTATAGGCAAGCGCGGAATTTTAACGAATCAAACGTATTTGACCAGCGACCGTGTAGAGCTCAGCTTTGACATGCCGCTCGCTGAAATCGTTTTTGACTTCTACGACCGATTAAAAACCATCTCTAAAGGGTATGCTTCCTTTGACTACCACCCGATCGGCTACAGAGAGAGTCATTTGGTAAAGGTCGATGTGATGCTCAACGGTGATCCTATTGATGCTTTAAGCGCGCTGATTCACAGAGACAATGCGTACGATATCGGTAAGAAAATGTGTCTAAAGTTGAAAGAACTTATCCCGCGTCAGCAGTTTATGATTGCGATTCAAGCGGGAATCGGTAATAAGATCATTGCCCGCGAAACTTTGAGTGCCTTGCGTAAAGACGTGACTGCAAAGTGTTATGGTGGTGATATTTCACGTAAACGCAAGCTGCTCGAAAAGCAAAAAGCAGGTAAGAAACGCATGCGCCAGCTTGGGAATGTGGAGATTCCGCAAAGTGCCTTCTTAGCCGTTCTTAAACTGAACGACTAGTACGTAACTTGAGGGTATGATTGAACCCACTATTTTGAATTTTGAAGGTGCCGTGCTTTGCGGAGCTTCTGCATCCATGACACTTCAATCCTTCATTCCATGGACCCTGTGGTCCCGTGTAATGCCGCGTTTAAGTCAAATTGGCAATAGAACGAATCAGGATCTCATTTCTTTAAGGTACTTCGATAGCATTCCCAGGTTTGGACCAGAAGCGAATCCAGCCTTTACCTATTGGGGAGGTGTGGAAGTAGCAGCGCCAAATAAGGGTTTTGAGCACTTAGAAATTCCTAGCGGTACCTATGCCGTTTTCCACTACAAAGGTCTTTCTAGTGACTCTACGGTATGGCGCTACATCTACAGTCAATGGCTGCCTAATAGCGAATGGGCGCTTGACGACCGACCACACTTTGAACGACTAGGTTCAAAATACAAGAACGACGACCCTACCTCGGAAGAGGATATTTACATCCCCATTCGACCGAAATAAAAAAACCCCGTCCATTAAGGACAGGGCTTTATTCTGATCGTACGCTATTAAAGCGGACGTAGAACTTATTTGTTACTGCTCAACGAGGCGAACAGATAATCGCGATTCATGCGTGCAATGTTTTCTAACGAAATGCCTTTAGGACACTCAACTTCACATGCACCCGTGTTCGTGCAGTTACCAAAACCTTCTAAATCCATTTGGTGAACCATATTCAACACACGCTCTTTGGCTTCTGGTTGGCCTTGTGGTAAAAGAGAGAACTGGCTAATCTTCGCTGATGCGAATAACATAGCTGAAGAGTTTTTACACGTTGCAACACAAGCCCCACAACCGATACAAGTTGCAGCATCAAATGCCTTATCCGCGTTTTCTTTCGGAACTGGAATGGCATTCGCATCAATGGTGTTTCCGGAAGTATTCACACTAATGTATCCACCTGCGCGTTGAATACGGTCAAAAGCTGAACGGTCTACCATCAAATCCTTGATAATAGGGAACGCCTTCGCACGGAACGGCTCGATATAGATCGTGTCGCCACTTTTGAATTCTCGCATGTGCAATTGACATGTTGTAACCTTGCGGCCTGGACCGTGGGCCTCGCCGTTAATAAACAGAGAACACATTCCACAAATCCCTTCACGACAATCGTGATCAAAAACAACCGGCTCGATGCCTTCGTTGATCAACTTATCGTTCAAAAAATCCAACATTTCAAGGAAGCTCATGTCTTCCTCAACCCCGGAGATCGGGTATGTTTTCATCTCGCCCTTTTCTTGGGGGCCGTTTTGTCTCCAGATTTTTAACGTTAAATCCATAGGTCCAATTATTTGTAAGAACGTGTCTTTAATTCAACATTCTCGAAAGTCAATTCTTCTTTGTGCAATTTCGCTTCAGACGGAACACCGGTGAACTCCCATGCACTTACAAAGGCAAAATTCTCATCATCACGGAGCGCTTCTCCTTCTGGGCTTTGGTATTCTTCACGGAAGTGACCACCACAACTCTCATTGCGCTCGAGCGCATCTTTCGCCATAAGCTCTCCCAACTCAATAAGATCAGCTACACGACCGGCTTTATCGAGCTCAGGATTCATTCCGTTTGCTGCGCCCAATACACGAACATCTGCATAGAATTCTTCGCGTAACGCTTGTATATCAGCAATAGCTTGCTTCAATCCCTTTTCATTACGAGCCATACCTACTTCATTCCACATGATCTTACCTAGACGCTTGTGGAAGAAATCTACGGACTTCGTACCGTTGTTATTGATGAACTTTTCTGTGCGCTCACGAACGGCTTGTTCAGCAGCTTCAAATTCTGGGCTATCCGTTGAGATTTTTCCCGTACGAATGTCCTTACTTAAGAATTCTCCCACGGTATAAGGAGCCACGAAGTAACCATCAGCAAGACCCTGCATCAAAGCTGATGCCCCTAGACGGTTTGCACCATGGTCGGAGAAGTTTGCCTCACCTAATGCAAAACAACCGGGTACAGTGGTCATTAAGTTGTAGTCGACCCAAAGACCACCCATGGTGTAATGCACCGCTGGATAGATCATCATCGGCTCCTTGTAGGGGTTCGATGCCGTAATCTTCTCATACATCTGGAAGAGGTTTCCGTATTTCGCTTCAACAACCTTCTCACCTAAAGCTTTGACCTCGGCATCAGTAGGATTTTTCAAGCCTTTAACGTGGGCTTCTTCTGCACCGTAGCGCATAATAGCAGCGGCAAAATCAAGATAAACTGCCTCTCCCGTTTTATTAATTCCATATCCTGCATCGCAACGTTCTTTTGCCGCTCTTGACGCAACATCGCGAGGAACAAGGTTACCAAAGGCCGGATAGCGACGCTCTAGGTAGTAATCTCTATGTTCTTCTGCAATGTCGTTCGGGTGAAGTTTACCAGCACGGATCGCCTCAGCATCCTCCTTCTTTGCAGGAACCCATATACGGCCATCGTTACGTAACGATTCCGACATGAGTGTTAATTTACTTTGGTTCTCACCACTTACAGGAATACAAGTAGGGTGAATCTGAGTGAAACATGGATTCGCCATGTAAGCGCCTTTGCGGTGCGCTTTCCATGCTGCAGTAACGTTCGAACCCATCGCGTTTGTTGAAAGGAAGAATACGTTTCCATAGCCACCTGTACACAACAATACAGCGTGCGCACTATGACGTTCAAACTCACCGGTAACTAGGTTTTTCGCGATAATACCGCGGGCCTTACCATCCACAACAACCAATTCTTGCATTTCATGACGGGCGTACATTTTGACGCGGCCTTTTGCAATTTGGCGGTTGAGGGCAGAATAGGCGCCTAGCAATAGTTGCTGACCGGTCTGACCTTTTGCATAGAACGTACGGCTTACCTGAACACCACCGAACGAACGGTTATCTAGTAATCCACCATAATCACGAGCAAAAGGAACACCTTGAGCCACACACTGGTCAATGATGTTACGACTTACCTCAGCCAAACGGTGAACATTTCCTTCTCTTGAACGGTAATCACCCCCTTTAATGGTATCGTAAAACAGGCGATGTACGGAATCCCCATCGTTTTGATAATTCTTCGCTGCGTTAATTCCACCCTGTGCAGCAATGGAGTGCGCGCGACGGGGTGAATCCTGAAAACAGAATGCTTTCACATTGTATCCCATCTCTGCTAGTGATGCAGCGGCTGAAGAACCTGCAAGACCTGTTCCTACTACGATGATATCTAACAATCTTTTGTTCGCCGGTGATACCAATGGTATTTCACCCTTATGCGTTGTCCACTTATCGGCTAATGGGCCTGCTGGAACTTTAGAATCTAATGCCATACGAAGCGAATTATAAGTTTTGACCCGGTTGAACGACAAACAGGAATACTGCCACTGCAACAAAACCTGCAGGGATCAACCAAGCGAATGCAGTCATGGTGTTTTTAATGATGGGGGTATATCTTGGATGATTGATTCCCAAAGTCTGAAAGGCACTCTGAGCGCCATGACTCAAGTGGAATGCTAAACCCGTAATGGCTACCACATAAAATGCTGCATACCACCACTGCTCAAAAGCAGTGACCGTCAAAGTCCAAAGGTCCTTGTTTCCATTGGCATCTAGTCCCAACGCGCCATAGTGCATTTCGTACCAAAAGCTTTTCATATGTACAACGATGAAGAACAATGTGAGTGTACCTAGAAGGGCCATCTTGCGCGATGCCCACGAGGCGTTTGCCGATTGCTTTTCTTTTACATAACCCACTGGGCGTGCAGCGCGATTCTGAAGCGCAAGCATAATCCCATCAACAGTGTGCAAGAAAATAGCACCATAAGTAATGTATGAAAGAATCTTGACTACTGGAAAAGTAGTCATAAAGTGACCGTATTCGTTGAAAGCTAACTTGCCTTCTTCGCCAGCTACAAAAAGCTGAAGATTCCCTAACAAATGTCCTACGAGAAAGGTGCAAAGAAAAAGTCCGGATACTGCCATCCAGTACTTTCGTGCTAAAGAAGAGCCAAAAAGCCCTTTAGAAGTTGTTGCCATGAGCAATTTAAAGTTTAATAGCCTAATTTTGACTCAACAAATTTACATCACAGACTTTGGTTTATCTTAAGATTGTGATACAAATCACTCATAGAACTATTCTAAATTAATATAGTCCATACCTATCATGCGTTACCACAAACTCAACAGCTCCATTTTTATTGAAAACCGCAAAAAATTTACAGCGCATTTAAAGCCTAATGCCTTAGCCATATTTACTTCGAACGATATGTACCCAACCTCTGCGGATGCACATTTACCGTTCAAACAACACAGTGATATTTTATATTTAAGCGGTGCCGATCAAGAAGAAAGTATACTGGTTTTATTCCCTAATGCACATAAAGAACAGCTTCGTGAAGTGCTGTTTTTAAAAGAAACCAATGACCACATTGCGGTCTGGGAGGGAGCCAAATACAGCAAAGAGGAAGCCTTTGAGATTAGCGGGATTCAATCGGTGTTCTGGTTGTCGGAATTTGAACGCGTGTTTAACGAAATGGCGGTGAACGCGGAACGCATCTACATCAACGGAAACGAGCACCTCCGCGCTCACGTGGAAACAGAGATGCGTCACGATCGAATGAATAAGTGGTTGAAAGAACACTATCCGGGGCACGAATATGAGCGCAGCCAGCCCATATTGCACCGTATTCGCGGGACTAAAAGTGAACATGAACTGGAAGTCATGCGCATTGCCGCCGAGGTTACAACTAAGGGGTACAAGCGTGTGCTGAAATTTTTAAAGCCCGGGGTTTGGGAATACGAACTGGAAGCTGAATTCATGCACGAATTCCTTACCAATAGAAGCCGAGGTTTTGCATATACACCCATCATTGCCGCAGGGAATAACGCCAATGTCTTGCATTACATCGAAAACAATGCGCAATGTAATGACGGTGATCTAGTTTTGTTCGACGTGGGTGCTGAATACGGCAACTACACCTGTGATGTCACGCGCTGTTTCCCTGTTAATGGAAAATTCACAGCGCGCCAGAAAGAAGTATATAATGCAGTGCTTAGGGTTCACGAAGGTGCAATAGCCTTACTACGCCCGGGCACCATGCTTGACGTTTTCCATAAAGAAGTTGGCGCATTAATGACGAAAGAACTTCTGGATTTGGGATTGATCTCAGCAGAAGATGTTGCCAATGAAGATCCCGCATGGCCTGCATATAAGAAGTACTTTATGCATGGAACCAGTCATTACTTAGGATTGGACGTACACGACTATGGGTTGTGGACCATCCCCGTGGAAGAAGGCATGGTATTCACAGTAGAGCCGGGCATTTACATCCCCGAAGAAGGCTTAGGTATTCGTATTGAAGACGACATCGTCATTACCAAAGACGGACATGAAAATTTGACTCGTGAAATCCCGAAAACCGTGGAAGAAATCGAGGCATTTATGGCAGGCTGATGCCGTTTTTAGAATACCACGGCGCTTCGCTCCACTACGAATTTCATTCTAGCGAATCCACAGCTCCCCCGCTCGTACTGGTCCACGGTTTTCTCGAGGACCTGCACATGTGGAAAGAATTGTTACCGCAGTGGACTGCTTTTGGGAGTGTACTGTCCATTGACCTACCCGGACACGGAGCAACATCCTCCTTCGGATACGAACACTCCATGGCGTTCATGGCCGATGCAGTTCATGCTATTGCAATGCACCTTAATCTAGCACCGTTCCTGCTTTTAGGCCACAGCATGGGCGGCTATGTCGGACTCGAGTTCGCCGTGCATTATCCAGAACAATTGGTTGGATTAGGGCTGTTTTTCTCAACTCCGGAACCGGATTCAGAAGAACGGAAACTCATGCGAGTACGTGCCGTGGAAATAGTGAAACAAAATAAAAACACCTTCATCCGCGCGTCCATCCCACAGCTTTTTGACGCAAAAACACGCGAAATCATTAAATCGGACATTGATGCGTTGATTGCAAGGACACTAGAAATGGAAGCGCAAGGGATTATTGCGGCCATTTATGGTATGAAACAGCGCGAGGACCGTAGTCGTATACTGTACCAACCGCCTGCACATTTGAAAGACCGAGGAATAGCCGTTTTTGCAGGTAGGCAGGACACCGTCATCCCCTTTGACCAAGTTCAACAATGGTGGAAGGCCCCTGGGGTCACTTTTCGATACGAATCGCCATACGGTCACATGGGCCACATGTCCGATAGAGACGGCTGCGTTGCGGCCGTGCTTGAATGGTGGCAATTGATCACGCGCGGCGGCGCGGCATAAAAAAAGGGTGCCCGATGGGCACCCTTTTTTTTCTTTACACGTTTCTTGCTTTGACTTACACAACACCCTGATCGAGCATGGCATCCGCCACCTTCACGAATCCCGCGATGTTTGCGCCAGTAACGTAATCTACCGATCCGTCTTTCTGCGTTCCATATTTCACACAAGAAGTATGGATATCCGTCATAATTCTATGCAAATGACCGTCCACTTCTTCACGGGTCCAGTTCATGCGTAAACTGTTCTGGCTCATCTCTAAACCAGATGTTGCAACACCACCGGCGTTTGAAGCCTTACCTGGCGAGAACATTACACCATTTTTTTGGAACAATTCAACTGCTTCTGGTGTACAAGGCATGTTTGCGCCTTCTCCTAAAGCAAGTAGTCCGTTGTTGATGAGTTGTTGTGCGTCGTCGCCTTTCAATTCATTCTGAGTAGCACAAGGCAACGCAACATTACACGCAACATTCCAAGGCGTGCCTTCGTGAAAAGTAATGGTATCAAAAGCCGTCGCTGTTTCGCTAATACGTCCACGACGAACGTTTTTGAGGTCCATGACAAAAGCCAATTGGTCCGAAGTCAAACCGTCGGCCGCATGAATGTATCCTGAAGAATCGCTCATAGTAATGACCTTTGCTCCCAGCTCCATACATTTCTCTGCTGCATACTGCGCCACGTTACCCGAACCCGATATCACTACGCGCTTGCCGCTAAAAGTTTCACCCTTCGTTGCGAGCATTTCTTGCGTAAAATATACGGTGCCGTAACCCGTAGCTTCTGGACGGATCAACGATCCACCCCATGCGAGGCTTTTACCGGTTAATACGCCTGTAAATTCGTTGCGCAAGCGCTTGTACTGACCAAACATGTAGCCAATTTCACGCGCACCCACCCCGATATCTCCAGCAGGAACATCCGTATTTGCTCCAATATGACGCGACAATTCTGTCATAAAACTTTGACAAAAACGCATCACTTCGGCATCGGACTTTCCTTTGGGATCAAAGTTCGATCCACCCTTACCACCACCTAAAGGCAGGGTAGTCAGTGAATTCTTAAATATTTGTTCGAATCCTAAAAACTTGAGCACACTGAGATTCACCGTAGGGTGAAAACGCAATCCGCCTTTGTATGGACCGATCGCACTGTTGAACTCAACGCGGTAGCCTTTATTGACATGGACATTGCCTTGATCGTCGGTCCATGGCACACGGAACATAATGGTACGTTCGGGCTCCACGATACGTTCGAGCAAACTTTTGCCCTTGTACTTAGGATTTTCTTCAATGAAAGGAATAACAGATTCTGCTACTTCCTGAACGGCCTGCATAAATTCAGGCTCATTTGGATTTGCTGCCTCGACCTTTGCAATGAAAGCGTCGATTTGAGCTTGGTACTGGCTCGACATATGTCTGTTTATATTGATAGGTTGTAAAGGCAAATGTATTACAAAACTGCCGTCGGTGTGCATGTGTTAAACAGTTTTACGAGCATACTTATCCGGACCAATTTTCTCCAGCAATCCTTGTGCAATCATCCAATCTAACTCACTGAAAATAATAGAGTTACTGCAATTCAACGCCATGCGCAACTGCAATGAAGAGAGTTTTCTACCGGGAGTAAACTGACGAAGCATTCGCTGCGCAATATCTTCGATGACCGGCGCAGGAACATCATTTTTAGCCCAACTCACATTAAACCGAGCTCCAAAACCCGCTACACCAGTTACTGCCTGAGCGCAGCACTGCTCTATGAGCGCGTTTGGGCCTGCGCTCATCGGCTGAAACAACGCACCGGGCAGGGCATAGACATCCCGACCATAATCGAAAGCTTGCTGCGCCGTGATAAGTGCGCCACTTTTACGTGCTGCTTCAATAACGAAAGTAGCTATGGAAGCGCCGGCTATCAGTCGGTTACGGACAGGAAAGAGTTGTTTTAAGGGTATTTGACCGAAGGGCTGCTCGGTCCAATAGCCGCCCCCTTCATCCACCAACGCCTGCGCCAATGCCGTGTGCTGTTTCGGTCCTATGGCGTGTAAGCCGCCTGCCAAAAAAGCCGTGGTGGTTGCGCCCATATCGATCGCCTCCCGGTGTATGGCAGCATCAATTCCAAGCGCAAGCCCACTCACGATATTAATGGGATACGCGCTCAATTCCACTGCAAGACGTCGGCAGAAATCCCGCCCGTAACCCGTAGGCTTGCGCGTTCCCACAACCGCCAAAGGTGATTTAACAGCAGGCCATGTGCCCCGTCCAAACAACACCATCGGAGGATCGGCTACGGCTTTAAGGCCATCCGGATAGAGGTCGGAGGAAATGGGGACTATGGAATACCCCTCGCGCGCGGCATGTCCAATCTCCGAATGCGCTTTCTCTTGGGCCAATTCCCAGTCGCGTTGTAACGACTCGTCAAGAGAAATCTGACGTTTTAGAAACCCTTCAAGGTCCTTCTCAGTGGTTCCGTGTTCAAATACCAGCTCCTTTTTAATACGATTGGGCCAGTTTTTAAAGAAATGTAGTGATAGCAAGGTATTCATGCTCAGTTATTAACAGTTTGTGTATAAAAACTACAGCCTTCGTGCGAGATAATAAAATAGAGTTATCCACAACTTTCGCATATTTGTAGAGATGCAGATTGAACAGCTAATCATACAAACCCTAAACGCCAAAAACCGCGTTCAAATCCCAGGTTGGGGTGCGTTTTATTTGGTGGAAAAAGAAGCCCGTTGGGACGCTATTACCAACACGGCTTTCCCACGAGGCAAGTATGTTGCATTCAACCCTGCACGCACATCAAACGACAACACACTTCTACCTACCGTCATGCGTACTCTGGGAGGATCGATGGACGTTGCCGAAAGTTGGATCCGTAGAAAGGTCAACCAGTGGCAAACGACCTTAGATTCTGGCAGTGTTTTGATGCTTTCCGGTTTGGGCTCCTTCCGCAAGAACGGAATGTTTCAGGCGGAACGCGAAAACCAGTTTGATGCAAACAGCTTCGGCTTCACTGCTGTGATGATGCACCGCATCAGCGAACCCAGTGCTTTAGAAAGTAAAGTAGTGGCGAGCTTAAAAATGGTAACGGAGCAGCGTGAAAACGGCCTAGCCTCTTGGCGCAAAGCTGCAGTAGCTGCAGCCATTACGGCATTAATCGGCCTAGGCATTTACCAAAGTGACTTCACGCCCCAAACCATGGCCGGCTGGTTTACTTCAACGCCTCTAGCGCAAGAAGCACTGGATAACTTCAAAGTCAGAACCACCGAAGCTACCTTCGCTACAGAAGACGGAACGGTTGCAGCAGATGCAGCGATTGAAATAACGACAACTGAGGAGAAGCATACCATTTCCTTAAGTCCTATTAAAACGGAAAGCAAGCGCTACTATATTGTCGTTGGGTCTTTTAAAATGGAAGAAAACGCATTGACTTTAGCAGAAGAATTGCAGGCCGATGGTCATGAAGTGACGGTCTTACCGGGCTCTTTGATGAAAGTAGGATTGGGCGGTTTTGAATCGCGCGAGCAAGCAAAATCGGCTCTTGCAGCTATAAAAGCGGAGGTGAATTCATACGCTTGGATATACGCCTACTGATCTAAGGGCGTACCTTTGCACCCGCAACAACGCACATTATGGAAGATTTAAGAACGCCGAAGGACAGCCTTGCAGTCATGACTCAGATTGTATTGCCCAACGATACAAACACGCTGAACAACCTTTTCGGGGGCCAATTATTGAGCTGGATGGACCGCTGTTGCGCAATCGCTGCGCACCGCCATTGTAAACGCCAGGTCGTCACGTCGACAATAAATAATGTTGCCTTTAAAAATCCTATACCCCACGGGGCCATCGTTACCATTGAAGCGAAGGTTTCGAGGGCCTTTTCTTCGTCCATGGAAGTCATTGCAGATGTATACTTAGAGGAACAACACCCGAACGGCAGTCGCATAAAAGCCAATGAAGGAATTTTCACTTTTGTAGCCGTAGATCAAATAGGCAGCCCCATCAACGTACCGGCCATTCATCCTGAGACGGAGTTGGAGAAGGAGCGTTATGCGGCTGCTTTGCGCAGACGCCAATTGGCTTTAATTATCGCAGGAAAAATGGAGCCGAACGACGCCACGGAACTTAAGGCGTTGTTTTATCCTGAAGAATCGATGCAACAGCCGAAATAACTTCTTCCAAAGGTAATTTTCGCATCGGATTGGGCATCCACCAAGGCACTTTACCGTGTTTGCTTGCTGGGCTCAGTGCGCTCGTGGTAATCACAGCGCGTTGCCTATCGTAAACGGGCCATGGTGCAAATCCCAAGGCGGGATGTGTGGCGCCCCACAAACTGATCAGTGGTCGGTTGAAATTAGCGGCCGCATGCATAAATCCGGTATCTCCACTAATCACCAGGGCAGCATGTTCTATTACTTTGAATCCTTCAATAACGGTTGTCGTTCCGCAGTAATTTTTGGCACCACTACCTAAAGGTTGTTCAAGGCTTTCACCCATCCCCGCCTCTTCTGGACCACCGATCAAAGCCAGCGGCATTTGAAATACAGATAAGCCGTCCATGATCTGACGCCAGGCTTGAAAATCTAATCGTTTACCCGCGTAAGATCCACCTAATACCAGCGCGATGTACGGTTGCTGCGGCAATTCTAGATGTACCTCCGGCATTCGCAGTCGGTAATCCACGGAATCCGGTCTGAATCCACCGTTGAAAAACGGCGCCGCAGCTGCAGCATACCGGTGAACCACTGGAGAGAGTGCCAAGGACTTTTGCTTGGTAAGAAGCAGAAGTGCACGACGTAAATACGGCTTTTTATACGTAGATACAGAGCGATTGAGCTGGCCACACCAGCGCTTTGATTTTGACGTCCCTTGAAGGTCGATGACCCGGTCAAACGCTGGGGCACCGGCCTTGATGCCAGCACGGTCTTTCTCCCAGGAAAGTACCTCGTGCACGCCTGGAAGACAGGTGGCTACTGAGCGATAAGCATCCTTACACAGGAGCGTGACGCGATGTCCTTCGCTTGCCAGCTGGGCAGTGATGGGCGCCACGAGGATGAGATCGCCGATGGCGGATAATCGGACCACTAAAATGGAGGCAACCTTTGGCATTACCAGGGTATCAAATTAAAATACGAGCACAGGATAAAGATAACGAGTGCAGCCACGATTAGATTGGCCAATCGTTCATTCTTTAAATAGCGCAATCCATTGGTCAGGTGGTAACTCAAGCCCAAGAAGAAGATAACCCCGCCAGCAACTGAACCAAAAACCGCTGCTGCTGCACCCAGCACAAGCCAAAATCCAGCCACCGTGGCACGAGATTTATTGGTTTGATTCGCTTTTCTATACGATTGCAGCCATTCAAATAAGGCGAACACCGCTAAAAGCAACGGAAGGATCCACCACGAAATGGGGATCTTCGCACCGGAGAATAGGGTAAGCGTCCAAACCACTTTGCCGATTCCGTTCAACAACGCAGCGGGAACAGCAAAGGCCAGCACCCATTGGAGCAGTGTTTTAAATTTAATGCCGCCCGAAACCAACCAGGTCAGAACCACCGCGGGGGCAATAACGCTGAACACTTCATCGGGAGACCAAAGCCCTGCAATCGCAGTGAGCGTGCCACTGTGCAGAACATATAAGGTATTGGGCTTGCGTCGATGAAGCTCAATAAGGTGCCAATTCAATTCAAAGAACAACGTAAAAAAAAGTAGGTCAGTCAAATAGAACTCCCCACTCCAGTACACTGCGAGTAATAGAAAAATTAAATACCGAAAAAGTGTGCCGCGCACCACCCAGCGGTCGCGCATCACAGTCCAGGACAAAAACAACCAAGCTGCACCCAAAACGGTAGCCAAAAGCAGGCGTTCCCACTGCAACGAGGCATCTATTCCCGTCAACGCTAGCGCCGCAATGGCCAGTGCAAACATTCGAATGCCCGAATAGGCATCAATCTTTCGGAAATAGCTAAGAAGCATCAGCTTTTTGTTTTATTTTAGCGCCTTTAAACGCTCGCGCTATGTTAAGAAATTTCTTTGAAGGCTTAGGTGATTTGTTCCAAGCAACTTTTAAAATCTTGCCTTTGGCAGGAGATTACGTAAACCGTCTGTTCATGTTAGTCATTGCGGGTGGATTAGTGTACTGGATCATCCAAATGAGAAAGCATAAAGCCAACGGCGAAGCTTAATCACTAAGAAACGAATTAAAAAAAGCCCCGGCCAACGCCGGGGCTTTTTTATATGCACTGCTTTCGCGGCCTGCGGCGCGAATGCAGGTTTAGTACTTTCTTAGAGGTCGAAACCTATATCGGTACGGTAATTCATGCCTTCATAAGATACTTCTTTAAGGGCAGCATAACTTTTTGCTAATGCCTCGTCCTTATCTGCACCAAAGCTTGTAAAGGCCATTACGCGACCGCCTGAAGTCGTGATCTCTTTACCAGATTTTGTACCCGCGTGATAGACCGTTGTACCGTCAAAGTCACGTAAACCATGAATCGCTTTACCCTTTTCGTAGGATCCCGGATATCCACCACTGACCGCCATAACCGTCGCTGCAGTCTGCGGATTCACCGCTACGTTAATTTCATCTAGCGTTCCGTTGTGCATGGCAACAAAGAGATCAATGATGTCGGTTTCTAACCTAGGAATAACGACTTCTGTCTCCGGATCACCCATGCGCACATTGTATTCAATCACTTTAGGACCTTTCGTCGTATTGATCAAACCAAAGAATACAAAGCCCTGGTAGGGTAAATTATCTTTCACTAAACCCTGAATAGTTGGCTCGATGATTTCACGAACCGTACGCTCGCGCAACGCTTCATCGAAAAACGGCACAGGACTTACAGCACCCATTCCACCCGTATTTAATCCAGTATCGCCTTCGCCGATGCGCTTGTAATCTTTCGCTTCCGGTAATAAGGCATATCCGCCTTTTCCATCGGTTAAGGCAAAAATGCTGAACTCTATACCCGCCAGGAATTCTTCGATGACCACTCGTGAAGAAGCATCGCCAAATTTGGCATCCACGAGCATGTTCTTTAACTCTTCCTTCGCTTCATCAATACCTTCAATAATAAGCACGCCCTTTCCTGCCGCAAGGCCGTCCGCTTTCAATACGTAGGGTGCATCGAGGGTCTCTAGAAACGCCTGCCCTTCAGCGAGCGTGTCTTTCGTGAATGTTTGGTAAGCTGCGGTAGGAATCTGATGACGCATCATGAATTCTTTCGCGAAGTCTTTTGAGCCCTCGAGCTCAGCAGCAGCCTGACGCGGCCCTACAACCACAAGATTTTCAAGCTCTGGGAAAGATTTCAAACCGTCGTGCACACCAGCAACGAGCGGTGCCTCCGGACCAATGACCACGATATCTATAGCATGAGCCTTCACGAAAGCGGCCACCTCAGTAGCACTTTCAATGTCCAGCGAGACATTCTCTCCGAGGGCGGCCGTACCGCCATTGCCCGGGGCAATAAACAGCTTTTCGCACTTCGTGCTTTGAACGATTTTATGGGATAATGCGTGTTCGCGGCCGCCTGAGCCTAATACCAATACATTCATGATGGGTGTGATTAGACGGCAAAAATAACCCGAAATAGTGGGTTGGGAAAGGTGTTCGTTAATTAAGACTCACGAGAATAAAGCCACGCCGCAAACTCCTTTAAAGGAGCCAGTTTTTCGGCTGGAACTTCGACTGAGTTCAATGCCTCTAGACTTAATTGGTAGTAGTGATCAATTTGCGCTTTCGCATAGGTATCCACTCCCAAGATTTTATACAATTCCTGAAAACTGTGTACCTTTTCTTCGCTAGGCTCCATCGCTGCATACGCGCCGAAGTCAATATTTTGAACCGCTGAACGACGCTGGGCTTCAATCCATAGTAAGGTTTTCTTATTGCTAAGAATATCTCCGCCCACCTGCTTTCCAAACTTCTCAGGATCGCCATAGACATCGAGGTAATCGTCTTTGATTTGGAACGAAGTCCCTAATAAGAGGGCGAACTGGTACAAGGCATCTGCATCTTCTTTCGACCCGCCACCGACTAGGGCGCCGACCTTCATTGCACAACCGAGCAAAACGGAAGTTTTGAATTGGATCATCTGGATGTAGGTTGCCGCAGCCACTTCATCCATAGATTCAAAGTCCATGTCCATTTGCTGTCCTTCACAAACTTCAAGCGCCGTCTGAGAAAAAGTACCAAGCACCTCAGGAAGGATGGCAGCATCGCATTGCGCGAGGTATTGATAGGCTTTGACCAACATGCCATCACCAGAGAGTATGCCTACATTATCGTCCCATTTTTTATGAACGGTGATTTTGCCGCGGCGCAAAGGCGCCGCATCCATAATATCATCATGAATGAGCGAGAAATTATGGAAGAGTTCTATCGCCATGGCTTGCGGCATGGCTTTCGATGGATCGCCGTAGATACCGGCACCCATTAAACTTAAAATGGGTCGTAGACGCTTACCCCCCAGTTGCATGATGTAATGCATGGGGTCGTACAACTTTGATGGCGCTGTGCCTAAGTTTAATTGGTCTACTTCGGCTTGAAAAAGGTCTTGTAAGGCGGTAAGGTGTTTCATGTTATTTGAGCAATTTCAGTAAGTACTTTCCGTACCCACTTTTAACGAGGGGTTGTGCCAATTGTTCAAGCTGCGCCGCATCAATAAACCCTTGCTCGTAGGCGATTTCTTCAATACATCCTACCTTCAAACCCTGGCGCTCTTCGATCACTTCCACAAACTGTCCAGCCTGTTGAAGACTGGCAAAAGTACCGGTATCTAACCACGCCGTTCCGCGGTCTAGCACTCCCACTTCCAGTTCACCCCATTCTAGGTAACGCTTGTTCACATCTGTAATTTCCAATTCGCCGCGCGGGCTTGGCTTCAAATTCTTAGCAATCTCTACCACTCTATTGTCGTAGAAATACAAACCAGGTACGGCATAATCACTTTTCGGATGCTCCGGTTTTTCTTCTATGGAAAGGGCTTTCATATTCCCATCAAATTCCACTACACCGTACCGCTCAGGATCGCTCACGCGGTAAGCGAATACCATACCTCCAGAAGGATCTTTACTTTGCTGTAAGACCTGCGCCATGGAAGATCCGTAAAAAATGTTATCGCCTAGAATTAGCGCAACGCTATCGTCTCCGATAAACTTTTCACCCAGGATGAATGCTTGGGCAAGACCTTCGGGGTGCTCTTGAACCGTATATTCAAACACGCAGCCTAAACTGGATCCGTCGCCCAAAAGCTTCCTAAACAACGGCGCATCGTGCGGCGTAGTAATGATTAGAATCTCGCGAATGCCCGCCTGCATTAACGTACTGAGCGGGTAATAAATCATAGGCTTATCGTAGACCGGCATCAACTGTTTGCTCACCGCAAGGGTCAGTGGATGGAGTCGTGTACCGGAGCCTCCGGCGAGTAGTATTCCTTTCATAGTGCTTATTCTTCGTCCTCGGTTCCTACCTCAGCATCATAAATATCGAGAATGTTTTCGCTCAAATCTTTCTTCGTCACCCATTTTTCCATGGACATCAAAAACGATGGAAGGACTAATAGGTTACTCAACATGGCAACAAACAGCGTAATGGCCGTCAATAACCCTAAACTTTGGTTGCCCGCAAAACTTGAGGTCATAAAAACAGAAAAACCGCAGAACAAGACCACAGAGGTATAGAACATGCTGAGGCCCGTCTCAAGAATGGAGCTCTTTACCGCCCATTTGATGTTCCAACCGTTTGCTTTCAACTCCTGTCTGTATTTCGCAAGAAAGTGCAAGCTGTCGTCCACAGAAATACCAAAGGCAATACTAAATACAAGTATGGTTGAAGGCTTCAAAGGAATTCCGGCATACCCCATAATCCCTGCCGTAATGAGCATGGGGATAAGATTGGGAATGAGGGAAATCAATACCATGCGTGCGCTCATGAATAAAAGCGCCATGATGATAGAAATCGCAATAACCGCGAGCAGCAATGAAAGAATCAGGTTATTGATGAGGTAGCTCGTGGAACGAATGAATTTGATTGAGGCGCCGGTGATACTGACGTCAAAATTTTCTCCTGGGAACAGTGTTCCGACGAGTCGCTTGACCTTATCGGTCAATACACGCATCTCAGGAGTGGTCAGATCGGCCATTTGGACGGTAATGCGTGCTTTACGTCCGTCGGGGGTCACCATAGAATTGGCCAATCCTGATTCGTCCTTCATGCCGCGCGGTAAATAGGTGAGCAACCACTGCTGCTCCGAACGCGATGGCAGTTCGTACAAATCGGGATTACCAAACATGACACCCTGCTTGGCAAATTTCACAAAGTCAACTATACTTCCGGATCGACTCAACTCTGGCATGGCATTTAAACTGTCTTGCAACTGTTCGATGCGACGAAGCGTACTGAGTCGTTCTACTCCGCCTTCGCGTTTGGTATCTATGATAATGTCTAACGGTACGACACCCCCTACGGCGTGTTCGAAGTATTTGACATCCTTATAAATCTGTTTGTTTTTGTTAAAATCGGCGGTGAGGTTGCCGGCAGTTTGAATGAGGGTCACCCCATAAATGGCTGCGATGACTGCAACACCGGTAATGCCATAGACCCAATTGCGCTTGTTTTCAACGGCATCATCGAGGAAGTCCAAAAACGAAATGAGCCAAGCCACATCAAAATGATTCAGATGGCGTTCTTTCGGCGGACTCACATAACTATAGATGATGGGAACAAGAACGATAGACAGTACAAACACGGTGAGGATGCTCAAGGAACTGACGACACCAAATTGGACTAAATTTTCACTGCTGGTAAGAATGAATGCCGCAAACCCTAATGCCGTAGTCGTATTTGTGATTAAAGCGATGTACCCCACCTTGCTCACCACGCGTTGGATGGCCTTAATCTGTTGTCCGTGCTTTTTGTATTCCTGATGGTATTTATTGATGAGGTAAATACAATTTGGAACGCCAATAACGATAATCAACGGTGCAATCAAAGAAGAAAGTAGCGTTAAGCCGTAGCCGAAGAGTCCCATGATTCCGTAAGCCCAAATAGCCCCTAATGCCACAATCATTATAGAAATGGCCGTTGCACGGAAACTCTTCAAAAAGAGGTAGAAAATGATGACTGTTACCAGTAATGTGAGCCCTACTGTACGGTAAATCTCCTTTTCTAAAGCATTGGAATTTGCAATGCGGATCCACGGTAGACCAGACATATGAAGGTCCCTTCCTGCAGATGCCTCCCAAGCCAAAATAATGGCTTTCGCATTTTCAATGATTGGAACGATCTCCTTAGTGTACAAACGCGCCTCGTCAATGCGTAAAATGGCCATGTACGTATCCCCTTGGTACAGAATTCCCTTGTAAAACGGCCAACTTTTAACCCGAGCTTCCAGAGCAATTTCTTCTTCCCCGTTTTCAGGTAAGAATTGAAACAGCGTATCTGGAGCCAATTTTTCCGTAGCACTATCGACATATAAACCGTAGGCTTCTGTCAAACTCTGAACGTGTTCAACGCCATCTACCGCCTTTAGATCCGCCATTAATTCGAGCCATTGCTCGAGGTGCTCGCGCTCAAAGAAATCCGCATCTTCCATGGCGATCACCACGGTATTCGACACTTGTCCGAACTCCGCTACCAATTGGTCGTATTCAATAGAAACTGAATCCGTTTCCGGCATCAACTTTGCGAATTCATAGGTCATCTCCACAGAAGTGCCTTGATACGCCATAAATGCTGTAGCGAGGGCCACAGTAACTAACCATGCCAATCTATTGCGGAGGAGAATACGCGTCAATGCGGTCCAGAACATCCGATTATTCTTTTATAACCCAGCCCTGTTGTAGCAGCGGTTCGGCTTTTTTATACTTCACATTGCGCTCTTCACCGGATTGCATGTTCACTATGGTAACCGCATCGTTGCGTCCGTACGTTTTACCTGTATTGACTACTGGTGCTGGCTTTGGTCGCGGCTGTTGCGGCGCTCTGCCTGCAGGTGCTGAAGGGGCATCCGCTCCTGGATGACTCTCTTGAAGTTTCGGTTGTTTAGGCGGTGAAGCCGGCGCCTGGCGCACACTGCTTGGATCATTAGCCGGCAAATCGCCTCGGAACAAGAAGCTTACGATTTCCTGATTCACCCGAGATACGAGCGACTTAAACAATTCAAAAGATTCAAATTTGTAAATCAACAACGGATCTTTCTGCTCGTATACCGCCCCTTGTACGCTTTGACGTAGATCATCCATAGCACGCAAATGGTCCTTCCATTGGTCATCAATAATAGCAATAGAGATGCCTTTTTCAATGTCTGAAATAAGCGACTGACCGTTGGTTTTCATCACTTCTTCAAGAACAGAGGTTACTTGCAACGCTTTGTTCCCGTCTGTAATAGGAACTAGAATTTTATCGAAGTTATTCTTAGGATCTTCTACCACCTGCTTAAAGACCGGCAACGCCGCCGCAGCGATACGATTTCCCTTCTCGCGATAGAAGGTGCTGGCTTGGGTGAATAAATCGTTGGCCAAATCATCGATCCCACGTGTGCTGAAAGTCTCACCATCCAGCGTAGGCTCAAAAGCAAAAGTTCTAAAGAAGTCCAATTTAAATCCTTCAAAATCTTTCGCAGGCTGATACCCTTCGACTAAATCCGCCAACGTATCGTAGATCATGTTGGCGATGTCCACCTTGATGCGCTGTCCGCTCAACGCATTCGCACGACGTTTGTAAATCACAGTACGCTGACTGTTCATTACATCATCGTATTCTAGTAAGCGCTTACGTGTACCGAAGTTGTTCTCTTCGACTTTCTTTTGAGCGCGCTCGATGGATTTACTGACCATACTGTGTTGGATCACTTCTCCTTCCTCAAGGCCTAGACGGTCCATAAGACCGGCAATACGCTCAGAATTAAACAAGCGCATGAGTTTATCTTCAAGCGATACGAAGAATTGCGAAGAACCTACATCACCCTGACGACCGGCACGTCCGCGCAACTGACGGTCTACACGACGGCTATCGTGACGTTCCGTACCGATAATGGCTAAACCGCCTGCTGCCTTTGCTTCATCACTGAGCTTAATATCCGTACCACGACCTGCCATGTTCGTTGCAATAGTGACCATACCAGGCTTTCCTGCTTCGGCCACAACCTCAGCTTCTTTCTGGTGCATCTTCGCGTTCAAGACCTGATGGGGTACTTTACGAATTTTCAAAGCACGACTCAAGAGTTCGGAAATTTCTACTGAAGTGGTACCGACCAATATGGGACGTCCTGCATCGCGCAGCGTTGCAATCTCGTCAATCACTGCATTGTATTTCTCACGATTGGTTTTGTACACAAAATCATCACGGTCATCGCGCGCAATGGGTCGGTTGGTGGGGATCACCACTACTTCCAATTCATAGATTTCCCAGAACTCACCAGCTTCCGTTTCTGCCGTACCCGTCATCCCTGCAAGCTTGTGGTACATGCGGAAATAGTTCTGCAGTGTGATCGTCGCATAGGTCTGCGTTGCAGCCTCAATTTTTACATTTTCTTTTGCTTCAATAGCCTGATGAAGACCGTCAGAATAACGACGTCCCTCCATAATACGACCCGTTTGTTCATCGACAATTTTCACTTTGTTGTCCATGATCACGTACTCCGTATCTTTTTCAAATAGGGCGTAGGCTTTGAGCAATTGGTTTACCGTGTGAATGCGCTCAGATTTAACGCCGTAATCGCGCATGATCACATCTTTCTTCGCCGCCTTTTCCTCTGCGCTCAAACCTGCATCTTCTAATGCACTGAGCTCCGCGGTGATATCGGGCATGACGAAAAAGTCTTTTGCAGTATTCTTCGAGATGAGGTCGACACCTTTACCGCTCAAATCAATTTGATTGTTTTTCTCCTCAATGGTGAAATACATCTCCTCGTCAATGAGTTTCATTTTCTTGCCTTGCTCTTGCATGTAATTCGCCTCCGTCTTCTGGAGCAGCGACTTCATACCGTCTTGGGACAAGAATTTAATCAACGGCTTCGATTTTGGGAGGCCGCGGTAGGCACGCAATAATTTCACGCCACCCTCTTCGGTATCGCCTTCACTGATCAATTTCTTCGCTTCCGTCAATTCTTTTTGAACCAATACCTTTTGAGCCGTCATCAGTGCCTCAACATACGGCTTCAACTCATCGAACTGGTGCTGATCACCTTTAGGCGTAGGACCGGAAATGATAAGCGGTGTTCGTGCATCATCGATCAAGACGCTATCTACCTCATCCACGATCGCAAAGTGGTGGCCGCGCGTTTGGACTCGATCTTCCGTACGGCGCGCCATATTGTCGCGCAGGTAATCGAAACCGAACTCGTTGTTTGTTCCGTAGGTGATGTCGCTGTAATACGCCGCACGACGCTCTTCAGAATTGGATGGATGTTTGTCAATACAATCGATCGTTAGCCCGTGGAAATTAAATACCGGCGCCATCCATTCACTATCGCGTTTCGCCAGGTAGTCGTTTACGGTTACCACGTGTACGCCGCGTCCAGCCAAAGCATTTAAATAGACCGGCAAAGTGGCCACTAAGGTTTTTCCTTCACCCGTAGCCATTTCTGCAATCTTCCCTTGGTGCAAGACCGTTCCACCGATCAGCTGAACATCATAATGCACCATGTTCCAGGTAATATCACCGCCTGCGGCCTTCCAAGAGTTTGCATAGATTACTTCATCCCCAACCAGAGTGATGTGCGCATTTTTCCTTGCCAATTCACGGTCCAATTCCGTCGCAGTCGCACGAACATCGCCGGCATTAAAACGTCGAGCCGTTTCGCGCATCACACCAAATGCCTCAGGGTGTATCGAACTTAATACACCTTCGATCAGTTCAAGCTCCTGCGCATCTAATGCTTCTATTTGCTCATACAACGGTTCGCGCGCGTCGTAATCCGGTGTAGCGTCAATCTGCGCATAAAGTGCATCTTTCGAGGCTTTTGTTTCCGCCGTCGCTTCAACGATGCTCGCTTTGAACGCTGCCGTGCGTGCACGCAACTGGTCGTTGCTCATGGCCTTGAGTGCGGCATCGAAGGCATTTACAGATTCTACGTAAGGCTGTAATTTTTTAAGATCGCGGTCACTTTTGGATCCCACGAGTTTGGATATGAGTTTCAGCATGAGGCTGTCAGATTCTTATAAATAGTCTACAAAAATAATAGGTTGTACCCGAAGGGTAGACTTTTATGACTGCTAAAAAAGGGCCAATTCGAAACTTTCCTAATAAAATGGACACATTGGCAGGGTGAAAATCCCTAAAAACGAAAGTTTAGGGCATAAAAAAAGGGGAATTTGGAAGGATTCTCGGGTGTTAAAAATCGGCTCAGTAACACCTTGAAAACTCTGCCAAATAGCCCCTAGAACCTATCACAGAAGCATGAAAAGAAAGAACCACCAATCTTCACATACAGGGCAAATATATAACAAATTGTAGTAAGTGTACAAATAACACTAAGTTTTCTTTGAACCTGTTGCCATTTCATGAAGGGCTTCCCATGTGCATTCCCTATTTTTGCAGACTTAATAAAGAAGTGATATGGCCGATTCAAGCAAGATCTCAACCTCAACCGCCCCAAAACCAGTGGGTTTGTATCCACACGCCAGAAAAGTTGGCAACCTGTTGTTCCTCTCAGGCGTAGGTCCTAGAACGGCGGGAAGCGATGCGAATGATAGCGGAGTTCCTGGATTGGAATTGGATCATAATGGCAATTTTAAAGCTTTTGATTTTGAAGCACAGGTCCACAGCGTTTTTGCAAACGTGAAGGCCATTTTGGAAGCGAGCGGTTCTTCTTGGGAAGAATTGGTCGACGTTCAGGTCTTTCTCGTGGACATGAAGCGCGATTTTCACACGTTCAATCGGATCTATGCTGAATACTTTAAAGAGAACCAACCGTGCCGCACCACGGTGGAAATCAATAGCCTACCCACGCCCATTGCCATAGAACTCAAGTGTATCGCTACTGTAGAATAACCTCATGAGTACATTTCCAGAATACGCCAACCTCGACCTTGCAGGCATCCACAAAGCTGTTTTAGCGAAATGGAAGCAATCGCATTTATTTGAACAAACGCTCGCTGCACGCAAGGACGCAGAGCCTTGGATTTTCTTTGAAGGTCCTCCAAGCGCAAACGGTCTTCCAGGTATACACCACGTCATGGGGCGCTCCTTAAAAGACGTTTTTTGTAGGTACAAGACGCAAAAAGGCTACCTCGTGGACCGCAAAGCGGGATGGGATACGCACGGTTTGCCGGTAGAATTGGGTGTCGAAAAAGAATTGGGCATTACGAAAGAGGATATCGGAAAATCCATCACTGTTGAAGAATACAACGACGCGTGCCGCACCGCGGTCATGCGTTATACCGGTATTTGGAAGGACTTGACCGACCAAATGGGCTATTGGGTGGATATGGATAAGCCCTATGTTACCTATGAGCCTAAGTACATGGAAACTGTGTGGTGGCTGCTCGCTCAACTCTACAAAAAGGGCTTGATTTACAAGGGCTACACCATTCAACCCTATTCACCAAAAGCGGGTACGGGACTGAGTTCACACGAGCTGAATCAGCCGGGTTGTTACCAGGATGTCAAAGACAACACCGTCGTGGCCCAGTTCAAAATGATAAATAACGGGCAAAGCGAAGCGCTCTTCGGCGCTGCGACCGTACACTTTCTCGCCTGGACTACCACGCCGTGGACGTTGCCCTCGAATACAGCCTTAACCGTAGGACCTAAAATAGAATACAGTTTAGTCCACACGTTTAACCAATACACACACGAACCGGTAAGCATTATTGCTGCCACGCCACTTCTGGGGAAACTCTTTGGTAAAAAATTCGTAGAAGGTGATACAGCCACCTACGAAGCAGGTGCAAAAAAGATTCCGTACCAGATCGAGAAAACCGTTACGGGAGCAGATTTAGTTGGCCTAAAGTACGAGCAACTCATGCCGTACGCCCTGCCTAATGAACGCCCAGAAGACGCTTTCCGTGTGATCCCCGGAGATTTTGTTACTACAGAAGACGGTACGGGTATCGTTCACACAGCGCCCACCTTTGGTGCAGACGATGCTAAAGTTGCTGCCGATGCAGGTGTACCTCCTTTATTGGTGAAAGACGAGCAAGGGAACCTCGTACCGTTGGTGGATTTGAGAGGGAAGTTCCGCTCTGAATTGACCGATCCTGTGTTTGGCTTCGGAGAAGAATACATTAAAGCAGAGTACCTCACCGACGAGGAGAAAGCAGAGGAATTGGTAAAGCAACAAGCCTCATTGAAGCACATCATTCCTGAACTCAAAGCCTACCTCAGCGTAGATGAGCGCATTGCACTGAAATTAAAAATCGAAAACAAAGCGTTCAAGATTGAGAAGTACGAGCACAGTTATCCGCACTGTTGGCGTACAGATAAACCTGTCTTGTACTATCCATTAGACAGCTGGTTTATCAAATCCACTGCAAAAAAGGACCAAATGATTGCGTTGAACAAGACCATCAATTGGAAACCGGCTTCGACGGGTACAGGACGTTTTGGAAATTGGTTGGAAAACCTCAACGATTGGAACCTCAGCCGTTCGCGTTTTTGGGGAATTCCATTGCCGATCTGGAGCACGGAGGAAGGCGACGAACACCTGTGTATTGAAAGCGCGGCCCAACTAAAAGAAGAAATTGAAAAAGCGATTGCAGCCGGTCTCATGGACACGAATCCAATGGGTGATTTTGACCCAACGGACATGAGCGACGAGAACTACGCTAAAATAGATTTGCACCGCCACATCATGGATACCGTTGTATTGGTGAGCCCCTCAGGCAAAGCCATGAAGCGTGAAAGTGACCTGATTGACGTCTGGTTTGATAGTGGATCAATGCCCTATGCACAATGGCATTACCCCTTTGAAAACAAAGAAAAGGTAGAAGATGGAGGTGCATTTCCCGCAAACTTCATTGCTGAAGGCGTCGATCAAACGCGCGGATGGTTCTTTACCCTTCACGCCATTTCATCCATGGTCTTCGATAGTGTCGCGTATAAAAATGTCATCTCTAACGGACTTGTCCTCGATAAGAACGGAATGAAGATGTCAAAACGTTTAGGCAATGCTGTTGATCCGTTCACCACGATGGACGAATATGGAGCGGATGCACTGCGCTGGTATTTATTGACGAACGCTGCCCCTTGGGATAATTTGCGCTTCGATATGGAAGGATTGCAGGAGGTTCGTCGAAAATTCTTCGGTACCTTACACAACACCTACGCCTTCTTTGCCTTGTACGCGAATGTGGACGGTTTCCGCTATGAAGAAGCAGATATTCCTTTACACGAGCGCCCAGAAATGGACCAGTGGATTTTATCTGAACTTCACAGTCTTATTGCCAAAGTAGAGGACGGTATGGAAGCATTTGAACCCACCAGAGCATTCCGCCCCATTCAAGAATTTACAACGGAGAAACTGTCGAATTGGTACGTGCGCTTAGGCCGCCGCCGTTTTTGGAAAGGCGCATACGAAGCAGATAAAATTAGCGCCTATCAAACGCTTTGGACGTGTTTAGAAACGTTGAGTAGACTTATGGCGCCGCTCGCCCCGTTCTATGCGGACCAATTGTACACGGATCTCCATAAAGGAATTGCCAAAACCGGCCAAACCAGCGTGCACCTTACAGACTTCCCCGCTGTGCATGCGCAAGCTATCAATGCGCCTTTAGAGAAGAAAATAAATCTTGCACGCCAGCTCACTTCCATGGTACTCTCCATCCGCAAGAAAGAGAACCTCAAAGTTCGTCAGCCTCTCGCACGCATTCTCGTGCCAGCGTTAAACGAAGGAGATAAAGAGTTGCTCGAAAGCATTCAATCCATTTTGCTCGCAGAGGTGAATGTAAAAGCGCTTGAAGTGATCACACCAGATGCCGGTGTTTTCGTGAAAAAGGTTAAGCCGAACTTTAAAGCATTGGGACCGAAGGTAGGACGCCACATGAAAGCGGTGAAGACCTATTTTGAAGCGTTGGACAGTGCAGCCGTTGATGCCTTTGAGAATCGAGGTTTTGTGGAATTCGAAGATCAAGGCCAAACCGTACGTGTTGATTTGATCGATGCGGAAGTGGTTACAGAAGATATTCCGGGAATGTTAGTCGCTACTGGTGATGGATTGACCGTCGCGCTCGATGCAACGATGACCGATGCGCTTCGCAATGAAGGTTTAGCGCGTGAAATGGTCAACCGACTGCAAAACTTGAGAAAATCGAGCGGGTTAGACGTTATTGATAGAATCGACGTACACATAGCAGCGTCCGAAGCTTTGGAATTAGGCATTACACCATTTTTAGCCTACATTAAAGACGAGGTCCTTGCAGATGCCATCACTTTTGGCAGCAATGCCGGTGAAAGCATCGAAATAGAAGGTCAAAAAATTAATGTTTCTATTTTGAAGAAATAGTTTATTTTCGAGCCTTTCCTGAACCCCGAAGGCCTAACACTTTAAACATAAGAAACTATGGCTGAAGAAAGTAAAACAAAGTTTAGTGATGCGGAACTCGCTGAGTTCAAGGCCATCATTTTGAAAAAAATTGAGAAGGCGGAACAAGACTTGGATCTGTTGCGTGAGCAGTTTGCGAACGATAAAAGCAATGGAACAGACGATACATCCCCCCAGTTTAAATCGTTCGAGGAAGGTTCTTCCGTGATGAGCAAGGAGCGTAATTCTCAATTGGCAACGCGTCAAGATAAATTCATACGCGACCTGAAAAACGCATTGATTCGCATCGAAAATAAAACCTACGGCATTTGTCGTGTTACGGGTAAATTGATTGATGCTGAACGCTTAAAATTGGTTCCACATGCTACCTTAAGCATGGAAGCGAAACTAAACCAACGTTGAGAAAAGCACTACTCATAGTTTTAGGGGTACTTTTCGTAGATCAAGCTACCAAGCTTTGGGTTAAATCGACAATGTATTTAGGCCAAAGCCACGAAATTACCTCGTGGTTTTACATTCATTTTACCGAAAATCCCGGGATGGCTTTCGGGCTTGAATGGGGTGGCGTAGCCGGTAAACTGGCACTTACCATTTTCCGAATAGCCGCTATTGGCGGCATCATATGGTGGTTGCGTAATACCATAAAATCCGGGGCGACCAGTGTTGCAACTTGGGGCATTAGCCTCATACTCGCTGGGGCCATAGGGAATGTCTTAGACTCCTTGTATTACGGTGTAATCTTTTCGGAATCCATAGGCAAAGTGGCTACTTTTCTACCCGAAGCTGGTGGGTATGCACCGGCGCTTCAAGGGCGCGTAGTTGATATGCTGTACTTCCCTATTTATGCTGGTGAACTGCCCGATTGGCTCCCGATCTGGGGCGGCCAATTCTTCACTTTCTTCCGTCCCATCTTCAACATCGCAGATGTTTCTATTTCAACAGGGGTAGGTCTGTTATTCGTTTTTCAACGCAACGTTTTTAAGTAAGGATGCAAAAGCCTGAGGTACGCTTCGGTGACTCCACGCTACGCTTAAATGGCGACGGCTCTGCATTTTTACCCGAATACAATACCCTACTTATTGCAGATGTGCATTTAGGGAAAACCGGGGTATTTCGAAAAGCGGGCATTCCTGCGCCGCAGGGCCTGCACGAGAAAAATATAGACCAATTGGTCCGTGCCTTTGCCGCACATCCATCCGCTACCGTCGTCTTCTTAGGCGATGTTTTTCACGGGCTTCAAAACAAAGAAACGCGCTCGCTTCAATCCGTATTAGATGTGCATCCGGCGCACATCTTCATCTTAGTTAAAGGCAATCACGATTTTGACCTTCCCGAATGGAAGCAGCTTACCGTGGTGGACCAATGGCAAGTTGGGCCGCTACTTTGTTTGCACGAGCCGCCAGGTGCAGATTTTAATACCTATACACCGTTCACAATGGCGGCCGCCGAGCAAAGGTTCCCCACCCTCGCTAATGACGTTTTTCTGGTCTGCGGCCATTTACACCCCGGAGTTGCTTTGCGCGGAAAAGGACGTTCGCGCGCCAGAATTAAGGCCTTTTATATCAATCCGTGGCTCTGCGTTTTACCCGCGTTTGGGACATTTACCGGGCAGCATGCCCTGAAAGTTTCGGGAACCTACTACGGGATTGTAGATGGGACGGTGGTAAAATTAACGGAATAGCCTAATTCTACTCGATTTTAACCCTCTTTTAACGGCTGAATTTCGCAGCTTTTTATTCTTTTGAACTGCATTAAAAAACACAACCTATGGAAGGTGCACCAGATATCGTCGCATTAAACGAAGAGATAAAAAATGAGAGCGCATTTGTCGATCTCATTAAAAGTGAATTACGCAAGGTTATTGTAGGACAAAACGGCATGGTCGAAGGGCTGCTCATCGGGCTACTCGCCAACGGACACATCCTCTTAGAGGGAGTTCCCGGGCTGGCCAAAACCCTTGCGATAAACAGTTTGAGCAAGACCTTGGGCGGAAGTTTTTCAAGGGTACAGTTTACGCCAGACTTGCTCCCCTCGGATGTGATCGGCACACAGATCTACAACATGAAGGACCATGCGTTCGAAACAAAGCACGGGCCTATTTTTAGCAATTTTGTGTTAGCCGATGAGATCAATCGTGCGCCTGCGAAAGTGCAAAGCGCCCTGCTTGAAGCCATGCAAGAGCGCCAGGTCACCATAGGTGAAGAAAGTTACCCGCTGCCGAAGCCGTTTCTTGTAATGGCTACGCAGAATCCTGTAGAGCAAGAAGGTACGTATCCACTGCCGGAAGCCCAAATGGACCGATTCCTTTTAAAAGTAACCCTAGGCTACCCAACGAAAAGCGATGAGCTGAACATCATGCGCAAGCAAATGAGCGGTGCACTCGAAGAGCTCAATGCCGTAGTAAGCTTAGAGCAGATCGTCCGTGCGCGCGGCTTTATTGAGCGCATCTACATGGACGAAAAAATTGAAAACTACATTCTCGATATTGTCTTCGCTACCCGCGAGCCGCAGAACTACCAGCTCGGAACCTTGCGCAACAAGATCAGCTTTGGCGCTTCACCGCGCGGCTCTATTGCACTGGCAAAAGCTGCCAAATGTCATGCGTTCTTGCGTCACAGAGGCTTTGTAACGCCGGATGATGTTCGCGCAGTGGCTCCAGCGGTTTTGCGTCATAGAATTGGCCTAACCTACGAGGCGGAAGCGGAAGAGCTGAGCACGGAACATATCGTAACTGAAATCTTAAACACCTTAATGGTTCCTTAATTCGGTGGATGCTGTAGCACTCTTGCAAAAAGTTCGGCGTATTGAGATAAAGACGCGCCGATTGAGCGACCAGCTCTTTTCAGGCGAATACCAAAGTTCATTCAAAGGACGCGGTATGAGCTTTGCAGAAGTGCGCCCTTACCAAAGCGGTGATGATGTGCGCAGCATTGATTGGAACGTGACCGCTCGCAAACGGAGTCCATACATCAAAGTCTTTGAAGAAGAACGCGAATTGACGCTCTTCCTGGTCATTGACATCAGCGGCTCCACCAATTTCGGTACCGACGAACGCTCGAAGCGCGACATGATCACGGAGATCGCAGCGACTTTGGCCTTTAGCGCGATGGGCAACAACGATAAAATTGGACTCATCTTATTCAGTGGGAAAGTAGAGAAAGTCATCCCGCCGAAGAAAGGAAAGCTCCATGTCATGCGCATTATTAAAAGCATTCTGGAAACTGAAGCCACCACCCAAGGAACGGATGTAGAGGGTGCCTTGGCTCACCTGTTGAAGGTGCAAAAAAGACACAGTATAGTATTTGTGTTGAGTGATTACCTGGACAGTGCACCTGACCGTAATTTTAAAATTGCCGCCAAGCGCTTTGATTTGTGCGCTATAAATACTTTCAACGCCAAAGAGGTGGCGCTGCCAAAAATTGGATTAGTTCCACTGGCCGATTCCGAAACCGGAGCGGTACAATGGGTGCGTTCAGGCGGGCGCAAATTCCGCCAAGCACTTGCCCAAAGGCACAAGAACTACAGTCAATTCCTCAATAACTTCACACGCAGTGCCGGCGCCGGTTATATCGCGCTGGATGACCGTCAAGATTTCGTTCCTCCATTGCTCCAATTTTTAAAGAATAAAGCGCGATGAAGAAACTGCTCACTGTGCTTCTAGGTATCCTTTGGATGGGCATTGCCATTGGGCAAGAACATGCGGTAGTAGATACGACCGTGTTCAATGCACATATCGATACGAATGCGCAAATTGTGGGAGGCACCATCACGCAAGAAGTAGCTTGGCTGGCCGATGCTGATTTAGAACTCTTGCCTTCCGATAGTACGAGCGCATTGCTATTGGTTTCCGCTACTTACGACTCCACAGCGCCCATACGCAGTGCTACGTTTACCTATTTAGTGCTAGATACAGGTGCTCTGGTATTGCCCACGCATTACGCCGTAAGCTCAAAAGGCATCTATACCGTCATTCCTGATACGGTTCAATCCCGATTCTTGCCCGCAGAAGAAGGCGCAGATAACGCAGCGGCGCGTCCGCTTGCGGAAGTACCGTTTAATTTCGTTTGGTGGCTTGAAGCTTATTGGTACTGGATCGCCTTAGTAGGTGCACTTTTATTGATCGGTTACCTGGTTTGGCGCTATGCGAAAAAGCCACAAGCGGCTCCTACAGTTGCCCCCGAACCAGAGCGCGATTACTACAAAGAAGCAATGGATGCCATCGCCGCCCTTCGTACAGAAGCCTTGTGGGAACGCGATATGAAAGGGTTTTATGTCGCCTTAGGCGATGTGGTACGTACGTATTTAACCCATCGCACCGGACTACCGCTATCGGAACAAACCACGTCTGAAAGTGTACGTATGCTTTACCAGAAATGGACTGCGGCGCAAATCGAATCCTACCAATTCATCCTCACGCGAGCAGACTATGTGAAGTTCGCGAAGGGAAGCTGGGACGTAGCAGTACACCGCGATTGTTTAGATAAAGCAACCGCACTTATAACGGACTTTAAACCAGAGCAAGATGTTTAATTGGGATTTTGCACAGCCGCTTTGGCTCATCGGTCTACTGGTCATCCCTCTAGGTTGGACGGGCATTTACCTTCGCCGTAAACGTCGTTTTAACGCCTACACCTTCAGCTCAAACCGGCAGTTGCCGAGCAGCGCCTTAGGCAGTCTTCGTGCAGCCAGCGGTGGATTGAGCTGGTTGGCACTGGCTTTTGTATTTACCGCATTGGCACGTCCGCAGAGCAGTCAAATGTTCCAACAGCCGAGCCAAAATTTGGGAATAGATCTTATGATGGCGCTTGATATCAGTACCTCCATGTTGGCGCGCGATCTCAAGCCTAATCGACTAGAAGCGCTAAAAGAAGTGGCAACAGATTTTGTAGCGCAGCGCGCCATGGACCGCCTAGGCCTAGTGATTTACGCTGGAGAAGCATACAGTCCCGTGCCACTGACCACTGATCAAAGTTTACTGAGCCAGCAAATCAGTGCGCTTCATCACGAAATGCTCGAAGGGGGCACGGCCATCGGGATGGGACTGAGTACCGCTGTGAATCGATTGGTTGAAAGCACCGCCAAGAGTAAGGTCATTATTTTACTCACCGACGGTGAAAATAATGGCGGCATGGTGGATCCTGTGCAGGCCGCAGAATTGGCTGCAAGTCTAGGTATCAAAGTGTACACTATAGGACTTGGTACGAATGGAATGGCCTCTACCCCAGTGATGAAAGATCCTCGCGGAAATCTTATTTACCAGCCCAGACCAGTCACTATCGATGAGGAGTTGCTCCAACGCATTGCAAGCATCACCGGTGGACAGTACTTCCGCGCCACGGATAATGAAAGTTTAGTTCAGATTTACGAGAGCATTGACCAATTGGAAAAAAGTGAAATCGAAGGCTTTGAATTTTACCGTTACACGGAACATTTTTCCATCTTCCTTTATCTCGCACTCGCCTGTATCGGGCTTGAGTTGCTGCTGAACTTTGTCCTCTTAAAAACCGCCTTCTAATGGATTTTAAATGGCAACATACCGAATGGCTTTACGCGGCACCACTCTTGCTTCTGGCAATTGTGATTTCAGCTGTATTGTTTCAACGTTGGCGTCAAAAAGCTTGGCAAATTTTGGGTATTCATGACCGCTCCGAGCGTACCGTGGCATCACTGAGTGCTGCGCGTTTGTATACCCGCTACACGCTGTTAGCATTGGCCGTGGCCTTCCTATGTCTGAGTTTAGCGAATCTCCAGATGAGCGGGCAAACTGCGCAAGTTAAAAGACAAGGGGCCGATGTTGTTTTCGCGCTTGACGTGAGCCGCTCCATGCTCGCAGAAGACCTTACCCCTTCGCGTTTGGAAAAGGCTAAACTTCTTATTTCTAGAACGGTGGACCAATTAGGCGGCGACCGCGTCGGCATCATCGCCTATGCCGGAAGCGCCTACCCTGCCTTACCCATAACCACAGATTACGCCGCCGCAAAAATGGCATTACGTGCTGCAAGCCCGGATGCCGTGCCTTCACAAGGAACGAATCTTGCAGCCGCTTTGGACTACGCTACCGAATACTTCAATCCAGCTTCGCCCGCAGGACGCTTCGTCATCGTACTTACCGACGGAGAAGATCACGAAGATTTGGCCGCGGGAAGTGCGGACCCCGCACTGCCTGTTCAAACCATGCTTGTCGGCCTGGGCACCTCCGCCGGCGGACCCATTCCCATGAGCCGCACTTCCCGCGGAACCACCTACAAAAAAGACAATAACGGTGAGGTAGTGATTACCAAACGTGATTTAGAAAAACTCAGCAGCATTGGACGTTCTTTAGATGCAGTGGTCGTGGACGGCAACACCACCGATCCAGCATTGAAAGCCATTCAAGACTTTATCTCAGGTGGCGATAAAGCCGATATCAACGAAGAGATTGCGATAAATTATGAGAGCCAATTCCAATGGTTCCTCTTCCCGGCACTCTTCTTTTTAGCACTCTACCTCTTGCTTCCAGCACATACTGGCCGAAAAGTAAAGGGAACGTGGGTGATTTTACTCTTAATCGTTTCCCAACCCTGCATGCATGCACAAGAATTGGACCGTCTTACGGTCACTGCTACTGAGGACTGGACGAGACACGACTATGGAAAGCGCATGCGAGAAGGGAATGAAAACTTTGAAAATGGTGATTTAAGCGGCGCAGCGCAAGCTTTTGCAGAAGCTGCTACGGCAGAGCCAGATGCTTTTGAACCATTGTATAATCTAGGCAGTACGTTAATGGCGGCAGGCGAAGCGGAGCAAGCGGCGAATGTTTTGTTAAAATCGGCCCAAAACACGGAAGATCCGATACTGCAAAGTGATGCGTTATACAACGCTGGAAATGCCTTTATGTCCGCGGAAAAATACCAAGAAGCAGTGGGTGCCTTTGCAGAAAGCCTCCGGAAAAACCCTTCCAAAACAGATGCTGTTTATAACCTGAACCGTGCTTTAGAGCAACTGAAAAAACAACAGCAAAACGAAGAAAACCAGGAGCAGCAGGACGATCAGCAGGATAAAGAAAACCAGGAGAAGGACGATAAAGACGAGCCGCAGCAACAAAATCCTGATGACGAAAGTAAAAAAGACGAAACGCAAAACGACCAGCAGGGAGAAAACGACCAGGGGGATGAGCAGCAGGACGAGCAACAAAACGACCAAGGCGAACCTCAGGATGAAGACGGTAAGGGAGAAAAGAATTCACCAAAAGACGGCGGCGAGGCGAAAGCAAAGATGACGCCGGAGCAGATAAAGGGTTTGCTCGAGGCAGTGCAGCGCGCGGAAGAAAAAACAGCGGAAAAAATGACCGCTAAAAAAGCAAAAGGAAAAAAACAAAGTGGAGAGAAAGATTGGTAAATACCATTGGCTTTGGGCTTTTATACTCCTCGCGAGTGGTCTCGTAGCACAGGAGGTACAGCTTACCGCACGGAGTTCTCGTACGTCTGTAGGATTGGACGAACCCTTTCGTGTCACCTTCAGTAGTAATGCGAGGGGTGGTGATCTCAATCCCCCGAATTTTGAGCACTTTATTGTGGTCGGCGGTCCGTACAGCTCACAGCAGACCCAAATCATAAACGGTTCCATGAGTTTTTCTCGGGAACTGACTTACCAGCTCGTTGCACAAGAAGAAGGAACCTTTTCCATAGGTCCGGCAACATTTGAGGTAAAAGGCAAGCGATACGAGAGCAATACACTCACCATTCAAGTCAGAGCGGGTGTCCAGCGCGAGCGTTCCGCTTCACCAACGAAATCTGTTGGGTTTACGGTAGATATATTGAGCTCGAAAAAGGAAGTCTATGTGGGTGAACCCATCGTTTTATTGTTTTCAGCCACCCTCTTCGAACAAGTGCGTGATTTGAACATGCTGCAGTCTCCCAATTTTGAGAATGTGCTGCAGCAACAACTGGACTTTGAACAGCAATCCAGAAGAGAACGTGTGGGTTCGAGGATCGCCACAATTTTAGATTTTGATAAACGGCTTATTATTCCCAACAAACCCGGGACTTTAGGCGGCCAGGAACTCAAGATTACGGGCGCAGTTCAGAAACCCACAGGACGCAGAGACTTTTTTAACATGCCTTTAATGCGGTGGGAACAAGAAGTGGCCACTGCGAAAATTCCAGCCGTTACGATAAAACCACTGCCGACGCCAAAACCTGCGGCATTTTCAGGTGCAGTTGGCGAATTGGAATTGGTCCGTGAATTGAGTCGCACTTCGGTAAATGGAGACGAATCCATAACCCTGAAACTGCGTATTGAAGGAACGGGAAATTTCAATACGATTAGCGTTCCGGAATTGATTCCACCGCAAGGATTTGATCTATACGATCCTGAATTCAACGAAAAAATCCGTTACAGTGAGCGGGGGGTTCGCGGCTATAAAGAATTTGAATACCTATTGGTCCCTCAATTTAAAGGCCAATTCATCCTTCCTGAGATGCAATGGACTTATTTCAACACTAAGAACGGGACCTACGAAACCATCACGCTCGAGGAAACTACACTCAATGTCACTGGTGAGGCATTAAATGAGGCTTCAACCACTGACGCCGGAAGCCCTCCCAAAGTTCAACGCGAGGTAAGTAGTATTGATAACGACATACGTTATCTTCAAGAAGTAGATGAAAATAAGACGCAAAGTAAACGACCGCTCTTGTGGTTATGGGTGGTTTTTGGAGCGGTAGTATTGGGCTGGTTGCTTCAGCTCGTTTCCTTTCATCCAAAGAAAAAATCACCAGAGGCAGTGCGTGCAGCGGTGAAAAAAGACATCAACGCAGCGTGGAAAACGAATGATCCGGAAGCGGTAGATCAAATGCTGAATGCCTTGGAAGGAGCATTGGTTCAGAGAGGGATTGCGAAAGAACACATCAGTTTATCAACGTTGAAGGAAGTGCTAGGTCCTGAGGTAGGTGGGCGAACAAATGAGTTGATTGAACGGCTGCAATTGGCCCTCTATGCACCGAATTCAACAGGCTCAAACGAAGAATGGTTAAACGAATTTAATGCACTATGGGAGCAACTTTAACCGCAGTAAGCGACAGTGCCAGCGCATTATATGCCAACGGACAGTTTGAATCGGCACGCACACTTTTTGAATCTTTAGCCGAGAAGGGTACCGCCGATCCGGCGTTGTACTACAACATCGGTAACTGCTACACGCGTTTGGGTCAATTCGGAGAGGCACGCCTATGGTACGAACGCTCACTATTGTTCGATCCCCGTAATGAAGAGACACTTCACAATCTAGAATGGCTTAACACCCGACTTACGGACGCACTACCACCACCAAACGATGCCCTATTGCATTGGATTGGCCATCAATTAAGAGCAATACTCACCCCCGAAAATTGGGGTTTGGTAGCTGGAATGCTTTTAGCCGGTGCATTGGTACTACTAATTCTCCGAAAATTTAAACGGCCGTCGTTGAGCTGGCGATTGCCGCTCACGCTAAGTAGTATGGGCTTAGTGCTACTGCTCGCCGCACAAATCAGCATACCACAGAGCGATAAAGTAGTTGTGGTCGGCAACAACAGTTACGGGTACAGTGCCCCTGATGCCAATGGCAAAAGGATTGTCCTATTGAGTGAAGGCAGCGCGGGTCGTTTAGTGAGAACTTCGGAAGGGTGGTTCTATGTAGCGCTTGGCGACGGTCGTCAAGCGTGGTTTTCATCCGATCACTGGAGCCGCGTTTTACCCATCAACCCGCATTAAATCAGCTTAGGCAACCAGCTGCGTTGCGGCGAAGTGATTCCCATGACTTCGCGGTAAGAATTAGGAAACGCACGTACTACTTGTTTGGATTCATTCCATTGTATATGTGCGCGATCGCCTGAAGTGTACACTGCAAAAAGGTGTTTCACCCTTTTGTAGATGACCTCCGCTTGTTCGTCTGTACAATGCTGAAATCCAGGTATAGCCTGGAATTTTTTGGCTGTGAGTGCCGCTTCTAATGTGCACTGCGCATCTAACGGTTCCCTCCAAAAAGGAAAATAGAAGGGATACCCGTGCAACAGGTTGTTGAAGATTTTTTCTTCCATGATAAGGTAACTAGGTTGGTTTGGACTAGTAAGTTACCTCTTTTCTCCATTGGTAATCAAAGGATTAACAAGAAAGTATCAATCGAAACAGACTGCGCGCTATTTTACTCTAAAGGATAAAATACGGTTATCCGAAGATAAAATACGACTACTCTGCTTCGTGATGATTAAATCCTTGGGCTTTCAACCCGATGACTTTATCGTCTCGCGTGATGAGGTTCGCACCACTTCCTTCTTTCACATAGCCGATCACCGTAAGGTTGGGATTCGTTTGAACCTTTTCGTGATCTTCGATAGGCACGGTAAAGAGCAGCTCATAATCTTCCCCACCATTCAGTGCAACGGTGGTTGTATTCAAGTTAAACTCCTCGCACAACGTGTATATGGATGGATCAATAGGAATTTTACTCTCGTACAGATTGTATTGCATCTGTCCGGTATTCGCAAGGTGCAACGTCTCTGAGCTCAAGCCGTCAGAGATATCTATCATCGAGGTCGGCTGAATATCTAGTGCTTTTAGAATTTCGACGACGTCCTTGCGTGCCTCTGGCTTTAACTGGCGTTCTAAGATGTATTCGTGTCCACCCAATTCCGGCTGCATGTCTGGATTTTCCAAATACACCTGTTTTTCACGCTCTAAGATTTGAAGCCCCATGTAGGCGCCGCCTAAATCACCGCTAACGACAATAAGATCGTTGTCTTTCGCACCGCTTCGTTTTGCAACACGGTCCTTTGCAACACGACCGATGGCAGTTACGGAAATCATCAAACCCGAGCGTGAGGCTGTGGTATCACCACCGACTAAATCCACATTGTACCGTTCACAAGCCAAATGAATACCCTCGTAAATTTCTTCCAACGCTTCAACAGGAAATCGGTTTGAAACGGCTAATCCGACTGTGATGTGTTCCGGTGTTCCGTTCATCGCATAAATGTCGCTGAGATTGACAATTACACTTTTATAGCCCAAATGCTTCAAAGGCATGTAGCTCAAATCAAAATGAACACCTTCCACGAGGAGATCGGTAGAAACCGCCTGGTAGTGCGTACCTGCGTCTATAAGTGCGGCATCATCTCCCACTCCTAATGCGGTATGGGCGTGTTTCAACTTAGTGGCTTGCGTTAAATGACCTATGAGGCCAAACTCGCCCAAATCACTGATGGGCGTACGCTGTGGGTTTTTTGCATCGAACATGTAGCAAAGTTATTGTGTTCATTGGTCAGAATACAAGAAAAAAGCCGCGTATTACGTAACTTTGTCGCTCATCTTTAGAATGTTTCTAAATAATATGGTAAAAGTATCAGATACTGCGAAGTCAAAACTTGCTGCACTTATGCAGGAAGAAGGCAAGCAATTGGATAAGACCTACATCAGTGTAGGCGTAGAAAGTGGCGGGTGTTCCGGACTGTCTTATAAAATGGATTTTACCCCGGAAATGCCCGAAAATGCCGAACTCTATGAAGATAACGGCGTTAAAGTCGTTGTAGAGAAAAAATCACTCCTTTACCTCATCGGGACCACTTTGGAATACAGTGGTGGACTCAATGGAAAAGGATTCAGTTTTAATAACCCTAATGCGACACGCACCTGCGGGTGTGGAGAAAGCTTCGCCGTTTAACCTCCTATTATGAGCGACGAAATCCTAGATGAAATCACCGCTTCCGACTATAAGTACGGGTTCACCACAGCTATCGAAAGCGATACAGTGCCTCCCGGACTGAACGAGGATGTGATTCGACTGATCAGCGAAAAGAAAAACGAACCCCAATGGATGTTGGATTGGCGTTTAGACGCCTATAAAACATGGTTGGAGATGGAAGAGCCGGAATGGCCGAACGTCACCTACACCAAACCCGACTTCCAAGCGGTCTCCTACTACAGTGCACCCAAGCAGAAGAAAGAATTAGGCAGCCTCGATGAAGTAGATCCTGAATTGTTGCGCACGTTTGAACGTTTGGGCATTAGCCTTGACGAGCAAAAGCTCTTATCAGGTGTAGCTATGGATGTTGTCGTCGATTCTGTATCTGTGGCTACCACATTTAAGAAAACGCTTGCTGAAAAAGGCATCATTTTCTGTTCCATGAGTGAGGCCATCCAGGAACACTCGGAACTGGTTCGAAAGCATTTGGGTACTGTGGTACCCAAGCGCGATAACTTTTATGCCGCATTGAACAGTGCAGTCTTTACCGACGGTTCGTTCTGTTACATCCCTAAAGGGGTGCGTTGCCCTATGGAGCTGAGCACCTATTTCCGTATTAACGAGGCCAACACTGGCCAATTCGAGCGTACCCTTGTCATTGCTGACCAGGGCTCGTATGTAAGTTACCTTGAGGGCTGCACTGCACCTTCGCGCGATGAGAACCAATTGCACGCCGCTGTAGTCGAGCTCGTTGCGATGGACGATGCTGAAATTAAATACAGTACTGTTCAAAACTGGTACCCGGGCGACGCAGAAGGAAAAGGCGGTGTCTTCAACTTCGTGACGAAGCGGGGCATTTGCGAGCGCAATGCGAAGATCAGCTGGACGCAGGTGGAAACGGGTTCTGCAGTGACCTGGAAGTACCCTTCGTGTATTTTGAAAGGCGATAACAGTATCGGTGAATTCTACAGTGTTGCGGTTACGAATAAATACCAACAAGCAGATACCGGAACGAAAATGATTCATTTGGGTAAAAACACCAAAAGCACGATCATCTCTAAGGGTATTAGCGCAGGTAAAAGCCACAACAGCTACCGCGGACTCGTTCGCGTGGGCGCTCGTGCCGAAAACGCCAGAAATTTCAGCCAATGTGATTCCCTATTGATGGGCGACCAATGTGGCGCGCATACCTTCCCTTATATCGAAGCACAACATCCAACGGCTCAAATCGAGCACGAGGCGACCACTTCGAAGATTGGTGAAGACCAGATATTCTATTGCAACCAGCGTGGAATTGGCACTGAAGAGGCTATTGCGCTCATCGTGAATGGCTATTGTAAAGATGTATTGAACCAGCTTCCTATGGAATTTGCCGTGGAAGCACAAAAACTATTGGAAATCTCACTTGAAGGCTCCGTAGGATAAAACATGATTAAAATTAACAACCTCCAAGCCCGCGTAGAAGACAAAGAAATTCTCAAGGGCATCAACTTAGAAATTAATCCCGGCGAGATCCATGCAATCATGGGTCCTAACGGCTCAGGTAAATCGACACTTTCCAACGTGATCGCAGGTCGTGAAGATTATGAAGTGACCGGTGGAAGCATTGACTTTGAAGGGGAAAACCTATTGGATTTAGACCCTGAAGAGCGTGCACACAAGGGCATTTTTCTGAGCTTTCAGTACCCGGTGGAAATTCCTGGGGTCACCGTGAGTAACTTCATTAAGACTGCCATCAACGAAAGCCGCAAAGGCCGGGGTCAAGAGCCCATGGAGGCGCGTGAAATGCTCGCTAAAATGCGCGAGAAAACGGCACTTTTGGAGATGGACAAAAGCTACCTCAGCCGCAGTTTGAACGAAGGTTTTTCTGGTGGTGAGAAAAAGCGCAACGAAATCTTCCAAATGGCGATGCTGGAGCCAAAATTGGCGATTCTCGACGAGACCGATTCCGGTTTAGATATAGATGCCCTGCGCATCGTTGCGGGTGGCGTAAACAAACTTCGTACAGCGGATAATGCCGTTATGGTCATCACACACTACCAGCGTCTGTTGGACTACATCAAACCAGATTTCGTTCACGTTTTATACAACGGTCGAATAGTGAAAAGTGGCGGTCCAGAATTGGCCCATGAATTGGAAGAGAAAGGATACGACTGGATCAAGGCAGAAAACGCATGACAGATTTAGCACAAGATTTACTCTCCTCTTTTGTTGTAGCTGAACCCCAGCTCAACGGTAGTAGAAATCTAGGCGTAGTACATTTACGCAAAGAGGCCCTCGACCGTTTCGAAACATTGGGTTTTCCTACGACACGAGACGAAGAGTGGAAATATACCAACCTTAAGCCGGTTCTAAAACACAACTACCGCATCCTTCTAAAAGGAGATGATGCCGTGTCGTTTGCAGATATCAAATCGTATTTGCTAAGTGATTTAGATACCTACAAACTGGTTTTCATCAACGGAAAATACAGTTCTTGGCTGAGCGATTCAACGCATCAGGAATTCGACGTTTGTACGTTTGCTGCTGCATTGAATAAATACCCAGACATTATTGCAGAATATTTGGGCAAAGCCGCTCCGAAGGGGGAAACTTTCGTAGACTTAAACACTGCCTTTGCAGATGATGGTGCGTTCATTCGAGTGAAGGCGAGCCAAACGGTGGATAAGCCCATTGAAATTCTCTATCTCACGACAAATGAAAACGGCCCCTCCTTTTCACAGGTCCGTAATCTAATCATCGTAGAACAGAATGCGGAAGTTCAAATTGTGGAGCGTCATCAAAACATTGGCGACCAGCCGAGCTTTACAAATTTTGTAAGTGAAGTCTTCGCCGCTCGTGATGCACGCGTGAGCTATTACAAAGTACAGAACGATGCTAATGAAGCAACGTTGGTGGACAATACCCATGTGGTGCAGAAAGAAACCAGCAACGTGCATGTCGGAACGTATACGTTCGGTGGAAAATTGGTTCGCAATAACCTGCACTTTTATTCCGCTGGAACGCATGCGGAAAGCCATATGGACGGTATTACCATTATCGGTAATGGCCAGACGGTTGACCACCACACGCTCGTGGATCATCAAGAGCCGAACTGTTACAGTCGCGAGCTGTATAAAGGAATTTACTTGGGCAAAAGCCACGGTATTTTCAACGGCAAAGTGATGGTGCGTCAGAAAGCGCAAAAAACGAACGCATTCCAGCAAAATGATAACATCTTGTTGAGCGATAAAGCGAAAGTAGATACGAAGCCTCAATTGGAGATTTTCGCAGACGATGTGCGTTGTTCGCACGGTTGTACTGTGGGCCAATTGGACCGCAATGCTCTTTTTTACCTGCGCTCAAGAGGTATTCCGAAACGCGAAGCCGAAGGTTTGATGACCTATGCTTTTGCCGCGGACGCATTGGAATATGTTAAAATACCACAGCTAGAAAAGCGATTGAATCGCGTCATCGCTGAAAAATTAGGCATTAATCTAGAATTTACCCTGTAATGAGCTACAACGTCCAAGCAATTCGCGAGCAATTCCCCATACTGCACCAGCAGGTTCATGGGCGACCGCTGGTGTATTTGGACAATGCCGCGACGGCACAGAAGCCGCTTGCCGTGATAGAAGCCATTACCCACTATTACACGAAGGATAATGCCAATGTACACCGCGGTGTGCATACCCTAAGTCAACGCTCAACGGATGCCATGGAAGCCGTTCGCGCCGATGTGTGTGCCCACATTAATGCGAGAGAAGTCGCCGAAATTATTTTCACGCGAGGCATCACCGACAGCATTAATACCGTTGCCTTCGGAATGGGAGCGATCATACAACCGCACCAAAATGTAGTAATTACTGCTTTAGAGCACCACAGCAATATTGTACCCTGGCAAATGCTTTGCCAACGCACAGGAGCTGCTTTGCGCTACATACCGATGAATGATAAAGGCGAATTGGACCTCTCCACACTGGATACATTAGTGGATGAAAACACAGCCATCGTAGCATTCAATCACATTTCAAACGCGCTCGGGACTATTAATCCGGTTAAAACTATTTTAAGTCGCGCAAAAGCGGTCGGCGCATGGACCCTGGTCGACGGTGCACAAAGCGGACCGCATGCAAAAGTGGATGTCCAAGATTGGGACGTTGATTTCTTCACTTTATCCTCGCACAAAATGTACGGCCCTACAGGCTTGGGTGTACTCTACGGGAAACGCGAACGTTTGGAGGTACTTCCTCCTTATCAAGGTGGCGGTGAAATGATTGCCACAGTGACCATGGAAGAAAGTACCTACGCAGCTATCCCTCATAAATTTGAAGCGGGTACCCCTCACATTGAAGGCATCATCGGATTCGGTGCTGCCTTAAACTATATGAATTCCGTGGGTATCGATGCCATTGCAGCACATGAAACTGCGCTGCTTGACTATGCAACGAAAACCCTATCCTCTATTGACGGTTTCCGGACCATTGGAACTGCGGCAAACAAAGCCAGTGTTCTCAGTTTTCTTGTCGAAGGCACACATCCCTATGATTTAGGGGTGCTGCTTGATCAACAAGGCATTGCCGTTCGTACTGGACAGCATTGTACCCAACCCATTATGGACCAATTCTGCATCGCGGGAACCGCTCGCGCAAGTTTTGCGATGTACAACACCTTCGAAGAAATCGATCTATTCAAGGCTGCGCTCGAACGTGCCGTAACCATGCTACGTTAAATCACTATGTCTACCATTGCTGAAAAACAAGCCCTACTCGTCGAAGAATTTGAATTCTTTGATGAATGGATGGATAAATACAACCACATCATTGAGATGGGCAAAGCATTGCCTGCCTTTGAAGCGGGGGATAAAAACGAAGATTTACTAGTACAAGGCTGCCAAAGTAAGGTTTGGCTCAAAGCAGAGCAGCAGGGAACTCACGTACGATTCTTTGCAGATGCCGACGCCATTATCGCAAAAGGCATCGTCGCTATGTTGATCGATGTATTTGACAATCAACCGGCAATAGAAATCGCTGCAGCGGATCTCGATTTCTTAGAAAAAATTGGACTGAAGGATCATCTAAGTCCAACCCGTGCGAATGGATTGATGAGTATGATTAAACAAATGAAATTCTATGCGTTGGCCTTTTCCAGCGCAAACTAAAGGTATGAGCAAAGAATTAAGCCATCAAGAAATGCAGGCCATTGGCGAAGAAGTCGTTGGTGTATTATGCACCATTTTCGATCCAGAGATTCCAGTGGATATTTACCAGCTCGGTTTGATCTATGACGTAAAGGTAAGTACGGAGCGTGATGTCCATATTCTAATGACACTCACCTCACCAAACTGTCCGGTCGCGGAAAGTATGCCGCAAGAAGTCAAAGAGAAATCGCGCGCATTAGATAGCGTGCGTGAGGTAGAAGTAGAAATTACCTTTGACCCGCCTTGGGATAAAAGCATGATGAGTGAAGAAGCGAAGCTCGAATTGGGCATTCTTTAATCCCATTCGCCCACTTCTTAAGATTTTCTTAAAAGACGAACCAAACCGTCACAAAATCGTTAATGCCTTCGTTAATTAGCTGCTCGTTCTTCAAAGAATCGAGTGATTTTTTGTGATTTGAAAAATACCCACCATAATGAAGATTGGAATCGACGCCCTCGCCTACTACGTACCGCAACAGTACTTGCCCATAGAAACGCTCGCCGAGGCGCGCAATATAGAATACGCTAAACTCAATAAAGGTCTAGGTTTGACCTCAATGTCTTTCCCTGATACCGATGAGGATGCAGCAACAATGGGGGCCAATGCAGTGCTCAATCTTTTTACCGATGAGCCTTTAGACCCCAGCACTGTAGGACGTCTTTACCTCGGCACGGAAAGTGCTCTGGATAGCGCCAAACCTACGGCAACCTATATCTTAGATTTAGTCGAACAACAACTCGCCAGTTCGTACGGCGCCAATTGCTTACGCAACGTCGATGCAGTGGACATGACCTTTGCTTGCATCGGTGCAGTGGACGCCCTAGAAAACGCATGTCTTTATGTTCGTCAACATCCGAAGAAAAAAGCCATTATTGTTGCTTCAGATTTAGCGAAATACAACTTAGGTTCTACCGGAGAATATACGCAGGGCGCAGGTGCGGTGGCCATTGTCGTTTCCGTGGATCCGACCATCATCTCTTTAGGAGATGACATTGGCGTGGCGACAAAAGGCGAACGCGATTTTTTCAAGCCGCGCAGAACCCATACCAAAGCAGCGCTACTGGTAGAAGCAGCATCACTATTGGGCCAACAGCTTACTCTAGAAGCAGCGGAAGCCAAAGTCGCCGAAGCCGAAGGCTTTTGGGGTGGCAATAGAATGCTCCGCAGTTATGTTGAAGAGCCCGTGTTTGACGGTCAGTACAGCAACTTTGCCTACATAAGCCGCATTAGTGAGGCCTTGGCACACTTTGGAACGAAAGTAGCGATCAATCCAGCGCTAGATTGGGATAAAGTAGTCATGCACCTGCCCTATGCTTTCCAAGGCCGACGCATGCTGGTAAATTTTTACCTGGACTGGATGAAAGCTAACGGAAAGTGGCAAGATGTAGTTGCTGTGATGGGCAGTGATCAACCTTCAGATAAAGCCGAAGCAAAAGAATGGGTGCGCGCATTCAGTAAATCTGACTATTACCGCGCTTATGTGGCGAAAGCGCTCGCACCTGCAGAGCGTGCATCAAGTTTAATAGGCAATATGTATACCGCCTCTATTTTCATGGGGCTCTTAAGCACGCTTTGCGACGCAGCCGATAAAAACGAAGCGATCGAAGGCAACACCATAGGCTTTATGGGTTACGGATCTGGCTCTAAAGCGAAAGTATTTCAAGGCACTGTGGAAGCAGGCTGGAAAAAAGTGGGCCGATTAGATCTGTTCAACGCCCTTGAAAACCGCTCCCCTGTGGACTTCAAAACCTATGAGCTTTGGCATAATGAGCGCCTCACCGCTCCGCTTTCTCCAAAGAAGTCCGGATTTACGTTTACCGGATTACGTACGGAAGAGAACCAAGAATTCTTTAGAGACTATACTTTTACGGCTTAACTCATGAGTGACGATACCATTGTAAACAAAGTAGCGGCAAGTCCGCTGATTACCTTTAATTTGGAAGATTTCCTTCCAAAGGAGGTGCACGCAATGGACCTCAGCCAATGGCTTGAGCAAGGCTTTATTCTGCGCGAAACTGAATTCCGGAATGCACTTAAAAGTACTGATTTTTCGCTGTATGAAGGCTCCGTTATTCATCTCTATTGCAGTACAGATGCCATACTACCGGCCTGGGCGCACCTCTTAGTTGCCAGTAAATGCACTGATGCGGGACTTACCTGCATCTGGTCGGAAAACGAAGAAGGATTCTATAGTGCATTCTATCGCGAGCGCATGACGAGGCATGATTGGAAGGAATACACAGGAAAACCAGTTATCATCAAAGGATGTGGAGATAAACGCATTCCTAAAGATGCCTACGTACTGGCCACCCAGTACTTAAAACCCGTTGCGAAAAAAATCAGCTACGGAGAAGCGTGTTCAGCCGTTCCTCTAAAGTAATCTAGAGCGTAAAGCTCAAACCAACAGTTAACGGACGCGCCTGTGCCCACTCAGGCAACATGGCGCCTTCTACAACAATCGCGCTCAATCCGTAATGCACATACGCATTCACCGGACCCCTTCCCGCTTTTATATGTACACCATATCGTATCGGGTTAAAACCGGATATTTGGTAATATTTGACCTGGTATGCGTCGTCTTTATAGTAGGAATAAGCATCCGTGCGGTACCCGAACGTACCTCCTACATACAATCTGTTGTACCTGCCCTTTCTATTGGCTTTACCTCTGTAACGGAAGGCAACAGTCGCGTCCAAATATTCCGTCGCGAAACGGTTGGAAATGAAATCGCGTCCACTAAGATCGACGAGTGTTTGTGTACCATCTTCCGCAACATCGATACGTACATTTCCATGATAAAATTGTGCACTGTAGCCCACTCCGTAAGCAACAGAGAAATGGCTCAAACCAATGACATTATCGCGCATGAATTGAAACGATTGGCTGTTCGAACGAACGTTCGACTGAAAAGAGGCTGGCGCATCGAGCACAGACAATAAACCTGTATTAAACGAAAAGCCCTCTCCCGGTTCAGGCAAGAAGGCGGTTTTCGATTGGCCATGTCCTAAAAGGCCCAACGCCAATAAAGCAAACAGTAGGTGGTACGTTTTTTTCATACCACCAAAATACAATTTACTTAGTCGTCTAAGTCGTCCGATTCGAAATCTTCGTCTTCTGAAGAAACGCTTTCTTCAAATTCCTCAAGGTCGAATGCTTCAAAGTTTTTAGTCAAAGTGCTACTCACCTTAATGAGGTACTTTGTGTCCTCCGTCTCCAAAGGAACGGCTTCAACTTTTTCGCCTTTCGCGTTTGTAAAGTATATGGTATCGTATTCGAAACCATCCGGGTACGCTTCGACCAATAGCGCCATTAGGTCTGGTGTCATGGACTTATAATCCTTGATCACGTTTTTCTTTGCCATCTCTTTTGATGATTAAGTGAGCACCTGGCCCACGCAAAAAACACAACTATAAACTAATCCATTGAAAATGAAAACGCTCAGGAGCGCATACCCTCACTGAAGGTGCCTTCATTTTACTTGCCCAATATCCAAGAAAAAATCAATGGTGCAACAATAGTTGCATCACTTTCCACAATAAATTTTGGTGTGTCCGCATCCAGCTTTCCCCAGGTGATTTTTTCATTAGGAACGGCGCCTGAATACGAACCGTAGCTTGTCGTAGAATCTGAAATTTGACAGAAGTACCCCCAGAACGGCGTATCCTCTAATTCCATATCCTGGTACAACATGGGCACCACACAGATCGGGAAATCGCCTGCAATACCACCACCGATTTGGAAAAATCCGATAGACGCCTCCTTCGAGGTTTGGGTATACCAATGTGCGAGCCACATCATGTATTCAATCCCGTTCTTTACTGTACTTGCCTGAAGTTCTCCTTTGATGCAGTACGAAGCGAAAATATTCCCCATTGTACTGTCTTCCCAGCCTGGAACTACGATAGGAAGGTTGCGTTCTGCGGCAGCAATCATCCAACTGTGCTCTGGCGGAATTTCATAGTATTGTTCCAAGACTCCAGATAAAACCATCTTGTACATGTATTCGTGCGGAAAATAACGCTCACCAGCAGCTTCTGCTTTTTTCCAAATGTCCTCAATGTGACTCTGTAATCTGCGAAAAGCCTCTTCTTCCGGGATGCACGTATCCGTCACGCGATTCAAACCGCGGTCTAAAAGTGCACGTTCCTGCAGCGCAGTTAGGTCACGGTATTCCGGAACACGCTCGTAATGCGTATGTGCAACGAGATTCATTAAATCTTCCTCCAGGTTCGCCCCGGTACAGGAGATAATATCCACTTTACCTTCGCGAATCATCTCCGCTAAAGAGATGCCCAATTCCGCCGTAGACATGGCACCAGCAAGGGTCACCATCATTTTACCGCCAGCAGTTAAATGCGCCTCGTATCCTTTGGCGGCATCCACCATAGCTGCTGAATTAAAATGGCGGTAGTGCTGCGCCATAAACTGTGAAATTGGTCCCTTATTCATAACCCAAAGTATTTAACATATTAGCTGAGCTTTGCTCATCAGCAAAAAGCTTCGAAGTAACATTTCCCTCTTCATCACGATCGACGACAACGTGCCTCGGTGCTGGCAGCAAACAGTGCTTCGTTCCGCCGTAGCCGGACAACGACTCCTGATAGGCGCCTGTATTGAAGAACCCAATCATAAGGGGTTCCTCGTCTTGAGGACTCATTCGTGGTAGGAAGATCGCGTTCACGTGCTGTTCAGAGTTGTAATAATCGTCCGAATCGCACGTCAATCCACCAAGTAAAACGCGGTCGTACGGGCGGTTCCATTTGTTCAAAGGGAACATAATGAAGCGCTTGTTGATGGCCCAACTGTCCGGCAGCGTAGTCATGAACGAGCTGTCGATCATGTACCAAAGCTCACGGTCGTTTTGTTGTTTTGCGCCGAGGATGCTGTAGAAATTCGCACCACTTTCACCCACTGTAAATGACCCAAATTCACTGAAAATATTAGGCTCAGGCACATCGGCGAAATCACACATGGTTTTGATCTGAGAGATGATTTCCTCCGCCATGTATTCGTAATCATAATCCATGCCTAGACTCGTCTGGATTGGGAATCCTCCTCCAATATTCAGGCTATCTAGAGTCGGGCACAAACGCTTCAAGTCGATATATACGTTGACACATTTGCGCAATTCATTCCAATAGTATGCGGTATCCTTGATGCCGGTATTGATGAAGAAGTGTAGCATTTTGAGCTCCGCCATTTCATTCTCGGCAATTTTCGTTTTGTAAAAGTCGACGATATCCCGGTATCCGATGCCCAAACGCGAGGTGTAAAATTCGAATTTAGGTTCCTCTTCTGAGGCAATGCGGATGCCCACTTTTGCCTTTTCCGTCAATCTTGAAGTCAGTTCTTCCAACTCCTCGACGTGGTCAATCACATTAATGGTGTTCGTATGTCCACTATTGATGAGTCCGGCAATGTTATCTAGGTATGCTTTGGTTTTGTAGCCGTTGCAAACGACGTACTGCTGGTCTATTAATCGGCCAGCTTCCTTCATTTTTTTAATGATATTGATATCGAAAGCACTGGAGGTCTCCAAGTGTACCTCGTTCTCTAGAACCCGCTCCATCACAAAGCTGAAATGATTGCTCTTCGTGCAGTAGCAGTAGTGGTAATTTGCCTCGTAATCCACCTTTGCCATAGCCACATGGAACATGCGTCTGGCGCGTTGAATATTCTCATCAATCTTGGGCAAATAGGTCATGCGCAAAGGCGTACCGTATTGCTTTACAATAGGCATGAGGTCCAGATCATTCCATGCGAGCGTACCGTTTTCCGTAAGCTCAAATTCCTCTGCAGGCCAATCAAAGGTCTGTTCAACGAGGTCGATGTATTTGTTTTTCATTTCAGTAAAAAAGTGCGCAAATGTAATGGAAAAATGGAAGGAACAAAGTCTATTCTAATTATCTGATCGACTGAACTTTAGATTTCATTATTCGAAAGAGACCGTGGTGCTTAAAAATCCTTCTACACGCAATTCAAACGCATCACCACGTTCCACCGGGACCATGGGTCCTAAGGCCCCAGAGAGTAGCACCTCACCTTTCAATAGCGGTCGGCCCATTCTTGCCATCGTTTGCGCCAGCCATAAAGCGGCATTCAGGGGATCGCCCATACACGCCTTCCCATTGCCTTCGCTTGCTACAGCGCCGTTTTTAAGCAGCGTCATTTCGATCGTAGCGGTGGGTACCTCTGCCAACGGCTTTGCTTGTGTGCTTAGTACATAATGCGATCCCGAGGCATTGTCGGCTATGGTATCTGAAATCTTAATGTCCCATTTTTCTACTCGCGAACCTACAATTTCAATGGCCGGTCGAACGGCAATTATGGCAGATTTCAATGTTTCCATATCCACATCCGGATCACGCAAGTCTGCGCCCAATACGAAAGCCAATTCTCCTTCAACTTTCGGTTGCATCAAAAATTCCACGGGAACAGGACCTTTACCGGTCATGTCCATGGTATTAAAGAGCACTCCGTAATCGGGTTGATCGACGCCGAGCTGGGCTTGAACAGCAGGACTGGTTAATCCAATCTTCTTACCCACAATACGCTCACCTTCGGCCAATCGCAATGCCACAACTTTATCCTGAATGGCATATGCAGTCGGAATATCGTTGTTGATCGAATCGCGCAATGGCGCAATAGTGCGGCCGTTGCGCAATGCTTCAAACAAGTCCTGGGCATGTTGATCAATAGCAGACATAACTGAGAATTTACCCCCACAAGTTACACTATATTTGTAGTGAACCCGCAAACAGAAGACCATGCCGTTTTACCAAAAATCGGGGCGTATTCCGCACAAACGCCATACTACCTTCAGAAAATCGGACGGTAGCTTGTACCACGAAGAACTCTTCGGAACCATAGGATTCGACGGAATGTCGACCTTGCTTTACCACGAACATCCACCAACCATGGTTAAGGAAGTGCTTCAAAGCACGGATGTTGCGCCGAAGATTGCTGTAGACAAAAACATGAAAGCCTACCGTTTAGAAGGCTTCAAGGTTGCTCCAAACGAAGATTATTTAGCCTCCCGCGTACCGGTATTGACAAATGCGGATCTGACCATTTCCCTGGCCGCACCTTCCGCTTCGATGGAAGCGTACTATTACAAAAACGCACAAAACGATGAATTGGTCTTCGTACACGAAGGATCCGGTGCACTGCATACGCAAATGGGCAAGCTTGATTTTGGGCCCGGCGACTACCTGCTCATCCCCCGCGGAATGATTCAGCAGTTTCATTTTGACAGCAGTGAAAACCGATTATTTATTGTTGAAAGTGCTTCACCTATTTATACCCCGAAGCGCTATCGGAATTGGTTCGGCCAACTGCTTGAACACAGTCCCTATTGTGAACGCGACCTGCGCACGCCCGAAGCTGTAGCGCCTGTAAATGCCTTAGGAGATTTTGACATTCGTGTGAAAAAACAAGATATGCTTCACCACTACATCTACAGTTCACACCCCTTCGATGTGGTTGGCTGGGACGGTTACAACTATCCTTATGCATTCAACATTAAAGATTTTGAACCTATAACCGGGCGTGTACACCAACCGCCACCGGTGCATCAAACTTTTGAGACCAATGCTTTTGTAGTGTGTTCTTTCGTGCCCAGATTGTACGATTACCACCCAGAATCTATACCCGCTCCTTACAACCACAGCAACATCGATTCTGATGAAGTGCTCTACTATGTAGACGGCGATTTTATGAGTCGCAACAACATCGGACGTGGACAAATCACCCTTCATCCGGCAGGCATCCCGCACGGACCGCACCCGGGAACCTATGAAGGGTCCATCGGCAAAAAAAGTACCGAAGAATATGCCGTAATGGTAGATACCTTCAGGCCATTGAAGCTCACGGAACAGGCATTGGCATTAGATGCAGGCGATTACCACAAAAGCTGGATGCATTAAGAAATACGGACCGCAAGTAGCTTGAACCCCTGCTTGTGGCTTAAACCGCAGAACATGAAAAAAGAACCACAAACCGCCATGCTTGGTCATGGCTACCATGCTGCCGATTACCACGGCAGTATGAAGCAACCCATTTACCAAACCTCCACCTACGAGTTTCCCAACTCCCAGGCAGGTAAAGATTATTTCGCTTGGGCCACTGGAAAGGAAGAGATACCGGACGGTGCGAAAATGGGAAACATCTACAGCCGACTTGGCTCTCCAAATACCCAGCTGCTCGAACAACGTTTGGCGGTTTTAGACGGAACGGAGGATGCACTCGTCTTTGCCAGTGGAATGGCGGTTATTTCAGCGACCATGTTGGAATTGGCCACCCCGAACACGGTATTTCTCTACACTGCTCCCGTTTACGGAGGAACGCACAGTTTCATTGACCATTACCTGCACAAATACGGTGTAATCCACCATGTTGTTGAACACGATAAAAGTGCCGAAGAGGTGGTTGCGGAGGTTACAGCCGCTTATCCGGGACTGCGGGTCTGCGCCTTTTTTACTGAAACGCCTGCGAATCCTACCATGGATTTGTATTCGGTGAAGAAAGCTCGGAAAATCGCAGATGCCTTGGGATCGGAAGAACACCCTGTACCGGTGGTGGTTGACAATACCTATTTGGGACCTACCATGAGTCGTCAGCACGAGAATGGCGCAGATATCGTAGTATATTCTGTGACGAAGAATCTCGCTGGACACAGTGACGTTATTGCCGGTGCAGCAACCGGAAGAACAGCGTGGATCAATAGATTGCGCGTCGCACGAACCTTTATCGGCGGCATCTTAGGCCCTATGGACAGCTGGCTCATCTTACGCTCGCTTGAAACGTTCACCCTTCGCATCGCTGCCCAGCAAAAAACGACGCATGAAGTGGCTGCAGCGCTGGCCCAGCATACTGCGGTTAAAGAAGTGCGGTATTTAGGAAACCTCGAGCAATGGAGTCCTGGGCAAGCCGCTTTTTTCAAAGACGAATACCAGGGTACGGGTTCCATGATTGCCTTACACATTCATGGGGACGAGAGCGCAGCTTTCAAGGTGCTGGATCATTTAAAAGTGTTCCGTCTTGGCGTGAGTTTAGGAAGTACCGAAAGCTTGGCAGAGCACCCGTATTCTATGACCCACAGTAAGGTGGACGATCTAATGAAAGTAAAATTGGGCATTACAGAGGGTCTCATTCGCCTGAGTATAGGACTTGAGGCACCTGGCGACTTAATCGACGATCTCAATCGGAGTTTAGATACGATCATTTAATACCTTTAACCCAACAAAGAACAACGCTATGAATACAGCCATTTTACCAAAGCAATACGAAGACGCGCAGGATTTTCTAGAGCTATGGGGAACCGATTACGTTGAATTCTATGTAGGAAATGCAAAACAAAGTGCGTATTACTTTAAGACTGCCTTTGGCTTTCAAGAAGTAGCCTATGCCGGTTTAGAAACTGGCGTCACCGACCGTACTTCCTATGTCCTTCAACAAGACAAAATCAGATTAGTCATTACCTCTTCCATGGTGGAGAACAGCGATATCAATCGCCATTTGAACGAGCACGGAGATGGTGTGAAAATCGTCGCGCTGTGGGTACCGGATGCTACAAAGGCGTTTGAGGAAACCATAAAACGCGGTGCAAAACCGTTCCAAAAGCCACAGGCAAGTGAAGATAGTGACGGTAAAGTGATTACTTCTGGGATTTATACCTACGGAGAAACCGTGCATTTGTTTGTGGAACGCAACGACTACAATGGACCGTTCCTGCCCGGTTATGTGGCACGCAGTCCGAAGTATCAACCGGAATCGGTGGGACTGAAATACATTGACCACATGGTGGGTAATGTAGATTGGGGACAGATGAATACGTGGGTAAAATTCTACGCTGACGTCATGGGATTCTCACAAATCATCTCGTTTGACGACAACGATATTTCTACGGAATATACCGCACTCATGTCGAAGGTAATGTCAAACGGTAACGGCCGCATTAAATTCCCGATCAACGAGCCTGCGGAGGGCAAGAAGCGTTCGCAAATTGAAGAATACATTAACTTCTACAATGGTGCTGGTGTGCAGCATTTGGCGTTGGCGACAGATAATATCATTTACACCATTCATGAGTTGCGCGAGCGCGGAGTGGACTTTTTAGACGTTCCCGATTCCTACTACCTGGACCTTCAGGACCGCGTGGGTGCTATCGACGAGGATATTGAAGTACTGAAAAAGTATAAGATTCTCGTGGACCGTGACGACGAAGGCTATTTGCTCCAATTGTTCACTAAGCCACTGATGGACCGCCCGACCGTCTTTATTGAGATTATTCAGCGCAAAGGTGCCACGAGCTTTGGAAAAGGAAACTTTAAAGCATTGTTTGAAGCCATAGAGCGCGAGCAAGAAAACAGAGGAACCTTATAATACAACCCCTAATCAAGAACAGTACAGCATGATCGAAAATCAAGCAAACGATCCTTCAAAAACTTCGTGGATACCCGTTCCAGAAAACAGTGATTTTCCCATTCAGAATTTGCCCTTCGGTGTCTTTATTCCTGAGGACGATATCATTACAACGGGAACGCGTATTGGAGATACGGCGATTGATTTAAGTGCCCTACAACAATTGGGTTATTTTAAAGGTATTGATCTGCCGGACGATGTGTTTTTGCAGGATACCTTAAACGATTTCATTGCCTTAGGTCGCCCGACTTGGCGCCGCGTTAGAAACCGATTGGCGGAACTTTTTGACGAAAACAACACCACGCTCAAAGCGAATGTTGCGCATCAAAATCAGGTGCTTTTTCCTGTAGATCACGTTCAAATGCTCATGCCGGTATTCGTTCAAGATTATACGGATTTCTACAGCTCCATCGAGCATGCAACCAATGTAGGCAAGATGTTCCGCGATCCAGAAAATGCCTTATTGCCCAACTGGAAACACATTCCCGTAGGCTACCACGGCCGCAGCTCGTCTATTGTGATCAGCGGTGTAAATCTACACCGTCCTAAGGGGCAGCGCATGGCGCCGGGGGCGGATGCGCCGACTTTCGGTCCGTCTGTTCGTGTGGATTTTGAATTGGAAATGGCGTTCATCACAGGAGAAGGAAAGCCCCTCGGCCACAGAATAAAGGCGGAAGAAGCCGACGAATACATCTTTGGGATGGTAGTCTTTAACGACTGGAGCGCGCGCGATATTCAAAAATGGGAATATGTGCCGCTGGGACCGTTCCTGGGTAAAAACTTTGGCTCAAGCATGAGTCCTTGGGTCGTGACCATGGACGCATTAGCGCCGTTTAAAGTGGAAGGACCCCAGCAGGATCCGCCCGTTTTGCCGTATCTAGTGACCACGGGGAAGAATAACTATGACATTCGCCTCGAAGTAGGTTTGACTCCGGAAGGCAAGACGGAATCGGTCATTTCAAGGTCCAATTACAAATACATGTATTGGAACCAGCGCCAACAATTGGCCCACCATACCGTTAACGGCTGTAACATTAATGCCGGTGATATGATGGCTTCAGGAACCATTTCTGGACCCACGAAAGACAGCTACGGATCCATGTTAGAACTTAGCTGGGCAGGTAAAGAGCCCATTACCTTAGCTACTGGGGATACGCGCACGTTTATCGAAGACGGCGACACGGTTACCATGCGCGGCTGGTGTACAAACGGTACGACGAGAATTGGCTTTGGCGAGGTACGCACGACGCTGCTACCGGCTATTGAAGATTAAGCAAACAAAGCCCGCTTCCTGAACAGGTTGGGGGCTTTTTTATAACTTGGGTAAACCCAATTACAGCACCTATTATGTCAAAAAAACACACCTACATCTCCAAGGTGGTGGCCAACGCCACTGAAGCCATTGCGGGACTAGAAGATGGGATGAATGTGATGTTTGGCGGATTCGGCCTTTGCGGTATTCCGGAAAACAGCATTACAGCCATTAAAGCGGCCGGGATCAAAGACATTACCTGTATTTCTAACAATGCAGGCGTGGATAGCTTTGGTCTAGGACTGCTGCTCCAAACCAAACAGATAAAAAAAATGATTGCCTCTTACGTGGGTGAGAACGACGAGTTTGAGCGTCAGATGCTCTCCGGCGAGCTCGAAGTTGATCTCATTCCTCAAGGAACACTAGCAGAACGCTGTCGCGCTGCTGGAGCAGGGATTCCTGCTTTTTACACCCCTGCAGGTTACGGTACAGAAGTAGCGGAGGGAAAAGAGGTACGCGTGTTTGATGGCAAGCCGCATATTTTGGAACATGCTTTTGATGCTCCTTTTGCATTTGTTAAAGCGTGGAAGGGCGACAAAGCCGGCAACCTGATTTTTAAAGGAACGGCACGCAATTTTAATCCGATGATGGCCATGGCAGGTAAGATAACCGTAGCAGAGGTTGAAGAACTGGTTGAAGTCGGCGAATTGGACCCGAACAGCATTCACATTCCGGGGATCTTCGTGCAACGCATTTTCCAGGGGGTGGATTACGAGAAACGAATAGAACAACGCACCGTGCGTGCTAAAAGCGAATAACCATGGGATTGAGTAAAGATCAAATTGCACAGCGCATTGCCCAAGAACTTCGCGACGGTTGGTACGTAAACTTAGGTATTGGAATTCCAACCTTAGTGGCCAACCACATCCCGCAAGGCATCAATGTGGAGTTTCAAAGTGAAAATGGCATTTTAGGCATGGGACCCTTCCCGTTTGAGGGCGAGGAGGATGCGGATTTAATCAACGCAGGCAAGCAAACCATCACGGCACTGCCGGGTGCGAGCTTCTTTTCCAGCGAGCTCAGTTTCGGAATGATTCGCGGTCAACACGTTCAATTGACCGTTTTGGGCGCCATGGAAGTGAGCGATCGCGGCGATATTGCGAACTGGAAGATTCCAGGGAAGATGGTGAAAGGAATGGGCGGTGCTATGGATTTAGTGGCTTCCGCAGAAAACATCATCGTAGCCATGCAACACACCAATCGTGCAGGAGAAAGTAAACTCCTCAGTGAATGTTCCTTGCCGCTTACCGGTGTTGCTTGTGTAAAGCGCATTGTAACGGATCTCGCCGTACTAGAGGTAGACGCAGAACGCGGTTTCGTATTGATCGAACGTGCGCCAGGTGTCACCGTCGAAGAAATTCAGGCAAAGACCGCAGGTCGCCTAGTCGTTGAAGGTGATGTACCGGAAATGAAATTTTAAGGCCTTGGCCGAGGAATAAAAAAGGCGCCCAAGGGCGCCTTTTTTTGTTTACTTAAAGGTCAAACGCTTGAACCAATTGCCACAGAGCAATGTGTGCATTCCGCGCTTGGAATAGGGCTGCAGTTTTACCGTTTTCGGCATTCAGTAAACCCAATTGCGCTTCACGGAATTCCAAAAAACTGAGCTGACCCCGGTGGTAACGCTCTTTCGTTTTCTCGAAATTTTGTTGCGCCACTAAAACATTCTTTTGCTCCAATTCATATTTCGCCTGTGCATTTACAAAGACCTCTGCGGCATTGCGCACGGAAGTAGCAATATTCTCTTCCGCCTGCAACCTGCGACGCGAAGCAATTTCTACATCCATTGCAGCATTCTGACGTTGCGTTCTGCTGCGACCGCCGCCAAAAAGATCATACGAAAGGGTAAGCCCTGCATTCAAACCTGTTTGTTGCGAAGCACTTAAAAATCCTGCCTCGGCCTGGCTCTGGTTGAGTCCGTAACTCATCTGTGCACTGACTGTAGGAAAGAGTGTGCTCTGCGAAAGCTGGTACTGCAATTGCGCAGTCTCCTCACCCATTCGAACCAATTGCAACCCGGGGTTATTTTCTAGTGCTGCTTCTACCATGGCCTCCAATGCCATCGGCATGGCAAATTCGTCACTGACCTTGTCCGTCACTTCAAAATCTGCCGAAAGCCCAGCAAACGAACGAAATGTGTTCTTAGCATTGGCCAATTGTGTACGGGCATCCATTAAGGTGATTTTATCTCTATTCAAAGCTACCTCCGCAGCCAATAGTTCCGTAGCGTTAGAACCGCCCAAAGAATGGGTCAATTTCGCACGCTCATACCGGTCTAGACTTATAGTCATATTCACCTCAGCCGTCCATACCGTCTCTTGAAGTAGGGCAATGGCATAGTACTGACTGTGCGCCTGTACCACAGTAGTATTCATTTGCTGCAGCTCTTGCACACCGGCCATAGCGGCCGCCTTTTTCAAAACGCCGTATGTACGCTGTAAGGCACCACCAGAAAAAAGGATTTGACTTAAGGCTAATGAAGCGTTTTGGGCAGCACTTTGTGCTCCATCGACCACCTGGCTCTGGCCCGTTGCAAACTCAAGATCGGAGTTCTGATTACTGTAATTTACCCCGGCAGTGGCGCGCAATGCGGGCAAAGCTCCTGCATTGCCCAACGTCGCACTATTCTCCGCTTGTTCACGTTGCAAAGCCACAACATACAAATCGTGGTTGTATTCCAACGCTGCTGCAACAGCGGCATCCAGCGACAGTAATGTAGGTTTAGACTCCTGTGCAACGGCACTGAAAAATCCTCCACAGAACAACAAAAAGGTTAGGACTTTATTCATGGTCTTCGGTTTTTTTCAATTCGTTAAAGTAGGCCTCGCTCGCCATCTCTTTAATGGCAGGCTCCACCGACTCGCGCGTCGGCCGGACACCCGTCCAAAAATGTTTCAAATTCACACGCGAATCATTGACCAATGCCATAAGTGAAGGCAAAACCAGCAGTGTTAATAGCGTTGCAAACCCGATACCGTAGGCAATTGAAACCGCCATTGGTATAAGAAATTGGGCTTGGAAAGAGGTCTCAAAAATCAACGGCGCAAGCCCCGCAATGGTGGTTACCGTAGTCAGGAAAATTGCACGGAATCGGCTCAATCCGGCGTTGTAAATCGCCTCGTACACCGGTTCGCCGCTTTTCACATTTAAATTATACTTACTGACCAGCACCAAAGAATCGTTCACAATAATTCCAATCAATGCCACCACACCCAAGAAACTTAAAATAGACATCGGCATCCCGTGCAGCCAGTGTCCCCAAGCCACACCGGTCATACTCAACGGAATTAAGAGCATAATAACAATGGTCTGTACCAAGGATCTGAATGTAAAGGTGATCGTCAAAATGATGAGGAAAAGAATCAAGGGCATGACCGTTTTTGAACTGTCCTGCGTCTTTTGACTCTCTTTTTGTTGGCCTTCGTATCGCGCATCAACGGAGGGATATTGCGCAAAAATTTCTGGCAAAATATCACTTTGGATTTGCGCTAAAAGTGCCGGCGCAGAGCCGTTCGGACTGGTTAGATCGCTCTCCACACGGAATTCACGTTGCCCGTCCAGGTGATTGATGTTCACTGTTCCACGTTCTATCGTGTAGGTGGCCAATTCTCTTAACGGCACACTTCCCTGAGCTGTAGTGATGAGCAGTTCCTCTAAGTCCCACAACATCTTGCGGTCCTCTTCAGCCAAACGCACCCATACCTTCACCTCGTCTTCGCCGCGTTGCAAGCGTTGCACCTGCGCACCGAAGAAAGACTCGCGTACCTGAGTCATTATACTCCCGGGGGTCAACCCGAGGTAACGGGCTTTATCCGTCAATTCCAGCGTCACCTCGCGAATTCCCTTCTGATCGTTATCAATAACGTCCGTCAAGGCGTCCATACTCTTTAGCTTTGATTTTAAAATCTCCTTCGCCGCTTTCAATTCCTCCAGATCGTAAGACACCAAAGAAATAGAGATCGGCTTACCGAAAGCCTGGGCACCACCGAAGCTCAAATTATCCGCACCAGGAATTTCACCGGTCGCTTTTCTAATGTCATTTTGTATGAGGAAGGACGGCGTCAAACGCGTTTCTGAATCCAACAGATTGACGTTTAATTTGGCCTTCGAGGTCAGTGGACCTATGTTTTTCTGTACCGCAACCACAACATCTAAACCGTCCTCGCGTTCCGCTTTGTATTGCTCATTTACGCGCCAAACGGCTTCCTCGATGTGGTTGATCCATTTTAAGGTCACCTCGTCGTTCGTACCGGCCGGCATATCAAGGCTGATATCTAAGTTATCGCGCTCAATGAACGGGAAAAACTGCGTCCTTATGATTCCTCCGCCAATAGCGCCAAAAGTCACCAGCATTATTGCGAAAAAGAAGGCAATAGTGACCAATTTATTATTGAGCGACCATTTCAAAAACGGCGCATAATAGCGGTCGCGAACCTTGAACAATGCTCCGGTGGCTATGCGCTGCACAGGATTCATTTTTTCATTGCGCTGCAGCTTTGCGTGACTCAAGTGAGTGGGCAGAAAGAGTAAACCTTCTACCAGCGATACCGCCAGGGTAGCGACTACGATAAAGGCCATTTCAGAGAAGAAATCCCCCGGTCGGCCGGCCAAGAAAAAGAAGGAAGAAAAGGCAATAATGGTAGTTAACACGGCACTCACAACGGAAGGAATTACCTCCAAAGTGCCTTCTAAGGCTGCACGCATGAGCGGCTTTCCTTTTTCAAAATGTGCATAGATATTCTCCGCAATCACGATCCCATCATCCACCAAAATTCCGATCACTACGATCATTCCAAAGAGTGAGATCACATTAATGGTAATGCCAAACTGGGTGGCGAGAATGAACATCCCTGCAAAGGATACGGGAATACCTATGGCAACCCAAAAAGCCAAGCGCCAATTCAAGAATAACGTCAAAAGCAACAACACTAGGAAAAATCCCAATAAACCGTTCTCAAACAACAATTCCTTGCGTTGTTCTAGGGTTACTGAAAAATCGCGAATCACATCGATCTGCATGTTGCTGTTGGTTGCATTGTAATCGGCCACATAGCTGCGTAAAAACGCACACGTTTGCAGCAGATCTTCCTCATCTGTATTGTTCACAATCAGCTCTACAGAAGGAATGCCATTGAACTGTGCGCGCGTTGGCGCATCCGCCCAGCGATTTCTAACGGTACCCACATCTTTCAAACGGAGCGTCTCTCCGCTCGGACGCGTATAGACCACGACGTTTTGAAGGGCTTCGGCGTCGTATTGTTTGTTGCGCGAGCGAATGAGCATTTCCTCTTGGGTACCTTTAATGGTCCCTCCTGTGATATCCAGATTCGTGGTGCGCAATGCCGTCGCAATCTGGGTCAAGGACAAATTATACTTACGTAGGGTGCTCTTATCTAAAGCAATTTCTATTTCTTCATCAGGAAATCCACCTAAGGAGATCTTTGAAATACCCTCCACTAAACGCAGCTCGCGTTCGATGCGTCGCGCCTCCTGTTTCAAACTGATCAGATCTACACCTTCGCCACTCAAGGCCATGCTCATTGCGAGGGTGAGGTTTTCTCTTTTCGCAACACGAATAGGTTCCATGCCGGTAGGAAATGATGGAACACCTTCTACCGCATTTTTCACATCCTCTAAAACGAGGTCAGTATCGTAGCCTTTGATCACCTCTACGTTGATTACCGCGCTGTTCTCTGCTGAGGTAGAGGTATATTGCTCGACGCCCGTGAGCCCTTTGAGGTTCTGCTCAATTTTATTAACTACACCCTCTTCCATTTCTTCGGGTGAAGCACCAGGGTATACGGCGGTAACGGTGATGTTCCTTGATTCAACTAAAGGAAAGAACGTTGTGTTCAGTGCATTATAGCTGATCCAACCGAAGAAGAAGGTCCCTATCAGAAGGGTATCTACCCCAACCGGGTATTTAATAAAGAATTCTATGAGTCGTTTCATCGCTGGCTTTGGGTTAGTTCTTTACCACTTCAATAAGCGTTCCTGAGGCCGCTTTCAAGGTGGGTGCATCCACCAACCACTGGCCGTTATTCAACCCTGTAATGACAATGTTTTCATCGAACCATTCTACTACTTGAATCGCTGTCTTCGCCAGTACGGAATCCGATTCTACGGTGTACACGTATTCGTTATCGAAGACCATATATGCCGGTACGCGAAGCGCATCGTACACTTCAACATTAGCAATGGTTCCTGTGAGGTACATCCCTTCCTTAAGATCGTTTCCTTTTACGGTAGCGATCAGATTGATGCTTTGACTTGCACCATCCACCACGGGACTGATACGATCTACCTGACCTTTCCAGCTTCCTTTGCGATCTGGGCTCTTAAAAGTGATGGACTGGCCCAATTTTAATTGGTCCGCATAGGCCAATGTTACCGCACCTTTCAGCTCGTATCCCCCTGTTCCCACAAAGGTTCCCAACGCCCTTCCCGGACTTACCAGATTCCCTTTCCTTACGGACGCCTGCGCGACCTTACCGTCAAACGGCGCACGAATGCTGTACTTTTCCAAACGCTCTTCGGCACTTTTTACTTGATAGAATGCACTTTGAATACCACGTGCAATCAAGAATTTTTCGAGCTTCGACTGCACGGATGGCAGCTCCGGCAATGGAATGGATAAACTCAATGCATCATAATACGATTCCCACGCTTGGTAGGCTTCCGGATAATCGGCACGTACATCTGGCAAAATGGCCAAAACACTGTTGATGAAGTTGCCCTTCAAACTCATTACATTCGCTGTAGCCTCGGCATTATCCAGTTGCAATAAAACCTGACCTTTTTTAAACGCTACACCTTCTAAAAACGGCGCATCACCGCCCATGAAGGTTCCACTAACTTCAGCCAAAAGATCTACGCGCTCGGCTGCATTCAATTTTCCATACACCGTTATTGGAAGTGCAACAGTATCGTTTGCCACTACTATCACCTTTACACGCGGCTTGATCTTCTCGTCCCGTATTTCCTCTTTCGTCGCCATCGCACTGAGCTTGCCTTTGGCGAAAATTCCTACCGCAAGGATGGCCACAGCGATCACACTGTTTCTTATGAGTTTTCTATTCATGTGTATTTAGGTTATGTTTAATTCTTTTCGTCATTTTCTTTAGTAAGTACTCACTCATTAATGAGTAGTTCACGTAATCCACACATAAGTTCCGAAGCACGTACTTCATCTTCGCGAAAGGCTAACAGCAATGACCGTTCCAAAATTTCAATAGCGACGACCGCCACTGCTTCGTCCGCACCGTGTCCTACACCAGAAACGGCCCAGCGCAGGCGTTCCAACACAAAAGCGTCTAGCATCCGACTTTCGGGATTTTCTTGTGTCATTCGGATCATCGCCACCCAGGCCAGAACCTCAGTCTGATTCGTCGAGACATTCAGATCAATGGAAGTGAAAGACCGTAGGACTTCGACAGGGTCTGCATCATTTAAGCGGCCGTATATCAACGAAGCACGCGCACGCTCTCCGGCCGACAAAACTGCCGAAGCCAATCCTTTTTTAGATTTGAAGTGCCTAAAAATCAATGCTTCGCTCACACCTGCGTGCGCAGCAATCTTCGCTGTCGAAACAGCAGAAAACCCGTGTGCAGCAATAAGCGTTTGAGCGCTTTGAAGTAAAGCTTGTTGTTTTTCAGTCATTGTGAGTATTCACTTACAATGATACGAAAATTACTGTATAGAATTAATGTGCTTCGAGCCAAGTTTTACCCGTGCCCACTTCAGCAATCATTGGTACAGCTAAGTCCACTGCGGCTTCCATTTTTTCAAGCACTAATGCTTTAAGGGCATCAAGCTCGTGCGCCACGGCATCAAAGACCAATTCATCATGAACCTGAAGCAGCATCTTCGACTTTAATCCTTGTGCCCGCATGGCTCGATCAATTTCGATCATGGCGAGCTTTATAATGTCCGCTGCAGAGCCTTGAATAGGCGCATTCACTGCGTTGCGTTCGCTATGGCCTCGAACCACCGCATTGCGACTCTCAATATCTTTGAGGTACCTGCGTCGACCGGTAATGGTCTCCACATACCCGTGCTCACGTGCAAAAGCAACTTGCTCATCCATGTACGCTTTAATACCAGGATAGGTGCGGAAATAACCGTCGATCGCTGCTTTAGCCTCCGAACGACTCATATCTGTTTGTTGGCTTAAACCAAAGGCGCTTACCCCATAGACTATTCCGAAATTGACTGTTTTTGCATTCGAACGTTGCTCGCGAGAGACTTCTTCCAACGGTACCTCAAAAACCTTTGCTGCCGTAGCCTTATGAATATCCTCACCATTGCGGAAGGCCTCGATCATCGCAGTATCATTTGCCAATGCCGCAATCACACGCAACTCTATCTGACTGTAATCTGCCGCAAGCAAGAGGTGCTCCTCATCCGCAGGAACGAACATGGCTCGCACCCGGCGCCCGTTTTCTGTACGTATAGGTATGTTCTGCAAGTTGGGATTGGTAGAACTTAAACGGCCAGTCGCAGCAACGGTCTGGTTGTAACTCGTATGAATACGCCCGGTTCTAGGATGAACCAATTCCGGAAGCGCATCCACATAGGTGCTTTTCAATTTTTTTAACTCGCGGTAGTTCAAGATGGCATCCACAATCTCGTGTTTGCTTCTGTACCCCTGCAAGATGTCCTCGGATGTGGCGTATTGTCCAGTTTTTGTTTTCTTGGGCTTATCCGATAATTTCAAATCTTCGAACAAGACCTCGCCCAGTTGACGGGGGGAGCCTACATTGAAGGGCCGGCCGGCTAATGCTAAAATATTTTCCTCGAGTTCCTCTATTAATTGGCCCAATTCATGACTGTAACTATTCAACGCAGCGACGTCTACCTTAATCCCTTCACGCTCCATTCGCGCTAAAACAGGGACCAATGGCATTTCAATAGTTTCGAACACCTTCGCAACGCCCGTCTCTTTCAACTTTGGTGCAAAGACCTCTTTCAACTGGAGGGTGATATCTGCATCTTCGGCAGCATAATCTGTCACCACCTCTACAGGCACTTCCCGCAGAGTTTTCTGCGTTTTGCCTTTTTTGCCCACGACGCTTTCATAGGAAATGGTCGTGTACTCCAGATAGGTCTCCGCAAGAATATCCATTTTGTGGCGCATATCCGGCTGCAGCAAATAATGGGCAATCATGGTATCAAACAAAGGGCCGCGCACTTCTACGCCGTAATTCAGCAAGACACCGATATCGTATTTTAAATTCTGACCAATTTTACCTACAGATTCCGATTCGAAAAACGGTTGGAATGCAGCGATCCACTCTTGCGCCCCATCGCGCTCCTGCGGTACCGGAACATAATACGCTTTCCCTGTTTCGAAAGCGAAACTCATACCGATAAGTTCGGCAGAGTGTGTGTCTAGGGAGGTGGTTTCTGTATCGAAGCAAACCTCCTGTTTTTCTAGTAATAATCGGCCCAATTCTCGGGCTTCAGGCAAGGTCTCTACGCATTGATACAAATGGTCCACGGTGGCAATCGAATTTCTTCCGCTCGGGACATCTGCTACTGCTGCCGTTGCTTGGGGCTCACCAAAAAGGCTCATTTGGTCATTACTGGCCAGTTCCACTTTCTTCGTTGGCGCGGGCTTTGCGCTCACTTCATCAGAGGCATCACGCTGCAAACCCAGTCGTCTGCCTAAAGTGCGGAACTCCAATTCTTCGAACAAATCCAAAAGCGCATCTTGATCCCACGGGTCGCGAGTAAGTGAACCCGGATTCAAATCAATGGGCACTTCAACGATTATGCGTGCTAGTTTTTTAGAAAGCAGACCCAATGCTGCATTATCACGTATTTTTTCACCCAGCTTTCCTTTGATTTCATCGGCATGTGCTAATGTTTCTTCTAAAGAACCGTACTGCTTTAAAAGTTTCGACGCTGTCTTCGCTCCAACACCTGGTAGGCCCGGGATATTATCCACTGCATCTCCCATCATTCCGAGGTAGTCGATCACCTGCTCAACGCGATCCAAATCAAACTTCTCACAAACTTCAGCTTCACCCCAAATCTCCGGCGGATTGCCACCACGGGCGGGGCGGTACATGAAAATATTTGGCGACACCAATTGGCCAAAATCCTTATCGGGAGTCATCATGTAGGTGGTATACCCTTCTTTCTCAGCTTGCTTCGCTAAAGTTCCGATCACATCATCTGCCTCGTATCCAGGAACACCCAAAGCAGGGATTTTAAACGCCTCGAGCAACCGATGAATATAGGGTACGGCCAATTTTATCGCCTCCGGCGTTGCATCGCGGTTCGCTTTGTACTCAGGAAAAATCTCGTGACGTTCCGTTGGCTCAGGCAAGTCGAAACAAACGGCAATGTGTGTAGGGTTCTCTTTCGATAACAGATCGAGCAGTGCACTAGTAAATCCGTAAACCGCACTGGTATCTAATCCACCAGAAGTTACTCTTGGATTTTTTGCAAAGGCAAAGTATGCCCTGAAAATCAGCGCGTAAGCATCTAATAAAAACAGTTTTTTCTCTTGATCTGGTGTTTCTTGACCCATGGAATAGATTTTGCTTGTGGCTACGGAAAAATAAGGGAAGTAAGATAGCTACTTCGCGGCAAATACCGAGTTTTGCAAGCAAAACAATCCTACCCGCATGGCGTTGTTATTAAGCATCCACACAGATATTATGATCTTCAGAATATTCTTTACCCTTGGGTTCATGCTCGCCATCGACCTTTACGCCTACCAAGCGTTTAAAACCGTCTTTCGCAGCAGCGCCACACCCTATGTGTACTGGGGCATTACCATTGCTTATGTAGTATTCTCGATCACTTTGGCTGCAATGATGACAAGCGGGAAAGTGGAGTACCGCTACCTCAGCTTGCTCATGGGCGCTTCTATACTGCTGGCCGTACCTAAGCTCATCGCGATCGGCCCGTTGCTCATTGAAGATGTAGTCCGGTTAGGCCAATATATTTTCCGCGGCGTAACCACACAGCCCACGGTCATGCCTGAGCGCAGAGCCTTCATTTCAAAATTGGCGCTTGGACTGGCTGCCATCCCATTCTTAGGCATTATTGATGGGATTTGGAAAGGCCGTTACCGCTATCGCGTCATTTCACATACCTTGGAATACGAAGACCTGCCCGATGCATTCGACGGCTTTACGATCGCTCAGATATCAGATATCCACAGCGGTTCATTCGACAATACGGCAAAGGTGCAGTACGGCGTCGACATGGTTACAGAGCTGGGGGCCGATTGCATTGTATTCACCGGCGACATGGTCAATAACACGGCCAGTGAAGCAGAACCATGGATCCCTGTTTTCCAGCGCTTAAAGGCTAAATCAGGGATTTTTTCCATCCTGGGGAACCACGATTATGGCGATTATTGGCGCTTTCCCTCACCCGAGGCTAAGGTCGCCAACATGGATAGACTAAAAGAAATCCATACCGAAATGGGCATGGATCTTCTACTCAACGACAGCCGCTATTTCGAGAGAAACGGCGAGCGATTATACCTTGCAGGCGTCGAGAATTGGGGATTGCCACCGTTTCCACAATACGGAGATTTAAACACTGCATTAGAGCAAATACCAGAAGATGCGTTCACTGTGCTACTAAGCCACGATCCGTCGCATTTTGATGCAGAAGTCAAGCAACACCTCAATAAGATTCACTTGACGCTGAGCGGGCATACGCACGGCATGCAGTTTGGGATTGAAATCCCTGGATGGATCAAATGGTCACCGGTTAAATTCAAATACCCAAAGTGGGCGGGGCTCTACCCTGAACAAGACGGGAGAATATTACACGTAAACCGTGGATTTGGATTTTTAGCTTTTCCAGGACGCGTAGGCATGTGGCCTGAAATCACGCACATTACCTTGAAGAAGAAGGCGGCGGTTTAGAATCGGTCCTTGTAAAGCTTCGACATGAAGTAAATGTGTGGTAAGCTTATGGCGCTAAGGAATACTAAAAAGTAGCTCGACCACGCCAACAGGGAGTTTTTATCGAATCTAAACACCAATAGGAAGAGCACCACAGCTCCGATGGTAAACGGTAAGGCCTTCATCCACATTTCCGTGTTCGTCCATTTGTGCGACAACTTTAGGTGGTTCCAACCCGACAGACTGTGCTGCAAGACAAAGTAAATCCCGAATGCAGTAGCCAACGGTATCGTCGCAGTCAAACCGAGTGTCACCACGGCAACCAGCCAAGGGATCGAGCGAAACCAAAGGCCCATAAAAAGTCCCAGCGTCAGCGCCATTCTGTAAACCATGTCCATGAATTCCGTAGACCATGTTACTTTACTAATACCCATGACTTCAAGCACTGTGTTCACTTCCATCGAATGAGGTATAAGTATCAATGTCAATAGTAAAGTCCCCCATAAAAACGAAAGACCAATACTAGGAAAGCCCCACTCGCGGAGGTCCGTTTCCCCGAAATGCCACGCGCTGTAAATTAAGAAGGCGGATAATCCTATGACTGGACTTGCAGCCCAAAACAAAATGACCATGAGCATGATGAAGCAGTAGCGCAAAATGAATTTCGGTAATCGGTCCTGGTTAGCGTGGCTGTAACCGTCTAATGCGCCATGGGGTATGCCATAAAGAAACAACAGAAAAACGAGCACGGCTTGCAGGCCATAAGTTACGGATAGCGGCAAAAAAGCATCCGCTACGAGCGCTAAAACCGTGAACACTACTGGAGCCCAGCGCGCGGGTTTAGCCACAACTATAGCCACAAAAGAAGCCGCTAATGCCCATAAAAATTTCATGATGGGCAAACGCGCAAACATGCTTAACTCCCACTTAAAGGAAGATTTTTCATCTAAGAATTGAAAGACCTTGTTGGCCTTCTGAGTCGCGAATAAGGTTTCAAATATTTCTTTACCCCAGTGAGGTTTATGCTTCAAGATGTGCAGCAGCAGATGATCGTAAAAATTGAATCGATCCATAGTGCTCTTGGGCAAACGCAACCACGACGATTCTTTACGTTCCTGCACAATGCTTTCTGCCAATTCTCTCGCGTGCTCAAACATGCTCTTAAAAGCATAGCCTGTAGTGGCTTTAACCCTTCCTGCACGGGCACCTGTAGAAACAATACGTGCATCCTGATCCTTGACCTCGGCATATTGCGTCATGGGAATAACACCACGTTCCTCGTGTTGAATATCAAAAGATAGGCCTCTAGAAAGAAGATAATTTCGAAGATGATTACTGGCCAATTCATGCGGCAATTGTTCACTGCCGAAGCGCGTCATTTCCACCAAAGCTTCCTTAGTTCCGGTTGGAAGCACGTACATGAACTGCGTAAAACCGTTTTGAGGAATACTGAAATCCATCAACGTCATTTCATTCGGGGTCCAGTACGCTTCCTTGAGCTCAACGCGCCATCCCACAAAACTTTGCAAGACAAGCGGTCCCATGGGCTCTTTAATGTTTGGGGGCCTGCTATCGAACACTTGCTGAACTTCCCACGAATAGTCTCCGCTTGAAACTAAAACGCCTTCTTGTTCAGTCCTTAAACCATCAACAGCACCTCTAATCCAAACGATATTTTCGTGCGATTGCGCAACCGTTTTAACCTTATTATATAGTGCGCTACTTTCAACCATATAATAATGCTGATCTTCTAACGCCTCTAGACCATCTACTGTATCGAGCGTATCCCACTGGTGGAACAATACATCTTTGAGTTGCGTACGGATTTCATGTTTAGAATCCGCCCAAAAACAATAGGTCTTATCATTTTTATGTTTCGCGTCGGGTTCAAGAATGAGTATTTTGAACTGGTGCAAGTTATTTCTACGCTCCAATTCAAGCAAAAGCAAACCATTTGCGGCACCCATTCCCAAAAAACCTATATCGTAACGCTCCATTGATTAAATGTCGATTAGACCCTTTATATTTAGCATAACAATTGCATGACTATTTTGTTCTATACATGCTGCTAATTAGCTGTATAAATAGCTGAAATCGATAAATATGGCTATAAATATGAGTGTTTTAACTTATTTTTAGTCTGTCGTGAACAAAAGTATTCTTCGTAAGTTAAGTGGTAGTTATAACCTTTAATTTTTAACACCATGTCATTATTTTTAGACGGATCTATGGGATTCGATCCGAACGATTACGTATCGTTCACATTCTTCGCCGGTTACATGGCGATGTTGGCCGCTTCAGTATTCTTCTTCTTCGAAAGAAGTAGAGTTGCAGACGAGTGGAAAACTTCAATGCTCGTTAGTGGGCTTATTACTGGTATTGCAGCAGTGCACTACTACTACATGCGTGATTTCTACGCTGCCGGTAATGGAAGTCCAGTTGTTCTACGTTATGTAGACTGGACGTTAACCGTTCCACTTATGTGTGTTGAGTTCTACTTGATCACAAAGAAAGCTGGAGGTACAAAGTCAATCTTGTACAAACTGATCCTAGCTTCAGTTGCAATGTTAGTTACCGGTTACATCGGTGAGGCATTCTACGCAAATGACGCTGTTTCTTGGGTATGGGGTGCTATTTCTGGTGCTGCTTACTTCTACATCGTATGGATGGTATGGAAAGGAGACGTTGCGAAATTGGCGAACAACGCTGGTGGTGCAGTAGCAAAAGCAAACAGTGCTTTGGCTAAATTCGTAATCATCGGTTGGGGTATCTACCCTATCGGTTACATCTTAGGTACAGCAGGTGGATTCTTCGGAATGGACCTAGGTATCGAAGCAAACGAGGAAGTACTGAACTTGTGCTACAACCTTGCTGATGCAATCAACAAAATTGGATTTGGTCTTGTAATCTACTCTTTGGCTATCGAGTCTAAGACAGAGGCGGCTTAATCATACGTTTCAGAGTGTTAGTGAGCCCCACGACTTTCGTCGTGGGGCTTTCTTTTTTTTAAATCTTTCCATGCCGAGGCAACCCTCGAGCTGTTTTCGTTGTCTTACTAAGTAGCATAGAATAATTAAAAGATGAAAATCAAACTCCTTTCCCTAATCCTCATCCTCACATTGCCATCTTTTGGGCAACGTGCGGGTAGGCATTCCTACACCATTGACCTCACGCAGGTGATAGAAGATCGCGTTAAAGTTTCCGTTGATGCCAGATCGCTTCAGTGGACCACCTCAAAACAGCGCACGTACAACTTTCATTTCCCGGCAACTATTCCGGGCACCTATGCCACGCTAGACTACGGTCGATTTATTCAAGATTTTCAGGCTTTCGATACCGATGGGGCTTCACTAAAAGTCAAACGAAAGGGCAATACTTTTACCATCTACGGAAGACCTGAGCGCCTTGAATATTGGGCCGACGACACGTTCGATGCGAGGATTCGCAAGAATAAAGTATTTGAACCGGCGGGGACGAATAACCAAGAGCGCACGAACTTCCTTTTAAATGCAGCAGGTTACTTTGGCTTTTTCGAAGGACAGGAAGACCTCCCCGTATCGCTCGAGATTATTAAAAGCCCCAGCCTCTTCGGCCTAAGTGCTATGGAAAGCTACAGTTATGGGAATACTCAGAATTTCTATGCACGTAATTACCATGAATTCCTAGACTGCCCGGTAATGGTCAGCCGGCCTGATACCACTTCATTCAAGCTCGGCGGCGCCAAAGTAACCATAGGTGTCTTTACTGAAAATGGACGTGAACTATCACAGGAGATATATGCGCAGGTAGCGACTAGTATGAAGGCCATTGAAGCCTTTTTGGAAGGCGATCTTCCCGTAGAAAATTATGTCTTCATTTTTTATATCAAAGACTATACAGAATTCGAAGGACTGTTTACCGGCCAAGAAATTAAGATTGGAACGATCATTAAAGCCATCCGAACACTTGCCGGTAAAGGTTTTGGAGCGCTAGAACACGGCAATAGTTCCGTCTACTATTTGCCTGACTTTGGCGGTACAACAGTACTGGATGGTATGGCTGACGTATGTATTCACGAATTCTTCCACATTCTCACTCCTTTGGGACTGCACAGTGAGGAGATTGGCAACTTCGACTATATCGATCCGAAAATGAGCCGGCACTTATGGCTTTACGAGGGCATCACGGAATACTTTGCAGGCATCAGTCAACTAAAAGGCGAGGTCATTGATGAAGAAACCTACGTACGAAACTTACTTCGCGGTAAAATCCGTGCGGCCGACCGCTACCCAACTAAGAAAATGTCGTTTACTGAGATGAGCGAAAACGTTTTAAGGAACCCTTATAAAAAACAATATGCTCAGGTGTATCAACGTGGAGCACTTATGGGCGCATTGCTGGATATCCGTATTATGGAATTAACCCAAGGGCAAAAAGATTTACACGATGTGATCCTTACATTGCGCGATACTTACGGTCCTGAAAATAGTTTTAAGGATGATGCGATCATTGGTGAATTCGTAGCATTAGTGCATCCAGATCTCCAGCAGTTCTTCGATGATTACGTTACTGGACGTAAGGAGTTGCCAATTGAAACTTATTTTGAAAAAGTGGGGATTAGCTACGACCGTCGGTATGAGGGTCCGGTTGTCATGGATCCATTACGAGATAGCGGGTACAAAACCCGCAACGTTCGCGCCACAGACTACGTCAAAATCAAGAAGGTTACCAAAGAGAATCCGTATCAACTGCAAGAAGGAGATCGCGTGGTCCGTTACAGCAAAGAATTGGACAATGTATACGGAGGACCGGCAGAAGGAACCGCCTTACATCTTGAAGTTACCCGTGGAGATACCTCCTTCACTATTCCCTATGAGGTACAGTACAAAGCAGGTGCTAGAAAGCACTTTATTCGCTTTCACAGCAACCCAACGGCGGAGCAATTAGCATTACGAAACCTCTGGTTTCAGAATTAGGCACAAAAAAAACCAGCGTTTCGTGCAACGCTGGTTTTAAATGATAGAAATCTACTAATCGTGACTCCCTCGTTAACTCATTAACTAAAGTCACAAAATTTTATTTCACCGCAAGTGTCCCGTGCTGGACAAACTTAGGACAACTTGCTAAAGTTGCTGAATATAAGCGTCTAACGACTCTTCTTTTTCTAAAGTAATCTTCTTTTTGAGTCGGTATTTAGCCTTTTCGACAGCAGCCGGACTTACATTAAGAACCGTGGCAATTTCTTTATTATTCATCTTTTGACGTATGAGATAACTCAATCGAACCTCCCCTTTAGTTAAACCCGGATGAACAGCGATCAATGTATCTGAAAATGCATCGTGCAGGTCCTTATAATTTCGTTCAAAATGGTCCCAATAGTTCTCACTCTGAAGCTCGCGGTTCAATTCTCTGATCAGGCCACGCAACAAAGATTTCGTTTCCGTGGATCGGTTGGGCATTTTGCTTTCGCTATCCAGCTTGTCTTTAAACTCTTTCAATAGCTCCACACGAGAAGAGGTCTTGAGCAATTGGAAGTTCAATTCGTCCGTTTTTTCTTTGGCCTTAGCCTCCATTTCGCCCGCTTTAGCTGAGAGTAAGGCTTTTTCCGTTTCAAGCAGTTGCAACCTGGTTTCTTTTAGTTTACGCTCTTGATAGACCGCAATAGAACCGCCCACAATTACGAAACTCAATACTATAAGAACGATGCGAAACCAACGCTTCTCCCAAAGGTGCGCCTTTTGAAGGAATGGCACTTCAAGAGCGCTCAGTACGTCACCTGCATCATTCCGCAACTCTAATTTTAATCTATAGTTGCCCGGTCGCAAGTTATTTAGGGAGAAGGAACGAGAACGTGCGTTTAGCTGGAGCCATTGGTCAGAAATACCGTCCACTTGGTAAAATACGGTGCCTCCCAACATGCCTTGTTTTCCGATCCATTCGTAATTGAATTCAATCGAATTGACGCCTGCTGGTACAATCAATGCATTCTCCTCATTGTTAATCCCTGTGTACACAGGATTCTGCCGGATCTCATTGTCTTGGTAAATACTTGTTATGGCCAATTGGCCCCGGTCCTCGACCTCATTTTGTTCGATCCGATACGAGACCACACCACGATCACCACCGATAAGTAAGTCATCACCCCAAGGCAACAACGACTTTCTATTAAACAAGCTGATGGACAGCTCCGACATACTCGCTTCTGCCACGATGGACGAAGCCTGTGCTTCTTCCGAAAGTCTTAACAATCCATTACTCGAGGCAATCCATAACACGCCTCGATAGGAAGTCAAACCGTATACCGAAACATACGTAGAAGGCGCAATAAGCGTATCGAAACCCGAAGGAGTCACGCTATAAAGCCCACCGCCTTCTGTACCTACATAAAGCCTGTCGTTGTGTTGTTCAATGCTGAGAATGGGATGGTCTAGGGACCAATTCGAATAGGACAAATCCGACTCAATACGATACAGCCCTTGAAATTCAGTAGCGACCCAAGCGGCATCGTCATAAACCTTCAAGTCCATGATGTTTCTACCCACTTCCCAGGGCGAACGCCAAGGTAGCGTAAACTCCGTACCATCCCATACATACAGTCCTCCGAGCGTACCTACCCAAATAGAATCTCCTTTACCTTGAGCCAAAGACCAAATGTTATTGTTACCCAACCCATTCGCTATGGGTGTAAATGCAACAAACCTGCGCAGCAATGCACCGTCTTTATCGTAGACAAATATTCCTTCATTAAATGACCCCAGCCACAAAGTGGAATCTGATGTGAGTAGCATGCTCGGGGTAACCTTGGGCATTGCTGTACCGTCCGCCTCTTCAGGTACCCAACCTTCTTCAGTCTTTTCGTACAGCACTACACCATCACCGTCAAAACCTGCCCACAGCGTGCCGTCAACATTTTCTAAGCTCAACGCACTCTGGATCCCGGAGGGAATAAATCTGTTGGGTTTAACTAATGGTGCAGACTGCGCCTCCTCGAGCGGAAAAATAGTGACGCCACCATTGAATGTTCCCACCCAAAATTCGTTGTTGATTTTGGTGAAGGCGTACAATTGGTCCGTCGTCATGCCAAGCTGCACAACGTTTTTGCTAAACTGCCTCCAATGTACTCCGTTCCAAACCCACATACCATCACCGTCTGTACTGACCCATATTTCACCTTCATGAACGGCCACATCGCGTGGATTAATCACCCAAGGGGCAACTGGTAATCCCGGTAAACGTTCAATCTGTCCGTTTTCCACGATGACAATGCCTTGTTCTTCTATTCCTATAATCACCTTCCCTCCAGCCACGACAACCGATTTGCGGTAACTGTCATACACATCGCCTGAAGCAATGGATAAGATGCGCCTTAGCGAATAATCATAATACAGAAGGCGGGAGCCCGAGGTTCCGAGCCAAAGCGTATCGCCTTGTTGCGCGAAATCAAAACAAAACAAAACATCTTCAGGAGCAGAATCAAAGCCCAATCGCTCCCAACCGGAAGCGCCCTTGTGAAGCGCATAAATACCCTTACCCGCCGTTGCGGCCCATAGCGTACCGTAGGAATCCTCGAAAATGGACATGACTGTGGTACTTAAAGGCAACTGCGGAACCGCTGCATCCGCGATGGGCTGCAATCTGTGTATGTTGTACGCAACAATGCCTCCTTGCTGCAGGCCAATCCAGAGAATCGAATCTTGTGCGACGCACAGACTCTGTACATTCGTTGTTCTTCGCGCTGTAGTTTTCTCCAGGAAGGGTACCAATTGGGCCCTACCATCAGTATACCGGTACAACCCATCGCGTGTTCCCATCCAGACAAAGCCAAGATCATCCGACGTTATCGCATAAACGGTCGGATGACCTAAACCTTGAACGGCGTCAATGTGGCGAATTCCCTGGGCCTTTAACCCAACAGCAAGCCACAAGAAAACGACAAGACATTTGATTCTTTGCATGGCGGAAATTTACAAAATGAAAAGGGGACCCTCGCGGGTCCCCTTAACACTTACTTACTAACCAAAAGGTAAGTGATTATTTAAGTGCAATGCGTACAACGCTTTCGCTCAAACCATTTTGAACGCGTACGATGTACATACCACGTGGTAAAGATGCAACCTCTAAACGTGCTTCATTCTCAAAGCGCTGCTCCAATACTTTCGCACCAGTTACGCTGTAGATTGCTACATTAGAAGTTGTACCTGTAGTGTTTTCGATGAACAATACATCAGAAGCTGGATTTGGCTTCACTACGAAGTCAGCTGCTGATTCTTCAATACCGATACCAGAACATGGACCACACTCTTCCCAGCATTGAACGTCAAGAGTAGTATCCGCCTGAGAAACTGTCACTAGACGGTTAGTGAATCCACCAGTAGTCAATGTACATACTGAATCGGCAGTAGATGCGTCGAAGTTCTCTTGAATAGCCCAGTTATCCGCAGTGAATTTGAACTCGTAAGAACCTGGCAATAGAGAAAGTGTTACTTCGTATACACCGTCGCCATCAGCATCAGTCATTTCGTTTGCATCACCACTCCATCCGTTCATTGTACCTGAGATGTACGCAGTTGTAAACGCAGGGCTGTTCGTACGGTCAGACTGGAACGTAACGTTCACCGGCGTTGCAGGAACAGGACAAGTACCATCTGTTGTACATTCAGCAAAACATGTGCGGTAGTGGAAATCCCCCATCAAGCCCATAGTTGCAGAGTAACCTACCATATCACGGTCACTATATGTACCCGCGGCACATGGCTTACCTACGATGTTCTCTTTTGCGCCCCACGAAGGGTCATTAGCACTCAAGAATGTGAACATGCTGTAGAAACCAGTATCTGCAGCAAGTGTCTTAGAGTAAACGCTATCACCGATAGGGTACATCTCGTTATCTCCTGGTACGCCAAAACCAGTACCACCGGCTAAGAATACACCGGTTGAATCAACGGCTCTGTATGCCATGTTCACCTGGAACGTCATGTATACTTGGCCAGCTTTAGCACCACACGATTCCCATGCAACACCTGGAAGGATAGTATCTCCAGTGAATGCAGCGAAACGGTTCGTGAAACCACTTGTAGTTTTAGTACATGCAGTACCAGAAGTCAAACTTTCTTGACCAGTCCATCCATCAAGTGTGAATTTGTACTCGATAGAATCCGCAGTTAACGGAAGAGTTACCGTCCAAATTGAATCACCCTCAGGGTCCGACATTGGGTTACAGGTACCACACCAGCTGTTAAAGTCACCATTCAAGTGTACAGTAGTGTACGACCCGGAATAGTCGCGCATGTCAACGATAAACGTGACATCCTTTTGTGCAAAACCCAACATTGGAAGGGCCAGCATTAATAAAGCGTAGATTTTTTTCATGTTAAGCATTATTTATGGTTAGTAATTATTGAAATACACGTACATAGTCCACCGCCATATATTGTGGAAACACAGTGTTCGGTCCCACTGGCCCAGGCCAATCTCCTTCTACGGCGATGTTAAAAATGAAGAAGAATTTTTCATGGAACGCGGAAAGCGATCCAATGTTTAACGTATTGTAAAGTACGTCGTCCACGTACCACTTCAAGGTACCTTGATCCCAGATTAAGCTAAAGACGTGAAATTCATCGGCGTATTTACCTTCTGGCAAGCTTTTGGTCGCACCTTGACTGGCTTGGCCACCGGCATTCCAGTGTGCCGTTCCGTGCACCGTTCTATCGTTTGCACCGTCGCCCCCGATCAATTCCATAATATCTATTTCACCACACGAAGGCCAACCTACCGTACTGATATTATCTCCTAGCATCCAAAGTGCCGGCCACAAACCTTGACCGTAGGGAAGACGTGCTCGAATATCGATGCGTCCGTATTTGAAACTCTGCTTGCCCTGTGTAGTAATACGTGCTGAAGTAAAGGGTGCACCGCCGAAACTTTCGTCTTTTGCGGCAATAATGAGCACACCATTCTCAACGGTTGCATTGTTTGTTCCTGAACGGTAGTACTGACTTTCCTGATTACCCCATCCGCTTGCACCAGTCTCGTAATTCCAATCGTTTGTGTTCAGTGACGTACCATCAAACTCATCGTTCCAAACCAAATCCACACCGGGATAAGATAATGGGGTCGTATATCCACTGTCCGACTGACCGCTGTAACTGTCGTCATTCTCTAGGGTAATGACATTGAAAGGATTCGGAATACTCACGTTCATTCCATTGGAATAACTGATCCAAAGTGTCTCGTCCTGCTCAAAATCTAAATCACCCAACACGGGAATGGAGATGGTCGCACGGCTTTCACCTTTGGGAATGGTCGCTGTACCACTGACCTGCTCGAAATCTTCTCCAGCCAAAGCACTTACCTCTACCGTACTGTAGTTAAAAGTCACCTCCTTTGCGGCTGGCTCGTTTAGACTAACCTTGTATTCGTAGGTGTGCGCCGTATTTCCTTCTACTACAACGACATCGCTGCCTGATAGCACAGGCGGTTCTGCCGACTCACAAGATGTCAAGGCAATGGCTAAGCAAAAGGGAACAAGTAGTTTATTCAACTGCATAATAGGGATGGGGTCTGAACCAATTATTCTGAGTAAAGTGTGTAACGCCAAATCAATGAGCCACCACAATTCACTTCGATTTCCATGTAGCGTGTTGACCCATCGTCGGTCATACTCAAAATATCATAAGTGATTTCAGCAACAGGATTGCCCACCTCACCTGAATTAGCAGCCTTTGGAAGGCCAATGAAAGCACCGGTTCCAATCACTTTTAACTGGTCAACCCCATTAACACCTGAACCCGGCAGTACCTCAAAACCATGCGTACCACTGGCCCATGCGGCCTTAGGGCCGGTCAAAATAGATTCTGGCTGGCAACCATCAGCCGCCACACCCATATAGGTTTCAGCCCATATATCGCCTTTGGTGTCGTAGATCATTTCCAAATCAGAATTGAACGTCCATTCGTCGTCAAAAGCACACGGACGGTCTGTTGCACCCGTTGCGCCGATCGCCCACCAGGTAGAAGAGGCATCCGGTGGTCCTACCCAAAGTGCACCCGCCTGAGGTGCTAGTTTCCAAGTGCGGGAGGTACAATCGGTCAAAAATTCAGATGTACCGGCACAAACAAAGGCCGCATCTATCAAAATTTCAACTTGCCCTTGCGCAGTTGCGTGTCCACCTTGGTTGATTACGGTGTGTTTGATATCGTATACCCCCATTTTAGGGATGAATACTTCTACCTCTTCGCCAGTGAAGACGCCAATACCGTCCACTTCCCATTGGTATAGGAACGGATCACCAGAACTCTCACTGGTCAACATTACCGTGTTCGAATCCACGAATTGCAAGCTGTAATCAGCCGTAGGCAATGGACCCAATTCTGTTTTGCCCGGTACCGTTGGTTCACACGATACAGCCGCAAATGCTAAGCCAAGAATGGCGAATAATTTGAATGCTTTCATTTTAGTAGCCTGAGTTTTGAGTTAATGCACCTTGCGATGCGTCCAATTCATTTTGCGGAATAGGTAAATACCTGTGTTTCGTAGCGTCCCAGTTGTCTAGAGTGGTCGCTGCCTTGCCTGTTCTAATCAAGTCATAGTAGCGGTGTCCCTCTGTGGCCAATTCCATTCTACGTTCGTCGTAAATAGCTTCCAACAATGCGCTGCCTGATGCGCCAATTCCCTGAATACCTACACGTGAGCGAACTTGGTTTACGTAGCTGCGAGCGGTTCCTTCTGAACCACCACTGCGCACGAGACCTTCAGCCGCCATCAGCAATACATCTGCATAACGGATTTCGCGAATGTTATTTCCCCAGTTCAAAGCAGGCTCGCCATCTGGTGGGAAGTTGCTCGCAAGGGGTGCATATTTTTTCATAAAGAACCCGGTATTCTGGTATCCTGGGCTGTACTCTGCACCTGCGAGGTTATCCGCATCAATAATGGTCGCTGCATAACGTGGATCGCCGTCCATGAACGATTCTAGATCCTCTGTAACAGGGCAGAAGCCCCATCCCGGAGAATAATCCGGGCCGTTGTAATCGCGCATACCACAAAACTGAACACCCACATTGCCTTCGCTGTGGCCAGAACCGAATCGGCCCCAGTCGCTTGTAGAGTTTTCAGAATACGTGATTTCGAAAACGCTTTCAACACCCCACTCGCCCGTTTTCTTGAAGATGTCCTCGTAGTTCGGCTCAAGGCTGTATTGACCTGAGTTGATGACCTCTTGACACAACGTAGCTACCTCGTCCATGTTCGCATCGTCGTCCATAAATAAGTAGACACGTGCAAGAAGTGCTTGTGCAGCACCTTTAGTTACACGGCCCAATTCAATGCCTGGAACGCTCACCGGTAAATCCGGAATAGCCGCTTCCAATTCAGCAATGATGAACGGATACAATACCTCTGGACCTACCTGATTTACAGCATAGTATTCCGATGGATCCAACGTACTTTGAATCAAAGGCACATACCCAAAATGGCGTGCTAGATCAAAGTAGAATTTCGCACGTAAGAAGTGTGCTTCTGCTTTCGAACGCGTTTTGAAGGCTTCTGAAGCCGCATCAATGGCATCAATCTTCTCAAGGAAGAGATTTGCACGGTACACCCCCTTGTAATTCTTGCGCCAAAAACCCGCTTGAGGTCCCAAGTTCGGGGTCCAAGTAAAGTTATCTGTTGCTACCCAAGACGGCTGATCCGAAGCATCCGAACCTCCCGCGTAGTTATCATCAGAAGCTACGTTCATTAAGAAGCGGTGCATAGAAAAACCGTACTGGTCATTCCATTGCAAAACATCATAGATACTTACCAATGCCTCGAACGCTTGTTCTTCTGTTTGGTAGTAGTTGATTTCCAAATCACGTCCTACTGGAGTAGTCGTTAGAAAATCTTTCGAACATCCGACAGATACAAGTGCACCCAGTGCGAGTATTGCGAATGATTTGATTGTTGTATGAAGTGTCTTTTTCATCTTTCTAGCTTATTTGAAAGTGACGTTTAAACCAATGCTGTGCACACGCGCTTGAGGATAAATACCGCGGTCTACACCAAAACCTGCTCCGATTTCTGGATCAAATCCAGAGTATTTCGTGAAGGTCAACAAATTCGTTCCTGCATAGTAAATACGCATTTTACGTAGCATCAAGCGGTCAGCTACTGCTGGGCTCAAATTGTATCCAACTTGAACATTTTTAATACGGAAGAAGCTGCCGTCCTCTACGTAGAAATCTGAGCTACGTGCGAAGTTCATGTTGTTATCCTGGGACGTCAAGCGCGGGTAGTCATTCGACGTACCTGGTCCCGTCCACCTGTCTAGAGCAGCGCCCGTCATGTTCGCTGTCGGAAGATCGTAACGACGTGTTGCGTTGTAAATCTGATTCCCCCAAACTCCTTGACCGAAGATAGCGATATCCCAGCTCTTATATTGCATATCAAGGTTGATACCCGCTGTCATGTCTGGCGTTGGATTACCGATAAACGTTCTGTCGTCCGCAGTAATTTCTCCGTCGCCGTTTACATCCACAAAGCGGAAATCACCTGCAACCGCTCCTGGTTGAAGTGTATCGCCGTTTTCACCTCCGGTGTATGTGAACACTTCGTCTTGCGTTTGGAAAATACCGTTGGTTTGGTAACCGTAGAAGTAACCTATGGGCAACCCTTCTGAAATACGCGTAATTTCCAATCCTTGTGGACCCCACTGCTGGCCTGGTAAATACCCGCTTTCGTTACCCAAAAGCACTACTTCGTTTCTCAAGAAACTCACGTTCGCTGATGCCGCGAATCTGAAATCTTGCGTAAATGATTTTTCATAGCCCAATTCGATATCGATACCGCGGTTAGACATCGAACCGATGTTCGCAGTTGGCGCATCGTTACCAATGTAATCTGGCAATGGCGGACGCGTTTTCATATCGTTCGTAATGCGGCTGTAGAAATCAATGTTAGCGGTTAGCCAATCGTACGCGCGCATTTCAACACCTACGTTGAATTGGCTCACGCTTTCCCAGCGCAAATCTGGATTCGCCACCTGAGCAGGCGCAGTACCGTTGGTTAACACTTCACCGGAACCGAACGTGTACGAACGACCTCCGACAATCGTAGAAGCGTATTCTAAAGAACCTGCAGCATCGTTACCGTTCAAACCGTAACCTGCTTTTAATTTCATCGTGTTTACATTATCAAACACCCAGAAGTTTTCTTTGTGAAGGTTCCAACCTGCACTCACCGACGGGAAGTATCCCCAGCGGTAGTTCGCACCAAAGTTGGACGATGCATCTGCGCGAAGAATTGCGGTGGCTACATATTTTCCTTGGTAATCGTAGTTGGCACGAGCGAAATACGATTCAATCGCGTAGCGCTCCCAATAGCCACCATAAACCTGTTCGCTTTCCTCATTACGTGCGTAGTCGATCGTCGCGCCGTCGTACGTGCTTACCGGCACATCGCGCTTGCTACCACCGATGTATCGGCCTTGAACTTCCTGAGCACTGTGGCCAGCAAGACCGTCAAAGTGATGATCGCCAAAGTCCTTTGTGTAGGTAATGGTTTGATCCCAAATCCAAGTAAAGGCACGGTTAAAGTTGCTGTACACCATGTTGGTGTCTAAGAAGTTGGTTGCATTCAAATAATGTGAAGGACGGAACCCGTTGCCTCCGTAGAACGCGAGGTCAACCCCCATGCTTGTGCGTGCTTTTAATCCTTCAGCAATCTCAAATTCAGCAAACGTGTTGTTGACAATTTTATCTGACCAACCGTAGTTGTTTTCAATCATGTAAGCCGCAACAGGATTTAAAACCTCTGAAGTTACACGACTTGAAATTCCGTAAATACCGCCTGCATCACGAACAAGGTTGTTACGCAATACACCACCAGAGGTGTAAGGGGCTTGAGAAAGTACCGTAGGATCGGTCTCGTATAAAGGAGTAATAGGATCAATATTCATTGCACGGCCTAAAGGCGAGCCAAATTCCGTGTTCTCCGCAACCGTTTGGCTTTCGTTGTGCGTGTAAGCCACATTCCAACCTATAGTGAAGCGGTCGTTTGCTTTTGTAATGGTATTTAGACGTGCAGATAGACGTTCAAAATTTGACTTCCCTTCCGCGACAATACCGTCTTGCTTGAAGTGACTGATCGATGAGAAGTATGAACCGCGATCCGATCCACCAGAAACACTGAAATCAGTGCTCCGCATCAAAGCGTTTTGATTAAATACGTGCTGTTGCCAATTCGTTCCTTCGCCATAAATAGATGGATCATCATAAATAATCGGCTGACCAGCTGCTGCGGCCATTTCATTTTGAAGTGTAGCGTATTCTGTAGCGTTGAGCAGCGGCAATTGCTTCCAAGAGTTCTGAACACCCGTGTACGTACTAAAATTCACCTCCATACCTTTTGCAGTAGAGCCGTTCTTCGTAGTCACAATAATGACCCCGTTCGCACCACGTGCACCGTAAATGGCTGCAGAAGCGGCATCTTTCAACACCTCTATGGTTTGAATATCGTTAGGGTTTAAGTAGTCAATACCTCCGCCGATCACAACACCATCGACAACATATAAAGGATTAGATCCATTGATTGAAGATGTACCGCGAATACGAACTACCGAAGCAGCACCCGGCTGCCCGGAATTTTGAAGTACCTGTACACCCGAAGTTCTACCCTGTAGGGCAGTCTCTAAACGAGGCAACTGAAGATCTTCTAAGTCTTCCGCTTTTACACTAGAGATGGCTCCGGTAACGTTACTCTTTTTTTGAACACCGTAACCGACGACAACTACTTCATCCAAGGTGCTTGCAGCTTTGTCGTATTTCAGTGCAACTTTTACCGTTTTCGCGTCACCTAGAACGATAGATTTACTTTCGTACCCTATAAAAGATACATTAATCTTAGTTCCTTTCGTGGCGTCTAACGACCAGCGGCCGTCCATATCCGTCATCGCAGATTTCGTTCCTGCCTTCACTACTGCACCAGGTAATGGTGCGTTGTCCGCTGCATCTACCACAGTACCAGAGTATTGTGCAGTTGCAGTAAACATCAAAAATGAAAACAGAACGAGTAAGCTGTTTCGCATGCTGTGTTTTTGCATTGTGTTAAGTCTATTAGCGTTTAAATGTACTTTGTACACTCAAAAGTGTTAATCTATTATTAAGAACGCAACTATGGGCGCCGGACAAATACCGGACAGAATGTTAACGCCAGTAAAGTCAAAAGGTTCAGGGCAATTCTTAGTACAGTAAAGATGCAGAATCACTCGTCAAAGAAACCGTCAATATCGCGTCGATCCTTTTTTGTAGGGCGTCCCAATCCCTTTTGACGACTGAAATTGCGCGCTAAACGTAGAAACGCCATTTTATCCAGTTCGACTTGGGGCGTTTTATTCTCAATGAGGTCTGCGACGAATTTTGCGCTCACCCGACTTTTAGGCAATGCTTTGATTTGAAAGACTTCATCAAAACCGTGACGCTTAAGCGTAAAAAGGTCGCCCTCTTTGACTTCACGGGACGGTTTCACTGGATGTTCATCCATATAAACGCGATTGGATCTCACCTGCTCGCCGGCTAAGGTGCGGGTTTTGTACAATCGGACACACCACAAGAATTTGTCTATACGCATGGCCACAAAATTGCACGTTTTCCACTAATTTCAAGCCTTCAAGATTAAAAATGATCGAATGAAGCAATCAGTACTCCTCGGGGCATTGGCCTTTAGTACATTATTTGCCTGTCAAAACGCAGACGAAACGGCAACCACGACCCCGAAAGAAAACACTCAGGTTATGAATCACTCAGGAAAAGGCTACCAATTGTACACCGTGCGCGAAGCACTTACTGGTGCGGACTCCATCGCAGCCACCCTGCGGGCTACGCGCGAAATGGGCTATGAAAAAGTGGAAAGCTTTGGCTACATGGACGGCGGTTTTTTAGGCCTGAGTACCACAGATTTTAAAAACGCAATTACAGATGCGGAACTTAAAAGTCCATCTGGACACTATATGCCTACAGAATTGGCCAGTGAGACTATGGGGACCATCGATCCAGCATCCATTGATGCGTTTTTAGATGCTGCAGAGGCGCTTGGACAAAAATGGGTGGTTATACCCTGGATGAACGAAGCTTGGCGCAATAAAGAGGGGTACGACCATTTGATTGAATACCTGATCCAATTAGGAGAAGCAGCAGCACAGCGCGGCATGGTCGCAGGCTGGCACAACCACGATTTCGAATTCGCCCCACTGGAACCCAGCCAGCCCGGTTCACCTTTTGCTTATGAGTACCTGTTGAACGCACTCGAGGGCAGCAATGTGATCTTTGAAATGGATATTCATTGGGTGGCCTACGCCGGACAAAATCCAGCAGAATGGATGGCACACTATCCGGGCCGTTTCCCTTTATGGCACGTTAAAGATTTTGCCGCAGATACCGCAACCCAAGTGCCCGTTGGGCAAGGCGTGTTGGACTGGGCAGAAGTTTTTGCCATGGCAGAAACCGCAGGGCTACAACATTATTTCATCGAACAAGACTTCTGTGCTGCGGACAAAGCCGTTCAATGTCTTGAAGAAAGTATAGCATGGGTGAACAAGCAGCCCTTCATGAATTAAACTAAACTGCTCAAGCAGCGTTAACACCACAATGAACATAACTGACCTATGTACGGAGGATTAAAAGACCATTTGACCACACAACTTGAAGAGATCACAGCAGCCGGCTTATTCAAACGCGAACGGATTATAACCACGCCTCAAGATGCAGTCATAAAGACTACTGAGGGCGAAGAGGTTCTGAATTTTTGTGCGAATAACTATTTAGGACTGAGCTCACACCCGCGCGTTTTAGCGGCAGCTCAAAAGACATTAGAAACGCACGGTTTCGGCATGTCCTCCGTACGTTTTATTTGCGGTACCCAGGATATTCATAAGGAGTTGGAGGCGAAACTTGCGGAGTTTCTGCACTGCGAGGACACCATTCTCTACGCAGCGGCCTTCGACGCGAACGGCGGCGTGTTCGAACCGCTACTTACCGCGGAAGATGCCATCATTTCAGACAGTTTAAATCACGCCTCTATTATTGATGGGGTTCGCCTTTGTAAAGCACAGCGCTACCGTTATGCGAATAACGATATGGCAGATTTAGAGGCGCAGTTGCAAGCAGCTGAAGGTGCCCGATTCAAAATAATTGTGACCGACGGTGTTTTTTCTATGGACGGTTATGTCGCCCAATTGGACAAAATTTGTGATCTCGCCGACAAATACGATGCACTGGTCATGGTAGATGAATGCCACGCCACTGGATTTATTGGCAAGACGGGACGCGGTACGGTCGAGCTAAAAAATGTGCTGGGGCGTGTAGATATTATTACCGGAACTTTAGGTAAAGCCCTGGGCGGTGCAATGGGTGGTTTTACTACCGGCCGAAAGGAAATTATCGAAATGTTGCGTCAAAAATCTCGCCCATACCTGTTCTCCAACTCTCTTGCGCCAGCTATTGTAGGAGCGTCGATTGAGGTGTTGAATTTGCTGAGTGAAACGACGGACCTTCGTGACCAATTGGAGTGGAACGTCAACTACTTCAAAGACGGCATGAAGGCTGCGGGATTTGACTACAAGGACGGTGAAAGTGCCATTGTACCGATCATGCTTTACGATGCCGCCTTAAGTCAGGAATTTGCAGATCGACTTCTTGCCGAAGGCATCTACGTTATTGGCTTCTTTTATCCGGTTGTACCGCAGGGTCAAGCGAGAATTAGAGTTCAGTTGAGTGCTGCACATACCCAAGCGCATCTGGATAAAGCCATTGCTGCATTTACGAAAGTGGGCAAGGAATTGGGCGTAGTGGGCTAAGGAAGTCCATTTTAACAACACTTTATCGAGGTTTATTAGGAGCTAAAAGCGCTCATCTGCAACCGTAGCGTTACTTTTGACCCTCATTAGAACTACAGCACATGCTTATTCAGATTTTACAGTTCCTTTTAGGACTCTCCATATTGATCGTACTTCATGAGTTTGGTCATTATTTACCTGCACGTTTTTTCGGCGTGCGCGTTACTAAATTCTACCTCTTTTTCGACTATAAATTTTCTTTATTGAAGAAGAAAATTGGGGAAACGGAATGGGGAATTGGTTGGATTCCGTTAGGCGGCTATGTGAAAATTGAAGGCATGGTGGACGAAAGCATGGACACCGAAAACCTTAGCGAAGAGCCAGAAGAATGGGAATTCAGAGCGAAGCCGGCCTGGCAACGCGTGATCATTCTTACCGGAGGTGTCATCATGAATTTCATCACTGCGTATTTTATATATGTATTCTTATTGATGTCTTATGGAAAAGACTATTTGCCGAACGAAAGTTTAGTAAACGGCATCTGGACCAACGAAATGGGACTTTCCATGGGGCTCGAGAACGGCGATAAAATCGTGAGCATCGGTGATAACATCCCTGAAAGCTACCGTGAGATCCCAATGGAAATTCTCTTGAGTCAAGAAGAAGATATTGTCGTAGAACGTGCTGGAAACTTAGTGACGGTGCCCATCACCATGGAGGCTATTGAAGATATGATCAGCAATAAGAAATTTGTTGGGCTGATCAATCCACGCATGCCTTATGTCATAGGGGGCTTTGGTGAGGAAAGTGCAGGACGTGAGGCAGGACTTGCTGTGGGCGATAGCATTGTCGCGCTCAACGGACAGGAAATGCTGTTTTTCGACCAATACAAGGCGGCCTTACCAGCATTGGCCGGGCAAGAGATTGCATTGCGCATCTACCGCGATGGCCGATCTGATACCGTGAAAATGACCGTGCCGGAATCTGGTCAAATAGGCGTATACAACACCGGAGCGGTGTTTAAATACTACGAAATCAAAAACAAAGCGTACACCTTTGCGGAGGCTTTGGGTGGCGCAGGAGGCGAGGTTCAGAATAAATTAATGAGCTACATCCGTCAATTCAAGCTCATCTTCAATCCTAAGACGGAAGCGTATAAAGAAGTGGGTGGTTTCTTGACCATCTTGAAACAATACGACCAGGCGTGGAATTGGCGTCATTTTTGGGAGTTTACGGCATTCTTGAGCATCATGCTAGGATTCTTGAACATCCTACCCATCCCCGCTTTAGATGGCGGTCATGTGATTTTTACGGTCATTGAATGGGTGTCCGGTAGAAAGCCTTCGATCAAAGTACTGGAATATGCACAAATGGTCGGTTTCTTCTTACTTCTGGCCCTGTTGATCTTTGCGAACGGAAACGATATCATAAAAGCCGTTTTCGGCGGGTAAATCCATGGATGTAAGCAGTACCATATACGCACATCTCGGTCAGGTAAATGATCCTGAGATTCCGGTACTGAGCCTACACGATATGGGCATTTTACGCGCAGTAAATGTGCTCCCAGAGACCGACGAGCGCCATGCCCAGGCGTTAGAGCGCTTTCACACGAGACATCCCGACGCTCCAAAGGAACATGCCGATCATGTCTACGAGATTGTCATTAGCCCTACCTATGTAGGTTGCCCGGCCATGGATCGCATGTCTCAAGATATTGAAGAGGCCATGTTTGTGCGCCAATTGCCTTTTACCATCACCCAGCAACTGCAGCCGTCGTGGACCACCGATTGGATTTCTGAGGAAGGCAGAAAAAAAATGGAAGATTACGGTATTGCACCGCCTGTTTCCGGGTCGGCAGATAAACGAGAACTCTTTGCGGAGGCACCAAAAGTTCGCTGTCCCAAATGCAAAGATCCGGATACCCGAATGCTCAGTGTACACGGCAGCACAGCGTGTAAAAGCCAGTACGTGTGCAACAGTTGCCTAGAGCCGTTCGAATACTTTAAGTGTTTGTAAATCGGCCGAGGTGAAATGCCCCTCATGTCCTAACTTTGAGGAGCCCAAACACAGACTCATGTCAAAAAAGACCACTATTCCGTTCGAAAAAGCGTTCAAACTCATGGCCACGGCTATGAGTATGGCTGAATTATACGAGCGGGAAAAGGATACGACGTCAAAATATGTTCACGCAACGAGCCGTGGCCACGAATCGGCCCAGCTTGCGCTTGCCTTGCATCTAGAGCCAAAAGATTATGTCGCTCCGTATTACAGAGACGACAGCTTGCTACTCGGTATCGGCATGACCCCAAAAGATTTAATGTTGCAACTCCTGGCAAAAGTGGACGATCCCTTTTCCGGCGGTCGCACCTATTACAGCCACCCAAGCCTCAACGACGCGGATAAACCAAAAATTCCGCACCAGAGTTCTGCCACTGGAATGCAAGCCATTCCCACAGCCGGTGTGGCCATGGGGATACAATACCGCGAGCAGCAGGGGCTAGCCAGCAAAGAGGAATTGGGCGGAATCGCCGTATGTAGTATTGGCGACAGTGCCATGACGGAAGGTGAGATTTCTGAAGCACTGCACATGGCAGCTTTGAAACAATTCCCGCTACTCATGTTTGTTCAAGACAACGGCTGGGACATCAGTGCCAACCGGGCGGAGGTGCACCACAGCAATGCAGTGGAATATGCGAAAGGGTTCACTGGTATTGAAGCCGTAGATATAGACGGGACAGATTTTGAATCGGCGTATACGGAATTGGGCAAGATCATCAAGACGATGCGCAAAGAGCGCCGTCCGTTCTTAGTTCGCATGGATGTACCGCTGCTGAACCACCATACTTCTGGTGTGCGGAAAGAATGGTACCGCGACGATTTGGAGGAAGCGGCAAAACGCGACCCCTATCCTATTTTGAAGGCGCAATGTTTGAAGGCCGGGGTGAGCGAAAAGGAATTGGACCAGTGGGAAACCGAAGCGGGCCAATTCGTTCAAGCCCAGTACGAAAGCGCCCTATCCATGCCAGATCCGCAACCCGCAGATCTACTCACCCATGATTTCGCACCCACCCCCATTACTGAAGAGCGCGGCGAACGTGCGCCCAAAGGTGCTGAACCTACGGTAATGGTGGATGCCGCATTGTTTGCCATCAAAGAACTCATGGCAGCACATCCCGAAGCACTATTGTACGGGCAGGATGTCGGTGGAAGATTGGGCGGTGTGTTCCGCGAAGCGGCCACGCTTGCGCAAAAATTTGGTGACGAGCGCGTGTTCAACACACCCATTCAAGAAGCATTTATCATCGGTTCTACGGTCGGAATGTCGGCTACTGGGCTCAAGCCATTTGTCGAAGTTCAGTTCGCAGATTACCTCTGGCCAGGCATGAACCAATTGTTCACTGAAGTCAGCCGCAGCTATTACCTCAGCAATGGAAAATGGCCGGTGAGTACCGTCATCCGCGTCCCCATCGGCGCATATGGATCCGGCGGACCCTTCCACAGTTCTTCTATTGAGACGGCCGTAACGAGCATTCGCGGTATTAAAATCGCTTACCCCTCGACAGGAGCGGATCTGAAAGGATTGATGAAATCGGCTTTTTACGACCCTAACCCGGTGGTGATTTTTGAACATAAAGGCCTGTATTGGAGTAAAATACCAGGAACCGAAGGGGCTAAAACCCCAGAACCTAGCGCAGACTACGTCATCCCGTTTGGAAAAGCGCGTATGGTGATCGCAGCGGAAGCTTCTGCAGTTACCTCGGGTGAATCTGCGGTAGTGGTGACCTATGGCATGGGAGTGTATTGGGCGCAAAAAGCGGCCAAAGCTTTCCCCGGGCAGATCAGTATATTAGATTTACGCACGCTCGCACCGTGGGACCGTGCTGCGGTCATGGCGGAAGCTAGAACACACGGCCGCGTGCTCGTGCTTACTGAAGAATGCAGCAGCCCCAGTTTCGCCCAAAGTGTGCAAGGTGCTATTGCCGAGGAATGCTTCGAATTTTTAGATGCGCCCGTGCAACTTCTGGGTGCAGTGAATGTACCGGCTATTCCATTGAACACTACCCTGGAACAAACCATGCTCCCGAACGCCGAAAAAGTGGAAGGAGCGTTGCGCAGTTTGCTCGCGTATTGATAGGGACCAATTCAGTAAAAATGGGTACTTTAGTCGCTCAAAATCAGTAGTGATGAACACAGTATTTCTAGGGATCATGGGTCCCAACCAAATGATTCTCATCCTTGTGGTGGTTTTGTTGCTTTTTGGAGGGCGCAAAATCCCAGAATTAATGCGTGGTTTAGGTCGCGGTGTTAAAGAATTTAAGGACGGCGTTGCCGACGAAGAATCAAAGGACGACTCGAAAGAGTAAACCCATCCCAACGTAGCGCATATGAGTACCACGGCCCAGGCGGTTGAACAGTTTTTGGCAAAAATTGACCAAACGAAAGACCTCAACATCTTTCTAGAAGTTTGGGCAGATGAAGCGCGCGCGCAAGCTGCGCAAGTCGATGAAAAAATAGCTGCAGGAACGGCAGGTTCCCTCGCAGGAATGGTCATTGCGTTGAAAGACAATATTTGCTACCGCGGACACAAAGTCAGTGCTGCGTCAAAAATCTTAGACGGTTTCGAAAGTCAATTTTCAGCCACCGCCGTTGAACGTTTGCTTGCTGCAGATGCGGTATTCATAGGCCGTACCAACTGTGATGAATTTGCCATGGGTTCTGGGAATGAAAATTCTGCCTTTGGCCCAACTAAAAACCCACTCGACCCTACGAAAGTGCCTGGCGGTTCATCAGGAGGCTCTGCAGCTGCAGTTGCAGCCGGTCTTTGCCATGCCGCGCTAGGATCAGATACGGGTGGATCTATTCGCCAGCCCGCTAGTTTTACGGGTACCGTTGGCTTCAAGCCTTCCTACGGCCGCGTCAGTCGCCACGGGTTGATCGCTTATGCCAGTAGCTTTGACCAGATCGGTCCGTTTACCACTTCGGTGAAAGACGCGGCCCGCATCATGGAAGTCATTGCCGGACCGGATGCTTTTGACGCCACCGCCATGCAAGAGCCCTTAGCTCCTGTGACAAAAGGCCAGCCGAAAAAAGTAGCCTATTTAAAAACAGCCGTAGACAATCCCGCAGTGGACGAAGGCGTTCGCAAGGCATTTATGACCCAGCTCGAACTGCTTGAAAATGCGGGGGTCATCGTTGAGCCGGTAGAATTAGAGCTGCTGAATACGCTCGTTCCCATTTATTACATTATTACTACTGCTGAAGCCAGTTCCAACCTTGCAAGGTTTGACGGTGTTCACGCAGGTTACCGCCATCCAGAAAGTACCGATCTTGAGAGCGTATATAAACTCAGCCGCAGCGCAGGATTTGGCAAAGAGGTTCAACGCCGTATTATGCTTGGGACCTTTGTGTTGAGCTCAGGGTATTACGATTCTTTCTTTGGCAAGGCACAATCGGCCCGTCGTTTGGTTCAGGAGTGGACCGACAAAACGTTGGAAGAATACGACGCCATTTTATGCCCTACTTCGCCGACTACGGCGTTTGAGATTGGGCGTGAGGTGAGCGACCCTACCGTGAATTATTTAGAAGATATTTTTACAGTTCAAGCAAATATTGCAGGCGTTCCCGCCGTTAGTATACCTATGGGCGTCCATGCAAACGGACTACCGATGGGTCTTCAACTCATGGGGAGCAACGGTGCGGATTTGGACGTATTGGCCATGGCCGATTGGATCCAAAACCACTAAGAATGCGCACGACAACTACCTTACTTTTTACCTTCATTTTTGCAGCCGCTTTTGGTCAAAACAGCGATACAACTGCCTTATCGAATGATACTACGACCACGGCATTAGCTGCGTCAACCACTTTAGATAGCGCGGCCTTGTGGGCACTGGATGATCGTCTTGCAAAATTGGATGCTGAGCATGTTTTTCGCGCCGCTGCACAGATTAAAGTCATTGATACCGTACATCCGCTGCCATTAACAGATAGCATCTTCGAGCACTACATGGCCGAATTGGACCAACGTACGCCGTTTGAAATGACCTACAATCCCATCGTGCGTAAATACATTGAGCGCTACCTCAAGCACGGTACGGCGCGGTTGAGTCGCATGATGGCCCACGGTCAATATTACTTCCCCATGTTCGAGGAGCACCTCGACAAATACGACATGCCGTTAGAGCTTAAATATTTAGCGGTGGTTGAAAGTGCGTTGAATCCTAAGGCCCGCTCCTACGTTGGCGCGACCGGTTTGTGGCAATTCATGTACAGCACGGGGAAAATGTACGACCTCAAGGTCAACAGCTACGTTGATGACCGCAACGATCCATTAAAAAGTACCGAAGCCGCGTGCCAATACATGCTTAAAATGTATGCTGTCTTTGAAGATTGGAACCTCGTTCTAGCTGCGTACAACAGCGGTCCAGGCAATGTCCGTAAGGCCATTCGCCGCAGTGGAGGGAAAACGTCCTACTGGGAAATTCGTCCGTTTTTACCGCGCGAAACTTCGGCGTACGTGCCGCTCTTTATCGCAGCGACTTATGCGATGGAATACGGGCATTTGTACGGTGTCGGGCCCGCCGATATACCCGCCTACTACGTTGCAACCGATACGGTTCGCGTTACGAACCAATTGCACTTTCAACAGCTAGAACAACAGCTCGGCGTTGCATCCGACCTGCTGGAATTCCTAAATCCGCAGTACCGCTATAAGATCATTCCTGTTGTCGATGGCACCGATTATTTCATTACCCTACCAAAGGAAAGTGCCGTAGCCTTTAGAGCACGGCAAGATTCCATTTACACCATGGCCGCCAGCTATTTTGAGTCGCGCGCGAGCACGATGCCAGAGTTCACCCAAATGAACGAACGGACAACGCACCGGGTTCAAAGCGGCGAAACCTTAGGACACATCGCTGGGAAATACGGCGTGGGGGTGAGTGAGATCAAACGTTGGAACGGTCTAACTTCGGATATGATACGTGTGGGTCAGCGCATTGTCGTTTATCCGCGCCGCATCTAAAACAAAGACGGTCAGAAGGCTTTGGTCTACTTTTTGCCTAATTTCCAGTACTAATTCCTGCATTATGTTACGCAACAGCGCTTTACTCCCATTTCTTGTTACTGCTTCGCTCTCCCTCTTCTTCTTTAGTGGATGTGCAGAGAAAAACGCAGACGGTACCACTAAAAAAAAGGAGCGCATACTGCCCCCGTCCAGCGGAACTCACAGTGAGCTTTTACTGGTAATGCCTGATGCGCTTTGGGAAGGTGCACCGGGGGAAGAATTCAGAGCACAGTATCTTGCAGATGTAGAAGGATTGCCTCAAGCAGAAGCCTATTTCGATGCTTCTAGAGTTGAACCCAAGGACGTCAATAAAATTCTACAGAAAACAAAGAGCATCCTTTGGGTTGAAAAAAGCGATACCTCATTTGTGAAAATGCAGAAAGATTTGTGGGCGCGACCGCAACGAATCGTGCGCATCACTGCACCGAGCGAAGAAGCAATAGCGAAGTCCATAAAAGAAAGTGCGAAGCAATTGATGGACGCTTTTAAGGAGCACGACATGAGCGTGATTCAGGGCAGGTTGAAGAAATCGTCTTATGCCTATACCCATGAGAACTTAAAAGATATCGGCATCAAAAGCATGCTGCTGCATCAGGGGTTTGATCCCACGCTAGACAAGGAAGATCTGAAAATTTTCGCAACGAAGACGGTAAAGACCATTCAGTATGTTATCGTGAGTGAACGCCCTATGTCCGAAGGTTTAGTCAGTGTTGATGCCATTATTGCACACCGCGACAGCATCGGAAAGAATTATTTTGAAGGCACCTACGAAGGGTCGTTTATGTCTACGGAACTGATGATCCCGCCCAGCATTGAGAATACTGAAATCAGCGGAATGTTTGCCATTGAAACGCGCGGATTGTGGCGAATGAACGGCGATTTTATGGGCGGGCCGTTCTTATCCTACACCATTTACGACGAGAAAAACGACCGCATATTGACCATCGAAAGTCTCCTGTATGGACCTACTGCGAAGAAGCGAAATGTAGTGTTAGAAATGGAGGCAATGATGCGTTCCATTAAGTTGTAGCAAAGCCGCCTATACTGTACCTTGGGGAGACAAACCCAAGGAAGCATGTTAGAAGTAACTACTAAGGAAGGTGTATTGACCATCACCTTCGACCGTCCAGACAAATTCAACGCATTCAACCGCGAACTTGCCTTAGGTGTGCAGGAGGCATTGCGTCTCGCCGCTACAGATACAGCGGTGCGTTGTATAGTCATCACAGGTGCAGGCAAAGCCTTTTGTGCAGGCCAAGACCTCGGTGAAGCCATCGCAGAAAATGGCCCAACCTTGCGCGATATCGTCGCGAAGCATTACAACCCCATCATTAAAGCCATTCGAGAATTACCGAAGCCCGTCATAGCAGCGGTCAACGGCGTTGCTGCCGGGGCAGGTGCAAATATTGCGCTCGCTTGTGACATTGTAGTGGCACACGAAAAGGCCAGTTTTGTGCAAGCCTTCAGTAAAATTGGTCTTATTCCAGACAGCGGCGGTACGTTTACACTGCCCAGATTGGTCGGTTTTCAGCACGCGAGTGCGCTGATGATGACCGGCGATAAGGTGCCTGCTGCTCAAGCGCAGCGCATGGGCATGGTGTATCAAGTGTTCCCAGAAGAACGCTACGAAGGAGAAGTTGCTGCATTAGCGCTGCGCATGGCACAGATGCCGACGAAAGGTTTGGCGTTGACTAAACGGGCGTTGAACGCGGCGGCAACGAATGATCTTAACACGCAATTGGACTTAGAAGAAGCACTGCAGACTAAAGCAGGAAAAACATACGATTTCAACGAAGGTGTCCAGGCGTTTTTAGAAAAGCGTGCACCTGAATTTAAAGGAGAATAAAATGAAAGTAGCCGTATTAGGTGCTGGTGCCATGGGCACAGGAATTGGACAGATTGCCGTACAGAACGGTTGTCATGTAGTGTATTACGACAGCTTCCCAGGCGCTACAGACCGCAGTAAAGCTTCGATAGAAAAGATTTTTAATCGGTTAGCGGAGAAAGGAAAGATTACCTCGGAACAGAAAGAAGAGATGCTGGGTCGCATGCAGTGGAGTGCAGATGTAGACGCAGTTTCGGGGGCGGATCTTGTGGTTGAAGCTGTGATTGAAGACCTTGATGTAAAAAAGGACTTGTTCGCGAAAGTAGAGCCGTTGCTCCGTTCTGATGCTTGGCTCTGTACGAATACCTCAAGCCTAAGCATTGCTGCCCTTTCAAGCGGTTTAACACATCCTGAACGATTCGGAGGATTGCACTTTTTTAACCCGGCACCTTTAATGCCTTTGGTAGAAGTCGTGCCTGGCGTGAAAACCGGTGATGACTTTACGGAGACTATGGAAGCTTTAATGCTGGAATGGGGCAAAGTACCCGTTGTCGCAAAAGATACCCCAGGGTTTATCGTGAATAAAGTAGCCCGTCCGTTTTACAGTGAGGCCATAAAACTCTATGAAGAAGGCGTGGCAAGTGTCGCGGAGATTGATGCCGCAGTGAAAAGTATAGGGTTTCGAATGGGACCTTTTGAATTGACCGATCTCATCGGTCACGACGTGAATTATAGGGTGACGGAAACCGTCTGGAGCCAATTCTTTTACGACCCACGCTTCCGCCCTTCCATCACCCAAAAAAGACTGAAAGAAGCCGGATTGTTCGGTCGTAAAACCGGCCGTGGTTTCTACAACTACGCAAGCGGTATGGACGCCGCAGTAGTGGCACAGGAAGAAGTGGAAATTGATCCCATGCTGAGCGAAAAAATCGTTGAGCGCATTCTATGCCTTATTATCAATGAAGCCTTAGATGCCGTGTGGCAGGGCATTGCTTCTCCTGAAAATGTCGACCTCGCCATGACTAAAGGAGTAAATTACCCCAAGGGACCCATTGAGTGGGGACGCGAAATGGGCTGGGACCAAGTGCTCGGCACCTTAAAACGCTGCCACAAACACTATGGGGACGACCGCTACCGCCCATGTCCGTTATTGCGTCACCTGAATTCGGGCAACGCCGAACTAGGCGAAGGTCAGTTGACTGATAATTTTATGGTCTAGTGCCATGACCAAACCAAGCGATAAACTCCTTCAACGTGCCTATGCACAGGATGCTTCCATCTACCAGGAAACGCCCGAATCTGTAGCCTTTCCAAAATCGGCTGATGATGTGGTCGCACTGGTCAGATCCGGTAAGCCGCTGATCCCACGCGCCGCAGGAACCTCCCTCGCTGGTCAAGTCGTAGGTAATGGTACCGTGCTCGATACCGGAAGGCACATGAATGCCATTCTCCACATCAATGTCGAGGAGCGTTGGGCAGAAGTACAGCCGGGTGTGGTACGCGATGAACTCAACCACCATTTAAAAGAACACGGGCTGTTTTTCGGTCCCAACACCTCCACCTCGAACCGCTGTATGATGGGCGGAATGGTGGGCAATAACAGCTCCGGCTCCACCTCTATTTCCTACGGAACCACACGCGAAAAGCTGCTTGGCCTTGAACTGGTCACCGCAGATGGCGTGTTGCGCGCGATGGGCGCAATCGACTCTGACGGGAGGCGAGAAATTCCTGAAGCCGTTGCACAATGGCTGGCAAAGTGGTCCCAAGTTTGGTCCACGGAAAGCCTCGCCGACCATTTCCCGGATCCGACCATACACCGCAGAAATACTGGGTATGCAATCGATTTAATTGGCAACGATCCCGATGCACTCTTAGCTGTGCTATGTGGCTCTGAAGGAACTTTAGGCATTACCACGAAGATCCGCGTGGCCTTGGATCCGCTCCCACCTGCGTATGTCGCAGTAGCAGCACTGCACTACCAGAGCATGGACGATGCCATGGGCGCCACGCCCAAACTAATGGCTTTTAAGCCTTATCAACTCGAGCTCATGGACCGCATCATCTTAGAGTGTACGCGTGAGAGTAAAGAATATTCAAGCTACCGCGATTTCGTACAAGGCGATCCGGCTGCCATTTTATTGGTGGAAGTTCGCGGTGAGAGCGAGAAAGAACTGACCGAAAAGTTAGCTGCACTTCAGTGTGAGACCAGCTATGCAAGAGCCGAACTCTTTGGCGAGGACAGCGATAAAGTTTGGAAGCTCCGTGCTGCCGGATTGGGACTGCTTTCTAATGTTCCTGGCGATGCAAAACCCGTTGCGTGTATTGAAGATACTGCCGTGCGCATCGATGTGCTCCAAGACTATATCCGGGAATTTGATGCATTAATGCAGGACTTCGGGCAGGAAAGTGTTTACTACGCGCATGCCGGTGCTGGGGAATTGCACTTGCGCCCTATTCTAAATTTAAAGACTTCCGAGGGGGTCCGATTATTATACGAAATCAGTAAAGCCAGCGCCGCGCTCGTCAAAAAATTCGGCGGCTCGCTCTCGGGCGAGCACGGTGACGGTCGCGTTCGTGCGGCCTTCATCAAAGATTTTTACGGCCCCGAGGTCTACCCGTGGATGGAAAGCTTTAAAAAGGCTTGGGATCCAGAAAACAAGCTCAATCCTGGTAAGATCGTGGGCGCAAAGCCCATGGACGAAGATTTGCGCTATAAAGTGGACCGTGAGGAGCCCGTTTTAGACACCCAATTCCCGTTTAGCGAGGAAGGCGGATTCTTACGCGCTGTAGAAAAATGCAACGGATCGGGCGACTGCAGAAGACTTCCGCATACCGGAGCCCTGATGTGCCCTTCGTACATGGCCTCTCGCAATGAATGGGACAGTACGCGTGGTCGGGCCAATGTGCTGCGGAGCGTATTGACCGAACAAAGTATAGCCGGGTTCAAAGCACCAGAATTGGCAGAAGCCATGCAACATTGTGTGGGCTGTAAAGGGTGTACGAAGGAATGTCCTTCTGGGGTTGATATGGCCGCCATGAAGTCTGAATACCTCTATCAAAACCGTTCTAAACGTACGATGGCGGATAAGGCCTTTGCCAACTTCCATAAGAGCTTAAGCTACCAGGGATTTTGGCGTTTGATCAATCCTGTCCTGAAATCTGGACTGACCAAACGATTGATGGGCATTCACCCAGAGCGATCAGTTCCAGGGCTGGCACCACCGGCCTATATGAAAGCCTATGAAAAAAACTATTCCGTAGAAAGCGCCGCAAACCAGGAGCGCACAGTGATTTTGTGGGTAGATGAATTTACGCAGGCTCAAGATCCCCTGCTTGTGGGAAAAGCACTGGACGTGCTCGGCGTGCTCGGGTATAGTCCAGCGGTTGTTTGCAGCCCAACTGGACGCGCAGCGATAAGTGGTGGTTTTTTGCCAGAATCGAAGAAATTAGCCCAAAAATCGCTAAAAAAGCTTCAAAACGCGACAAAAACACTCAAAAACGCACCTATTTTGGGTCTAGAGGCAAGTGCCGTTCTCAGTGCAAAGGACGAATACCCACGTTTGCTTCCCGCAGAGAACGAATGGATTGCGGCGCAGCGGTTCGAAACCGTCGATAAATTCTTAGCATCGGAACTGCCAAAGCTGACCGGGACAAAGCAACTCTTCGCACCGCACCCAGAGGAAATTTTACTCCACGTGCACTGCCACCAGAAAAGTTTAGAAAGCGCTGGCGATACGGCCTACGTGCTCCAACTTCTGTTAGGAGCGACAGTCAACCGCGTGAAAAGCAGTTGCTGCGGCATGGCCGGGTCCTACGGCATGAAGCGCGAAAATTTCGAAATGAGTAAAAAGATGGCCGATTTAGTCTTACTTCCGGCCGTTCAAGCATTCGAAGGTGAACACATCGTTGCCACTGGAACTTCATGCCGTCATCAGATCGACGACCTCAGTTCACGGAGCGCAGTACATCTTATGGATGTGCTTTGGGAGCAGCTGCTGTTCTAAGCGGACCTAGTTTTCTGCCTGCTCAAATTTAACAACGACGTCTTGAATCCCCGTGAGCACAGTATCGCGCATTCCATGAATAATGGACAGGGTATACCGCTCGTTTCCTTTGAAGCGAACTGCACCGCCACCTATGGGTGCGAAGACCGTTTTAAGCGTACTCATTCCGGTTCCGTTCCAACGGCCCAGGTCATCCGCCAATGCGATGTTCACGGTGTCCGAATATTCCACGCCCTGACTTGAGCGTATGGTGCGAAACAGGTACAGATTGTTGTACGGATAGTCGACTAAATGACGTACATACATGCCCATGAAAACTGGTTTTTCCGCATCCTGAGGTGCCCACTGCACGGTGATCACGCTGTCCATATGCCACCGGTTGTTTTCAAAGGTGGTCAGTTCATCTAAGACTGGCGGTGGCGAGCAACTTTGTAGAAAAAGAAAAAACAGTGAAAAAAGACCCAAAACGAGTCCATTTCCAGCTGTTTTTATGTGTTTTTGCGCTAAAAAGGGCATTATTCTGCTTTTTTCGGTGCGTTTGGTTTTTTACCACTGCGGTTACGACCGCCACGATTGCGGTTGCGTCCACCGCTATTGCGACCGCCTTTAGGCTGATCGAAACGGGTGATGCTATCTTCTGCACTTCCACCTACGAAATCGGCCACCGCAACTTCAGCCTTCACTTTAGGCTGCTCGACGTAAGCAAATTCTGCAAGGTCGTCGGGAGTTTCCCCTTGTTTGTTCGCTTCAATAATCTCAAGCACCTGGTCGAGCTTTAACGGCACCCAGTTGTTAGGGTCGCTATCGAGCGAATACCACAGCATCTCCTTAAAAATGTCCATTTTCTGGAAGAACGCCACGCCTTTTGCGAGCTTGAGTTTCTTTGAAGGTGATGGGAAACGCTTTACCGCTTCGATGTAGCTGTCCAATTCATAGTTCAAACAACACTTCAACTTTCCACACTGTCCCGCCAATTTCTGGGGATTCAAACTGAGTTGCTGGTAGCGCGCTGCCGCAGTATTCACACTACGAAAATCACTAAGCCAAGTGGAACAACACAGCTCACGGCCGCACGAACCTATACCACCCAAACGCTGAGCTTCCTGGCGTGCACCGATCTGTTTCATTTCAATACGTACGGAGAACAGTTGGGCCAGTTCGCGGATCAATTGGCGAAAATCTACCCGCTCATCTGCCGTATAGTAGAACGTCGCTTTTGAACCGTCGCCCTGGAATTCAACGTCGGATATTTTCATCCGCAACCCTAGACGCTGCGCCACATCGCGGCTCTGCATCATGGTTTGTTTTTCACGCGCTCGAGCTTCCGCCCACTTTTCTAAGTCGTGTGCTGAAGCTTTACGGTACACCTTGTTCGGATGCTCTTCCGATTCGTATTTAAACTTCTTTTTATTCATCTGGAGCTTTACCAGCTCCCCGGTGATAGAGACGTTTCCTATGTCGTGTCCGGAGTGGGCTTCTACAGCCACAGCATCTCCGATCTGGAGTGGAAGACCTTCTGCATTGTGGAAAAATTCCTTGCGTCCGTTCTTAAATCTGACCTCAACCCAATCAAAAGCTTGATCTGTCGAGGGTAGTTCCATATTTGAAAGCCAGTCAAAGACCGACAGTTTTCCGCATCCTCCAGTTCCACATGAGCCGTTGCTTTGACAACCCTTTGGAACGCCACCACCGCTGCCACAATTACTGCATGCCATGGTCGTTATATTTATGCTATCAAACAACAACTTTGTTGTGTTGTTTGCGATACTAAGGTCGTAAATTGAACCCATGATTGAACGGAATCTGTTTAAAATTCTCCTCACCGCTTGTTTCGCGGTTCTACTGGCCCCGTTAGCGAAGGGACAGGACGGGAAATGGCAGGCTGCAAGCGCCTTTGAGCACTGGGTGGATCATCTTCCCTACAACACGTTTGAGCACGTGGACCAATTGGACCCGCTCGTTTTCTGCGCCTCCCAGGACAACCTGCTCATTATCGACGGCAGCACCGACGAATTTTCCAGGTACTCGCGCATCAACGGACTTTCAGGAACCAACATCACTGCCTTACGCTCCGATCCTTCCTCGCAGACCGTTTGGATTGGCTACGCCAACGGGCGCATCGACGTTTGGCGCAATGGCTCTTTTCAACCCATCACCGCCATCGAAGAAACTCCCTCTTTTACCGGACTCAAACAAATCAATGGCTTCGCCTTTTTTGATGGAAACGCCTACGTCGGAACGGACTTTGGATTGGTCGAATTTGAAATTTCTTCCCGCCTTGCCGGTCGAACTTTTCTTCTCGGCGATAACTACAGTCCCATTGCGATCGCTTCCTTTGATATCAACCCATCGGGCACCGCCTGCGTCTATTCCCCTGCTCAGCAAAATGCGTTTTTAGTCGCCAACCTCACCGAAAACTTACCGCAGTGGACCCCCATCGATTACCGCGTTTTCTCCAGCGTCTACGACCCCAGCCACCTCGTATGGTACGGCGTCGATGCGTGTTTCTTGTATGCCGCAACCGACCTTACTTCAGGAACACTGCTTTTTGATGTCACCGAAAACAGCAACGGCGATTGGGAGGCTGGAACCTACCCGCAGCCTTGGGGCAGCGGAAGCTTAAGTCAAGAAATACAAGATGTACGCGTGAACGAGAATTGGCTCGTGGTTACGCGAGATTTCAATGTGATTGGTAAAAAATCGGACCAAAAAAACAGTCCTGTGGATTCCGTCAATATTTCCAACGCGCTCTTCGCTCCAGGGGTGCTTCGGCCCCTCTCCTCTGCGTTTGTAGCCAGTGAGAATGCCTTCTACACGGGTAATTTTCAAACGGGCATGGTACGCGTTAAGGACCGCACTAAAGTCAAACGCATTCTCCCCAGCAGCCCGTACAGCAACAAAGCTTTTCACCTCGTGCCTTTCGGATTGGGCAAGGATAACGACCCTAATCCAGATGGGGCCAATCCATACGCAGCGGCCTACCGCGGCAATACAGGCGGTGTCCTTCATTTGCCGGGCGCCTTAAATGAACTGTGGTCAAAAGCCTATTCGAGCGACGGCGCCGGTCGGTACGAGAACCAGCAGTGGGTGCATTGGGATAAAAATTACCTGTACGGTTTGACGGATTTTGTGAGTGCGGCGCACGAATTCACCGCTTCGGGCGAGCGACTCTACCTCAGCAGTTGGGGCGGCGGGATTGTTGAGCTGACTGACGGCGATACGACGGGCTGGTATCGCGCAAGCAACACTGATGGTGCGCTGCTCGCCGTGAACGGAAACGCAAATGATCTGCGGACCGGTGGTTTGACCTTTGACGATGAAGGGAATCTATGGGGTGTGCAAAGTTTAGTCGCTGCGCCGTTGTTTAAGAAAGATGCAGCGGGGAATTGGTCCAATTTCGCTTTAAGTCCCGGTGCAGACGCCGTGGCATTAAAAAACATCGTTCACCACGACGGCATGTTCTTCATTCAAAGCCGAACAAACGGCATCTACGCCTACCGTGCTTCCGACGGACTGAAACGGCAGATCAGCTCGGGTACGGGTAGCGGCAACCTGCCCTCCAACCACGTACTGAGTATGGCCGTGGATCACGACGGAGAATTGTGGATCGGCACGGATGAAGGGTTAGTGGTACTGTACAGTCCATCAACTATTTTTAACGGTGGAAATTCAGACGCGCGTCCTATTCTCTTCGAGGAAGACGGTGTTGTACAGAAGCTTTTGGGTGAAACGCCCATAACGAGCATTTTCGTGGACGGCGGCAACCGCAAATGGATCGGAACACGCGGCGCTGGACTCTTTTTAGTCAGTCCCGAGGGCTTGCAAACCCTACAGCAATTTACGGCGACCAATTCCCCTTTACTCGCCAATGACATCCTCAGTATTGCAGCGGATCCAACCAGCGGAGCGCTCCTCATTGCTACCGCAAAGGGATTGATCGGCTACCGCGGCGATGCCACACCCGGTTATGCCGGCAATGTACCCGAAGCCGCCATCTACCCCAACCCAGTACGCCCCGGGTATGAAGGGCCCATTTTTGTCCAGGGCTGCCCGGAAGGTGCGGTAGTAAAGTTTACGGACATAACCGGGGCGCTGGTGTATGAAACGCAATCCAACGGGGGGACAGCACGGTGGAACGGCACAAACCTGGGCGGAGCGCCCGCAGCTAGTGGCGTGTACCTGGTCTACATTACAAATGCATTAGGCACCGTTACTGCACAAGGAAAAGTTCTTCTGATCCGGCAATAAACCAATCTGAGATATTGGTATTTTTGAGAGGCTATGGCACAAGAGACAGAAAAAAAGAAACGCAACTACCGCAAGCAAATCATCTGGACGGTGGTCGTGCTTACGGGACCGGTTTGGGGTTTGACGGTTTTGCTCAGTTTGACGAGCATGGGCGTGTTTGGTGAATTGCCCAACATCGCGCAGATTGCAAATCCCGATACAAAATTGGCCACTGAAATCATTACCGAAGACGGTGAAACCCTAGGTACCTTCTTTCGCGAAAACAGAACGGCTGCAACCTTCGATGAACTCTCGCCATGGCTCGGTAAAGCGCTCGTAGCAACGGAAGATGAACGCTTCTATTCCCACAGCGGGGTGGATGCAAAGGCACTGGCACGTGCTGTTGCGTATCTGGGATCCAAAGGTGGAGGCTCTACGCTCACGCAGCAATTGGCGAAGATGCAGTACAATGAACCCGCGCGTAATTTGGTGGAGCGCATTGGACAGAAATTGGGCGAATGGATCATCGCGGTGCAGTTGGAAAGGCTCTACACGAAAGACGAAATTATTGCCTTGTATTTGAACCAATTGGACTTTCTCTACCAAGCCGTCGGCATCAATTCTGCCGCCCGCGTCTACTTCAACAAAAAACCAATTGACCTCACCATAGAGGAGGCCGCGGTGTTCGTTGCCATGGCAAAAAATCCTTCCCTCTACAATCCTAAACGCTACCCGGAACGCACTAAACAACGCCGCGACCAAGTGTTCGTGCAGATGGTTAAAAACGGCATGCTTACGGTAGCAGAAAAAGACAGCCTGCAACAAATCCCCCTTCAGCTGGAATTCCGACCACAGAGTCATACGGCCGGTCTAGCGCCGTATTTCCGGGAATATTTACGTGGCTACATGAAGGAGTGGATCAAAGATTATGAGAAAAGGACCGGCCGCGAATTGGACCTCTACAGTGGCGGGTTAAAAATCTACACGACCATCAATGCAGAGATGCAACAGAATGCGGAAGAAGCCGTGCAAGAGCATTTGAGCAATTACCAACGCATTTTTGACATCATCAAAGAAGACCGCAAATACGGTCCGTTCTATTTCGATGAAGATCCCGCCGGGAATGTAAAGCGCATCGTAGACCGTGCCATGAAAAACACGCAGCGCTACCGCGGCATGAAGCGCCGGGGCGCCAGCCAGGACAGCATTCAAAAGGCCTTTGCTACCCCTATCCCCATGACCGTTTTTACCTGGAACGGGGACAAAGACACCGTGCTATCGCCGCGCGACAGTATCGTGTATTACAAAGGACTCTACCAGGTGGGCATGATGAGCGTGGAACCACAGACCGGCCACGTCAAAGCATGGGTAGGCGGTAACGACTACCAGTACTTTAAATACGACCACGTAAAGCAAGGAAAACGTCAGGTGGGCTCCACCTTCAAGCCGTTCGTTTATGCTTCTGCCATTCTAGAGAAAAACTACAGTCCTTGCATGGAGGTCCCGAACGCGAAGATTTGTATTGAAAAAGGGGAGTTTGGACTCATCGAAGATTGGTGCCCGTCCAATTCTGATGATAAATACGGCGGGACGAAGAGCTTAAAACACGCCTTAGCAAATTCCATGAACACCGTGACGACCTTCCTGATGAAGCAGGTGGGGCCACGTCCTGTTATTGACCTGGCCAGACGGATGGGCATTACGGGCGATATTCCAGAAGTGCCTTCTATTGCCCTAGGTACAGTCGACCTCAGCGTCTATGAGATGGTAGGCAGCTACACCACTTTCGCAAACAAAGGGCGCTATGTGCAGCCCATCATGGTGACGCGCATAGAAGATAAGAATGGTGTCGTATTGGAAGAATTTACGCCCGAAACACGTCAGGTAATGAGCGATCGAGATGCCTATGTAATTCTTAAACTCCTCATGGGAGTGACGGAAGACGGCACCGGGGTCCGATTGCGCCACGATTTAGGCAAAAACTTCTACCGCAATAATGCAGTAACCGGCTATCCCTACACGTTCACCAATGAAATCGCCGGCAAAACGGGGACGACGCAAAACAACTCTGACGGTTGGTTTATGGGCGCTGTACCTAACCTAATCACCGGGGTATGGACCGGTTGTGAAGATCGTGCTGCGCATATGGGCGGCGGGTTCGGTACGTATTACGGACAAGGCGCTACAGCGGCACTTCCCATCTGGGCCGTCTACATGAAAAAGAATTACGCCAACCCTGATCTCGGCATCAGCAAGAGTCCGTTTGAACGCCCTAAAGGTACGCTGGGTATCGATGTAGATTGCGTGCCCACCACCTTCGACTTTGATAGCGGTGAAGGCGACGATTTTGACGAAAATTTCTAACGACCCACAGCCAGTTTCAATGCCGTTGTAAATTCTGCTGGAACCAGCAGTTCGTCTACTGGTTCGACCACAAATTGTGTGCTGCTCGGGGGAGAAGCGTTGCGCTGCGCCTCGCGCTGCTGAATTTCGGCTCTGTTTTCTAAGGCCACTTTTGTGCCTTTAATCAATCCTGCTGCCACAGAGATCACTGCACCCACAGTTGCCACAAGCAGTCCTGTGAAGAAACCGAGGAGCACCGCGAATCCATCACCATCGTCTAAGGCCGCTATAGCCGCAAAAACTACCACTCCAGAACCTAAAGAAATGAAGTACCCTCTTCCTGCAGTCTTCGCGCCCTGCGCGGTTGCAGAAGGCAAGGGTGTAAGCTCTTGAATATACGGCTCACTGGAGCCTCCAACTTCTTTGGGGCCCATGTAGAGGTAGGCCAATTGGCCCGCTGTATCCACACATAAGGCATAATAAAAGGTCGCTGGCTTGAGTAAGGTCAGGTAACTATTCGCTGTATCGAAGGTGAATTCTGAAAGCTCGCCGGCATCCGTGACCACTGCGGCCACCTCATACCCCTGGGTTAATGCACCTCGTAAATCGTACACTACGGGGTCCATGATGGAACGTTCTGCGCTTAGAGAAAATGGCGCGATAAAAAGGGCAACGAGTGCGAGGTGAATCAAATGTTTCATAAGTCTATTTAAAAAAGCTCCGAAAATATTCCTAGGCGTAAAAATATGTAACAAATGCTTAAAAATGGATTAGAACATGTCCATGTCCATTCCTCCACCACCACTTCCGCGGTCCATTTGACGACGACGGCGTTGCACTTCGCCAAAGTTGTAGGTAAGACCGGCTTCAACGATGCGATTGCTCCAGCGGAATTGGCCCTCTTGGTAGAAATTGGGGCCCATGGATTCGTAATTCCATCCCATGGTGTTGAAGAGGTCCCGGCAATTAATGGACAGGTTCAAACGATCGTTCATGAACCCTTGTTTAAATCCACCGCCCATAAAATAGAACGGACGGCCTATACCCTGCGCCATGACTCGTTTACTGCGGTAATTCCCCATGATTTGTAAGCTCGCACCTTTCCAAAGTGGCGTGCTCACCATGGTGTTCAGACCAAAACCGTATCCGCTGTTGACCCAGCCGCGGCCGTCGATATCACCACTGACCTGGCTGTAAAAGTAATTTCCTCCGAGCGTTGCGAACGCACCTTTGCTGCCGAGACGGCCGCGGAAATTAAAGTCCATGCCCACATCTTCGCCATTGTTGAGGTTTTTAAATGTGGTCGTGTTAATTCCGTTCGTGTCGACCTGACTGAACCAGGTAATAAGATTGCTCTTATCCCGGAAGTAGACGTTTGCACTCAGTGTAGAACCTTTTTTCAAAATGTGCGTGTACCCTACCTCATAAGATCCTGTGAATTCTGGGAGGAGGTACGGATTTCCTTGACGAAGGTTGAATGGATCGCTGTAGTCAATAAATGGGTTGAGCTGTCGACCACCGGGGCGCTGAACACGGCGGCTGTAACTGAAATTAAGTTCACGTCCACGCGCGATCTCATAGGTCATGAACGCACTGGGATATATTTGGAAATAGTCGTTGACGAAGGTCGAATCCTGCGTGATTTGTGTGGCCTCGATGTTCGCTTGTTCTGCGCGAAGTCCCAACTGGAAGCCCCACGGACCCTTTTTGAAGCCGTAGTTTGCGTAGGCCGCGAAAATATCTTCAGAGTATAAAAATTCATTTACAGAAAGGGGATCTAAGGTGGCGATGCCCGTGTTGATGTCGGTATTCGTTCTATTGAAGCCGTCGAGATCATCGCGAAGAATCATCTTCACACCCGCCTCTAATTTGCGGTCCTCGTTCCACTTCTTGACGTAATCCGCCAAACCGTTAAACTCCCATTGGTCGCCAAAACTTTCTGTTGCATAGCGCAGTGATGGCGATTTGATGCTCCCTGAGTTAAGCGTATCTTGTTCAAAGACCATGTCGTCGTGACGGTTTCCGTCGGTGTAACTGAACCGGACGTTGAGTTCCTCGCCTTTTTTCGGTTTGTAGTCGTAAATAAGGTCGGCACTGTTGTTCCAACGAATGCCGTTTTCTTCATTCGCCTGGAGAATGGTATAGATGCTCGTTGGCGTAGTCCAATCCGTGGTTTTCTCTTCCGAACGCGGACGCAACCCTTGATTGATGTTGCCTTGAAGCGTGAGGGTATGTTTGTCGTTCGGGGTCCAATCGATCCCCGTTTTAACATTATTTCCATTGCGACCGCCCAGTCCATCCGTCACTTGCTCAAAGCTGTAGGTGCCGTCCGTTAGGTAATTTTCACGGTTTGCCCACGAACTGCGTGGGGTAAATCCTGAACTGTGTCCTGCATTAAAAAAGAGGTTCACATTATCTACCTTATAGTTCAGGTTGAGTCCACCGCGCACGCGATCTGCTCCCGAATAAGAGGCATTGACCGATCCATTTAAACCTTGCAACGCCGATTTCTTCAACACGATATTGATCATACCCGCCGTACCGTCCGGATCGTATTTCGCGCTTGGATTCGTCATCACTTCAATCTTCTCAACACTGTTGCCCGGTAAACTTTGCAACAACGCGGTAAGGTCCTCCCCTGTGAAACGCGAAGGGCGCCCGTCGATCATAATGCGCACTGCACTAGAACCGCGGAGCGTGATGTTGCCATCGAGATCCAATTCCACCGAAGGTATATTTTCAAGAATGTCCGTTGCAGAACCCGTCTTACTTAAGATCAGCTTGGAAGGATCATACACTTTGCGGTCGATCTCATTCGTCATGAACTGGCGTTCCGCTTGCACAGTTACTTCGTCAAGCTCCACTCCGGAATGTTGTAGGCCAATTTCACCGAGCGACTGCTCCACACCTTCACGCCCTAAACGTACTTCCTGCGTCTTCGTTTTATACCCTACATACGCAAATTCAATCACGTTAGGTCCGAGCGTAATGCCTTCGATTTTGAACTGTCCGCGATCGTTGGTCATACCGCCTGTAACCAGTTCTTCACTCATCTTGTGGGTGACTTTCACTGCAGCATACGCAAGCGGCTCTTTGGTTTCAGCATCCACCAATTTTCCGGTGATCACACCGATTTTCGGGAGTTTAGAAGGGTCAAAATTCTCACCGCGTTGGCCGCCCGGTTGCTGGGCGTGGAGTGTTCCGGTTAAAAACACTGCGAGGAATACGAGTAGGGTATTGCTTAGGTTCTTCATGTCTAGTAGACGCGTATTGGGGTCAAAAGGTTTAATACTCAGCAATTTTCGTGCGTAGCCACGCGAAGATAAGGTACTTCTGTCGCCTAAAATGTTGGAGATGTGTTAACGCCCTAAACGGCCCGGTAACCGAGGCTGTTTTTGACGTGAATACGACGCAAGAGTATTTCGATCAACCAAAAGTTCAAGGCAGCGAATACTTCGAAGAACATTACATGGAGGTAGGCAAAGCGTTCACTGGTAATGATCAGTGGGTTATCTGCGATTGGGGGTTCCATGAGGTACATGTAATTTCCACCGGTCAGTAGATTTACACCGAGCGCAATGAGCGCCATGAGTTGTATACGACCGAAGCTGCGCAGCCATGCCCTTTTCTTAAGACGATTGTGTTGCACAACAATACTATAGAAACCTACCCCGATGATGGATGCGTGGTTGACATAATAATCAAAGGCATAGACCACGTTGATGCCGTGGGTAAATTCCGGAGTAAGCAAGCTTTGCAAACCACCTGCAATGCCGGTGAAGGTGACCAATTCTCCCATCCAGCGTTTGCCGGTAAAAAAATAACCGATGAGCAAGAGCCTCGAGAAGCCGCACATGTGGAAGAGTAAGGAACTGCCCCAGCTGAATTCGCCTCTTGAAATGGAAAGTCCCGTCATCGCCAGGTACGCAGCCACCAAAACCAGTGCCCAACCGCGCTCAAATTTACCGCGGGCTACCGCTCCTAATTTACCGCCGAACCACAGTGGGAAGAGGATAACAAATAGCGCTGCCGCCCAGCCAAACCAGTACAGTACATCTCTATAAGATAATGCAACATGCAAGTCCATTTGCGATTTTATTCGTTCGTTTCAGTCGTAGTACTAGGTCGACGGGGACTCCGAATATAAAAAAAAGGCGGCCATCTGGCCGCCTTTCTATCTCAATTTTAATCAGTTGGACCGATTAGTTATTTCCCAATATCAAAGGAAGTCCATCGCTTCCACCTATTACGATCACTTTACTGTTCGGACTTTCTGCCAACTTTAAAGTAGCATCAATTCCTTTGTCCTGAAGCACCTTATCCGTAAGCGACTGGCTCAACAAACGGTTAGCCACTGCTTTACCCTCTGCTTCAATACGCTGACGCTCCGCTTCTTTCTGAGCACGAGTCAAACGGAATTCATATTCTAATGAAACCTGCTCTTGTTCAAGCTTGCGCTCGATCGCTTGCTTCAATTTATCTGGTAAGCCTACATCACGAATCAAAATTGCATCTAATTCAATGTACTTCTCTTTAATACGGCTTGCCGCCAAATTAAATATTTCTAACTGAATGCTGTCGCGTTTCGAGCTATACAACTCTTCAGGTAAATATTTACCGATCACTTCGCGGGTTGCCGAACGAATTTCTGGTATAACAATCCGATCTTGGTAGTTCTCACCAACTTCATTGTGCAGATAACCAATACTTTGTTCTATAGGACGGTAACGGTAGGAAAGCTCCGCACGAATGGTCAAGCCATTTGCACTAAGTACCTCCATTACGGAACGGTCTTCCTGGATACGTGTGCTGTAGATGAACATACGGTTCCACGGCGCGATGATTTTCAAACCTTGATCATAAATGCGGTCCACCTTAAGACCTTTAACTAGATCGTATTGAACACCCGCTTCACCGGATTCAATTTTAACAAACAATCGTGATGAAAACGCGAGAATTAAGAGGAAGGCTACAAATGCAGGAATCAACCACTTTGGAAATGAATTATTCATTTAGTCTTTTTAAGATTAATTATGCCATTAATATAGCAAATATCTTACCAACCTGTTTCGGGTGTCAGGGTGTCGCGACAGTTGCGATTTTTGTCCGATTTTGCCTGATTTCCCCACTATTTTCACCGAATTTTTGATTTTTTCGCCGATTTTTTATTGAAATCTAGCGTTTTTCCCAACTGCCTGCGCTACACAAACAGCTCTTTCAGCACGTCTAAACTCTTGAAGGTGCCAAATCCATCGAGGTGAATGTTCATGTACCTGCTCAATCCATCCATTAAATCTGAGCGGCCCTGCTTGGATATGCCCAGCGGCCCGTCAAAATTCCACTCCAATGCAATCCGCAGGTATTCGCTCGCTTCCGGCTGAAGATACCCGTGCAGCAGGGGCGGTTCCGGGACGAAGTTGCCGTTGTGGAGGTCGAAATAATTGGTCCCGTTCGACGCGTTGAGGTTGGGAGCGAATCCCAGGTAGGTGGTTAATCGGGCCCAAACAGCGAGGTGAAAGGCCGGCGGAATAGGATCTATAGTATCTAGCGCCAGGCATGCGGAACGGACAAAATCGAACTTTTCTGAATTCGCCTCCCCCGTCTGCAACACCTTTTGAAAGAGTTCAGAAAGGAAGAGCGCCAACGCATTGCGCACGGGATCGTACGGAATGCTCGTGAAGGTCAGGTCCATCTTCGCCTCCTTAATGCGGTCCAGTTTTCCTTCCCCCTTGTGCGTATGGACCAATTCCAGCAAGGACAGCGGCAACAGCATGGAACTGCGCACCACCCCGCGCTTGCTTCCAACACTGTTCACTAGAAAACTCAGTAGCCCAAATTCCTCCGTATACACGCGCACAATCCTACTGCTTTCGCCATACTTCAGCGCGCTTAAAACTATGCCTTTACTGTGGTGGTATTGGGCCATGATGTAAATGTACGTTACTCATAAAAAAACCCGGCGCCTGCCGGCGCCGGGTTTTTGCTTTTCTAGGAAAATTTTCGGGCGCGAAAATTAATCCAAATCTGATCCGATTATGGTATCAGTCTCGTCTCGTTCAGTCGCCTCAGTTTCTGTAGATGCTAGCGACTTAATCTTCAAGTTGCGGTACCACACATTATCGCCATGGTCCTGCAGCGCAATCCCACCCTTGCGATAGGTGCCGTATCCAGGGAATTCGTGGAATTTCGAAGCCACAACATCCGCACGCCACGCATCGTCGAAGAGGTCGCGATCCACGGTGACCACGCCGTTGAGCTTCTGGGTGAGGTGACCGTCTTGAACGATGATTTCGAAGCTGTTCCACTCGCCAGCGAGCTTGGCAGCACCTTCTGGTGCGGCGTTGATGTCGTACAGATCTCCAGCGCGGTGCTTGTGGATGGCCGCATCTGGGTGGCCTTCTGTGGAGTCCGTGCCATTGTCGAGGACTTGCATTTCAAGACCGGTCATCCAGCAAAACGGATACTGCTCGGCATCCTCGTTGATGAGGTAGATGATGCCGGAATTTCCGCGTTCGCCAATTTTCCATTCCCCCTTGAAGTGGAAGTTTTCAAATTCCCGGATAGAACCGTCAACATCCTGGTACACGATATCGCCACCACCGTTGACTTGCCAGTCCTCTTTGTTGCTCGCGTCCAAATGCAAGGCCTCGTCTTCGATGACCCACGCTTTGCCAATCACCGTATCGCCGTACTTGCGGAAATTGCCGGTGCATTGGCCGTCGAACAGGAGCTCCCAGCCGTCGATAATTTCGGCTTCGGTGATGTTATTGTGCAATTTTTCAGGAGCGGCGGCCGTTTCTTCGGCTGGTGCTTGAGCTGGTGCTTCGGCAGGTGCGGTGCAGGCAACGGCAAAAAGAGCCGCGGCAGATAGGATGAGATGTTTCATTCGTGCTAAAAGATGAGTTTTGCGTTGAGTTTAAGGTTTAATCTTCGCGGTCAATTCGTCTAGACGCTCTTTGTAGCGGGGCAAAGGATCTAGTATCATCGCTTTTTTCAAGCATTCTGCCGCAGCGGGATAGGCTTGGGTAGCTTCATAAAAATCGGCCATAGAATCATACGCGTTCGCACTGTTAGGAAAATACTCTAGCGCTGCCGCAAAATACATTTCTGATTTCTCCAGATCGCCCATATCCATTTGCATGTAGCCCGACATGTTGAGCAATTCTTCAGGATATGGAGGCACCGCATAGCCGAAGTTGCGTTCCAATTTTGCTGCTCTGTGATTGATGATCTTCGATAGTGTTGCCACCGGCGTCGCTGGATCGTTGATTTTGTGGGTGTCCTCCATTTGATACCAATCGAACAGGGCAATCAATCCCTCCATTAAAGAGGGCAAGGGCACAGTACCGTGAAAATCTCTTTCAAAGAATTGGTATCCCACACGAAGTCCTGTAGGCGCCAATGCTTCCAGTTGGTCGACGGTCTGGAGGATGGCACGAGGAAATTCGGTTGGCCAAGAATCGTCTTCACGCACATTAGCGAGGGTGATGGTGGTGTCTTGAAAGTGCAATTGGCCACTCATGGTGATGAACACCGAACGGCCCTCAAGAGATGTCTCACTCAGTTTTTCTGGAAGGATGTAATGGTAATGCCCCCCGCTCCAATTCATGCTGGGATCAATAGCGAGGTAGTAGTTGAACAGCGCGGGGCGCTCGGCTAGGGCAAATAAGGTGAAGAGTCCGCCATACGAATGGCCAATCAAGGTTCTGAATTGGGTCACTGGATAATTGGCCTCCACATGAGGGATTAATTCGTTCTCAATGAAATCAAGAAAGGCAGGCGCTCCACCCTCCAATACCGCGTTCGGTGTCATGGCAACCGCCATAGGATCGGAAGAAACGGCACTCTGTGCCTCAATAAACTTGGGTGGGGTCAAATCCCTAGTTCTATTTTCCGCATTGGAAATACCGATGATGATCATATCAGGCGTGTATCCGCCACTGTAATAATCCTGCACCGTACCTGCCGCCGGCAACAGCACATCGCCGTCCAGTAAAAATGCCACCGGGTACTTCTGCGCACTGCCCGGCGTATAGCTCAAAGGAAAATCCACATAAATGAGCCGGTCCTCATTCAACACTTCAGAATGTACGGTGTCTGGAACGCCGCGCTGCTGTAAAAATTCTGGGCCCGATTGCGCAACGGCGCCCCGGAGTCCCAACAGCATACTGCACATCAATAGAAAGGCGAAGCGACACTGCGACATTGAGAATTTGTAACTCATTTATTTTTGGGGTTTTATTTATCCAATCCTAAAGCCTTGCGGTTCGCGGCTCTGTCTACGCCCGTTGCGGCGAAGTCGTCGAAGGCGCGCGAGGCCACAGGGATGATCCAATCGGCGATGCGTTCTGCGCCCTCGCGCGCACCGGCAGCCGAATCTTTCAAACAGCACTCCCATTCTAGCACGGCCCAACCGTCGTAATTGTACTGGGCGAGCTTGGCAAAAATGGCAGGAAAATCGATCTCTCCATCGCCCACGGAACGGAATCGGCCGGCGCGTTCTACCCAAGGAAGGTAGCCACCGTAGGCACCGGTTCTAGCGTCCGGGTTAAATTCTGCATCCTTCACATGGAAGGCTTTAATGCGTTCATGGTACAGGTCGATGTAGCCCAAATAATCCATCCCCTGCAAAACCAGGTGGGAGGGATCGTACAGCATGTTTGCACGCTGGTGGCCGCCTACCACATCGAGAAAGCGTTCAAAGGTCGCTCCGTCGTGCAGGTCTTCACCCGGATGAATTTCATAGGCCAGATCTACGCCACAGCCGTCGAAATGATTAAGAATTGGCAACCATCTACGGCCCAATTCCTCAAACGCCTCTTCCACCAACCCCGCCGGTCGTTGCGGCCAAGGGTAGAAATACGGCCAGGCCAATGCGCCTGAAAACGTCGGATGGGCTGTAAGTCCCAAACGCTGTGAAGCCGTTGCGGCAAGATGTAATTGGTCCACCGCCCACGCCGTGCGCGCCTTAGCATTCCCGTGAACCTCAGCCGGGGCAAATGCATCAAATTGCGCGTCGAAGGCCGGGTGAACAGCCACGAGCTGGCCCTGTAAATGGGTACTTAATTCTGTGATTTGTATACCGTGCTCCGCAGCAATGCCTGTGAGTTCATCTGCCGCATCTTGGCTGTTCGCCACCTTTTTAAGGTCCATGAATCGGCCATCCCAGGAAGGGATTTGAATGCCTTTGTAGCCTAGATCGGCAGCCCATTTACAAATGGACGCCCATGAATTGAACGGGGCGAGGTCGTCTGCGAATTGGGCGATAAAAATGCCCGGTCCTTTCAGCGTTTTCATAGTGCTGTGTATTTTTCGTTTCCAGCGTTGTTCGCCACAATGGCTTCTATAAATTTCATGCCGCGTACACCGTCTTCAATACCGGGGTAGTCCAGGTGCGGATGCTGCGCTTTTCCAGCTTCATGAGCACGAACATGGGCCGCGAAATTTTTGTAGAGGTTGGCAAACGCCTCGAGGTAGCCTTCCGGATGGCCCGGAGGAATGCGGTGATTCGCCAGGGCCCAGTCCGATGTCCCGGGGCCTCCCGTACGCAATTTTACCACTGGCGCGTCCAATGGCATCAGCGTTAAGCTGTTATTATCGGTATGTTCCCAGCAAAGACCGCCCTTTTCTCCAAAAACACGAATCTTCACATTGTTTTCCTCACCTGCGGCAATTTGCGTCGCCATGAGAACGCCCGTGGCGCCTGAGGCCGTGCGAAAAAGTACGGCACCATCGTCGTCTAAAGCGCGCCCGTTGACGACAGTGTTTAATTGGGCACAGACGTCCACAATCTCTTCGCCACTCACGTATTCCGCAAGGTTAAAAACGTGTGTCCCTATATCTCCCATAGCGCCAACTTTCCCCGATTTCGTCGGGTCCGTTCGCCACGCCGCCTGCGTATGGTCCCCTCCCTCTAAATAGGTCGACAACCAGCCTTGCGGATATTCTACATAAATCTTTCTGACCGTTCCTAGTGCCCCAGAGGCAATCTGGTGTTTGGCCTCTTTAATCATTGGATAGCCCGTGTAGGTATGCGTCAAACAAAACAGTGCTTTTGAACTTTTCGCCGCCGCTTCCATCGCCCTTGCCTCCTCCATGGAAGTGCACAAAGGCTTGTCTAGAATCACATGAAATCCAGCCTCCAACGCCGCGATAGTGGGCGCCGCATGTACATGATTCGGGGTGGTGATCATAATGACTTGAACCCGCTCGTCTGCCGGGAGCGCCAATTCACTTTCCAGCATCCCCGCCCAGCTTGGAGAGGCACGCTCTTCAGCAATGCCCAATTCACGCGCCGTCTCCAAACACTTCTCCGGTTTTGAAGAAAATGCCCCGGCGACCAATTCGTAATCGCCATCCATCCGCGCCGCAATGCGATGCACTGCGCCAATAAAACTTCCTGGTCCTCCGCCAATCATGGCAGCACGTAATTTTTGACTCATGTTGCTCCAGTATTGTAATTGGTCCCCAAAGTAGTGGAAAATGTCCAATTTACCTTTCTCCTCCCTCTTTCAATCCCATTTCCCTCGCCGCTCGCAATTTTGCCCATTGGGTCCAATTCAATTTCCCCCCACGCGCCACCCGCTTCACCACTCGCAACGCCTCCTCCTCGCGCACGCCCTCCGCACGCAAAACCTCCCACGCCGCCACCTTCCGCCACTCACGAAAACTCCGTCCGCCCATCGGACTCACCACCAATTGCATATCACACCCCAATCGCTCCAAAACGCCCCTTAAAGTCGCCACCTTCAGTGCGCCCCGCGCATCGCGCTCGAGTAATTGGCCCATCGCCTGCCGACTTACCCCATAACATTCCGCCATCTCCTTCCTCGTCATCCCGAGCGCCCGCCTGACCCATTCCAAATTCCCCTCGCCCCATCGCGCCCACATCCGCTCACTCCGTTCTCGCTCCGGCAACCCCAATTCTTCAAACCGCACCCCGCGCTCCACAAACCATTCCTCAATCCGCGCCACCTCTTCAAACCGCACCCGCGCCTCAAAATTCCATTCATCCAATTCCTCCATCTCCCTCACCCTCGCCCGTTCCTTTTCGAATCCTTTCAATTCCGCCATACTCGCCCATCTTTTCCCTCCTTCTTGCATCAAATTCATTCGTTTGAATTTCCAAGTCGCCGTTTCCCTTCCAGATCGTTTCATCGGTCTTTTTTCACTTACGCTATCCATTGGCTTTTCAGTTAACGTATATGTTGCGCAAAGCCCAGTTGATTCGCTCATTTTGCGCGGGCAATTAATTAATCCTTTTTCTGAATACCTCATAAGTTCTTGTTTTTCATTATTTTACATTTATCTGTCTAAGTCAATCTAAAACTTTCGCATTGTTAAGATTTTAAAGGGAAGTCTAAATCAACGAGCAGTTTCGATCGAAAATTTCTATGAATTTGTAACGTCGAAATATTGGCTGGATTGTAGATAATACACATGTAAATGACAAGATTGACATAAGTTTTATTTATGCACAATTCTTTGATTTTCAGTGACTAAACAGGACTTTTGACACACTGTAGAATTGTCAGATGAGATTGGATACTCATTTCTACGTCAGTTTAGCAAGACATAGGTTGACTGATATGCTATTGAGCGTATTCAAAACAGGATTACTCTTCAAAGAAGTAGGTGGTTTTGCGATAAAGTGTATTTTAGACACTTCCTAAACAAAAAACACTTTGAACGCTATGACTGCCAATACAAGCAACCGTCGCGCGCTCTTTATTGCGAGCTGTGCGAGTTTATTAGTTACGAGTTTGAGTTTTGGAATTCGCGCTGGGATTCTAAATGAATTGGGGGTAGAATTCGAACTCAACGGTTCTGAACTCAGCCGAATTGCAGCTACTGCTTTCTGGGGATTCCCCGTGAGCATGATCATTGGGGGTGCCCTCGTAGACAAAGTGGGGATGAAAAATTTGATGCGCTTGGCCTACATAGGTCACTTTGCGGGGATCTTACTCACCATCTTCGCAGGCGGATTTTGGTCCCTTTGGATCAGCACCTTGTTCATCGGTTTGGCCAACGGTATGGTCGAAGCCGTATGTAACCCCTTAGTAGCTTCTATTTATCCAGAAGAAAAGACCACCAAACTCAACCAATTCCACCTCTGGTTCCCCGGAGGGATCGTCATCGGTTCGCTCGTGGCCTTCACCTTTGGGAAGATGGGCCTCAGCTGGCAAATGATGATGGCCGTGATGCTGCTGCCGACCATTTGGTATGCGTTGCAGATGGAGCGCATGGAATTTCCAGTGACCGAACGTGTGGCGAACAAGGTGTCCGATTCCGATATGTACAAGGCCCTACTCAACCCGTTGTGCATCATCATCACCATCGCCATGTTAGGAACGGCAACTTCAGAGTTGTTCATTAATCAATACGTGGATGTCCTCTTAAAAAGTGTCAGCGACAACGCCATCCTCATCCTCCTAATCACCTCAGGGGTGATGACCTTTGGACGCGGTATAGCGGCTCCGGTTGTGGAGCGATTCTCCACTACAGGGATGTTGCTCTTCAGCGCCATCTTCACCACCATCGGTTTGTACATGATGGGAACTATGGACGGCTCGATGCTGTTTGTGAGTGCTTTTGTGTTTGGAATTGGTGTGACTTATTTCTGGCCGACGATGATTGGATTTGTGGCTACTTACCTCCCTTCCACAGGTGCTGTGGGCATGGCGGTTATTGGGGCAGCGGGGATGTTCGCGGTGAGCATTTATATGCAATTCATGGGCGGATTCTATGATGAGTTGATGGTGGGTTTGACGGAGGTTGAAGCAGGAAGGAAGGTCATTATGGCGACACTATACATACCTATTATTTTGATCGTATCATGTTCGCGGGCATTCATTTTTACATCCGTAAAACACGCTTAAGTGGACCGCCGCGACCACATCAAAAGACTTATGGCGCCCAGGGGGCCCGCTTCGGCTGTACCGGGATCGCTTTGGGCGAGCACAGCTGGTGGAGGCGCCGTGAAGAAACGACGCGCCTTTGGGTATAAAAAGTGTATGGGCGGTGGACGGCTGTTGATCCCGGAGTGGGAGGAGCTGTGCCGTGGCTTGCCGATCAAGGGTTGAAGCGGTGGTTGGTGGGACCCGGAAGAGTGGCACCCACCTAAAGCATGGACTGGATAGTAGCATGGCACGGCGGTGCGGGGCTTAGTAGTTGACGGCTTTATTCACGAGGAATTTGAAGGGGGTGCTGCTGAAGCGCTGCAAGATGATCCCGCGCACGTGGCCAGAAAACCGGATATATACCAGCCTGATTTGCTTCAGCGGAACCGCCGCGGGTTATGAGCGAGAGGAAGGGGCTGCTTTAAGCGGTGAAAGGCTTTGCAGCCGATGGTGAAATTAATAAAGGCTTACTTGCAGGTAAATATTGCAGATGGAGTTGTTTTAACAGCATTATCGATCATCCGGATTATATGGCAGATAGCAGTCGTTAGGGTATTGGGTGCGGCCCGCGCGTTGAATAGCCCAGTTTCAAATTGCTCTACGACATTTACCACATACGGATTATGGAAATTTGGTGGCAGACATCAAGGAAAACCACCAGTATTACAGGCACTACCATGTGGCGGGGTGCCAGGCCACCAGCGTGGCGCAGAAATGGAGCGATCAGAGATCAACTACCCGGCAGTGATGCAGGCCATTGTTTCACCGGTTTTAATGGATATGTTGCCCTGAGTACCATGGGACATTGTTGGCATGCGCCGCAGCTACGACAGATTTATTCAGTAGGATGGCGCTTAACTAAGAAAACATCGTTAACTCAGCTCAATCATGGCAGAAGACCAGGAAATGCATTATGATGCGATCATTATTGGCTCCGGGATTTCCGGAGGCTGGAACAAAAAGAACTCACCCAGAAGGGACTGAAGGTCCTGGTGCTGGAGCGCAGGCAAAACGTAGAGCACATTAAAAGATTACACCAACAAAGATAAGATCCCTGGGAATTTCCGCCTGGAGAAAGGCAGCACGCGCAGAAGGATAGGAATCCGGTGCTGGGAGGTTATCAATTGAATGAATTGGGCCGGATTGGTGGGTGGACGATCAGGATTGTCCGTACCTGGAGAAAAACAGTTCGATTAACGTTCTGCCAGCGCTATCATGTCGAAAGAGGGCGCTCTCGCGCTGATGTGGGGCCATGGAGCTGATGGAACCGCGAGGACTTTAGCCAATGAAAGAACTGGCATTGCGACGCGCTTGGCCGATCGGGTACGATGATCTGGAGCCTTGAGCGCTTGCGTTGGGAAATTTGCAGGATTGAGCTGGATCACTTTTGAGAATCTGGATGTGCTGCCGGACAGTGTGTGTTGCATGCGATGGATTTAGTTGTGTGGAACGGCGGCACGGATCGCATTCATCATGTGATGAAAGCGCCGATTAATCATTGGCCATACCTCAAACATCGCCGTACCGCACCATGGACGAACGGGGTATCAATGCCAAACAATCACCGGTTGTTGCAGGCTGTCGTACGGTGGCTACTTCCCAGTACTGAAAGCCTCAACGCTGCCGGCCGCGATGCGTGGGCAATTTGGCGTTGCGTCCGCACAGTATCATGAAGATTGATGTAGTAAAGACGGTAAGAAGCGAAGAGGCGTAAGCGTGCTGGATGCCGAGACAGACGCGGCCTATGAATACACCCACCGGTGTGTTTTGAACGCCTCTGCATTAGATTCGACTTGGATTTGATAGACAGTGCGACGGACGTTTGGGAAGGCCAGTTTTGGGCTCTAGTTCACGGTAGTTGGGTCACAATTTGATGGACCACCACTTCAGAGTTGGAGCGAGTGGGACTTGGAGGCGATCAGGACAAATACTACTTTGGTGGGCGCCCGACTGGCACGTTTTCGTTTCCGGAATTGGGATGGCGACAAGCGCGACTATTTGCGTGGGTTTGGCTGGGGTTCTGCCTCGCGCGGCGATTGGAGACGCAGCGTGCGCGAACTAGGAATTGGGGCCGATTTTAAAAGGCATCAGCAAAACCGGTCCGTGGACCATGGGAATGACAGGCTTCGGTGAGGTATTGCCGTATGATAATGGAAATAAATTGGACCCGGATAAGAAGGATAAATGGGGGCTTCCGTGCTTTCTTTCGACGCGCAGCTCAGAGAAAATGAGGCGAAATGCGTGTCGATATAGGCAAGGTGCAGTCGATATGCTGAGCTTGGGCTTCCTGGGTATCAGCGGTTAGGTCCGATTATGCCCTGGGCATGAGCATCCACGAAATGGGAACGTACCCGCATGGGAACGGCACCCGAAGGTCAGTGCTCAATAAATGGAACCAAGTTTGGGAGGCGCCAGATATCTTTATGTCACCGACGGTGCAGCCGCAGCCTCTTCTTCGTGTGTAGATCCATCGCTCACGTATATGGCGATGACGGCTCCGTGCAGCAGATTATGCGGTGAACAGATTGAAAGCCTTTAGGAACTCTGAACTAATGGAAAAATACATTGACCCGTAGACCAGATGGTACGGCGCATGGCGCTGGCTTTGTTAGTGGAACGTTGGTTGGCTCCTACGAAGGTGTTGTTAGAAGGCGAAACATTCTTGCCCCAGTCCACACGATGCTTTCTACCGCGGGCCTGGGGCGGCTTGCAGTCTGGACGCGATTGCAGAGCCATCATCCCTGGAGACCGCCACCGCCGGTGCCACGCGACGCGCGCATTGGTGCCTTTATTGATGTGATGATTCGCGGTTGCTATACCCGGATAACTTGCGAGAAATTGCGATGCAGGTCATCGGAATTTGCCGTGGGCAAACACTCGCCAAACCCAGTGCCTTTGAGGAAGCGACCCAGATGGATCGTGAAACCTTTTTGGGCGTGTATGATGCCATGACCGCCGATGACGGATTTTCGCATTTCTTTGCACCTTGAAAGGCTCACCATGCTCGGCTATTTCACCTCGAAGAGGCGTACCGCCGAATTGGCGTAATTACATTATGAGCCGGTGCCCACCCGTTACGACGGTTGTCTGCCCCGTGGATGCGCACACGAAAGTCTTCCTATTCCAACATTTAATTCTGGCGGAAGAAAATGCTTTGAGCACTTCCAGTCCTGACCAGACCCAGGCGTTTCCCTCGTTAAAAATTCAATTGGCCAGATAAATGGATGCCCAGGTGCGTTAGAAAATATAACGACGCTAAAAGTATAAGACGATGCATTTCAAAGAAAAATTGGTTTTTGGTCGCTTCACCGCTTGATGAGTTCTTGTTGGTGTTTTTCCTGCCAGCGTGTGAATCGACCATGAAGGATTAAGCGAACGGGAGAAATCCGGACCTTTCGCCTATCAGGTGTTTCGACTACCACTATCCCATCACCGTCGTGTTGAAAACGTACACTCGAAGTAGTGAGCTTTGGTAATGCGCAGATTTACGTACGTTGCGATGCCGCATTCACGGAATTTTCAAGAGGCACCGATCGAAGGCGTGATGGCATCAACCGTACCCCAACAGGAAAGGACATACAACAGCAACCACGGCCGGATACGGCGATTGTCCACCGCGACAATGACCCCTGGTGCGGCGAATTACTTTTCCCAGTAACCTTATTAAATGTCCCAGACCACGCGGGCGAGTGTAGTGACAGATGATAGTATCCTGCATTTCAGCAATTTGGATGGTTTGTCCAGTAATGACATTGTATTGGATTAGGGAGAGCCAGCCCCAAAGCCCGGGTTTTCATATACTACGTTTCCTTCTACGGTCAATTCTTAGGCCAAGAGCGCCTTCTGCTAAATTGCAGACCACATTCCATCTTCAGACTATTGTTCCACACACCCTGCCCCAGCACTTTCCACCAGGCTGCGTACAGTGTTTACACCCAATACTGAAATAGCCTTCGGTGCAAGGGATGAAAGAAAAGTAAATGATCTTTAATGCATAGGCCTCCTTTTCTCTATGGTGACATCAACAGCGGATGGGAGCCAATCACGCCACCCACGGTCCTCAAAATATCTAGGGTTTTTTCTCCGGTCACTCTGCCAGTACCTTGGAGTCGCACAGCCCACACCTGCATGTTCCTCTTTCCTTCTCTAACGGCTCTACTTCAGCCACATATTTGCAGCCAGTAATCCAGGGTCCTTCATCCACGCGTTTCATCGCGCGAGTAAACGATTCATCGCTTCCGAAGTCCTCACGCACTCTCTTGTGCGCAATCCATAAACTTTGTAGGGTAGTCTTGTACAGCGGCGTTCATCAAAGATGGTAACCGGTATTGATAAAAAGAGACCTCTTGCTCAGGCTGGTAGATGGAAAAGAGATGCAGTAAAATGCACTGATGTCGCCGCAAACGAAGCTCATCAACGCGAGCTGGTCAGTACTGTAATTTCTATACAATTCTATGATGCGTTATTTCCGGTTGTAATGGACGGAATGCTTCATTCAGTGCCTTGATGTGCTGCACTCCGCTTATTCATGCTCTCGGTTTTACCTGTAAGAGCGTGACCAAATGTCACGATTTTAAGAATCTACAAGACAAAGCACTATTTCTCTTTGCTCGATCAAAACCAGCACTCGATTCACTCACACGTCGGTTGTAGAGTTCAGCTCAATGTATCAATGAAGCACCTGAGGCTAACTTTGGCTGGAAACTAAAGACGCCGCAGACAAATCCTTAACTCTTTTTGAAATTATGCACTGTATTCTTGTGAGAAGACGGTTCCTCTCGATGCTCACCTTGGCCACATATTCCATTTTGGGCGCAAGAAGCTGGTCCATTCCTGCAATTGGGCTCCTTAAACTTTGATCCATTAACCTATGGCCAGCCAACGGGAGTGGGCGGAAGTTGTATCTACAATGATGTAGTCAGTTGACCGGACCACCTTACGATGCCATCATTACCATCGACAACATCACGAATGGATTGGTTACAGATTTCCAACGCGCCACTGCCACCGCAACGCCTTTGGCTGCAAACTTCAGCCCGTCCATTTTGGACCAGCGCGGGAGAATCTCCTACAGACTCGAATTTATTGAAGACAGGACAGCCAGTTGCCCACATTACCCGTTACGCTCCAGGTGATTTTACTTTGCAACCGCATGGGATTTAGACGGTATCAGTGCTCCGGTAAGTACCACTGGGAAGCGATTACGGTTCACTAGCTATACCCTAGGTCTTCGACCATTCTGCCTGCAGAATTACCACGCCACTAACGTGACCGATTCTCAAACAACAACGCCTCCGCCAGCACCGTAGAGCTGTGGTACCAGCGGAGCTTCAACTAGAATATGCCAGTACGGCATCCATTTCCTTTAGCATTGGATCTTCTGGTGCGAGGCTAGACTGAATGCTTTCGTGAGCAGCCCAACGAATTTGGTTCCCTACTGCAGCGGCATAGCTGCGATTCCACCATCTATACGCTGGCACCACCGTCCCGTATTTCACGTGCTGTGGATCACTGGCGCTAGCCCAAGCATCGCTGTGAAGGTTACACCTCGGCGACAGCCTCATCGCCAACTGCTCCAGCGGGCTATGCGATGAGCGCCACCGCAGGCAGTACCTACACGACAGCCTCACGCTCAATTGCAGATTCATTAGGTCGTCTAGATACTGCGGTATTTATGCCATATGTGTTGGTAGCGCACCGGCCGGGCCAGCACAAATCACGCTAAGTTCAGGCGGCGCCACGGATGTACTCATCACCGCCATAATAAAGCGAAAACTTTTAGGTAGCGCATTAACGATCCAGCAATTTCACGAAAACAGATCCTACCGCTGTGCCACCAGAAGACGGGACTATAAGTTTTAACATCGCCAATGTTCCCGACGGCAACTACACGGTTACCTATATGGGCGGCTCCACCACAGCGGCAGTTACTTCTGGTGTTGCTACGCTTACCAACCTTGCGGAGGGACCTTATATTGATATTCAACTCACGGATGCAAACGGCTGTACCTCAGCGGCGGGAAATAGCCTTACCCTTAATGAGCCCATCGACTTTACCATTGCCTTCGCTCCTAGTGATCAAAACATTTGTACCAATGCTACCGCCACATTTGGGGTCATTGCTACAGGAACCGCTACCAACGTTCAATGGTACGCCTTTGACGGTGCTGCGTGGAGCGGTATTGCAGGCGCAACGAACACCACCTACACCACAGCTGCTTTAACAGATACCTCCATGTATCACGTCACCGTGACTTCAGCAGCCGGTTGCCGCTGGACGTCGCCTATGGCTACAGTCACTGTAAACCCGGACCCGGTTGCGACGCTCACAAGCACGCCTGCCAGTTGTCCCGGTACCAGCGACGGTGGGATCGACCTGACCATGGTCACCACAATAGCGCCTATGTCTTACAGCTGGAGCAACGGCGCCTCGACGGAAGATCTTTCGAATGTGCCTAGCGGAAGCTATACCGTGACCTTGCTCGACCCGATCGGTTGTCAAGGAACAGCGACTGTTGCTGTAAATGATAGTGATGGCGTTGCACCCACGGTGTATGCGAAAAACATCACCGTTCAGCTGGATGCTATGGGGCTGGCTAACATTACGGCGGCAGATGTGGATAGCGCTTCAAGCGATAATTGTACCCTCACCTTAAGTATTGATAGCTCGTCTTGGGATTGTTCAGGATTGGGCGCACATACCGTAATGCTCATAGGGACCGACGGAACGCAGAGCGATACTGCCTTTGCCACGGTTACTGTTGTTGATAACATAGCACCCGTTTTACAATGTGCAGGTGATACCACCTTATATGTAGCGGCTGATACCAGCGGTACAGCATACAGCTGGACGGCATTAGTAGCTACAGATGTTTGTGGGATTGATACCACCTACGCCACGTATACGAGCGGAAGTTGGTTTGAAATAGGTACGCATGAAGTG
>JAGYIN010000019.1 GCA_018402665.1 Schleiferiaceae bacterium | reverse complement strand
GAACATCACCACAATTGTAAACAAGAGTGCTATCAGTGTCATTGGTGAAATAGTGGGTATAAATGTATTGCGATACCATTCTTCTCCTTTCCACCTAACCAATACAACACGACTGACGAGTCCCAATAGAAAAGGTATGCCTAAATAAATAGCTACGCTTTCCGCAATTGTAACTATTGAGATATCCACGATGGCACCTTCAAAGCCGAAATAAGGTGGTAAAACGGTAATAAATAACCAAGCGTAAAAACTATAAGCAAAAACTTGAAATATACTATTGAGAGCGACTAGTCCAGCGCCATATTCACTGCTTCCTTCAGCCAAATCATTCCATACAAGTACCATAGCAATACATCGCGCCAGTCCTATCAAGATTAGGCCTACCATATACTCTGGATAGTCTTGCAAAAATAGTAGGGCCAACACGAACATTAGTACAGGACCGATAATCCAGTTTAGGAGTAGGGAAACGGACAACACTTTCACGTTACGAAAGACCTTTGGTAAGAGTTTATAATCCACTTTTGCTAGCGGAGGATACATCATTAAGATCAGTCCTATAGCGATAGGCACATTCGTACTACCTGAGCTCAATGTATTTATGAAATCGGCACTTGAGGGAATGAAGTACCCGACTCCCACTCCTATTGCCATGGCTAAAAATATCCATAGTGTGAGGTAGCTATCTAAGAACCCTAGTTTCTTCGTATTTGACATTGTTTTTTGAGCGTTTATTAATGTGTGTACTTTGAAAAACTTTAAATGTACACGCGTAATATAAGCTTAACACATAATCTACGTTATGCTTTCTTTAAGCTAACAATCCTCTGTTTGGATAAACGCTGCTACATTATCAAAAATTGACGAACTAATTTTCCAATCCTTCGTTTTCTTTGTGTAAACACCAAAACACGCATGGAACAGAAGGCAAGCGTCCACATTATCGGAGCAGGAGTAAGCGGTCTCATAGCAGCATATGAATTAGAGCAAGCGGGGTATCACCCGGTAATTCTTGAAAAGCAAGGAACCTGCGGTGGAAGAATTCAAACTATCAAAGTGGAAGATTATCAGCTTGATCTTGGATTTCAAGTGCTATTAAGCGCCTATCCGCTTGCCCAGAAATATTTAGATTTAGAGGCACTTCGCCTGAGGAAGCTTGAGCCAGGCGCTCAAATTTTAGTGGATGGTAAGCGTTTCGTTATTGGTGATCCATTGCGGAATTGGAAAGTACTTTTACCTACCATTTTTTCAGGAATCGGCTCTGTGAAAGATAAACTGAAGGTAGTTAAACTCAACTTTGATTTAAAGAAAAAGAGTTTAGATGAAATCTTCTCTTCACCTGAAGTAACTACGCTAGAATATTTGAGAACGCTGGGATTTTCAGAAACCATAATTACTCGATTCTTCAAGCCATTCTTTAGTGGCATTTTTCTTGAAACGGAACTTCAAACCTCCAGTAGAATGTTTGAATTCGTTTATAAAATGTTTGGTGAAGGCCACGCTATGATCCCTCAAGACGGGATAGGTGCAATCAGTGAACAGCTTAAAGCAAAATTAGTCAAGACCACTTTTAGATTTAATTGCGAAGTACAATCGTTAAACAGCACGATTATTACCCTTAAAAATGGAGAAATAATACCACACGAAGGGACTATTGTAACGGCAAACGCAGCTGCACTCATTCATAATCTTACTGATGCTGAAACGGAATGGAAATCGTGCATGTGCCTGTATTTTGAGGTAGATAACACCTCTATACCCCCTGAAACCATCGCACTCATTGCCGATGAAGGGAAAATGAGCAATAATCTGTTCGCATACCAGGACAAGAAGGGAAGAACCATCTTATCTGTGACGACACTCAAACATCAAGGTGCTAGCGAAGAAGAAGTCACCGAAATGATCGCCCATGAGGTTCAAACGTATTGTACCACAGGCACACCAAAACACATTAAAAATTTCACCATAGCGCAGGCGCTCCCTCAGCTCACAAATCTGAAATACACCAGCGAACCCAGCGCGAGTCTTGTGACTGATACTATTTTCCATGCGGGTGACACGTTATTCAACGGCTCATTAAATGCAGCAATGGAAAGTGGCCGCCTCGCGGCTGAAGGATTCATCGAAAAGAAAAGTGGTTGGTTTAGATAGACGCATTGATATTGCATAACTTCAACTACTTACTAGAGAACAAAGTTGAATGAAGTATTTTTTCCTAAGCGTAGCAGTGAGCAGTGCCTTATGTGTAGTGGCTCAAAATCGACCTTATTTTGAAAATGGTGAAGCACAGGTTGTCCCTGCATTTGCATCAACAGAAAATTGGATTCGAGAAGACTTGTGGGTAGAAACGGATTTTGACACGGATGGCGACGGAAAGTTAGATCGAATGCACGTAGATGTGACGCGCCCTCTAGAGACCAATAATGGTCTAAGGTTACCCGTGATTTATGAGTCTAGTCCTTATTATGCTGGAACTGCGGGTAATGACACAGATTTATTTTGGAATGTAAAACAGGAGTTGGGAATTGTACCTGATGCTCCGAAACATGTTGAAGTGAATCAGATCGTTAAAAGACCAATCATCTCAAATTCGCAAGTAAAAACTTGGGTGCCTAGAGGCTATATTGTTGTTCATTCTTGCTCCCCTGGCACTGGCCTTTCAGATGGTTCCCCTACTGTCGGCGGCACAAATGAATCATTAGCGCCTAAATCCGTTATCGAATGGCTAACAGGAAAAGACAACGGTTATACTTCACGTGAGGGTAAGGAAAAAGTATTTGCGTTTTGGAGCACAGGAAACGTAGGTATGACAGGAACTTCCTACAATGGCACGCTACCCATTGCAGCAGCAACGACTGGAGTTGAAGGATTAAAGGCGATTATTCCTGTTGCTCCCAACACGTCCTATTATCACTATTACCGTTCTAATGGGATAGTCAGAAGCCCCGGAGGTTATTTAGGTGAAGATATTGATGTGCTCTATGAATTCATTCACAGCGGCGACCCTGAAAAGCGTGCTTTTGGCAATAAAACCGTACGGGATGATTTAATGAGAGCTCATATGGATCGTGCCACTGGAGATTATAATGAATTTTGGGCGAGTCGCGATTATTTAAATCAAATGGGGCCTATGAAAGCGGCACTACTCATGTCGCATGGCTTCAACGATTGGAATGTGATGCCGGAGCACAGTTATCGGATTTATAGCAAGGCAAGAGAAATGGGTATACCATCGCAAATTTATTACCATCAAGGCGGCCACGGTGGGCCTCCTCCTATTTCAATGATGAACCGATGGTTTACCAGGTACCTTTTTGAAATAGAAAACGGTGTTGAAAATGATCCAAAAGCCTGGATAGTTAGAGAGGGCGAATCCCGTTCAGAACCCACCGCATATGCTGACTTTCCTAATCCAACAGCAGAACCAGTGGTTCTTTATCTCAAGAAAGGCGGCAACGATGCAGGAACGCTGAGTACAAATAAAAGCAGCAAAAAGAAAGAATCACTTATTGATAATGTGAATTACACTGGTGAGTATCTCGCAAGAATTAAAAGCTCCGATCACCGCCTTTTATATACCTCCCCAACCCTTAAGTCCGATTTGCATCTTTCTGGAATAACGGAACTTAGCATCCGATTAGCAAGTTCAAAACCAGCAGCGAATCTTTCTGTATGGCTGGTTTCATTACCCTGGGAAGATGCAGAGAACGGCGAGATTTATGATAATATAATTACCAGAGGGTGGGCAGATCCTCAGAATTCCTCATCACTAACCGAAAGCAAACCGTTAGAGCCCGGAACATTTTACAACCTTCGTTTCGACTTGCAACCGGACGATCAAATCATTCGAGCCGGCCAAAGGTTGGGCCTAATGATTTTCTCCAGCGACCAAGAATTTACCTTACATCCAAAACCAGGTACAGTTTTAACAATAGACCTAAGGGCTACCCAACTCGTTCTACCTATCGTTGGTGGAGCCGATGCTTTGCAAAAAGCAATCGAATAAAAGCGCCCTTTTTAATGTTCCGATAACATTGCTAACTTACTTTCGCACGATAATTTTGCTCCATGGAGAACATCTTTTTAATGATTATTGTAGCACTAGCAGTGCTCGCTGTAGTAGATTTAATAGTCGGGGTAAGTAACGATGCCGTCAACTTCTTGAATTCGGCAATCGGCTCGAAAGCCATCTCTTTCAGAAACATAATGATTATTGCGAGTGCCGGTATTTTCATCGGAGCAGTCTTTTCCAGTGGCATGATGGAAGTAGCTCGAAAGGGAATTTTCATACCGAGCCAATTCTACTTCGATGAAATTATGTTCATCTTTTTCGCTGTAATGATTGGCGACATTCTATTGTTGGATTTCTTCAACACACTAGGAATGCCAACCTCCACGACAGTGAGTATCGTGTTTAACCTTTTAGGTGCTGCCGTCGTAATGGCGCTTATCAAAATTGGTATTTCAGATGAGCAAACTTTTGGGGATTTAAGCGCATACATCAACACGGACAAGGCAAAACAGATTATTTTCGGGATACTCCTGTCTGTTATTATTGCATTTAGTATAGGAATGATTGTGCAATGGTTTTCGCGACTCATTTTCACTTTCCAGTACGAGCGAAAACTGAAAAGTTTTGGAGCCGTATTTGCAGGTATTTGTCTTACCGCAATAGGCTATTTTATTTTCTTCAAAGGTTTAAAGGGCACCCCTTTTTACGGCGATATTCAAGACCTTTTAAAGAATCATCAACTCTTCCTTGTTTTAGGTATGTTGGCCTTCTGGACACTAATTTCTTATGTGTTTGGAAAATTGTTTCATCTTAATGTGTTAGTTCTAGTTATCGGCGTTGGAACGTTTGGACTAGCATTAGCTTTCGCAGGAAATGATTTAGTCAATTTTATTGGAGTTCCTATGGCCGCTTATCACAGCTATGAAGCTTGGAGTATTTCGGGAACACCAGCGAATGAATTTTCGATGGGGATTCTCAGTGAAAAAGTACCTGCAGAGCCCTTACTTTTATTTCTTGCAGGTGGCGTTATGATGGCCACATTGTGGTTTTCTAAAAAAGCAAGAAGCGTTGTAGATACGGCAATCAATTTATCGAGACAAGGAGATACTGTTGAACGATTCCAGCCCAATTTTCTTTCAAAAACTATTGTAAAGGGCTCCACTCAGCTTATTTCAATGCTCGGTGCTGCCATTCCGGAAAATATTCAAGCGAAAATTTCCTCTAGTTTCCAGACACCACTGAACGATGTTGGAGATGCACATGCGAAAGACTTACCCGCGTTTGATTTAATAAGAGCCTCCATAAATTTAGCCGTAGCCGGAATTCTCATATCCATTGCAACGAGTATGAAACTTCCGCTAAGTACTACATATGTCACTTTTATGGTCGCCATGGGTACTTCACTTGCTGACCGCGCTTGGGGCAGAGAAAGTGCCGTTTATCGCGTTGCGGGGGTACTGAACGTCATAGGAGGTTGGTTCCTCACCGCACTCTTTGCATTCGTTATAGCCGGTACCTTGACCTTCCTTATCCATTTGGGAAGAGGATCGTCTATTGCAGTATTACTTATTATTACTGCGGGATTACTCATCCGCAACTATTTGAAGCATCAAGGCAAGTCTGAATTGGACCAAGGAGCACAAGAGTTAAAGAAAACTGAGAGCAAAACTGTACAAGGAATTATTGATGAAAGTGCCGAAAATATTGCGAAATCTATGTACCGCACGTACAGGATTTTAGGCGGAACTATCGAAGCATTAAGTAATAACGACGCTGGAGAATTGAAGAAAGTACGTAAGCGCGTGTTGAAATTCGAGGAAGAAGTGGAATCACTACGAAACAATCTTTTCTACCTCATTAAGAGTTTAGACGAAACCAGCGTTAGCGGTAGTAATTTCTACATTTTTATACTAGCCAACCTTACGGATATTGTGCAATCTTTAGATTATATCTCGAAGAAAAGTTTCAAGCATGTAGATAATTACCATAAAGCACTGAGTGTAGGTCAGGTTGCAGATTTAGCTGAAGTTCAAAAGCAAATCAGCACACTTCTTGTGGAAGTCGAAAGTGCATTTAATACGAAGAAATTTAACAGTCTAAAAGTCAGTCTAGACCGGAAAGAGGCCCTGCTGGATCTTCTTTCTTCTAAGATTGATGCACAGATTGATCATACGAGACGCGAGGAGATTAGCCCGAAAAATACCACCCTTTATTTTAATGTTCTTTTAGAGTTAAAAGACATGGTTCGAAGTGTGATGAATTTAGTGGACGAATACCATAAGAGTTCGGCGCAACGCTAAGAAGCCCTTTATTTTTGCGTGATAAAGGTCTCGATTGACGCGTGTTTTTTAAGTATCTTGGGGACACTATGAAAGGCTTGAACACGAAACCCTTTTGGAAAGCATTAGGTACCGCCATTATCCTCGGATTAATTGTGCTGAGTTCACCGTGTTCAGTTCGAAACCATTTGGAACGTGTTCTAGAGGTAGAACAAACGAATGTCTCAAACAAATCTAAAACGACCGTTTGCGTTTCACATACAGATCAAGGTACCTTATCTCAACTCCAAAAGGAACAAACTACGAACGATGATTCGATCCTTCCGCTGTTAAACGTATTTACAGCGAGTGAATGGAAGCTGACCGGTTATCATTTACCAAATGGCTTCATTGAGAAAGGCCCTCCTAACGTACCTTTTTACATACTTTACGGTAATAGTAAGTACCATTTGTAACGAGATATCCAGTACCTATGCGCTTAAAAGTAGCATAAAACACACTCGTTATTCCACTATAATCCGATCAAAGATGAAATTTAATATCTATACCATATTCGCGCTAGCCGCAGCGCTTAGCGCATGTAACGCACCATCCGATGGAGATGGAAAGCCTACACAAATAACCATTTTACAAACCGCAGACATTCACGGCCAAGTCTTACCACACAGTGAGCTATTCTGGGAGAATGAAGAGATTTCATTCAAAACTCTTGGCGGTTTAGCCAACATGAAAACCCTATTCAACCTTGAACGCGAATCCAACCCTAACACCATCATTTTAGACGGTGGTGATCTCATTCAAGGATCCGCAGTTGCAGCGTTATCAAAAGGATCCGCTTTTGGCCCTATTGTAAAAGCAATGGAGTACGATTTTCTTATTCCTGGGAATTGGGAAGTGGTCTATGGAAAAGAGCAAATGATGAGCGTTTTGAATAGCTATGAAACGCCTGTGATTACTGCGAATATGTTCCATGACGAAGCCGGTAAAGCGCCAATTTTCCCTCAATACTGGATCAAAGAAATAAACGGCAATCGCTTAGGTTTCTTATCCTATAACGATCCGGAGGTACCCATTCGTCAAAATCCATCGTTTTCAGAAGGATTAGATTTTGATCCAATTTTAGATAACCTTGAAGAATTGGTCACTAAACTAAAAGAGGAAGAGAAAGTAGATATTCTCTTCGTAGTTACCCATATTGGTATCAGTAAACAATTTGACCTAGCAAACCATCCTGCTTTAGCCCAGGTGGATTACGTTTTAGGAAACGATACACACGAGCGTATACGCAAGCCGCTACAAGCGGGGCACGCTAAGGTCACAGAGCCCGGTGCATTCGCATCATTTGTTGGAAAAATGGTTCTTACTGTTCAAAATGGTGAAATCATTAATGAGGAATATGACTTAGTAGAAGTGGATCCGAACATATACCCAGCGGATGAAACTGTTGCGCAGGTAATTGAAAATGAATTGGAACCCTATAACGACAATATCAACGAAGTTTTAGGTTACACCACTACCCCACTTTACCGCTACTTCGTAGTTGAAAACCCTATGGATAATTTTATCACCGACGCGGCGTATTGGAAAAACGATGTAGATATCGCACTTTCTAATGGATTCCGGTTCTCCCCTCCGATCAACCCAGGTGAGGCAGGCGTTGCGCCCATTACACGAGGTGATATCTGGAACATGCTTCCGGTCAATGAAAAAGTAAAAATTGGCAAAGCCAGTGGTCAACAAATCAAAGACTGGCTCGAAAAAGAACTCCATAACGTTTTTGCCGAAAAGGCTTCAGAGCGTTTTGGCGGATGGGTAGTGCGATTCTCAGGTATGGAACTCACCTTTAATGCCAATGCTGCGAAAGGGGAACGTGTTCAGGATATCTATGTTGGTGGAGCACCCATAGAGATGGATAAGCTTTATAAAATGTCTGCTTGCCGTCGAGAAGGCGAACCACTCCACATGCTCTGTAGAATGCCAAATACAGTTGAAACCGTAGTTATGGACTATACCATACACGATCTTATCGAAGAATACCTCGCACATGTAGATACCATAAGTCCTTTAAGAGATGGCCGTGCAAAAGCCTTAGATTTAGGGGACAATGTTCTTTCACAATTGCCCGGAACAGATTATCATTTCCACTAAATTTCTATCCATGAAAAAATTACTTTTATCCTTGGCTTTAGCCACTGGCCTTCTAAGCAGTTGCACACCCAATACGACAGAAGCATCTGTTGAAGAAACGGCTGCAGTTACCACGCAGAATTATTTCGTTTTAAATCGCAACGTACAACAGCTCAAAGCAATCGCAAAAGCAGCTGGAGAATTGGCCATTGCTGACTCTAGCACCTTCGGCGAATTCAACGTCATCATATGCGGTAAGTCTGTTCAAGATATGGTCACCCCAGAGATCATGGATCCTTTTATGGAAATCTTGAACGCTAATAACGTGAATGTCATCGCTTGCGGCTTTTCATTGAAGAAATTTGAGGTAGATCCTGCCGGGCTCCCAGAAGGGGTTACTGTTGTCCCAAACGGTATTCAATACGGTTTCGAAAAGCAAAAAGAAGGCTACTACAGCATTACACTGTAAACGCTTAGAAATGATCGTTAACCCCTCTAGATTTCGATTTAGAGGGGTTTTCTTTTTAGTCTACTACCCTGGTCCAATTCAACAAATGATGGTAGCCTTCGTGATGAGAGGGCAATATTCCCTTAAACAACAAACTATCTTGCCTAAACACCCACAACAGACTGGGGTTTTGTTCTTCAATAAGTACATCGCCATTAGGTAAGAACTCAAACAAACCTTCCGTAAATGAATACACGCCATGTTGTGAATAAGCCTCTTGGTTTGGTGCACTGAAAGTCTGAGAGGCCAAGTCGTAATATTTGATATGCGAAGAATACTCGGGGTAGTTCAGTAGGTTCGGCTCTTTACTTCGGCCGCCATCTTCTTTAAATCTTTTAGTTGGCGCATTATTATTAAAAAAAGCGATGGTTTGTCCGTCAACAATATCTACATCGTGCTGACTGGTAAAAGGACCTTCAATGACACGAACAACACTGTCGATTGAGGGCCGATAGTGGAGAATAACCGAAGAAGTCCTGAAACTTAAAAAGACATCCCCTGCAAGCATGTATTCGCTCGATTCTAAAACCGGCTCAACATCGTTCAAATGAATAGGATCATCAACAACTACACTCTTAATGATTAGGTGTTCTAACCCATGATCGAGTAATAATTCGGCCATAGAGCGCTTAAAAAGTATCGCGCCAGTTTCCGTATCTAACTGGGCAATGTAGTTGTCTAAAAAGTGGTATTTCACACCTCCCATTTCGTATATAACGCCATTTGATGGGTGCGAAGTTTCAGACAGATCATAAGCACAAACCCACATCGTTTCGCCGATACCCGCATTCATGGAATGATGGTGCCCAATTTCTTTTTGATGCCAAAGTTGCTCACCCACAGCATTCATGCAATAAATTCCATCATAACCATTTGTAGCATACGCGATACGGTCATTTGAGAGCAAAAGTGGATGCATGATTCGATGATGCGGCTTCAATCCGCCTTTGACTTCCCAAGATTTTTTAACGGCCTGTGTCTTTAAATTACGGACCTCTATTGCTCTATTTCCTTCCTCGTTTGAATAGCTCACCAATACATTGATATCGTAATCTAATCTATTTACAGAGGCAAATGCGGGGTGTGTTGGCACGAAGGTTCCTGGTAACTTTTCCACCTCCTCAGCGGCCTGTGTGACCAAATCTGGGAACGAAGTGAGCGTAACTAAGAACTTCCCCCATAATCCCTGGGCTTTACCTGGAATACCATGATTTCGGACGCTCCAACCATAAAAGGAAAGTAAAGCAAGAACGATAATTACGGACGTGATGCCATTTAGCAGTTTAGATCTCATGGCTTTACTTTATCAAATGTATGGCCTTTCGTTGCATTATGGGTCGGCCGCTAGTGTAAAGGTTTGATGCTTCAACCTCCAAGAAATACACACCAGCAGCAGCAGCTTTGCCATTAACTTTTCCATCCCAAAAGAGGTCCGGTTGTTCCGTTTCAAAGACCAATTGGCCCCAACGGTTATATATTCTTTGCAGCAATCGATCTGTATTAGTCGATTGTATCTCGAGCACATCGTTTATCATATCCCCGTTAGGTGTAAAAAAATTGGGCACTGCTATAGTAGGATAAAAAGCGATCTGCCTACAGAGTGAATCCACACAACCGTCCGCGGTGTATAGGTAGGCGCAAATGGTTTGGGGTTCTGAATCAAGAACTACAGGTCCCCAGCCCGTCATAAGGTGGCTACCAGTAATTGCTCCATTGCTCCAGCTCTGGCTGCCTGCAGAAATAAAAATAGAATCCAAGCTGTTTGAATTTACCGTCTCATAATGAACATTTATACCGATGGTTTCGTCTGTATTTAATACTTGGACTATCCCTGAATAGCCACTTCCATCGTTCGCAATGACTAAGGAATCTATGCGACGAGTATACCCTACACGCATCGATGGCAAGACCACACTATCAGTACAGCCCTCACTGGAAGAAGTGAGCAAATACCCGCTGTAATTGCCCGAATCCACCAAACAATGTGTGAAGGTCGAAGAGGTATCTACCGTACCATCACTCAACACCCATTGGTAGCTCAACAACCCCAGGGAATCTAATGCATTGTCTAGGGTAAAACACAGGCTATCACACGCAAATAGTGCAGTCGTGTCTATTAAAATTTGAGCATCACTTTTAGGCGCGATCCATACGGTATCATAGGATTCACAGGTGTATTGAAAACTTATATCATCAATTCCAAAGTCATTTCCGGACAAGGCCGCACTGGTAGTCACTAAATTAATGGTTGCGTTTCCTGAGGCGGGAACTGTAAAAGTTCGAGTAGTTTGAGCCCAAACTCCCGTCGAGTTCGGCGTACTTGCGGCATTCCCAATATTTGAACCGGAGAGTTTTAGCTGAACTGAACCAGCCGGTGTTACAAAAGTCAGCATCCACCATCGCATAGTAACCTGAACCCCAGGGGGAAAGCTAACAATCTGTCGCCAAAGTATTTTATTACCACCAGTGGACCCATTAACCAGCATGTAATTTCCTGTACCCGTTGTATGATCGCCCCAACTGCTAAAGTTCGGGTGCACTGCATTTGGGTTTGGCCCTACTGCATAGGTTCCCTCATTCCAAATAGATGTTGCGTTGTACGTGTAAGCCGTTAAAAAACCGGTATTGCCATTCGAAAAGTTACCATTAGTCGCCATCTGACTGGTTTGACTAATTCCTTTAACTACCACATAAGAAGCTGTATCAGTAAGAATAATGTAAGGCGAGGCACAGGTATCGCAACTTAAGGTAGCGTCGTGAGACCATTGATATTCGCTTGTTCCATTTGCTGACAAAAATATCGTATCTCCAACACAAGCTGTGAGTGTATCTGCATTGGCATTTACAGCGCAATTCTGCCCTTTAACGACTCCGAATAACAAGAACAATAAAAAAATCGGTGAAGCATTTCTCATCGTTATAAAAGTACAAATTTTAATATCATCATCCGAGAATAATACCTAAGCGAAGCGTTTCAAAAAAAGTAGAAAAAATAATCGTCTTCGCTTGTTTAGAATGATTCTAGACAATACGTTTGCATCATTATTTAAATTCATTCTAAATAAGATGCTCTACCCTTTTCTTGTTACCCTACTATTGACGCCTACAGATACGATTTTACCGCCGCCCGCCGAGCTCGAAAGCATCACCATTACGGCGCAGACAAGGAGGGCAAGTGAGCACATCAGCGGAGCAGGATTGGTACTCAAACAGAAAGCTATTTTAGCTTTTGACCAGACCGATGCCAATACTGTTTTACAGAGCCAGCCTGGAGTATATGGACAACAGGAAGACGGCTGGGGGCTGCGCATGAATATTGGCATTCGCGGAACGGGAACGCTTCGTTCATCACGCATTACATTGATGGAAGATGGGGTGCTCACGGCACCGGCGCCATACAGTGCACCAGAGGCCTACTATACCCCTGTAATTTGGAAATATTCGAATATTGAAGTGCTAAAAGGTGCTGCTCAAATAGTAACGGGACCTCAAAGCACGGGAGGCGCAATCAATTTTGTTACCCCAGTTGGAAATGAAAAACCTGATGTTAAATGCGCTATAGCGGCGGGGGCTTTTGATCAGATTAGAGGCACAATTTCTGGCGAAGTACTTCCCACCAAACGCACGCAACTTCTCTTCGGAATTTTTCACCACGAGGCTGCTGGCTTTCACACCATAAAAGACCAACAATCTGGTGGATTCGACCTAAACGACGGCTACCTAAAACTCATTCACCACCTAGATAATAAAGATATTCACCACCTAGAAGTACTTATTGCAGGGACCAGTGAGCGCTCACAGCAGACTTATCTGGGTACTACGCTACAGACAGCATTACTTACTCCAAATGAACGTTATTTTTCTTCTAGTAATGATGCAATGAGCATGGACCGATTGATGACGCGATTTGGCTACACTCTGAACCTCGAGAAAGGTTTTATCCGGGCAGATCTCTATAGGCAGTACGTGCACCGCAATTGGTATAAATTGGATAAAATCGACGCTGGGAATGGTGCTGTATCGATCGCATCTATTCTGGACCAATTCCAAAATTACCCCGCCGAATTTGAAGCGATGAAAGGCGAAAATTCAGATTCTGCGCTTGCACAACTCAAAGCAAACAATAGGTACTATTTGAGTCAAGGCTTACAACTTCGCGGACAATGGACTCAGCGCTTTGGGAACCTTCTTCTGAAACAAGAGACGGGCATAAGACTTCATTACGACCATGCAGATCGTTTTCAGCATGCGGATCATTACCTCATCGGACAAAACGTCTTTACCTTAAGGCAACCCGGACTACCCGGTGCAGCAGGCAATAGAATAGATTATACCACTGCTCAAAGTGGCTACCACAGAAGTACGCTTTCCTATAAAAAACTCAATATTCAAACCGGGTTTAGAACAGAGAACATTCAAGCCTACAGAATGGATTACGGTTCTAACGACGCTGAAAGGAATGGCACAGAAGTTAAAGTCCGTAGCAATAATAGTTTGGTCTTCTTACCGGGAATAAGTTTGAATTATTCTATTAAAAACTGGAACAGCTTCGCTGGAGTACACAGGGGCTTTACACCAGCCGGTTCAAAAGAAGGTGTATTACCAGAGCTTAGTTTAAGTGGTGAGGCCGGGATTCAACACCTCAAGCTACCGATCAACATAACCTTCTTCTACAGTGCGTACGACCGTCTGTTGGGTTCCGATGCGGCAAGTGCTGGAGGCAGCGGATCCGGCGAAATGTTCAATGGCGGTGCTGCAGAAGTATATGGCTTCGAGGGGCAACTGGGAAAAACTATTAAAGACCATAAATTCCAAGCTACCGCCACGGTGACCCAAGCCTACTTTAAAGAATCATTTTCCAGTGATTTTGACGGTTGGGGCGATGTCACTTCAGGAGATTTCATGCCCTATATTCCGCAGATGCAGTGTGCCCTTCAGCACCAATGGAGTAAAAAGCGCTGGTCCATTAACAGTCAATTGCTTTACCTCAGCGCTCGTAAATCAGCGGCTGAATTAGATGTTTTCGATTTACCACCGTCCTCTGTACTCAACGAGGCCATCAGTTATGCAGTCACGGAAAATGTGATTTTGAAACTATCGATTCAAAACCTCACAAACACGAGACACATTGTCGCTGCTCGTCCTGCTGGCTTCAGAACCTTCGCCCCCCGTATGGCGCTTTTAAGTATCAACGCAAGCCTCTAACTAGTGTTAATGTTACCGGTGCAGATGCCTCAAGCACCGCGTATGCACTGCAGTATTTTTCTCTAGTCAGCTTTGCCGCACGCGCTAAAACGGTATCGGGTGCATCTGTATCCACCGTTATAATCATGTTAATCGATGAGAAAATTCGAGGCAATTCATCGCGACGTTCTGCATGTACCTCTGCATTGTAGTCGTTTATAGCATACTTGCCTTTTTTTAGGATATGAACGATATCTATCGCACTGCAACCCGCTAAAGAAATAAGCATTAATTCCATAGGCCGGAAGCCCTGATCATTACCACCCATTTCAACGGCGGTGTCCAGTAACACTTCATGCTTTCCAGTGCTTGCTTTAAAGCCGAAATTGTCGTCGATGCGTGAGAGGGTTATTTTCAAATTATGGGTCTTTAGTGATGTCGTAGGCTAAACCAAGGCCAGTGACTAATGGGTTATAGCTTAGGCGAACCTTCCAGCGTTCTGAAAGTATAAGGTCAGCGGTGGCATTCGCACCTAAAAGGACTCCGCCCTCCTCACCTTCTATGGGCAATAATGTTGGATTCTGAAGATCTGTTACCGCATGATACCCGGAAATGAATCCCCCTTGCAACGCGAGTTGCATCCAATCCACTGGACGATATATGAACTCTGCTCCCCACATAAAAGACAATTGACGCCAACTATTTATGGTAATACTCTGAAGAAAAGCTATTTCAAATGAATTCGTCGAATTTGTGCTGAGACGGTAGCGCGTATTAATAAACGGCAGGTGGTGGTTGAAGGTGTAATACCAAGAAGTGTCTCTAAAGGTGAAGGCGTATTGACTTTGACCGTTGTAATTGGCCGGATCTGACCAAGTACCCGGAACCAGTAGCCAATCTTTCTTGGTAATACCCAAATCTTCATGAAAAGCATAGAGATAACCCAGCTCACCTCGGAACCGTGGAGACTCTTGTGCTGTACTCTTAACGGGTAAACCCAATATCAGCACACAGCAGGCTAAAAAGCTCGTACCCCTTAACTGCATGTGTTCTAAGTTACTTCTTTTTAAAAAGCTTGGCGACTTTAGAAGTGGTTGCACGCGGCTTCTTTAATACCTGTTCTTCAAAATCGGCCATCGGCGTTTCACTTACTGTCGCTTCAAAGCCTATCAATGAAACGGTAATATCCTTTGTGGCGGCATTCACCTGAAACTCCTCTATGATTTCATGAACATCGGGATGCATGCGCAACGTCTGGGAAGCATCTAACACCACCTTAGAGCTCGCTGGTATAGTATTCAAGGTCTGTTGAATACTCGCCTTGTTTAAAAAACTTACCACTTCTGAAA
>JAGYIN010000018.1 GCA_018402665.1 Schleiferiaceae bacterium | reverse complement strand
GTTTACAAGAAAAGATTCTAGTGTCTCTCTCTCTGGTAGAAAGTACCCCTCATGAGCAAGCGTATACTCTCCATAGTACTATTTATGACGCTGTTGTTTCCAACAGTGTGCAATCTTAGTAGTTTGCTCGATTACGCAGTTCGTTATGACCATTATAAGTCGGTGCTTTGTGAGAACAAGGAGCGTCCAGAATTAAAGTGTAATGGTAAGTGTCAGCTCGCCTTAGAGCAGAAAGAACAAGACCAGCAGCAAATTCCTACACTGGAAACAGTTTTAGAATTGGACCCGATGCGCGCGTCAGTCCAGCCTTTGGATATTTCTAGGTGGATATTTTTTTCCGAGCAAAAAATGATTGAGGTCACTTATTATTCATCCGTCTGGAAAGATTGGTATGCGAAAATCCCAGTGCCGCCGCCAAGGAAAGTGGGCTAAACCTCCAAGTCCGTAGCACTGCGGAAACACTTTTTTCATCCTTTTATTCAGAGATACACATGAAACTAATTTCAACTTTCTTTGCTGCTGCTATCGTAGTAGCAACGCTTAGCTCTTGCGAAAAAGAGCCTACTTCAACCGATGGCGATTTTCAAATAGAAATGGAATATGTGTGGGCCATGAGTGGCGCACCTTTCACCATGAATACCATGCTTCATCACCCGATGACTGGTGATTCCTTAAAATTCACAACGTTCAAGCACTACCTCAGTAATGTAAAACTCCACCATGTAGACGGGACTGTTTGGGAAGCTGAAGAATCTTATCATCTGGTAGACCTTAGCGATCCAAATTCTTTAGTGCTCGACTTTACCGGAGTTCCTGCGGGTGAGTACACCTCATTAGAAATCACTTTTGGGGTTGATAGTCTACGCAATGTGAGCGGTGTTCAAACCGGCGCTTTAGATCCAGCGAACAATATGTTCTGGAGTTGGAACAGCGGGTACATCATGATCAAAGCGGAAGGTGAGAGTCCGAACAGCCCAACAGGTGCCTTTGCCTATCATTTAGGTGGGTTTACAGGGCCTGACGCCACTGTTCTCACGAAAGAATTGACCTTTCCTTCAGGTGAGTTGCTAGAGATTACTCCAGATGGTGCTCCTGTGGTACATACACTAGCCAATCCGGCAAAGTTGTTCCACACCCAAGGAACGGTTGGAAATGAGCCGATGGTTCATGCACCGGGCACCACAGCTGGCATTATGGCTTCTGACTTTAATCAAGGCGTGTATATCGATCATGTACACCTTTAACGTGTATGTTTTCCCTAAATACAGTGCGACTAGCAGCAATCCTCTTTGCTGCTAGTTCACTCTTTTCTTGTACCGCTGAATGGGGGTCTAACAAGTCTTGGAGCAAAGGATTAAAGCCCACTCATTTTCCAGGATCTAGCTATGCTTTCGACCCTGACACCTTGGATAAATCTACTGTGGAACTCGGTCGTGCCTTATTCTACGACAATATTCTATCCTCAGACAGCTCTATTTCCTGTGGGACGTGCCATTCACAAACTCACGCCTTTGCGGGGCATGGCACTGCGCTAAGCGCTGGAGTTGATGGAAGGTTAGGAACCCGAAACACGCCGGGGCTGAGCAATCTTGCATGGCACGAGAGCTATATGCTGGACGGTGGGATTAATCATTTGGAATTGGTTCCTATTGCTCCTATAACTTCAAAGGTTGAGATGAATTTGCCCTTAAGTGAGGCGCTCATGAGACTTAATACGAGCAGCTATCGCGATAGGTTCAAGAAAGTGTTTGGCGCAGATACAATCAACACAAAGTTATTGATGAAGGTGCTTACAGCATTTGAATTAACCCTAGTGTCTGCCGATGCAAAATACGATGCTGTCCTCTTAGGAGAAGCCACATTTACGGTGGAGGAAGCGCTTGGAGAGGAATTGTTTATGGCTCGATGTGCCTCTTGCCATGTCCCTCCACTATTCTCCGAGTATACCTATGCCAACAATGGCCTAGAGCTGTATTCTACCGACGGGGGAAGGGCGCGAATTACCTTGAACGCGACCGACAGTGGATCCTTCAAGATACCGTCACTTCGAAATGCAGAACTCACCTACCCCTATATGCACGACGGAAGTCTGTATACGCTGGATGCTGTGCTGGAACACTATTCAACGGGGATTAAAGACAGTCCGAACCTCGACCCTCGTATTGAAGGACCTATGGAATTTACGTCGCAAGAAAAGTCCGCGCTCATCGCGTTTATTAAAACATTGACGGACCATTCATTACTCACTAACCCTAACCTGGGGGAACCTTGACATCGTTATGAAAGCACTCCTTTTCTCATTACTGACCCTCCTTCCTAGCGCAGCGTTTGCCTGCGATGTATGTGGAGCACCGGCTACAGGGGCCAATTTTTCCTTGATAGATATCAACAACCTGAAATTTCTGCAGTTTTCTTCGACCTATAGCAACTTTGAGCACCTTCAGGACGCCAAAGACAATGATGGAAATGCGGTACTGAATGATATACTGTTAAGACACAGCATTCGTGGGAGTTTTCCACTAGGAAGGAATTGGTCAGGTCAGCTTGAAATACCGGTAGTACAGTCCTTTAGAAGTACGAGCGGACCGACCAGTAGTGTACAAGGAATTGGCGATTTAAAAGTCCAATTTCAATGGCAGAAGAAACGAGCACAATCTGATACATTGACCAAAGTGCTTCGTGTCTCGCCGTTTATTAATCTCCCAACCGGGAAATTTATGCAACGCGGTACGGACCGCACCATCCTACCTATTTGGCTCCAAACAGGAACAGGATCTTGGGGCAGCGGACTAGCAGCTGCATTTATCCAAAAAAGAAAACACGTGGGATGGAGTCTACAGGCCACTGCTCAGGCATTTGTTTCCAACGAACGAGCCTATATTCCTGGCGCAAGGACCTCTGTTCGGTCGGCCGTTTTCTATGCGAAGAATTTGCAAAAGATCTCGTTAATGCCTGAAATGGCATTGCAATATGATGCCTTCGCAAAAGACGCTCAATATGATGCTCCGCTTGCCTATACAGGGGGCGAACGATGGTCTCTACATACAGGGATCGCCATAAGCACAAAACAGTGGGCACTGCAACTTTCCGTGCAAGCACCGCTGCTGCAAGGTATTCCTGAAGACCAGCCCGCTGCCCGACTTGCAGGCTTTGCGAGTCTAACTTACTTTATGGAAAAATAGACAGTTACAACACACTGATACGCACCTTCATCTTCTTGAGCTTGGTGTCGGTGATGCGCTCTGCAACTTCATAGGCCTTTGAGAATAAATGATTCGAACCTACGCTCTCATTATGCTTTATATCAACAATTTACGACCAATGTTTTTTCTTGGTCAATCCGCTAAGCAACCCAACCGAGTGCCTTTAAGTCCGGTCTATAAAACACTAAAGGATATTTGGATTAAACTCGTCAGTCTAGTACCTCTATTAAAATAATGGTTCGAAAACCAGTTCTCCATGTTGGAATTGACCTTAATCACCTGATTTTCAAATGAGACAAATATCACAATAGATGTATTCGGATTGGGTTTTTGTTTTGATAGACGGACATTTGAAGTGTTCAAAAACATCAATAACTAAATCTGTATATCATGGAAGATTCAACACAAGTCTACAGCATGCCAAGAATTGTGCGATGTAGCACCGACTTTGAGGCGCGGTAACCACTACCGTGAAAAATCAAGTTCTCCGATTATGCCCCGGACAAATGGGAAAATCTTGTCAGTCACCCCGCCAGGAAAACTTACCCCAAGTATGTACTACTGAAATGAGCGGCTTTGCCGAGCGTAAGAAATTGAAGCTGGGCGAACACTGCCCTCCATAGGTTCATCATCATTGACTCCTATCCACAGTCATTTGGCTTGGGTCAACAATGTTCGAACGAACACGGGGGTATACTTTCAATTCCCAATCATTGCCGACCTAGATTATGAAAGTGGAGCAGACTATACGGGATGTTGCAACCTAACGAAAGTGAAACTGCAGCAGTTCGTGCAGTATTCTTCGTAGATCCTGAAAATAGATCGCCTTCATTATGTACTACCCCCTAAATGTAGGTAGAAACATGGACGAAATCATCCGCTCTTTCAGGCGCTTCAATTCAGCGATGAGGCACAAGGTGTATGCCGTTGAACTGGAAACCAGGTGAAAAAGTGATCATTACCTCCACCAAAAACTTTGGAGGAGATGGATATGCTTGGCAGATGATAGCATTGGAAAACGTGCTTGATTTTTATCTCGCCAAGAAAGAAATCTAATTACACTAAAGCCACAAATCAGACCCGCGATTGCGGGGTTTTTATTGCTTTTCAGCATACTTCATAAGCGTTTTGTACCCCTATGGGCAACGCTTTAACCAAACCAATGAACCTAAGCTTAAGTCTCTTAGACTTTTAAAATTATTCGGCGTAACAGCCTATTCCAAAGACACCGATATAAATTTTTCGTCGACAAACTGCTCCTTGAGGCCCTAAAAACAAAAAAAGACGCCATACGGCGTCTTCACTGAGATATTACCTCAGGTTTGTTGGTTTAATAACTATGCAAATCAAAAAAAAATGCTCAAAACACTGGTTTTGAGCATTTTGATACAGTTTGTTACTGTACCATGGCAGAGAGGAAGGGATTCGAACCCTCGATAGAGTTGCCCCTATACCAGCTTTCCAGGCGGGCCCTTTCAACCACTCAGGCACCTCTCTATTGGAAGGGGCGAAATTAATTTAAAACTAATGAATAGCAAGGCATTTGTCAGAAATAAAAGACGTATTTTCGGTAAGTGTAAATAGTACACTTATTATGCGCTTAGAAGTCCTTTTTACCGCCATTACTTTGGTCTTCTCTCACATGTTAAAAGGACAGAGCGACACGTATTTCGTTCTTCCTCCTTTGTATGAGTGGGAAGCTGGTGATCATGATATCTACCTCAATTTTAGCACCGCTGAACCCTCCGCATCCGTTTGGATTTACAATAGCGACACGTCTTATTCACAAACCATAACGGTGACCTCGGCGAGCATAGGAACAGTCGCTTTTACAAATCCTGTTGCGGCCTTACAAAGTACATACGGCGCTCGAGAATTAAATTGGTCGAACGCTAAACGTTATCAGGACGCCTTATTTATAGAATCGACTGCTCCAATAACGGTTACCGAGCAAATTGTAGAGCCCTTCAATCAAGACATCATTACCGCAAAAGGGAGAAATGCCCTGGGAACGGAGTTTTTTGTCGCCTCACAAACACTCATATCTACTACAGTAAGTGGTGCGTTTTTAGGGTATCAGGGCATGCATTACATAAGCGTAGTTGCTATTGAGAATAATACTGAAGTCAAATTTAAAGCGCCCGCAGGTAGTGTATTTGATAATGGCTTAGATAGCGTCGCATTCACCTTAGATAAAGGTCAAAGTTGGGTTTCTACCATGGAAGACAACGACGCTTTGTTGGGTACGCACATTACAGCGAGTAAACCTATAGCAGTAACAGCCGGTGGCAATCATTTAAAAAATTCAAGTGCGAATCATGGGGATGCTGGTATTGATCAGGTCACTCCTATTGAACATCTAGGAACAAAACATGTCGTACTCCGAGGGTTAGCGAATTACCCAAACGACTACTTTATGTATATCGCCACGGAAAATGGAACGAATATTTCTGTTGATGGCGTGACCGTGCTAAACAATGCCGATGCAGGAAGATCAGGTACGTTTAGTATGCAAGGAAACTCGAATCAGCCGGGCAAACCTTTTGTGATCGAAAGTAACCATCCTATTTATGTTTTCCAGGTAACTACAGGGGCAATCACACACGAACCAGAGCAAGGAATGGCACAGATACCTCAAGTTGAATGCACTGGATCTACTTACATTCGCTACAATAGAGCTTCTGGCCTATCAACAGCAGCATTGGTTACCATTCCTACTGATGCAATTAATGATTTAGAATACAACGGAGTAAACATTACGCAAAACCTTAATATCGTAGTACAGCAAAGCACTTATGACGCTTCATGGTCAGGTGTATACATTCCCTCCTCCATACTCACGAATAACTTCACTTTAGAATGCCCCACTGCCTTCCATGTAGGTATACTTGCGGGTCAAGGTAATACTACCGGATTGTTTGGATACATCAGTGGCTTCGATGATCATTTAAAATTACTTGATCCTACGACCTCGTCTGTGGTTTCAACGATTGATTTGGGCGATCAATGCGGTGATTCTATACCCTTAATATTCTCTTTTACTTCATGCACTGATAGTATTTCAGTAGTTGGAGCCACCATAGTCGAGGGAATGGGTACAATCGTAGATCCAAATGTCAACGACTCCATACTCTACCTTCTACCCGATTCAGATTATTCGGGACCGCTCCAGATTCAAATTACTGTCGCTGATAACCAAGGCGCTACAGATGCATTGACTTTTATTCTGAATTTTTTAGGCGCGGATTATGATCCTATTACCGTACCAAATTTTATCACTCCCAATGCAGACTTTATCAATGACAATTGGTCCATTATAACCTCTGAAAGTTTGGAACTGTTTAATCTAAATCTTTACAGCCGTTGGGGTACGCTGATTTATTCTAGCGATACGCCTAATTTTGAATGGAACGGAAGAACCCAAGCGGGTCAAATCGCTGCACCGGGTGTTTATTTTTACGCGATTCAAACCACTTTCAGGTGTGGAACCTTGAATAAGGGTGGATCTATACATGTGATGCATTAATGAGAGGTCTCATTAATAGCTCGAGAAACATGTGGATGGTGCAAAAGCTCATGATTTTAAGCCTTTTTCTCCTATTCGCTGGCTACAGCAATAAATTATATTCCCAAAGTGATACCTATTTTGCCTTACCTCCACTCTACGAATGGCAGGCGGGTGATCATGATATTCATCTTTACGTGAGCACATCCGCACCCACGGCAAACGTTTGGATTTATAATTCCGACACCAGCTACAGCCAAACCTTAACAGTGAGCTCAAATGCTGTTGGTGTGGTTACATTTACGACACCAGTGGCGGGACTATCTAGTACTTACGGTGCTCGAGAGCTGAATTGGACCAATCAAAAACGAAGCAAAGATGCGCTCTTCGTTGAATCTTCAAGTCCAGTTACCGTTACGGAACGAATCGTTGAACCCTACAATCAAGAAATCATCACCGCAAAAGGACGAAATGCCTTAGGTACTGAATTTTACGTTGCCTCTCAAACACTGATTAATACGACAGTAACTGGAAACTACACGGGATTTCATGGAATGCACTACATCAGTGTAGTCGCGATCGAAGACTCTACAGAAGTACTTTTTGAAGCTTCCGGCACCAATCAGTTCGATAACGGACAGGATACGGTTGCCTTTACACTTAACGCAGGTGAAAGCTGGGTGAGTACTATGGAGGATAACAATGTACTCTTAGGTACTCGAGTAACCGCTACTAAACCTATTGCAGTAACTGCAGGTGGCAACCATTTATTGAACGCCTCGGCAGTTCATGCAGACGCCGGCATCGACCAAGTCACCCCTGTCGAACATTTAGGTACCAAACACGTGGTCCTTCGCGGGATGGCGAATTACCCTAACGACTACTTCATGTATGTCGCAATTGCAGATAGTACAACCATCACAGTGGATGGAACAACTATTTTAAACAACGGGAATGCCGGTTCGAAAGGAACCTATAGTATGGTTGGAAATTCGTCTGCTCCAGGGAAACCATTTGTAATAGAAAGTACAAAACCTATTTATATTTTTCAAGTCACCACTGGAACAACGAATAACGCTCCGGAACAAGGAATGGCACAAATTCCTCATGTTGATTGTACGGGCTCCAATTCCATTCGATACAACCGTGCCTCTGGCCTAGCCACCTCTGTGCTGGTTACGATTCCAACTGCAGCGGTTTCTTTACTCAACTACAATGGTGCAGCACTTTCAACGTTCGCAGGGATTACCGTGCAGGCAAGTACTTATGACCCTAACTGGTCAGGCGTTTACATTGGCCCAAACACCCTATCAAACAACTTCACGTTGGATTGTATTGTACCCTTTCATGTCGGTGTTCTCGCTGGGTCTGGCTCGAGTACCGGGTTGTATGGCTATATCAGTGGTTTCGATGATGATTTAAAGCTTCTGGATCCTGTTTATGCGCAGCCTGTCGATGACGTTCCTCTTGGAGCGCTTTGTGCTACTCCCATTGCTCTAACCTTTGGATTCCATACTTGTGTTGATAGTATCACTGTGCGATCCTCAACGTTACTGATCGGTACAGGAACCATTGTCGATACAAATAATAGAGATACACTCTTACATGCTATAATTGACCCCACTTACACAGGCCCCGTTAAAGTGAAAGTAGTTGTAGAAGATGATCGCGGTGATGTTGATTCTATTTACTTCGATTTCGATTATTTCGGAAGCGATTATGAGCCCATTTTATTTGATTCGGCGAGCGTTTGTAGTACGCAACCGCTCGTTTTACAAATAGAAAATGCGGGGCCAGGACTCAGCTACCTTTGGTCTAACGGAGATACCACAGAAAGTACCACAGCATATGATCCAGGTTGGCTTTGGGTAACTGTTGATTTAGGAGACTGTCAGTTTACAGACAGCATTTACCTAGTGAGTGGCTCCCTCTTTGTCCCTCCATACCGTGATACTGCCTACTGTGATTCACTTTTTGTCGATTTTTCGGATCCCATATTGAGTACCTTATATTGGACTACGCTAGATACTACCAGTGCCGAGCTTTGGTTAGATTCGACGGCAGTATATCCTTATGTAGCAACCGACGTTAGCGGCTGTGTGTCGGAGGACAGCCTCTCCTTCCGATTAATACCCGAACCCTATATTGATGAGGGATTTGGTTGCCCTAATTATACGCTTACAGCGGTTGGGTACACCGCTTTTATTGCCATGGAATTGGGCAATGTCACCTACTCCTCTCCTCAAATCGACACACTCTTCCCATTCGCTGGTTCCCATAATCTTACTCTTATTGCTTTAGACAGCTGCAATAATTTAGATACCATCACACGTGTGCTTGAGGTAGATTGTTTGGATAATATGCTCATGTATGTTCCCACAGCCTTTTCTCCCAATGGTGATGGGGTAAATGATGCGTATTGTATTTCGAGTTCCCTTCCTACGCGTACTACCTATGCCATTTTCGATCGATGGGGAAATGAATTATTCTCAGGTAGAGCGGACGAATGTTGGGATCCAATTAATTTGGGTCAAGAAGTCTACACAAGTACGCTCTCTATGCGCACATTTACTAGACTGCCTTCGAACGAGCTCCATATCGACGAATTTACAATTCACGTATTGCCTTAACCATGTTACAGCTTCCAAAAATAGTTCTGTTCGATATGGACGGTACTTTGGTAGATAACTATGCCTTTCATCTCAAAGCTTGGCAGCATATATGCGAACGTCGAGGGAAAACAAAAACTCTTCACGAAATTGCAACTGACCTGCATGGAACCAATTTTGAAATCTGTAGAAAGTTCTTCGGTCAAGAAGTAACTATCGAACAAAGCGAACGTATCGGTACAGAAAAAGAGGCTTTATATCGCGAAATATATGCTCCATTCATAAAGCCTGTTAATGGCCTCTATGACTTTTTAACTGCCTTAAAACAGCAATCTATAAAACTCGCATTGGGTACCATGGGTAACCGTGCTAATACTGCGTTTATTCTTAAGGCTTTAGCCTTAGAAGAATACTTCACTATCGTTCAAACAGCTGAAGACGTGTCACGTGGAAAACCCCATCCAGATATCTTCAATAACTGCCTCAATCTCCTTGAATTTAAGGCCCCAGCCAATCCAACAGATATTTGGGTCTTTGAGGATACAAGTTCAGGAATCAAAGCGGCCTTAAATGCTGGCGCAAAAGCCATGGGAATATGCACTTCTAAATCCGCTCAAGAGTTACTCGAATCGGGAGCTCACTGCGTTTTTAAGGATTATCAAGAGGTGTTAACAAAGACCGGCTTAACCTAATGGTAACATTTCGCTATTTAGTGTATTTTTGAATTGTTCTGAAACTAAGACATGGCACACCTAGATACCGCTATAGTTATTGCTTGGCCTCAATGCACTGCTCGTGCAGATGAAAGTCTAGCAATTTTCTTGAAAAAGGCCGGGGTTCTAAAGAATCTCAATATGCGCGTAGGGCATGCTGCCATTTGCCTTATTAATCCGCAGTCGAACGAGGTACTCTACTACGACTTCGGTCGGTACATTACACCGCGCGGCTTTGGTCGTGCTCGAAACAAATACACTGATCCAGATTTAAAGCTATCAACGAAAGCGGTGTTTAATGAGAATGGCGATTTGCAAAATGTCGAAGAGATCGCTGCAGAATTAGATGGCAAATCAAAATACACGCACGGATACGGCCCTCTAGTATTCTCTGTCAATAAGACCATCAACTTTATCAAAGCGAAAACATATGCTGATGATATGATCCAGAAGGGACACTTTCCCTACAACGGTTTGTATAAATCTGCGAGTAATTGCGCTCGCTATGTCACTGAGACAATGAAAGCAGCAAATGAGGACGGTACGGTAGGAACAAAATTAAAATACCCGCTCACCGTTCGCCCCACTCCGCTATTCAATGTAGTTGCGGCCAAATCACAAGACACCATTTATAGCTTTGAAGGAGGAAAACTACAATATGTAGATAAATCACGACGACACAGCATCTCAGATTTAAGTGCTGGCTTACTCGAAAGTGCCTTGACTAAGTACACTAACACGCGCCCAGATGACCAAATTCATGGTGATATCGATGAGCCGCAGCGCAAGGCGCATTTACCTGCGCATGCACAATGGCTTGGTGGCTTGGGCGAAGGTGGCTGGTTTGTTGTTGATGCAATAGACGAACACAGTTTCAAAGGAACCAAATACGCGAAAGACGGTACACTTGAACACGAGGCCGTTTACGTTAATGAACATATTATTCTTCCTAAAGATCCTACGGTAACGTATACCTCACACTACGGATTCTTCTCCCTTAGTATCGATGCTGTGGTGCACCGATTCTACCGCCAGAAATAGGAACTTTGAATTCATAAATAATTAAGCCGCGCATGAACTGCGCGGCTTATTTATTTATAATCGTTGATTTTAAAAATCAACTTTGTAGTAGAATACAGGGAATAAACCTAGCTGGTAATTTTCCTGAACTCTATCGCCTTCATCTCTTTCAGGGATGTAGGTTAATGTCAGTATGTTTTTATTGTTGGTAATGTTTGAAATATCCAAAGCAAACTCATGCGAAAGTTTAGAATAATTCCATTTGTATCCTACCTTCAAATCCAATCTGAAATACGCATTATACTGTTCCGTATTGAAAGTAGCATCGTTCACGTACTCTATTTCTGACATTTCAGTAGACTTCACTTCATCAACCTTACCAAACCATCTACCTCCAATGGTACTAACCTTCGTACCTAAATTTAGAATACCGTAATCCCCAACAGAGATGTTACGCGCCAAAACTAAATTCATTGCATAACGTCCATTAAACAGCGTATTAACCCATACGTCGTCTGCACTTCCTGGCAGGGCATCTAGGTTCTGCGAACCTTTGTATTTCGCATCAAAAATAGAACCCGTTAACAATCCGTAGAATCCGTTTCTATAGTAATGCTCCATGGTGAATTCAAGACCATAATTTCTTCCTAAACCTCTATTTTCAAGTGGCTCCGCCCATAATCTACCAAAACCTGAACCGCCATTGACCAAAGAGAAGTAACTGGCTTGTTGTTCAACAGGTATATTCCACAGATATTGATAGTAAGCCTCCAATTTTAAACGAATAGGATAGTCAAAATTATGCTCCCAACCTGCAACGGCATGTGCACTCTTTGTTAGGCCCATTTCCTTGTTGTAGGTGGTTCCCAAAACGGTAGAATCATCCAATGCCTGAGAACCTTCGTAGTAATAGAGGTAGCTGCTTTGCATTTGAGTATGGTATCCAGCGCCAGTGAAAAACTTGTTGTTCTTATCCATGTCGTAATTAAAACCTAAGCGTGGCTCAAATAAACTAGTGCTGTTACTATTGATTGTGCTGTGGAACGCTGTAGCTCCAGCGGTCATAGTTAAAGCGTCAGTCAAGCGATGTTTGTAAGACAGGAAAGGCTGGATATTTGCATAAGAATCGTCACTGTTCCATGGCATTTCCCAATCAAAAACCACGTTAGTGATTCCATTCACAATGCGTGTTGAATCATGGTAACTACCCATTACATAATCTACGTTTACACCGACTTTTAAAGAGCGACGTGCATCAAACTTTTTTGTGTAGTGGTAGTAGGAGTGAATTTTATCTTCAACGTAACGGTAATCTAATATCTTCTCTACACGGTCTACACTATAGGTTAAATTATTTGCATCTGTGGAGTCTATGCTACGCCAAACTTTGTTATTAACAGCGTGAATATTTGCGCGTGACGCAGCTACGCCCATTTTAGCGTAACTCACTTTGCTTAAGCGCTTACTATATGTAGCACCAATTGTAGCCATGTGCGTATCGAAATATTGATCTCTATCTACGGTACCATAGCTTTCAAATTCTTCAGTAAAAGGATCACCGTCGGTACCTGAAACGTCAATGGTTAGATCAGAAGTACCGCCGATACCCCAAAAACTCAGTTTAGAACCGTCTTTTTGTGGGAAAGAGAAACGAAAGGCTCCATCTGCATACAAGGGCACAGCTGTAGTCCCGAGAGGAATGCCTAAGGCATCCGCCATTCCCAAGGTACTGTAACGGCCTAATAAGAGGTAGGAAGGTGCGTTGGGCTTGTCTTCACCTATTCGACCTTCAGCCATGAGTTCTACGCCCAATAAACCGAACTGAAACGACCCTTCGAACGGAGTGGCATTATTTCCATCGCGCATCTCAAGATCAAAAACACCGGAAATGGCATTTCCATATTCGCCTGGCCAAGCGCCAGTATAGAAATCACCGCTTTGTATGTACTTATTATTTAAGATCGTCACAGGTCCACCTCCAGTCCCTGGTATAGCGAAGTGGTTGGGATTAGGAATATTTATTCCCTCAAATCTGTAAAGAATACCCGCAGGTGTGTTACCGCGAACGACAATATCATTTCGAGAGTCATCAGAGCCTTGTACTCCAGCAAAATTCGTAGCCATTCTTGCGGGCTCGCCTCTCGAGCCTGCATACAAATTAGTCTCCTCGACCGAAAATTTGCGTGCGGATACCAATGCCATTTCGTTTTTAACATCACCTCTAGGGGCTGCTACAACCTCTACTTCGTCTAATTTAACCGTGCTTTCTGTAATCTCTACTCGAATGACCGCTTGCTTTGCAGAATTCAGTTCGACGACGGTGCTTTTCGGTTCGTAACCAAACAATTGAACAGCGACAACCTTGCGACCGATCTCCACTTCGAAAGAAAATTGACCAAACTCATCAGTGAACGCTTGTTGAGCATCACAAACAACCATGGCATCTGCTAAAGGAAATTTGGATTCAGAGTCAACCACGGTACCACGGATGGTTTGAGTTAAGGTTTGCGCGGATAGCATTGCGCTAAACAGAAATAGGATACTTAGTAGTATTCGTCTCATTTTAAATGATTTTGATACACCCAATTTAAGGCAACTTTAGCAGTCATCGTGTGAATTCAGTATCAACTTTGCACCAATTCCTAGCGCTTAGCACAGAATTCCATCGGATGCGGCAAATAGTATCTCAATTCCGAGACGCAGCTTATATTCCAAGAACCCCTACGGTTGCAGGATGTTTCAAAAGCCATCCCGTTAAGCTTCGCCTAGTTTCATGCGCGGGCAGCACTTCATGTAAAACCGTATCCGATCGAAACATGACCATTCTGTTCATGACCGGCTCAATAAGTCTTACTTGTGGCCTATGCAATTTCAAGGCACCACCGTGTTCCGGTTTCCAGTTCTCGTTAAGGTAAATGACCACAGAAATCATCCGATTTTCACGAGTATTGAATTGGTCAAAATGGGGTTTGTAGAACGCACCCTTTGGATATTTAGCAAGATGAAACTCATATCCTCGAAGCGATAAAAACAGTGATTCTGCTATAGAAGCTCTTATGGCATCCATCCCTTCAAAAAAAGTCTCCAACTCTGGCATTAAAGGACGATCGAGCCAATGAACGAAGTCCGATCTAATCTCAGATATTCGTGTGCGTTCTTTGCCAGGGCCTATTGCAGCGGCCTTTAGCCGGTCCTCCGCTTCCACTGAATTAAAATATTTACACACTGTTTCCAAAACAAGTGGAGGTAAGAATTGATCCAGCACTAAAAAATGCTTTTCGGCGAATTGGTCCATTCCTTTGTCCCATTCCTCACCTTTAAATGTAGGCCACATGTTTTATGTATATCAACTAATAGAAGTCTGAAAAACGCTTATTACCCTTACCATAGTATTGCCAAACCACTGATTCTGGGTAAGTCCCCTTCAGGTCACTGAAACGTTTAAATGGGTATTTAGCTGTTCGCGCTCTTGAGCGTTGAATACTCGTGAACTTGCCGTAGAAAGCGAAGTGAGCTCTGATGATGGCGAAGGTATGCTTTGGTTTGCCGGCCAGTAAGAACTGGATGCCCGCAAGTCCATCGAGTAGTAAACGAAGAAAAATGACGCCCAATGCTGAAAAATGGGGTAAATTTTTCATGACGATAATCAGGTTATTTCTGAAGTTTAAGAATGTCTTCTTCGGATTATCTGCGCTTAATGTGGCTCCTCCCAGATGATAAACGGTACTTTCAGGCTGAACCCATACCTCAAAACCCGCGCGTTGCATTCGCCAACACAGATCGATCTCTTCCATGTGCGCGAAGAGCATGGGATCTAGACCTCCTAAGGTTTTAAATACCTCAGTACGGACCGCTAAACAGGCACCTGTGGCCCAAAACACTTCTTTTGGGGTGTTGTATTGACCTATGTCATTTTCGAGCGTACCAAACACCCTACCGCGACAGAAAGGGTATGCCCACCGATCCATGAATCCGCCGGATGCTCCTGCATATTCAAACTGCTCTGGAGAACGGTCCCAACGTATTTTCGGTTGTAAAGCTGCACAGTCAGGATGATTTTCAAAGTGCTCAAGAATAGGGTTAAGCCATCCAGGAGTTGTTCGAACATCGCTATTTAATAATATGGAAATAGGCTCCTGAATTGCCTTTAAACCTTCGTTGTATCCCCCAGCATAACCAAGGTTTTCGCCAGTCTGGATGACGGTTATCTCGGGGTGATTCTCATTTAAATAAGCAAGGCTTTCGTCTGAACTGTCGTTGTCTATGACGTAAACTTTATGAGGAGCACTGTCTTTAATTACGCCCGGTAAATACGTTTGAAGCAACGATTTTCCATTCCAATTTAAGACGGCTACGGCGATGGTAGTACTCATCCTGTTAATTATTGAATTGGTCAAACCAGGTGCCCTGATTCCCAATAATTAATGAATTTGAAATTCGCTCTCCGAAATTATCTCTGCTGTATTGTGTTGAAGTCGCATCGATATCTGGTCCTGTATTTGAATGACGGGACAAATGAAATTGCCACTTGTGATCTTTTACTTCACCCATAGCGCTGCTGTGTATCAATGTATATTGACGGCCGACTAACTCTTGATCAACAAATACAAACACCTGGTTTTGCTGTATTGGAGTACTTGAGCTCACCAGTCTGTCGTATTGCCAGATTTGATAGGGGTAGTTCTTTCCGTCGAATGGACGTTCCTCAACTAAAGAAGGTGCACCGTATTGCAAAAAGACGCGACCCATTTGGGTTCTATAGCCAGGTAAGGTCTTTGACCCAAATTCAGCATCTACCTGATCCACAACCCTTTTGTAACCTATCCAAGATTCTAACGCTTGGTCTGGTGCTTTCTCCTGCCAAAAACGCGTCAAATAAAATGCTGCCCTAGCGGTATCCATGGACTCCTTTAGATTCATTAACAACCTGCGCTCAGCCAGCGAGGCCAATGGAGCAATCATACTAAGGTATTCAGGTACTTCGTCCCAATTTCCCCAAGATTTTTCGAAAGTTGCTCTCGTTAATACTCCTTCTAATAAAGATGCATCAATCAACATTTCATCATTGTACCACATCAATGACTCCGAGGCCTCCTTAATCACTGTACCACTAGCATCTAAAAGTTCTGTTTTGATGGCATAAGCGCCGCTATTTTGTCCATCCATTGCGTAGCTTATGCGAATTGGATTTACCCCATCCTGTAATCTTTTGAATCCTTGCGTACCACCTACTGCATCACCTGAAGCATTTTGAAGTTCGTACCTGAGGACATATTGTCCTTCTTTAATGTAAACCTCAGAATACCATTCAATGGGGACATTTTCGAATACAGGTAAACCCAAGGATGGCTTAGGAATTACTGCACTGCCTGATTTTTGGTAGACAACGTTGTCCGATTCTAGCGTATCTAAAGCAATAGGATCGGAAAGATAATAGGCCTCCTCTCCGCCAAAATGTAAAGTATCTTCTAATTCGATGAAATCGCCCGTAACATCGTCTGTAATAACGATTTTCAAGACCTGATGGGTCCAATCTTCAAATGCGAATGTGCTTTTTTGAAGTAATAATGGAGCTCCTGAGGCACTGTCTTCTTGCGCGTAGTTAAAGGTAAAAGCATCTAACTTTCCACCGGTTTGCACGACAACTTTAAAAGAGGTAACCCAATTACTATCCGCATTTAATTCAAACCCTATAGTACTGGCATCTAGTGTCGTATATAGATCTACATAAGGTTTACCTTGAGCCGTGACATACATGCTAGGATCCAGTGATAACCTCATAGTCTGAGCGTGTACAACACAAGTCGCAACGAGAGTTACTAGTACAATTTTTACTTTTAGAAGCATACCTCAAATATAATTGCATAATTATCCTTGCAAACAATCAAATCCTGTTTAAATTTGCCGCCCACTCGAGAAGTTTTAACAGCTTCTCATCGGAGAGATGGCAGAGTGGTCGAATGCACTGGTCTTGAAAACCAGCGTACCGCGAGGTACCGGGGGTTCGAATCCCTCCCTCTCCGCCATTGCGAAAGTAGCTCAGTTGGTAGAGCACGACCTTGCCAAGGTCGGGGTCGCGAGTTCGAATCT
>JAGYIN010000017.1 GCA_018402665.1 Schleiferiaceae bacterium | reverse complement strand
CATCATTGAGCTGTACCGTCGTCTGGGTGATCGAAGATTTCATGACTCGCTCGCCCGCGTGGTCGTATACATAGTGGTGGATGCCCTGGGTGTTCTCAACACCACACAACCACTGCTCCTGGCCCCAGTAATAGCTCGAATGATCCACACCTACCAGGTTCGTGATCTCGGAAATACTGCCCGAAGCATTGTAGGAAAATGACATCGCGTAAGGCACCCCCTGTGAACTGATCACCTCGGATAACTGGTCATGTATACGCACCCCGTTATGCATTCTTTTAAGTTAGAGATTCATTCTAACAAAGGTGCCCTGAATGGCATCCCTTAGTTCTGGATCAACTTTCTGATCATTAGCATATGCCGCCCATCGACCAATGACCTGATCAATTTGGTCAATTATCGCATTTGCCCTTTTGATGTTCATCTTGCGAGCCACTTCTAGTAAATCTGCTTTTTCAATGTTCTTCCTTTTACCGTTCACACTCAAACAATGTTGACTGACCCAGGAACTGGACGGTCGGTACGCATAACAAACATCAAAGGCCGGCGAAAGTGACCATTCCCCGCTTTGATCCATGGTAAACGCAAAGTTCTTGGTATGGTCATCGCAGTTTTTAGCAATGACATTGAACACCATTCGCTTGTAAAGCTGCTCGGCCTGAGGGTAGGGCAAAACCAGCAGTCGCATGGTCTCAAATAAGTCTTCGTACGAGTATAGGCTGATGTCATTGAAGTCATAGTGACGCAGCGCACAAAAGGATTGCACATGAACCTTGCCCGCTCCATTGAGTCGATCGAATCTTTTCGTCATAAAGTGTGCGCGGCCATTTTCTTCCAGCAACTCACTTTCCATCATTTCAATCCCCGCATCCAAGGCCATTTTGTAGTATGCCATTTCAACGCGTCCAAAGCCTTTGGATGTGCCGAACTGATCGTCTTCGATACCATCAAACTTGACCAAATAATGCTCAAATCCGCGGGGAACATTCGCCTGGCCACTTCTGATTTCTTGGGTCTCCTTGTTAAAGGCAATCAGGGCCTTGGCACGAGCGCCACCGGCAGAGGCTCCTATTTTAAGGATAGCCTGTAAGGCTTTTTCTTGTTCGGGCTGAAGGTTGGTAAGGAACTCTTGCCTTCCTGAAAGAATCTTTGAGGTAACGTCAATCAATTCACTCATCTCAAGCCTTATGGATTGGCCTTTAACCTTCGGCATGGCCGGCTCAAACTCCAACGCTCCCATTGCTCGCTGACCAATGAAGCATAGAGTTTCAACTGGATTGATACTGTTGGCCGGCCGATTGTTTTTCACGAGCCATTGATTGATCAATGTGTTTCCGTACTTGTCGGGGAGAACATCCGCAAGAAGGCCCGGAAGACCTTTAAACGTAGAGGTGTTTCGATGATCCACGAACCTGAAATTGCGAGAAGCTTCCGCGGGCATCATAATTGGGGACAACTCCAATCCTGTTTGGACAAATTCAGGTTCATACTCAAAGGAGGCTGTTCCATTTTCATCATCCCAAGCAACCGCACCAACACGCTGGTTCCAAATGTTGACGTATGCCGTTTGAATCATTACCAATCTGATTTTTTTGTGGACTGACCCGCTTTTGATCGTCTTGCTCGCTTTCGCTCATCGGCATCGAGACTAGCCAATTCAAGCGGACTCAACTCTTTATTGACTTTGAAGTTTTTCAAAACGCCCAACTCGTCCAATGATCGGAGTACCTGGATAAGAGTTACTAACGTGCTTCTTTTTCCCAATTCAAGGTCTCGAATGGTGGTTCTATGAATACCCGCCCGATCGCCCAATTGTTCCTGCGTCCAATTCCTGTCCAGCCGCACCGATCTGATGTATTCACCTATAGACTTAATGACCATGTCATCGGTCATTTGTTTCAACTCAATGGTGGAAAATTCCTTCATAAAAGCACTCATTTACTACTTAATGATGCAAAATCACATCAAATATAGTCGATTCTGCGGTGATTTCCAAAACTCTTAATGATGTTTATATACATCATTACTGGATAAAAACAGTCTTAATGATGCTTTAAAACATCACAAATAACCCTAATCAACAAGAAATAAATAGAAACAAAACGACCGTTGGCTGTTAATCAGAGGGTCATTGGTTCGAGCCCAAAAGAGGACAACAAAAACCGCAGATTCATTTCTGCGGCTTTTTTTGCGACCCTTCGAAGGGCGAAAAGAATTAAATAAGGCTCGACAAAATTCATCCAGTGGATGAATTTTGGTGAAGGCAAGATGCGTTGGCGAAATGTTGTTTCATACCCGAAACATTGTGCCTCATGTAACAAACGAGAGTAATGACTACCTCTAAAATACAACAAGGGTAATTATTTTGTATTTTTACCCTCTTAAGAAGTCAAGTTAAAGTTACTCTCGTTATGAAGGGCTTCAATAAATCTCAGCAAAGCCTATGATCTCCGCTACTTCCTCCTCAAGCTAATTGAGACTAAGAGATTTTAACAAAACCATTAGGCTAGTGAGCTTTTATCTTTCTACCCGTGACAAAGGTAAATAGCGCGCCGTGGGCGCGCAAAGCCTCGGATGATCGTTTTTATTCTATTTTAAAATCAATTTCATTGATTTCTTTAAAACAAGCAACGTTTGGTTTTCAGTAGGGTTGTTGAAAATTCTTTGCTGCTACATTTGATTGCTCCAATTAGTTGTTGGGTGTGCTTCATCCTTTAGACCAGATAAGCCGCTAGTGAAATTTAGCATCATTGAATTACCCTTCACAGGTGTTTCGTTATTACTCTCCGCTAATGAATAAGACAGGAATACTCTTTTTACTGCTTGATTTTCAATATCATTTACTCTTTTAACACCCCAAATTTCACAGACTTTTTGTCGAAAACTGCAGGTGACAAACCGCTGACCTCTGGGTATTTATTTTTCACACTCTATTTTTCAAATGAGGTAAACAGTTTTCCTCAGCGCACCAGACAGAAAGTCGCATTCCTATTCCTGCCATCACCTGGCCTCTTAAAGGAGGAAAGCTGATCTTTAACTTGTCAGGTCATTATTCAAAAGCTTATTTATCTCAGAAGGAATACTGGGCACTCACAGTAGTTTGCAGTGAAAACAGTTATTAAATCACCTCTCAAATAAAAACCTCTATCTCACTATTTTCGATTTCAATAGTGGATCTCTTTTCTCGTGTCTGAAAAACCTATTTTAATGTTAGGATAAGCATCCTACATTCTTCATCATTTCACAATCATCTAGAAGCTTTGATACTGATTCTAAGAGATTTAGAACCATTCTTCATCATAATTGACTTCAATGGTAGCGGTGAGTCCATTACAACACTTCTTATTTTATCAGGATAATCCCGCATTAGAACTTGAGCAATCTTTGTACTATAAGATAGCGTCAGCGAATTATATTTCTCAATTTCTAGGAGATTTACTAAATCGTTATGTCTGCTGCATTTCATTGGTGTTGTAGCCTAGATCTATTCCCTTGTTGCTCAAGTCTTTCTCTGCACTTTTTCGCGGCATTTTCGAATCCTTTAGTCTTTAGTCTCAAAACTTGTTGAGTCGATTTATAACTGCCTGAGACCATTCCGGATCAGTGTGGGTTGCATAGTAGTTTCCACGTTGTTCTACTAAATAATCCCTATCGTCGGTATTTGTAGTAGTTCATGTACTGTGCGGTTGGCATAGTAGTGGTCCTGGTCCCTCCAACGGTATAAATAATTGGATCTCTCTTTGGGTTATTACCGACTTTTAAAAATGTAAATGAATTTAATTTCTACTAAAAGGATCTGTCAGTACTAAGATAGCCAAAGATTGTCTGGTCGCCATTGATTTTATGGGTATTCAGACGTTTTGAACTTTGGTTCAAAGCCAGTTTTTGTTGTGCCGAACATTAAAACTAAGTGAAGAAGATTTCACAACCAATTGTTTAATTCCCATCTTTATCGTCTCAAAATTTCTCTTTCGGTATAAAGATCACAAATTACATCTATTTACCTTCCTTTGAATAATAGCGGAGCACTGAAAACCGTTATACTTTTAACGTGTAACCGCTTTTGGGCTTTCGTTACACAAAGCGTTAAAAGGACTTTCAGACCTAAAGTTTCATTAAATGTCGTGTTCATGACGTGCCAATTATTCATTTAAATATTTCGCGCGTAGTACTTTTGAAATATGGATTTAGGAGATAAAATAAAAGCGGCCCGAGCCAAAAAAGGACTCACCCAAAAAGAATTAGCTCAGCGCGCCAAACTTTCTGAACGGACGATTCAGAGAATCGAAAATCACGAGGTAGAGCCGTCTGTTTATTCATTAAATAAAATCTCCGAACTCCTAGAATTTGATTTCCTCACCGAAAAACTTAGAATCATGAAAAGACGCAATCAAATCATATACACCATCATGGCTGTCTGGACGGCAGCTCTGGTATTTAATCTGATTTTTACCGACTTCAATTTCGCCGATCGCTGGTGGGAGATCCTGATGTGGGGCATGACGCTATCCGCAGTCGTGACTGGTCAAATCTACATCCCCTACCGAAGCAAAAAGTAAGGTCCAAAATCAAGGTGCGCAGATGTTCGGGACGTATCTTAGCCTACCATGCGAAAACTCTTTTTTTTTCTTCTGCTTCTGTTTCCTGCGTTCGTAGTAGGTCAGGACTTCGCGCATCCGGAAAACAATGAGGCCTTTTTACAAACTGAGGTGGCAGAGGTGCATATCACCGTCGCTCCAAGTGATCTCAATACATTGCTCGGAGATAGTCTATACACTGACCATCACTTTCCTGGGGTATTTCGCTATGAAAGCAGCTCTTTTTCAGATACCATTCAAAATGTAGGATTTCGCGTTCGAGGCAACACCTCTCGCAATGCAAAAAAGAAGGGTTTTAAAGTCTCTTTTAATGAATACACAAAGGGTCAGAAATTCAAGGGGATCGAAAAGATGAATCTGATCGGGCAACACAATGATCCGTCTCTTTTGCGGTACTGGACCAGTCTATATTTTCTCACAAGACACGGCCTTATTTCCTCAAGGGTCAGCTTCGTTAAGCTTTTTATTAATGGCGACTACCGCGGTGTGTACCTTAATGTAGAACACATCGACGACGAGTTTCTTCAAAAGCGATTTATTGATGATGATCATGGGAATTTATACAAAGCCAGCTGGGGTGCAGATTTGAATTATTGGGGTGCCAATGCCAATTCCTATAAAAGCGTTTACGAACTGAAAACCAACAAAGATTCAAACGATTACGGCGCATTCATCTCGTTTTTAGACTCACTCAACAACCTCAATGATGACGATTTCCCGTGTTACATGGAGCGCAATTTTGAGGTCAACCATTACCTTAAAACATTGGCCGCGGAAATCATTATAGGACACTGGGACGGCCACGCATACAACAAGAATAACTTTTACCTCTACCGCCAACCTTCCAACGGAAAGTTCGTCTTCATTGAATACGATCTTGATAATACCTTCGGTATCGATTGGTTTGGGATAGACTGGGCTAATAGAGACCTTAACACATGGCACCAAAGCAACCGCCCGCTCGTTGAACGTCTTCTTGAAATCCCCTATTACAAAGATGTCTTTAATGCACACCTCGATACCCTACTTACGGATTTAGATACCTCGAATTGGTATTCCGATCTAGAGGCGCAACAGAACTTGATTAAAAGTGCTATGCAATCCGACACCTACTACCCCAAAGATTATGGGTTTCAATTTTCCGATTTTTTAGACGCTCTCGATGACAATTACGGTGCCCACGTGAAAAAGGGACTCGCTGAATATTTAGACGAGCGAATCACAAGCGGCCTAAACCAATTCAATTGGATAGGCAATCTAGAACCTCCCTGCGATGAATTGCCCATCGAACCGGAGCGCCAAATCATTAAAATCGTCGACTTTATTGGCCGCGAAACCCAATTCAGAACAGACATTCCACTGATCATCATCTACGACGATGGCAGCGTGGAAAAAACGATGATGTGGGGAAATTAGCAGGCCAAACAGCAAGTCGTGTCTGAAGACCCCGTTTTGGTAAAGTCCATCCAAAAATCCTGTTTTAAGACTTCCTAAAAAGAATACTATGATGAAATTACGGCCCAATTAGAGCCAAAATAATTCGCCCCAAGCATCCAAAGTTGGTGTACATTCGCCCCGTTTTAAATCTCACGCACATGTATTCGGTTATCGCGCTTCAAGTCGCTAAAAGTCTAAATATCAGACGTTGCAAACAGCAGCTCGCCCTGCCCATTTGCTATTCAGATTCTGACGAACTTTTCCTTTCCAACGGACCAAAAAAGTATTTGTACCTCTTTCAATATGGCGTCATCGCGTTCTTTAACCATACGCCCAACGAAATCAATGCGATTCTAGCCGCATTAGAGATTGGCACCTCATATTCCGTTGATGCCGATCTGCTCGAAACCATTACCGTAGAAATCAAAGCCGGCGCACAACAAGTCACCTTCGATCGCGTCATCTTGCCCGATTTCGACGAAGAAGCCCTCCGCCTTGTGTTGCTCAACACCTCACAATCCGTCGCCCTAGATCGCTACCTGGAAATTACGGACGGCTTGTTGGAGGAAACCAATATCTACACCCAGTCCCTTGAAACTACGGGCCGATTAAACATCTCCGGCAAAAACCTCAAAAAATTCATCGGACGCGTACTCAACATCAAAAACCAAATCTCCGAAAACCTCTACATTTTTGACTCACCAGAGGTCACCTGGGAAAACGAACAATTAAACAAACTCAATGTAGCCCTAAAGCAAACTTTTGACCTCAAAGACCGCTACCGCTACATCTACGAGCGCACCGCCATCATCAAAGAAGACCTCGAGCTCTTCAAAGACATCATGGACCACCGCGAAAGCAGTAAGCTCGAATGGATCATCATCGCGCTCATCCTCCTCGAAGTAGTCGATTTATTTGTTTTCAGGATTTTCTAGGCCACTGCCCAATTCTTCTATGCCTAATTACACGCACTGATGTCGTGCCCCTCGCGGTACAACTTCACCGTAAACGGCCCACTCACCGATGTCCGATTCAAATGCACCACATCATTGGAACATTTAAACACCATCTCCGAGCGCGCATAATTTCCAAAGTTCAGATCCACAATCAGCGAATCGCCCTCAACCACATAGTTATGCTGCATCACACCAGGATTAGCCGCCACCCAATCCGCTAAGCTTGGAAAAACCCCGTCGCCATTTGCGTAAATAGTATACTCAATCCCATCCTGATACTCCACTCGCACTGCGTTCTCAAAACCTTCCATGATCCAACGTCCCGTAATGGTTCCCGGCTCATCTTTTTGACACGAACTCATCAACACCACTGCGGCCATCAAAAGGACCAATTGCAAACCTTTTTTCATTGTGTATTGTATTAGTACATCTAAGATATGTCAACATTTACATTGACACAATACACATCGATTAGATTATCCGTACATTCTCACTATGAAACACTGGATCACACTCGCCCTAACCCTCGCCTTAGCGCCCATTAAAAGTCAAACACTTGTGGTGTTAGGCACGCTTCAAGACGGTGGTTCGCCGCACATGAATTGTGAAAAATCCTGCTGCGCCTCGCCCAAACCAAATGATTACGTCGCATGCCTGGGCGTTTATGATTCAACGCTGGCTGTACTCTTTGATGCTACACCCGATATTGTTCCACAGCTTGGAGAAATCCTAGAAAGGTCCGGATCAAAAAAGTACGCCGTCTTTTTAACCCATGCCCACATGGGACACTACACGGGGCTCGCCCACTTCGGTCGCGAAGCTGCAAATACGAGCAAAGTCCCGGTCTATGCGATGCCAAAAATGATTGATTTCCTTGCAAAGAACGGCCCCTGGAACCAGCTTTTAAAGCTTCAAAACATCACGCTCAATGGACTAGAGAGTCGTGTACCGCGCACACTAAAAAACGGCCTCATCGTCGAACCCTTTTTAGTGCCCCACCGCGATGAATTTTCAGAAACCGTAGGCTATTTCATAAAAAAGACAGGAGGCAAGGTTGCCCTTTACATTCCTGACATTGACAAGTGGGAAGAGTGGGAAGAAAACATCATCGCCGTCATCCCGCGCGTAGACTACGCTTTCATAGACGGTACTTTTTTCGCCGATGGAGAAGTGCACCGCCCTATGGCGGAGGTGCCGCATCCGTTCATTTCTGAATCGGCCCATTTGTTCTCTTTTCTGCCGAGGGAGGAACGTGAAAAGATTTACTTCATTCACCTGAATCACTCCAATCCCGCGCGCAACCCCGATTTTGAAGGGCGCAAGGCGCTAGAGGCGGAAGGAATGCACTTTGCCACGTTTGGACAAGAATTCCAGTTATGAAATTGAACGCATGCTAAGCTACTGGGAAAAATCCACGTTAGTACACCACGATCTGATTGTCGTCGGTAGCGGCATTGTGGGTTTAAGTGCCGCTTTGCACTACCAATTGGCCCACCCGAAAAAGAAGGTTGCCGTCATCGAACGCGGGCTATTCCCGAGCGGCGCCAGTACAAAAAACGCTGGGTTCGTTTGCTTTGGATCCATCTCCGAATTGGCCGAAAATGCACGAACCGATTCCCAGGACGAACTGCTTTCCCTTGTTGAAAAACGGTATAAAGGCGGACTTGAATTGCGCCAATTACTAGGCGACACAAACATCGACTACCGTCCGATTGGCGGCTACGAACTGGATTTCCAAGGCGACCTGCACGAGCGCATGGCCACCTTCAACGAGTGGCTAAAACCCCTATTCAAAAGCCCTGTATTCTCTGATGCACGCGACAAAATCTCCTCTTTTGGCTTCGACCAAACGAAGGTAAAAGGACTGGTTAAGAACCTGTTTGAAGGAAGCCTCGACACCGGTAAAATGATGGATGCCTTTGCGCGAAAAACGCGCGAAACGGGCGTACAATTCTATACCCAAACGGAGGTTCTGCGGTACGAGGACCAACTGAATGGCGTTGAAGTTACGGTCTCCACTACCGACGGACCGCTTCAACTTTTCACCGACCAATTGGCTTTGTGTACGAATGCATTCACAAAAACACTTCTACCGGAAGCGGATCTTGAACCCGGCCGAGGCATGGTTCTCATCACGAAACCGCTGACGTGGGCGCCGCCGCAAGGAACGTTTCACTACCACAGCGGGTACAATTATTTCCGAAACGCAGGCAGCCGCATCCTCCTCGGCGGCGCCCGCCACCTGGACCTCAAAGGGGAAACCACCACCAAAGAAGGCATCAACATCCTCTTAAAGGAACAACTGATTGAAGACCTCAAAAGCTTCATCGCGCCAAACCGTCCACTAGAGATCGACTATGCATGGTCCGGCATCATGGCCTTTGGTGAAGGAAAAGCTCCGCTGCTTTTACACCCTTCTGCGCGTGTTCACGCCGCCGTTCGATTAGGCGGCATGGGTGTTGCCTTGGGAACGGGGTTAGGAAAAGAATTGGCCCAACACATTTTTGATTCACGGTGAGTTATTAAGACCATGTTCATAACTTTCTATACCTCAATTAATTAGTTAATAAAGGGGTAACAAAAAACTAACAAATCGGATTTTAAAAATTGTTCCTTTGAGAAACAAATCAGAACAATTATGACTGCATTTAACTCAAACACAGACTTATTCATCAAGCGTCGTATGATGGCTTATTTGCGGGACGAAGGGTTTAATTTTTACGAAAGCGCTACGCTTTTAAAATTGGATCAATCAGAACGCGACGCCCTTGCGAATGAATGGTCGGAAAACTAGAAGCTTCTTTTCAGAGCTTAAAAGCGAAGCGCAGTTTGTATTACATGACTGTGCATTCCGGTATTCGTTAGATCCCGCTGGTAGAAATAGCCAAAGGACAGTTTTCGGCCGGCAATCTTATCTCCTGTGCCGATAGCGAAACGAATGGATGGGTCAAAGTCTGGCGCGCCAGAAGCGAAGTATTCCACACCGAAGGTGGGGTCCCAAGCAAAATTTTTGATCGGCAAGTCGTATTCCCCTCGAATCCGACCCGTTATTTTATGGTTACCGCCTCCGGTAAGCACCGTGCGTTGTTGCAAGGCATAGCGCATGTGGGCTTTACCTCGTGGAAGATCGAGGTGTCGTTCAGCTCGGAATTGGACCCGGGCACGCTGAAAAGTCCCTTTGGTAGCGCCATCAGTATCGAATATCAGGTAGTGGCGAAGTTCCGTGCCGATATCCCATTTTTTATTGACCGCTTTCATGAATTGCAATTCCGTCAAGAACTGGTCATTAGCGGTTCCGGTTCGGTACTGCCCACTAGAATTTAAACTCCAAGCTTCGCTGAGATCCGTTCTGTAGCCTATTTTCATCCAGGCCATTGCCTCTGTAGCGCTCTGGGCGAACGCGATTTGAGTCACTAAAAGGGCACAGAAAAGAAAGCTATTTTTCATAGTATACCTGGATTTGAGCCGTTCCCAACGCATAATCTACCTTTGAAATGTGCACGCGCACAACCGTTACCTGCATTTGCTCCGCCAGTTTTGAAATTTTCGCATCTAAGACTGCTTGGTCCAATTCTGCCACGGGAAGCGTCACATTAATCTTCTGAAATGACGGTTCTTGCTGCTCCTCAATAAGTAAAAAACGCTCAAGCAAATAGATAAAGCCCAAGACGAGCGTATTTACAACGACCAATTCCAACCAGCCTTCTGCCCCCGACGACAATGCGTTAATCACTGCTATTCCAATGGATGCAAATAAATACGTCATCTCCTGCGGACGAAGCGCCTCCGTGCGGTAACGAACGATCCCGAAAACCGCGAACATCCCTATGGCCATTCCGATCTGCATATCGAACGTCCGAAGCGCGTGTGCTAAAAAGAATACCACCACAGAAATAATAAAGAAGCTGTAGACATTCTTGCGCGATTCAGGCGCATGCTTGCTCACAATACGCATCTGAACAAGATTAAAAATCAGGGTGAGCGCGAAGCGCGTCAATAATTCTAGAAGTGCGTTATCAGAAAATGCGGTCATGTAAATAAAATGTTAAGCGGTAAATATACCGAAATTGATTCTGTATTTACATCCGGCGCTTGCCGAAGAAACCTTCACCGGCAGTGGGCGCAGTTATCTGGACTACATAGATTTGGAGCGTTTCGTGGACGGTTTTATCATTAATGAATGGGCCGAAAATATCTGTGGACTGAGCTGCGCGCCACGGCACTGTCCGACGGTGCTGTTTTGGGCCTTGTAAACGAAACCGAATCGTACCTCGTATCCCACGGAGCCGTGGCGCGCAACTACAACAAATGGCGCACCTCCAGCGGCAATACCGTAGACCACGCCAATGAAGTCGAATTCTTAAGAAATTACCTCAACCAGCGCCTCAGCTGGATGGATGGGGAAATTGGCAGTTGGTAAGACCAGCAAATCCTCAATTTAGCTGTAATTTGCACCGGTAAATTTGCATCCACTATGAGCACACCTTTTCTCTACATTGGCCCTGGTTTAGGCGTTGGCGCAGGCATCCTTATTGTCCTGGTACTGGTATTGATCGTAGCCGCTTTTGGCTACCGCATTTGGTATACCATCAAAAAAGCGCGCAAGAAGTAGATGTGGACGGTCCTCTTCATAGCCTTCCCCACCTTCTCAGGCATCCTGTTGAGTATTGGGGTCTTGCGCATGAAAAGGCCTTTTTTCACGCTCGCGCTCCACAGTGTAGCGCTTCTTGATGTACTCCTCTCTGAGCAGGACGACGATGAAAAGTTTGAGGCCGTTAATGCCCAAACCGCGAAAACTGTCAAATCCCTCCTGCTGAACATCGCCCTGCTCTCTGCGCTCATCGCGCTGACTTTTTACACTTATTACTACCTTCCCGGACACTTTTGGGCTGACGTATTGCCCGACCAGCAAAAGCTTTTCGCCTTCGGTGTAGGCACACTGCTCCCCTTTTTGTACCCCAAAAAGAAACGGAGCGCCTACAGCCCTATGGCCCAATTATTCCACCGCCTCATTCTCAACCACTACCATCTGGGAAAGGCACTGCTGAAAAGACAAATCAAGGGTATCGAACATCCCGTTCAAGCCGACCAAATTTCTGCCGTTTTAATTACGGGGTTGGCGCGAGCAGGAACCACCGCGCTCACACGCGCACTTACGGATCGTGGCCCGTTCGCCTCTCTCGACTACAGCAACATGCCCGTCCTGCTCGCGCCTCGACTATGGGGTAGATTCTACAAGCCGAAGAAAAAAGAGGACAAAGAGCGTGCGCACGGTGATGGCATAAAAGTCGGACTCGCCAGTGTCGAAGCACTCGAAGAATACTTCTTTAAGGTGGTCACCAACGACCGATTCATCTCCGATACCCAGCTTCATTTGCACGAGCTCAGCGCGGAAGAAAATGACCGGTACCGCCGCTACACGAAAAGTCTTTGTAGCAACGGCCAAATCTATCTCGCAAAAAACAACAACGCCATTTTGCGTCTGAAGTCGATCCTACTACAAAATCCAGATATGAAGGTTTTTGTTTTAGTCCGAGATCCACTGCAACACGCCTTTAGTTTGATGAAGCAGCACCAGAAATTTGAAAACGAACAGATAGAAGATCCCTTCATTTTGGAATACATGAATTGGTTGGGACACCACGAGTTCGGACTGGGCCAATTGCCCTTTAATCTATCCGGAGCGGCCCCACAACAAACCGATCGCGGGCAGCTCAACTACTGGCTCGAACGTTGGGTCGACTATTACAGTTACGCCAAAACCCTCAGTAGCATCCAGTTCATCGCCTATGAAGATTTCGTTGCCCAGCCAGAGGAAGTGATTGAGGGCATCAGCAAAGCAACGGGCATCGCATTGAAGACCGAAGGCGTAGCGCTTTTCCCAAAAGCGCCTGTCGACGTGCCGGAGCACGATGCCGGGCTCGCCGCGCGCGCGTTGGAAATTTACAGGGAAGTTGTGCCGGCGAGCCCCGCATGAATCGGATAGATTTTGCTACATTCATACCGCTAATACAACACCATTATGGATATTGATGCTACCTTAAAGAACATCGCGCCTGAACTCTCGCCAGCATTGCGTCAGCACCTGATTGAAGTAGGTGAAATAGAGCACTTTGAGAAGGGCGGTCTTATATTAGATTACGGAATTCAAGCCTGCCACCTCCCCATAATTTTAGATGGAAATGCACGCGTCATGCGCGGCGACGAAGACGATCCTTCGAAAGAATTGCTGTTGTACTTTCTAACGCCTGGTGAAATTTGTCCGTGCGCGGCTTTTTCGACCCTGCCCAATGGAGAAATGCCCATCACAGTAGAAGCAGAAACGCAGGCTGTGATATTGAACGTCCCTATCGGCGAATTGAATACGATGGCTACAAATTATCCGGAATGGCGCATGTATGAATTGGCCAATTTCCGCAAGCGCTTTGAAGAGCTCCTGAGCTTAGTTGATAATGCTATTTTTAAGCAATTGGGCGCGCGTTTACGTGCCTACATAGAAATGCGCTGTCGCGTCAGCGGACGCAAAGGAGTGGCGCTCTCGAAGGTGAAAATGGCATCTGAACTGGGCACCTCAAGAGAAGTGGTGAGCAGGCTGCTTAAGTCGCTTGAACACGAAGGCGTCATAACTCAAGATAAGGACGGTGTACACCTCCTACATTAATCAAAAAAGCCCGGCGATGCCGGGCTTTTTTTGCATTTAATTTAAGAGCAACCGCTCCGTATATGCTTTGGTCGGCGTTTGCAGTTGCAAGATATAGGCGCCTTTAGGCAATGCAGTGAAATCGAAGTCTGTGATCTGTGGACCGTCGGTTACAAGGCTGCCTTGTGCCGCCATTTTCCCGCGCACATCGCGTAGCGACCATTCAACAGACGTGCCTTGTGGAAAGTCGAACAATACATCGACCCATCCAGTGCTCGGATTAGGAAACACCATGAACGGTTTTGTTTCGAGCTGCTCCACCTCAGCAACATCCATAAAGGCTGCATCCGTCAATTTTACATCCGTGTAGATGTGCCACTCGCCTGGGGCGAAAGACATGGGCGCCGTAGCGTTTGAAACGGTAATGGTATCCCCTGTAAAGTAGTCGTACCAGGTCCCTGTATGTTGGAAATTAGGATATACGTCGTTCTGCGTTACGGCAAAATTCCCGATAACAGTGGCATTCATGTTGGCACCATTGAGGTTAATGCGCTTTGAAGAACCGTTGAGGGCATACGTGAAATTCGAGGTGTTGAACACCTCATACTTCTTGCGCATATCCATCATGGAAGCCATGTAGAAATAAATTTTCTGACGGTGCTGGTCGTTGTAATAATTCCAAAGAATGGGTTTTTCACAAACGCGACAAGGATTGTCAATAGAGATGTCATAGCCCAATTCTTCAAACATGTAAATCATCTTCGGCCCAGGAATGGTATAGAAGAAAGCGCTGGCTTGTATGATGCGGTCCGCACGGGTCGCTAGGGTTTTCGTATCGTATCCACCGCTCGCATTACCGTAGGTTTTAATCTTGTACGAAGCGCGTTCTTCATCGTGGCTTTCCATATAAGAAATGAGGTGCTTATCGTTCCATCCACGCTCTTTGTAAATACCCCACTTGAAATCACTATTGGGCGTAAAGCCCATGGCCGCCTCATAATACTGGTGGGTCGCATTTCCCCAAAGCAACATGCCGTAATCGCTCAATTCCTTTTCCTCTTGATTGGGTCCCCAATGCTCTAGAATAACATAAAAGTCGGGATCTACATTCCAACATTCATCCGCCATGCGTTTAATGGCCGCAATACGAGCGGCTTGGTAGCTGTCTGCATTTGAGCTGTTGGTAAAGCCTTTTGTAAAGTCAAATCGGATTCCATCAATATTGAAGTTTTCAATCCAGTAGGTATTAATACGGTCCATATAGTCGCGCGTCGGCTGGACGAAATGATCAAAGTCGTTTCCCCAACAGTTCGGCGGGTGGGGACAATTTTGATTCATGTACGGGTTATTCGCCGCTGGACGATTATTGCCGCTGTCCCACCACATTTGCGCAATAGGGTTTTGACCAAAGGCGTGGTTAAACACCTGGTCCATGATCACCGCAATGCCGCGGCTGTGGCAACTGTCTACAAACTCTCGGAATTTATCCGGCGTGCCGTAGTATTTGTCCAATGCCATGTGAAACGACGGGTTATATCCCCAGCTCGAATTGCCCTCAAATTCAGAATTAGGCATCAATTCTATGGCATTCACACCCAAACGCTCAATATAATCCAGCGTATCAATCAAAGACTGGTAATTGCGCGTGGAAACGAAGTCACGAATGAGCAATTCATAAATCAATAGTTCCTCTTTATCGGGCGCATTGAATGTGCTGTTTTTCCACTGATATACAGGCTTTGCCGTTTCATACAAGGAAACGATTCCTGTGGTTTTTCCGGTCGGATAGTCGGGCAGGTTAGGGTAGGTTGCGCTGGATATGTATCCATCGTTCCAAGGGTCTAAAACCTGTTCGGAGTACGGATCCGCAACCCGCAGGTCGCCATCAATCATGTACTGGTAAGTAAAGGGCTGTCCTGCCGGGACTGTCAGCTCCAAGAACCACCAAGAACCGCCCGGCGTGCGGGTCATCGCGTTAAGGGTATCCGGTAAAAAGTCGTTCAGCGAGGTCAAACAATAGACCCGATTCTTAAACGGCGCATAGAGTTTAAAAAATACCGTCGTATCGTTAAGCTCATTAATGCCCTGCTCCATTCCCCCAGGCATAACGCCAACATTCAGCGGACCTTGCACCGCATAATAGGCAGTATCATAAACGGTCGATGTATCGTGATCTGCTTGAAGCACTACCGTGTGGATGCCCCCAAGCGTGCTGCCGAGGTAGAAATTATCTTGTTTGGTTGAATCTTGATATACCAGCGTCCCATTGTCGTACACCTTGATGTCCGATTTTTGACTGGCCGCCACCACAAACTCTAAAGAATCACCACTATTGATTAGCTGGGTAGTCTCAGGCGCTAAAAATTGGGCGATTAACCCTGCGTTCGCTGGATAAACATCATAATAAATGTCGCTCCCGTTGGGGTCGCGACCTACGATACTCCCACTCGCATTGCGAAAGACAAAAGCCATTTGCTGGACAACAACGCTGCTGCCAAAACCGTAAAACGACGGCATATGGTATTCGATCTTGTGTAGATTATTACCCAAATTTGTCATTAATACAGAAGCGTCGGCTGCACCCCAGTTCCCCTGCACGTGTTTCCAATCCGTAGGCGATGTACTTTGGTTGGTGATCAAACCCGCGTGCGCATACACGGGAACGACACCCGTCAAAGCACCATTTCCTTCCGTTGCGTCGTAAATGATCGTTACCGTATCATTTTGCGAAGGGAAAGCAGGAGTAACAGATAAAATCTGGGCCATAGCCGTCAGCGGCAGCAGTGCGGCAACTAGAATCAGCGTCGAAATTCCTCGTTTCATAGGGTCTATTTTGAGTTGTTGGGGATGTGCCCTCTAAGTTACGCCACAGAAAAATTGGTTTTTGACCAATTTATGTCCAATTCTTCACCGCATTCAACGGAACCTTACGAGATAACCAATAAGCTGATAACACGAATCTATACCCCTTCTGCCTTTTGATAGAGTGCGTCTCTTAACTTTGTGCCTGTAAAAGAACAACCCTATGAAAATCCCTATCATCAAACACCTGGTCAATTTTGTCGAAGCAAACGACGAAGACTACATTCACGAAACCATTGAAGTTCTCGAATCTTTGGCCGACGTACCGACGCTTAAAGACGAAGAGCTTGAAGTGATCGGAGAACTTATCTCAAACCTCTACGGTTCGCTTGAGGTGAGCAAAGAAATTACGAACGGCACTCCTAAGAAAGATGCACTTAACGGTTTTATGAAACGCGTTTTAGGGTCAATTAATTAACTTAGACCCTCTAAATAAACCACTATGATTACCACTACTACTGCCAACATTCCAGGAAAAGAAGTTTCAGAAATCCTCGGCATCTCCCGCGGAAGCACCGTCCGCGCACGGAACATCGGTCGCGACATTTTTGCCGGTTTAAAAAATATTGTCGGTGGAGAGATCAGCGAATACACCCGCTTGCAAGCGCAAAGTCGTGAACAAGCTTTTCAACGCATGGTCAAAGACGCGGAGGCCATGGGCGCTGATGCAGTGATCAATGTTCGTTTTACTACCTCAATGGTAATGCAAGGCGCGGCTGAAATGCTCGCCTACGGTACTGCCGTAAAACTGAAATAATGCTCATCGGAATTATATACTTCGGCTTTTGGGCGGTAATGCTTTTAGGCGTGGTCTATTTCGCCATACGCGCCTATCAAAGAAGAAAAACAGAGGATTTTGAAGACCGCAGCAACTAGCCCACAGGGGTGAGTTCCACTATCCGGTCGCACATGTACCGAATCACATCGGGGTCGTGAGAGATGAAAATCATACTCAGGCCCCGATTTTTTTTGATGCCATTCAATACGTTTAACACCTGGGATTGCACACTTACATCCAGTGCGCTTACACTTTCATCACAAATGAGCACCTCTGGCGCTGCGGCCAATGCGCGAGCAATACCAATCCGCTGGCGCTGACCGCCGGAAAACGCCTTCGGACGCTTTCTTAAATCCGCCGCCGATAAACCCACCTCTTCCAGTAAGTATTGTGCTTCTTTCAAGCGCTCCACTGGTGATAAATCAGGGCGGTGGCGCTTCAGCACACTATCTAATATCCATCCGATACGTTTACTGCCGTTTAAAGCGCTGAAGGGATCCTGAAAAATGAATTGGATTTTACGCGCATCGCCTGTGTAGGAAAAAGCGGTTGATTCAAAGCTGTTTAACCCCACTATGGCACGGCCTATTGAGCTCTTTCCACTCCCCGAAGGCCCTATGAGTCCTAGCGTTTCCCCCTTTTTTAGGTGCAAATCAATGCCGTTTATGATCCATTGTTTTGTCTTTCGAAACCCCGTCCTTCGGTCAAACCCGATACGTAAACCCGTAATGGTCATCACTTCTTCAGCGGCGGTGGGGGCCGCTAATTCGGCCTGTTTTGAAGGAACGGTATCGTTCAGAAAATCCTCCAGCACCGGCAATGGAAATGGACGTCCCTCCTTCGGTGGGCGACATCCCAAAAGTCCTTTCGTATAAGGATGTTTTGGCGCTGTAAAAACCTGCTTTGCTGGGCCGGTTTCCACCGTTTCACCGCGGAACAATACGACCACTTCATCCGCTACCTCAGCCACCACTTCTAGATCGTGCGAAATAAGCCAAAGTGCAGCACCACTTTCTCGAACAAGCTTTTTTAATAGTGCTAAAATTTTTCCTTCTACCGCTTTGTCTAAGGCCGTAGTCGGCTCATCTGCAATGATCAATTTCGGCTTCATCAACATCGCCATGGCAATAACCACGCGTTGGCGCTGTCCACCACTCATTTCGTGCGGGTACTTTTTTGAACTGGATTTTGGATCGGGAATTTCTACTTCGTGTAACGCCGCGAGCACCGTCTGCTGGCGATCCGTACGATTGAGCTCGGTATGCCGTTCGAGCACCTCCTCCAACTGTCGGCCAATGCGCATGGAAGGGTGAAGCGCGGTCATGGGGTCTTGAAAAACCATGGCCACCTCGTTACCGCGAAGGTCAGACCACTCTTCGCTCGAAAAAGAAAGAAGATCTTCACTAAAAAGCTGTGCTGTACCGGCTTTGATTTCAGCACGCTTATCGAGCAATCCCATGGCCATGAGTGCCGCAACGGATTTACCCGATCCGCTTTCGCCGACCACAGCAATGGTCTGGCCTGGATTTAAGGTAAAGGTAAAGTCACGCAATACCTGGCGGCCGCCGAAGGCGATGGACAACTGGTCAATATGTACGACCGGTGTAGGCATTAGTTGTTGTCCCAACGGTCCATTTGCTCCAGTAAAGCCAATTCTACTCGGTTAAAATCGCGGGTAAATTTGCCCCCGCTTTGCTGTCCTACACGAACCACCACACGGTTGTGTTGTCGGTCAACAATGATGTCTTGCCCCAGCATTCCTCTAAATGCAAAGATGTTTTGATGCGGCTCAGGATAGATCCAGAAACCGTGTCCGTATTCAGGACTGCGGTAGCCTGTGCTGGCCATGGCTAAAAACGAAGAGTCTACTACAGACTGGCCGTTGATGTAGCCGTGATGCAGGACCAATTGGCCCAATTTTGCAAAATCACGAACGCTCGCGTTCACACAACAAAAACCCAATTCCAATCCTTCTTTCTGGTCCAAATGCCACGTTGCCGCCGACTCAAAACCGGCCTTTGCAAAAAGTTCGCGGTTCGCGTAGCTTGAAATACTTTCCCCCACAGCGCGGCTCAATGCGATGGTTAAAATCTGCGTTTGTGCGCTTTGGTATTCGAACACTTCTCCTGCGGGGTGTTTGCCCACAGGTATGGACAATGCCGTCTCAATCACGTTATCCCCGTAATACAGCTTTGCCGTCTTCGAAAATGGCGCTTTGTAATTTTCTTTGATTTGCATGCCCGCAGTCATGGTGCTGAAATGACGTAGCGTGGGCGCTGCGACCCCCTCAGGAATCTCGTATTCAGGGATGTATTTTGTTATAGGGTCGTCCCAAGAATCGATGTAGCCGTCTTGAACCGCAATCTGCACTAACATCGTAATAATGCTCTTCGCCATGGAAAAACTATTGCTCATCGTTGAGGGATCGTGCGCGTTCCAGTACTCTTCAAGCACAATCTCATCCTGCTCTACGACGACTAGTCCAGCCGTTTTATAGCGCTCGATTTTTTCACGCGTCTCTGCATCTAAAACACGCTTCAATGTTTCAGAAACAGGCAATGGTGTTGCATTAAAGACCGGAATTTCACGCTGGTCAAAATGCTTGCGGTCGTAAATGTGTGCGGAAGTGTGTCCGTCGAAATAGGCGCCTTTCACTCCTTTGATTAAATAACCGTAGGGCGAGAATTTTAGCGCCAGAAAAAGAAGAATGAGTACGGAAAGTACGCGCCTAGCTGTTTTCATAGGTATAAGGGGTTGTGGTTGGCACTAGGGTGCAACCGAATTGGTCTACAAAATGCTTCTTTAGATGGTCTTTGACCTCTTTTAGATCGACCTCACGGCCCAATTCTAAATGAAGCGAAGTCACCGGCTTGTCGCTAATGCCGCAGGGTACAATCAACCCAAAATGCTTCAACGATGTGTTGATGTTGAGTGCAAAACCGTGCATCGTCGTCCACCTTGATGCCTTCACGCCCATGGCGCAGATTTTGCGTGCCAGTGGGGTCCCTGCATCTAACCAAACACCCGTCTCCCCATCGGATCTTCCAGCGGTCAAACCGTATTCAGCAAGTGTTTTAATGACCACCTCCTCGAGGTAACGCAGGTATTTGTGAATGTCGGTAAAGTAATGGTCGAGATCTAGAATGGGGTACCCGACAATCTGGCCCGGA
>JAGYIN010000016.1 GCA_018402665.1 Schleiferiaceae bacterium | reverse complement strand
GCCTCGGCTTCCTCCATGTAACTTTCTATTGGCTCACACGTACACACGAGATTACGATCGCCGTAAGCATCGTCTACACGACGAACGGTAGGCCAGAATTTATTATCACTAACAAAAGGAAGCGGGAAGCCTGCCTTAGAACGTGTGTATGGGAACTCCCACGCATCGGCACAAATCATGAACTGTGTATGCGGCGCATTTTTCAATACATTATTCACAGCGTCCGCATCAGCCGTCTCAATTTCACCAATCTCATGGCGGATACTGAGCATAGCGTCACAGAATCGGTCCAATTCCTCTAAACCTTCACTTTCCGTGGGCTCCACCATTACAGTTCCCGCAACCGGGAAACTTACCGTTGGCGCATGGAATCCATAATCCATTAATCGCTTCGCGATATCTGTAACTTCAATACCTGCATCACGCTTGAAAGGACGGCAATCCAATATCATTTCATGAGCACAACGTCCGTTTTCGCCCGTGTAGAGGACGTCAAACGAACCTGCCAAACGCTCTTTAATGTAGTTTGCATTTAGGATGGCGTATTTCGTACTGTCGGTAAGTCCCTGCGCGCCTAACATCTTTATGTAGGCATACGAGATGAGCAAAATCAATGCAGAACCCCACGGCGCACCAGAAATACTTGAAATTCCTTGCTCGCCACCCATGGAAATGACCGGGTGCTTTGGCAAGAATGGCGCTAGGTGCGCCTTACAACAGATGGGGCCCATACCGGGACCGCCACCGCCATGAGGAATGGCAAATGTTTTGTGCAAATTCAAGTGACAAACATCAGCGCCAATAATACCTGGCGAGGTCAATCCCACCTGGGCATTCATGTTTGCACCATCCATATATACCTGTCCACCGTGCTGGTGAATGATCGCAGTAATGTCTTTTACACTCGCCTCGAATACGCCGTGCGTGGATGGATAAGTGATCATCAATGAAGCAAGGTTAGCACTGTGCTTCTCTGCTTTCGCACGAAGATCATCCACATCAATGTTTCCTTGTTCATCACAAGCGACTACAACCACCTTCATACCCGCCATTACAGCAGATGCAGGATTTGTTCCATGTGCTGAAGAAGGAATGAGGGCGATATCTCTGTGATGGTCACCATTGGCATGGTGGTAAGCACGGATCACCATAAGACCCGCATACTCACCCTGAGCACCAGAGTTTGGCTGTAATGATGTAGCATCAAAGCCCGTAATCACCGCTAGATCGCGCTCCAATTCCTCAATCACTTGCATGTAACCCGCCGCTTGTTCTGTAGGTATGTATGGGTGCAAGCTGTTCCACGAACCGCTCGATAACGGTATCATTTCAGATGCAGCATTCAACTTCATGGTACACGAGCCCAACGAAATCATGCTGTGGTTCAACGCTAAATCTTTACGCTCTAACGATTTGAGGTAACGCATCATTTCAGTTTCACTGCGGTAGCTGTGGAATACTGAATTTGTCATAAAAGTTGAGGTCCGAGCAAGCTCCGTTGCTATGTACTGACCCAGGTCATCCATCTCAATAGTATCCGCTGCTTCTGCCTTCGCTAATACTGCGATGATTTCGGCAATATCTTCGTCAGTAGTCGTTTCGTTGATGCTGATCCCGATCGTCGTTTCATCGAAATAACGGAAGTTTATTTCCGCAGCCTCACTCAACTCGCGGAGTTGTGCACTGTTTGAACGATTCAGGGTGATTTTCAAGGTATCAAAGAACGACGCATTGTGCTGCGTAAGTCCCATACCTTTAACTGCCTCGTTTAATGTGGCCGTTTTGCGATGAATTTCTTCTGCAATGTCCATCAACCCTTCTGGACCGTGGTATACCCCATAGGCACCTGCCATTACCGCTAATAATACCTGCGCGGTACAGATGTTTGAGGTGGCTTTATCACGTTTGATGTGTTGCTCGCGCGTTTGCAATGCCATGCGCAAGGCAGGGTTGCCATCTGTATCAATGGTGCGGCCAATGATCCGGCCTGGAATAAATCTTTTGTACGATTCTTTGGTCGCGAAATAGGCAGCGTGTGGACCTCCATAACCCAATGGAATACCAAAGCGTTGCGTAGTTCCAACCACTGCATCTGCTCCCCACTCTCCCGGAGGCGTGAGCAGGACGAGCGATAATAAATCTGCGGCGACGACTAATTGGACCTCAGCAGCATTACATTTCGCAGCGAAAGCACGATAGTCTTCAATGGACCCGTTTGCATTAGGAAACTGGATAAACGCACCGAAGAATTCATCGGTGGTCTCAAACGTTTGGTAATCTCCAAAGACCAATTCTACACCAATAGGCGCAGTTCGAGTCTGTAACAATTCAATATTTTGTGGAAAGGTTTGCGCATCCACAAAGAATTTAAACGCACCCGCTTTCTTCTTTGCACGAGGCATGGCTCCATAGAACATGCTCATGGCTTCAGCTACCGCGGTTGCCTCATCGAGCAACGAAGCGTTTGCGAGCTCCATTCCGGTTAAATCAACCACCATCGTCTGGTAGTTCATCAAGGCCTCCAAACGGCCCTGAGCGATTTCCGCTTGGTACGGAGTATAGGCCGTGTACCATCCTGGATTCTCTAAAATATTACGTTGAATAACACCGGGAAGCACCGTGTTGTGGTACCCCATTCCAATGTACGTTTTGAAGACGCTGTTCATTTCACCTAATGCAGTGATGTGTGCCGCAAACTCTGCTTCCGTCATGGCCGGAGCAAGATCCATTTCCTCCGTAGAGCGAATGGTGGTTGGGACAGTTTGATCGATCAGCGTGTCAATAGAATCAACACCAATGGTAGTGAGCATTTGATCAACATCAACAGCTTTGGGACCAATGTGTCTGTAGGCAAACGAATTGCGCTTCATACTCTGTTTGTTTTAGAAAGGACAAAATTACATCACAGTTCGCGAACATGCCTTACTTTTAGGGGCGGAACACGATGGGAAATTTCAACGCATTTATTAACACCTTAAGAGGCTTCATTCGCACGTTTGTGTATGCAAATTTTTGGGTGGCCGGAGCCGTTTGGGGATTAACCCGATTCAGCGAGGAATTGTTTGAATTTTCTGGTACTTCTATTGCGGTGCTGAATGCTGCGGCAACATTGGTAGTCTATGGTTTCGCAAGACTGTTTGAAGGTCCCGCAGCCACGGACGGGATGAGCCGGATCAGTCAGTGGCGTGAACGCATGCCAAAAACGGCGTTTCTAAGCATGGGCTTGGGTGTAGCAACCATTCTTTTTGAACTCATTCGTTTAAATGAAGCCTCGCTTACCGGACATTACGCCCTTGCAGGCGCCTTTGCGCTCTTGTATCCCTTGCCGTTTATTTTGAAGAAAAAAGGCGGTGGTTTACGCGCGGTACCTGGGCTCAAACTCATCCTTATCGCCTTAGTCTGGGCCTATGTTACTGCTGTTATTCCGTCCCTGCGTGCGGGGGCAGATTGGCAGTGGCCGTTTATCGAGCGGTTTTTATGGACCGCAGCATTGACCATTCCCTTTGATGTACGCGATGCGGAATTGGACGCCAACTCCATTCGAACCCTGCCCCACCTCGTGGGCTCAAAAAATAGCGTTTGGGCAGCAAATGTATTGCTTTGGCTGAGCTTCCTCATTTTAGTGTATTATTTCAAATTACCTTGGGTACCGATGACTGGACTTTACTTATTCTTTGGCACCGTACTGATCAAATCCTACCCAAAAATGGGCGACTTGTACTACAGTTTACTCATTGAAGGCCTCCCGTTTCTACTTTTGGGTCTATGGTACCTTTTACCCTACCTTTAGGCTCCCCAATACAACATCCTAATGAACGCATTAGATCCAGCCTACGCTTCATCACTCGATGCAGCAGATACACTCGCTGCTTTTCGCTCAGAATTTCACCTGCCTGTGATCGACGGGAAACAGACTTTATACTTTACTGGAAACAGTTTAGGTCTGATGCCGAAAGCGGCGGAAAAATACCTCAATGAGGAATTAGAAGATTGGAAAAACTGGGGTGTTGAGGGGCATTTTCATGCCCGCCGTCCTTGGATGCCGTACCACGAGTTTTTTGCTGAAAGTCTCTCAAAAATCGTTGGAGCGAAACCGGAAGAGGTGGTTGTAATGGGCTCACTAACGAACAACCTTCACCTGCTCATGGTGAGCTTCTTCAGACCTGCGGGACAACGAACGAAAATCTTGTGTGAAGCAAAAGCATTTCCTTCGGATCAATACGCTTTGGCCTCTCAACTGCGCTTTCATGGATTGAACCCTAAAGAACATTTGATCGAGGTGGCACCACGCGAAGGGGAGCACCACATTCGTAAAGAAGATTTTATAGCCGCCATTGATGCGCACGGCGAGGAAATTGCCATGATGATGATTGGTGGCGTGAATTACTATACAGGGCAGGTCATGGATATGAAAACCTTGACCGCTCATGCACAAGCGAAAGGCATTATTGTAGGTTGGGATTTGGCCCATGGCGCGGGGAATATTGACATCCAATTGCACGATTGGAATGTGGATTTCGCTGCCTGGTGTCATTACAAATACCTCAATTCAGGCCCGGGAGCTACTGCCGGATACTTTGTCCACGAACGCCATCATAACGATGCGAATATCCCGCGATTTGAAGGTTGGTGGGGTCACGATAAATCGACCCGTTTCGAGATGCCTGAAACTTTTGTACCCATCCCAACTGCCGAAGCGTGGCAATTGTCCAACGCTCCTGTAATGGCGATGGCACCGTTGCGCGCAAGTTTAGATTTGTTCGACCGTGCGGGCGCAGAAAACCTTCGTGCGAAAAGCAGAAAGTTGACCGCCTATCTTCAAGAAGTGCTCGAAGAAGTAGCGCGCATCTCTGGCAGTGCTTTTGAAATTATCACGCCAACAGAGGAGCGCGGTGCGCAAATCTCACTTTTGGTGCACGGCTACGGTCGCCCACTCTTTGATTACCTCATGGAGCAAGGCGTGATCGCCGATTGGCGCGAACCCAATGTCATCCGAATGGCACCCGTTCCTTTATATAACAGCTTCGAAGATGTTCGCGCCTTTGGTATCATTTTACTCAACTACTTAAACGAGCAAGGCGGATGAAAAAGGCAATTGTCGTAGGTGCCGGATTGGCCGGATCATATATGGCGTACACATTAGGCCAAAAAGGATACGCCGTTCAGGTGTTCGAGAAACGTCCCGACCCACGCAAATCGGTTTACGGAAGCGGCCGCTCGATCAACCTCGTGGTCAGTGATCGCGGTTGGACCGCCTTTAAATATGCGGGGATTGAAGCCGAAATTCGCAAGATTACTGTTCCTGCCTACGGGCGGCAAATTCACGACCTGGAAGGCAACCAGAGTTATTTCCCCTACAGCATTGAAGGAAAAGCCATTCACAGCATTAGTCGCTCTGAACTGAACCAAACGTTGGTCGAATTGGCAGAGAAAAATCCAGCCATATCCGTCCAATTCGAACATTTCTGTACCCACATTGACTTTGAGCTCGGAGAAGTAACCTTTGACTGCAAAGGCGAAACGGTGAAGGAGCGTGCTGACCTAATTATCGGAGCAGACGGAACCGGATCTGCGGTTCGTGGAGCAATGATGAGGCAACCCCGATTCAACTTTACACAAGAGTACATCGACAGCGGATACAAAGAAGTACACATTCCTGCCGCAGCCGACGGGAGTCCGCAATTGAACCAGGACGCCTTACACATCTGGCCACGCCGAGAATTCATGCTTATGGGATTGGCGAATACGGACAATGGGTTTACGGGTACGGTCTTCGCACCCTTTACCGGAGCGTACGGCCTGGACCAATTAAAAACAGGCAAGGACGGTCTACGCTACTTCGAAAAGTATTTTAAAAATGCCATTCCGCTCATACCTAATTTAGAAGAACAATGGGAGAACAACCCCACTTCTGCCCTTGCCATCATCCGCTGTAAACCCTACCACTGGGGCACTAAAACCGCACTTATTGGAGATGCCGCACACGCCACTGTACCCTTCTATGGTGAAGGAATGAACGGCTCGTTGGAAGATGCTCGTGTTTTTTGTGAATTGCTTGATGAATGGGGTCATGAAAACCTTCCGACGGTCCTGGAGCGCTACACAGAATTGCGCGTTCCAGCTGGAAATGCATTGGTGGATTTAAGTCTGCGTAATTTCATCGAAATGCGCGATTTAGTCGCAGATCCTGAATTCCAGTTGCGCAAGCGTATTGAACAAAAAGTGCAGAAAAACCACCCGGATAAATGGACCCCGTTGTACACTTTAGTCAAATTCACCAACATCCCTTACCACGATGCCATGGCCGAAGGAGAACGCCACGACCGCATCATGGCTAAAGTGCTTGCTACCGAAAATATTGAAGAACGTTGGGACAGTGATGAGGTAGAACAGTTGGTATTGGACTTGCTAGAAACTACGGTGTAAACACGCCGCCAGTATTGATCCAAAGCACGCTTCCTTCAAATGAAGTGCGTTGAATATAGGCCCATACTTTTGCGTTGTATACCGCATCGATCGCAAAACCGTGTTTGCTTTCAAAGTCCGCTTTCTGCACGATTAATTGCTCCGGTATTTTTCCAAATCCACCAAAATGCACTTCATCTTCCCAATGCAAATCAATGGATTTTTGCTGGGCACATGCTGCCACCCTCGCCTGCTCCTTTTTAGCCCCTTTGACCGCGCTAATGACGTGCACTTTAGTCGTTGAACCTTCCAGTATGGCCGATAAAATTCCCAAAACCGTAGTTGCCGTTCCACTTGCAATCAACAAATGATCCGGCTTGTGGTCCAATTCCGTCCAAATCTCACCGCAACCTTCAAAAGCGTGTCTTCCCGCGCCGCCTTCCGGCAATATTTGGGCCGATTCACTGCCCCACTCCTGCAACTGCCCCACCGTGGGTTGCCAATCTTTCTCGCGCAATACTTTGTATTCAGAACGCGGTATAAAATGCAGGGTCATGCCCTTCGTTTCGCAATACTTCAAAGTAGGACTGTGCTGCGGGCTGAGCTCCTCGCCACGTACCACCGCGATGCCTTTGATTCCTGCATGAGCGAAGGCAAAGGCCGCAGCACGAAGGTGATTAGAATGGGCCCCACCAAAAGTTAAAACCGGTCTAGAGGGGTCCACTTCGCGAAAAAAACCCTTTAGTTTTCGCCATTTATTTCCGGAAACATCGGGATGAATGAGATCATCACGTTTCATCCAAAGGGTGCCGGAAGGAAAATCCAACAACTTTTCAGTAGGTGAAGGTGTTAAAAAGGGAAATGAGGAAAGGTCCATGAAACAAAGCTAAGGAGTCTTACCTTTGAACGACCAAAAAAAGCGGCATGTTCAAAAAAGAATTGGACCCTGAGGACTATTACAAAACCCCAGAAGGGTACATCGTTTTCACGGAAAAATACCATTTGAAACGCGGCTATTGTTGCCAAAGCGGCTGCAAACACTGCCCCTACGGCTACGATAAAAAAACACACAGCATAAAAGGAACCTAAGTAGATGATGACCCCATTTCAGAAAGAAATTACCCAGGGACTGCCGGAACAACTGCCGGCAAAACGCAGCGTGCCTGAGGATGTGAACCGCGCACCAAAGAGAAAGGACATTCTCACCGCCAAAGAGAAGAAATTGGCACTGGAAAATGCCCTGCGTTATTTTCCAGTGGAATGGCACGAAGTATTGGCCACAGAATTTTTAGAGGAATTGAAAACGTTCGGTCGCATTTACATGTACCGATTCAAGCCTTCGTACGAGATGAAGGCACGCCCCATTTCAGATTATCCTGCGCAAACACCCCAAGCAGCTGCCATCATGTTGATGATACAGAACAATCTGGATCCAGCCGTAGCGCAGCACCCTGAGGAACTCATCACCTATGGAGGAAACGGAGGCGTATTTCAGAATTGGGCCCAGTATGTACTGACCATGAAATACCTCAGCGAAATGACTGAGCAGCAGACCCTACACATGTACAGCGGACACCCAATGGGCTTATTTCCATCATCAAAAGACGCGCCACGTGTGGTGGTCACAAACGGAATGATGATTCCCAACTACAGCCAACCCGATCATTGGGAAAAATTCAGTGCGTTGGGCGTAACGCAATACGGACAGATGACTGCAGGCTCTTACATGTACATAGGTCCTCAAGGAATCGTTCACGGAACAACCATCACCGTTTTAAACGCAGCCCGTATGAAATCCACTGGCGGACCCGAAGGCAAACTTTTTGTCACATCGGGCTTAGGTGGAATGTCGGGTGCCCAACCAAAGGCAGGTAATATTGCCGGTGTAGTGAGTATAACGGCAGAAATTAATGCAAAAGCGGCATACAAACGCCACGAACAAGGCTGGGTGGACGAAATCACCACCAGCGTAGACGAAGCCATAGATATGGCCTTGGAATGCCAAGCGGCCAAGCGCGCACGAAGCATCGCCTATCTGGGAAATATCGTCGACTTGTGGGAGCGCATGGTAGCACGTGATGTCCATGTAGACCTCGGGTCAGATCAAACTTCTTTACACAACCCTTGGGCGGGCGGCTACTACCCGCAAGGCATGAGTTATGAGGAGGCCAATACCATGATGGCGGAGGATCCGGCTACGTTTAAGCAGCGGATTCAAGAAACATTGAAACGTCACGTGAATGCGGTCAACGCATTGGTTGAAAGAGGGATGTATTTCTTCGATTACGGGAATGCATTTTTGCTAGAAAGCTCGCGCGCGGGTGCAGACATTATGGACGAAGAAGGCGAATTATTCCGATACCCTTCCTACGTACAGGACATCATGGGGCCGATGTGTTTCGACTACGGATTTGGGCCGTTCCGTTGGGTTTGTGCCACTGGAAAAAGTGAAGATTTGGATCGAACCGATATAATCGCTGAGCAAGTCTTGACACAACTTATGGAAAAAGCACCGGCTGAAATTCGTCAACAGATGGACGATAATATCCGTTGGATCAAAGGTGCGAAGGCCAATAAATTAGTAGTGGGTTCGCAAGCACGCATCTTGTATGCAGATAGCGAAGGACGCATTGAAATTGCCCGCGCATTTAACAAGGCCATTGCCGCTGGAGAAATTGGTCCCGTTGTTTTGGGCCGTGATCACCACGATGTGAGTGGAACCGACAGCCCCTACCGCGAAACGTCCAACATATACGACGGATCGAGCTTTACCGCGGACATGGCCATTCAAAACGTAATCGGGGACAGCTTCAGAGGTGCAACTTGGGTAAGCATCCACAACGGCGGTGGCGTCGGTTGGGGTGAAGTGATAAATGGCGGATTTGGGATGTTGCTCGACGGCAGTGGTGCCGCGGAACAGAAATTAGAAAACATGTTGCTCTACGACGTAAATAATGGAATTGCACGGAGGTCGTGGGCAAGAAATAAAGAAGCTATATTCGCCATTGAGCGAGAAATGGAGCGCACGCCTAACCTTAAGGTGACTGTCCCAAAACTCGTCGATGAAAACGTATTGAACAACCTAGATTTTTAACATGAAAAAGTTCTTTTTGGCCGCAATCGGCCTGAGTATGCTCGCGAGTTGTCAGCAACCGGCAGCAGTAGAAAACACAGAAAAAGGAATCCGTCTGGCCTATGTTCGTATCGACTCATTACAGAGCCAGTACAACTATTTCCAGGAATTGGTAGGTGAACTGCAGGCAGAGGAGGAAAAAATTGTTGTTGAATTGCAACGTCGTCAGCAAGAGTTGCAAACGAACATCGAACTCTACCAGCAAGAAGCACCGAAAATGACAGCACGTCAGCGTGAGGCTAATGAAGCCGATCTTCGTCGCGTCCAGCAAAACTATCTTCAAGTAGAGCAAGCAGCTCAGGGCCAAATGATGCAGCGTCAGAATGATCTTACCGTAATGATGCGTGAAGACATGAATAGCGCCATTGAAGTGCTCAAAGAAGAGTTAAACCTCGACTTCATCCTTCTCTATGAAGAGGGCGGTCAAATCATTTATGCGAATGATGAGTTTGACATTACTGAGCGTATGGTGAACATGTTGAATGAAAACCGTGAAAACCCTACGGAGGAAGAAGCGACGGAAGCTGCACTAGAAGCGACCGATTCTTCCTCAGCGGAATAACCGAAAATAGAGGTAGTAGCGGAACCCAACGGCACCACCTACTCCATAAGGCACTTCACGAAGACCGAGATCCTCTTTGTTGATGGGTAGTAATCCGTAACGGAATTCACCGCGCACCGTAAGTGCTAAATTATTTGCAACCGTAAATTCATTGCCAATCGCGAAGCCAATAGATCCATTGAAGCCATTCATGTATTTCACTTCTGTACCGCGCTCGTATAAGGATCCTAATACTCCCGTTGCGGCATCCGCGGGAAAATTGGGCACCCCATCACCAATCCACTCGCGACGTATGCCGGAATAGAAGGTAAGATCATACGAAGGAATCACTTGCAATGCCCAGATATCCGTCATTTGGGTATGAAATACGATTTGAATGGGAATATTTATTGCGTTGTAGGAGGTCTTTGCTGTAAAGGTGCCAATGGTATCCTGGAAAATCGCGTTTTGATCAAATACCGCAAATCCCTTGGTCAAATAGCCGCTGTGCTCCTGTGACCATCCAATGCCTAGATGGAACATACTGCGTAGTTCGTAAAACATAGAAAACCCATAGCGTTGTCCCAATACACCACCACCGTCTTCAGTGGTGAGCGCGAACAGTTCCGTACCGTCCTGAACCGGGGTATACAAAGCCAATCTACGTCCAGCAAAGGAAGGCGTATAGCTCGCTGCAATAGAAAACTTCGTATCGTTGATATCACTATCCGTGTAGTACTCTATAGGCTCTGTCTTTTGTGCCGTCAAGGCCACAGGAAATAAGGCCGCAATAAGCAGTGAACGTAGGGCTGTTGTCATCATGAGAATTCGTTTTTCCATTCTATCAAAACTTTATCTATTCCGTCAGGATTCTTTCCTCCTGCAGTGGCAAATCCAGGCTGGCCGCCACCACCGCCATTGATATGTTTCGCTAAGGTCCGAACTGCATTACCTGCATGCCACCCTTTAGTTGCGACAAGATCGTCACTTACACCAATGCTCAAGGTGACCTTGCCGTCGACTACGTTGCCCAAAATAACCAACGTGCTTGGAGTAGATTTCAATGTAAACACCAAATCCTTTACACTCCCTGCATCAAGCGAAGTACGTGCAATGATGGCCTTGGCATCGTTAAATGCTACGGCGCTATTTTCCAATTCCTTCACCGCACCCAAAGCCTTCTCTTTGCGTAATGCATCCATCTCTTTCTGCGCGGCGGCCTCCTTTTCCTTTAACTGCTGCAATGCACTGGCTAAATCCTGCGGATGCTTCAACACCTCCGCCGCCGCGCGCAGTTTTGCGAGCTCAGCGTTGATATAGTCTAAAGCACCCTTCCCGGTCACCGCTTCAACGCGACGCACACCGGCTGCAACTGCACCTTCAGAAATAAATTTAAAGAGTCCTATGGAACCCGTGGCCGGTACGTGAATACCACCGCAAAGTTCTACAGAGGAGCCAAATTTAATGGCGCGAACGGTATCGCCATACTTTTCTCCGAAGAGTGCCATAGCCCCCATATCTTTCGCCTCGGCGATGGGAATGTTGCGGTACTCTTCGAGCGCATAATTGGCTTGAATGCGTTCATTCACCTTCGCCTCAATGGTCCGTAGTTCTTCTGCACTCACCTTTTGAAAATGAGAGAAGTCAAAACGCAAGTAATCTGGACGTACCAGCGATCCTTTTTGTTCCACGTGCGTCCCCAGCACTTCACGCAAGACTTCGTGCATTAAGTGGGTCGCACTGTGATTTTTAGCCGTTTCATTGCGATCAGCGACATTCACCGTCGCCTTCCACTGGCCACCCAGCTCCGCGGGTAAATCATCGGTAAAATGCACAATGACCCCATTCTCCTTTTTCGTGGTAGTGATGTGTATGGTGTGATCGCCCTGAACTAAGGTTCCAGCATCCCCAATTTGCCCACCACCTTCAGGATAGAAGGGAGTTAAGGACAGAACCAATTGGTAAAATTCTTTTTTCTTCGCACTCACCTTGCGGTAGCGCGTGATACGCACGTCAGCTTCGGTATAGTCGTAACCAACAAACTCTTCTTTATCGTCTTCTTCTAATTCCACCCAGTCATCGGTACTGAGTTTAGTCGCCGCACGCGAACGCTCCTTCTGAGCCGTCATTTCCGCCGTAAATCCGGCCATATCCACCGTGCGTCCATTCTCGCGCATGATGAGCTCCGTCAAATCGATCGGAAAACCATAGGTATCGTACAATTCAAAGGCATGCCAACCGTCCAATTCTTTGGCATTTCCAGCCAAAAATTCTTCCAACTTCGCCAAACCTTGGGCGAGCGTCTTCAAAAAACTGTTTTCCTCTTCTTCGATGACTTTTTCAACCAACGCACGCTGGGCGGTCAGTTCCGGGAAAAATTCGCCCATCTCTTGTTCCAATACCTCAACAAGCTTGAACATGAAGGGTTCCTTCAAATTCAAATATGAAAATCCGTAACGAATAGCGCGACGTAAAATGCGACGAATCACATAGCCCGCACCCGAGCTGGCCGGCAATTGGCCGTCGGCAATGGCAAATGCAACCGCACGAATGTGGTCGGCAATCACGCGCTGTGCGATATCCGTTGCTTCAGATGCGCCATAGGCCGTTGCTGAAACGGCTGAAATTTTGGATAGCAACGGGGTAAAGACATCCGTATCGTAATTGGATTGCTTGCCCTGCAAAGCCATACACAAACGTTCAAAGCCCATACCAGTATCAATGTGCTGCGCAGGTAGGTTTTCCAATTCACCGCTGGCCTTGCGGTTGAATTGCATAAATACGAGATTCCAAATCTCTACGACTTGAGGATGATCCGCGTTCACTAAAGAAGCGCCCGATATCTTCGCGCGTTCAGCATCGCTTCTTAAATCCACATGAATTTCAGAACAAGGACCACAGGGACCGGTTTCACCCATTTCCCAAAAATTGTCCTTTTTTGAGCCATTAATGATGCGGTCGTTGGTGGTGTGTTTTAACCACATGTTTGCTGCCTCATCGTCGCGGTCCATATTTTCTTGGGCATCACCGCCGAAGACGCTCACGTACAATCGGTCTTTTTCGATACCGTACACCTCAGTAAGTAATTCCCATGCCCAATCAATGGCTTCCTGCTTGAAATAATCGCCAATGGACCAATTCCCAAGCATCTCAAAAAGCGTGTGGTGGTACGTGTCGTGACCCACCTCGTCCAAATCATTATGCTTACCGCTCACGCGTAAACACTTTTGAGTATCGGCGATGCGGCTATTTTTCGGCACGGCATTCCCCAAGAAGTAATCCTTAAAGGGGTTCATTCCGGCATTGATGAACATTAATGTTGGATCGTTTTTGTTCACCACGGGCGCGGACGCCACTATTTCATGGCCTTTTTCCTCGAAAAACTCGAGGAATTTGCGACGTATCTCCTTAGAAGTCAGCATACTGTGAATATTTCCCTGGGTAGGATGGTTATGTTGTTTGTCTAAAATCGTTTCTTTGTGGCACAATATTCGCGTAGAATTTGCGTCTTAGCAAAAATAACGCACAAAGTATGGCTAAAGTAAAATACACCTATGATTCTAAAACGCTCTCTTACAGAAAGATAGAGCGAAATTGGAAGCAAAAGTTGCAAGATGCTGCTGTTTTCGGCGCCGTTGCAATGGCTTTTGGTGTGGTTTTCTACCTGGCCGCTGACCTTTGGTTTGAGAGTCCTAAGGAGCGCCGAATGAAGCGTGAATTAGAAAACATGGTACTTCAATACGAGCTCATGAACGGTAAGTTGAACCAACTCACAGAAGTGCTCGGGGATATTGAAAAACGTGATGACGAAATTTACCGTATCATCTTTGAAGCAGGTCCTATTCCTGCGGAAGTTCGTACTGCGGGCTTCGGGGGTGCGAATCGCTACCGCAACTTAGAAGGCTTTGATAATTCAGAGTTGTTGATGGACACGCGTAAGAAATTGGACCAAGTCGCTAGTCGTGCATACGTTCAGTCGAGAAGTTTCGATGATGTGGTAGAAATGGCGCGCAACAAGGAAAAAATGCTCGCAGCCATTCCTGCAATCCAACCCGTTGCAAATAAGAATCTCAAGAAAATGGCCTCGGGTTACGGATACCGTATACATCCCATTTATAAAGTACGTAAAATGCACTGGGGCACGGATTTCTCTGCTCCTACTGGCACTCCTATCTACGCCACAGGGGATGGAACCGTTACTACCTACAAACGCAGCCGTTCCGGTTACGGTCGTCATATTATGATTGATCACGGGTTTGGATACGAAACCTTGTACGCTCACATGAGTAAAATAGAAGTCCGCAAGGGACAGCGTGTAAAACGCGGCGATGTCATCGGGTATATCGGATCAACCGGTTCTTCTACTGCACCGCACTTGCATTACGAAGTCATCAAAGACGGTCGAAAAATTAATCCGATCAACTACTTCTTTAACGATCTTTCTCCCGAGGAATACGAAGAAATGCTCATTATTTCGAGCCACTCCAACCAGAGCTTCGACTAAGTTTACCTTAGCCTGCAAAAAAGAGCGTATCTTTCCTTTATGAACGGAATTACATTGGATCATTTGGACAAACTATACTACTCCATAGGGGAAGTGGCTGAATTGTTGGACATCAACGCATCTAATATCCGTTACTGGGAAAAAGAATTTCCTAAACTCAAACCCAAGAAAAGCGCTCGCGGCAACCGCAAGTTCACGAAAGAAGATATCCTACTTCTTGCTGCGATTAAGGAATTGGTAAAGGACAAAGGCTTTACGATTGAAGGCGCACGGAAAAAACTTCAAGCCACGAAAAAAGACGAGGTTATTGCGCAACGCGAAGTGGTTGAAAAACTAACCTACATCAAAGGAGAGTTGCAGAAAATTCTCCGAACCATGAAGGCAGATTAAAACCTTACCCAAAACACATAACAATGAAAAAATCAACAATCACTTTATTAATAGTTGCAGGAATCCTCATAGCCCTTGTTAGCTGGGTCATCGGTACCTACAATGGGCTGGTTATTTTAGACGAAGAGACCAATGGAAAATGGGCGCAAGTAGAAAGCGCCTATCAACGTCGTGCAGACCTTATTCCCAATCTCGTAAATACAGTAAAAGGCTATGCAGAATTTGAGCAAGAAACTTTGACGGGTGTTATTGAAGCGCGTGCAAAAGCAACAGGCATAAATGTAGACGCAAATAACCTTAGCCCTGAAGCTATTGCAAACTTTCAAGCCGCACAGAGTCAGCTCAGCGGTTCACTATCTCGCCTCTTAGTCACTGTGGAGCGCTATCCAGATCTTAAGGCGAATCAAAACTTCCTTGGACTACAAAGCCAGTTGGAAGGCACTGAAAATCGGATAAAGATTGAACGCGACAGATTTAATGTGAGCGTGAAAGAATTCAATGCAACTATTCGCAAATTCCCTAAAACCATTATTGCATCCAGTTTTGGTTTTGAAAAGAAAGGTTACTTCGAAGCGGATACAGGGAGCGAACAAGCACCCGAAGTCCAATTCTAATGAGTGATTACGTCCATTCAATACTCTCTGAATCACAAGAGCAAGCCTTAATCGATGCGATTATACAGGCAGAGCTACACACCTCAGGTGAAATTAGAATTCATCTAGAAAAAACGACCGGTAAGTCCTCTGCCCAAAAGCGTGCGAAGCAATGGTTCGGTAAGTTGAACATGCACAAGACCACCGAGAAAAACGGCGTTTTGTTCTACTTGGCTATAGAGGATCGCAAGCTAGCACTTTGGGCTGGCGAGGGAATCAATAAAAAGGTTCCAACGAATTTCTGGCACGAAATTATTGACCTGATGCTTAACGAATTTAAGAAAGGACATTTCTCAGAAGGACTCATTGCAGGTGTAGAAAAAACAGGTAAGGCTCTTGGTGAGTTTTTTCCTCGACAGGATGATGATACCGATGAGTTGTCTAACGAAATTTCTAAAAGCTAGCCTATGAAACGTTGGATACTTCTATGGCTATTGCCTATTTCCTTATTCGGTCAGAATGCGCAAGACTTATTAGAAACTCCGCCGCCTAAGCGATTAGTTTCAGATTACAGCGACATCCTTTCACCGAAAGAGGAGGCTTACCTTGAAAATCTCTTACTCGATTATGCAGATACTACCTCAACTCAAATTGCGATTGTAACGGTCGAAACCACTGGAGGAGATAACATCAATCTAATTACTGCGGAAATCGCGGCGCATTGGAAGATTGGTCAGCAAGGCAAGGACAATGGCTGTTTAATACTCGTTGCTTCTGGCGATCGAGAAATTTCCATACAAAACGGATACGGACTAGAGCCCTATCTAACCGATTTCACTTCTAAGCAAATTATTGAAAACGATATTCTACCGCAGTTCAAAGCAGGCAGTTATTTCAAAGGCTTGGTCGCTGGTTCCAATGCCATTTTTGATGTGCTTAATGGCACCTATGAAGGCACAGGCGGTCGCTCAAGTGGAAATAGGTCCCGTAAAAAGAACTTTGGAAAACTGATGGTCCTTATCATTTTCATCATCATCTACCTAAGCAGAAATTCTCATGGCGGCGGTGGTGGTGGCCACCGCACTGGTCCTTTCTGGTGGGGCATGGGTTCCGGCTACACTATGGGTAGTATGGGACGCTCTGGCGGCTTTGGCGGAGGTGGAGGATTCTCTAGCGGAGGATTTGGTGGCTTCGGCGGCGGTGGCTTCGGCGGCGGCGGCGTTCTGGTTCTTGGTAAAATCGATCTAAACTAAAAATGCCACCTCTGACGAGATGGCACTTTTAGTTGTATCTAAACCGACAATTAAAACTCGAAAGTCAAACCCGTCATCATGTTGAAAGTGGCTTGCGCGTAGTAGTACGCAAAATCACCCCACATATATCCATTGGCTGCATAGGAAGTGTTGGCCAGGTTTCGGAACTCCACAAACCCAATCAAGCGCTGCACATCGCTGCAGTTCCAAGTGTACGAAGTACGTGCGTTAATCACATGATAAGCGGGTAGACTGTGTGCATCTTTACCCTCATTCGACATGTACTGCTTTCCTACATATTGGTTCCAAAGTGTCGCCTCAAAACCTTTCTTAGCGTACGTTAGGCGTGCGCTTGCCACGGCGCCTGGCGAAAACGCAATCGGCGTATTGTCCACAAAAGATGATAGCGGATCACTGACCCAATTTACATTCTCATTCTGGCTCAATGCCACATTGGCCGTCGCTGAAAGCGCCGAGGTCAATTCGTACGCACCTGTTAACTCTAGACCTTGGCGGAAGCTCTGCCCAACGTTCGCACGGATGGGATAGCCCTGCGCATCGATGGCGCCTGTGAGGACCAATTGATTTTGGTACTGTTGACGGTAAGCATTCACATCGAAGGCCCAATGATCTCCTGCCTTGCGATAATTCAACTCCACATCCAGCATGCGCTCCGCATCGAGTTCATCTGCAGATGCCGCATACTGTAAATCCGTACGGTTCGGCTCGCGGTGCCCTACCCCAGCATAAAGACCGAACAGCTCATTCTTCCCTAAATCTGCGGTCAAACCGACCTTGGGATTGAAAAAGTTAAAGGTGCGATCAAAATAAGCTGAGCCCGTTGCTGAGCCACCTGCAGAACTGTGGTTCACGTAGCGGTATTGTGCATCGACATAGACTAGCAATCGGTTCTGAGTAAAGGCATATTTTGCATAAATATTCGCGTCGTCTTTGCGCGCATCGCCTTGGTAATAGTTGCCGGCAAGCGCACTCACATTCGGGTTGTTGGCCCAAATCACGCGACCAAAATGTCCCCCGTCGTAACGATGCACGCCACCGCCCAACTGAATACGGTGGTCTCCGTGATCGTAGGTCCAGGAAGAAGTTGCGCCATAAAAATCGTTATCTAACCACTTGCGCGTAACCACATCGCCATACGAAACAGTGTCGCCCGCCGCCGTGTAATACGGCATCAGCCCAAAGTCCATGAAGCTCAATCCAAGGACGGAACCTTGATTGTATTCCTCATAGTAACCCGCGCCAGCAGTGTGGTGCAAAGCGGCCGCGAAGGTTCCGCCGAATAAATTAGCGAAGCGGTAATGCAACTGGGTATGCTCCTGACCGTAGTTATCTACTTGATCGTCGTAGGTGCCCACTACATTCCAAGCATCATCGTAAATAGCTCCCGCTGCATTCGTGCGCGGTGCGGCATCCCAAGCACCGCCATACATAGTCGTCGAATCAATCCCGTACCACGCTTGGTAGGTACGTTCGCCACCGCCAAAGCGTATAGCCTCGACGTAGTGACCGCCACCGGCAAAACCAGCGCTCACGTAGTACGATTGTAGGTCGGAAGAAGCGCGCTCCACATACCCGTCTGAAGTGATGGACGAGATACGGGTATTCATCCAAAAGCCACTGGCAGATTTCCCAGTACTTGCTTCCATGGTGGCACGTTGTGTGCCATAAGATCCAGCGCCCAAAGTGATGCGACCGCCTTTTTCACCCGCACCTAAGGTGCTCAAACCAAGGCTTGCTCCAAATGCCCCGGAACCGTTGGTAGAGGTCCCTACCCCTTTTTGCAATTGGATGGCGTTGGTTGAAGACATCAGATCCGGTGTGTTCACCCAGAACACGCCATGGCTTTCGGCATCATTCATTGGAATACCATTAACGGTAACATTGATACGCGTGATGTCCGAACCACGAACGCGCATGTTCGTATACCCAACACCGTTCCCGGCATCAGAAAAACTCACTACGCCTGCGATATCTTGCAGTACGTAAGGAAGGTCTCGGCCGGTGTTCAGCGCCTCAATATCCTTTTGCGTCAGGTTGATCTGTGCGATGGGGTCATTTTTTTGCGCCCAAGTGCCCAGTACATTTACCTCGTTAAGCTCCACGTTGGGGAGCAAGAGGAGTTCTACGTTAGGTAGAGATAGGTTGTTGACTTGAGCCGAATCGGCCTGTTCTTGTGCGGTGGCGTATAGCGAAAGTGCTACTGCTACTGCGGTACTCATTACATGTTTCATGATTTTTTGGTTGTTAAACCACGTCAAGGGGCAATAACGCGTTGTTACACATCTATTGCTTTTCGTTCCTTGGCAGCATTACCTGCCCAGGTTCTATGGGTATGTTCTCAGCCCGTAGGTCCGAAGACTTTAAGGCACCCCTTTGAGACGCGTCAAAGATAGAACACAAATGTGCTATGTTTGACTTCATGAAAAATTTTGTCAAAATCACAGGAAGTGTGGGAGCCGGCGCATTGGTCGGAAGTGTAATTTTTAAACTCCTTCATTGGATGGGAGCACCCGAACTCTTGCTCATTGGTACCGTGAGTACAGGATTATTCATCATTGGATTCACGATCCAAAAACTATCGAAAAAGTAAACGCCCAGATTTACTTTTCTTGCATGCGTTTCAAAAGACTCTTTGGCCGCAATAGTATTTCATCGCCTACCATGGGTTGGTAGCCTACCGGAAAGTCATTGAATTTATAGAGTTTGGCCAATTTCATTTGCTCCCGTTGGCTAATGCTGTGCATGGTCTCCCCTGCGCGGACCACCGTGGTTTTGGTTGCACCTCGACCCTTCTTTTCATCGACATAAACCCGCTCGCCTTCCGCAACAATGACCTCGTGGGTCCAATCATTAAACTGAAGGAGTGCCGCTGTAGGCAGATGAAGTGAATCCGCAATGTATTCCAATCGGTCACCCTTTTGAAATGGTACAAACGCAACGCGTGTTCCTTCACTCTGAACGCGGCGCAAAACAAAGCGCTCGCGGGCATTCGTCACAGGACGTCCTTTTTTATCTAAAACAGGTCCCTTTCTACCGGTCAATGCCGGCGTTGACGAAGATGGGTCATCAAAGCGGTACAGCATTTCGTCCTCAATAATTTTAATCAGCCGATCGGCATAATCGGGTGCGGTAGCATACCCAGCTTTCTTGAGGCCTTTTGCCCAGCCTTTGTAATCGCTCGGGTCCAATTCAAATAAAAATGCATAGCGCGACCCCCGCATCAAAAAATCAGTGTGATCTTCAAAACTGTGTTGCGGTTTTGTGTATTTGCGAAAGCATTCTCCCTTAGCATCGTCGTCATGGTACACTTTTGCCCCATTCCAATCACTGTGGCACTTTATCCCAAAATGGTTGTTCGACTTCTTGGCCAATTCGCTCTGGCCATTCCCACTCTCTAGTATCCCTTGAGCCAGCGTAATGGACGCTGGAATACCGGATCTATTCATTTCAGATACAGCCAATTGCGCATATTCCTCAATATACGATTCGCGTAGAGACCGCTGCGCATGGGCATTCACGCCTGTCAATAGAACAAAGAGTATAAAAAGTAGAAAAGACGAACGGGTTTTCATGTGGGTCGAAGTACAAAAGGTGATGTGGAATTATGCTAGCTCCAAGATACGAAGAGAGTTATCAAAAAATTGGGCCGTAACTCCCACAAAATCAAAAAATGAAATTGTTAATAACGCAAATTACATCTGCGTTAAAAACGGGATTTGAATTTCTAGTTTAGGATAAGACAAAAACAAAAAAGTATATACCATGAGCGCAAACGACTTCCAAATGGACGATTCCTTCGCAAGTTTCGTACAAGAATTAGAGCAAGCAGAACAGCCAAAAGCTTGCAGTATCGACAACCCAGAGTGTGAAGCATGCGGAAGCTAATTCACCCTGTAGACCTCATTTAAAGGCCCGATTTTCTGAAGAAAATCGGGTTTTTTTATACCGGAATTTGTGTACCCATTAGACCGAGTGCAAGCACTAAACCCCAGCTTAAAAACAATGCAATACTAAACTTGGCTAGAATAGGCCATTCCCAATACCAATAGAGGTACAAGAACACTGCTAAGCCCGTTTTAGCACCCCACATAAAAACTATGTTTCTTACTAAATCCCATCCAGAGGCTACCTCAATACCCAATTTAGGCTGAATACTATAGACCGTCAACAACGTGGTAAAGAGGGTAATTACAGCGTAAGGAACCCACAGTTTTAGAAAATAAACTTTAGAAAACATAAACTTTTTTTGTCCCGAATACAGATAAACTAAGCTAGCGTTAAAGTAAGTAGGTGAAGCCCACGCCCAGGTAATTACCCCAGCCGTTTAATTCATATTTCACCCCAAGGGAATTAATACTACCGTCTATACCGTACCACTGAATATCTACGGCGATGGGTATGGTAAAAACCGCCACAGGATCAGCGGGATCGAGGTAGACCAAATCAAGCAATCCGCCCTTCTGGGCATCATCAGCGCCGTAGAAGTAACCGAACCCGATAGAAGTCAGGATATCGACAGCATTGGCCTCTACAAGCTTTCCTACTTTGATTTTTGTGCTTGTGAATTTTCCTATGGCATAGTTGGGCAAACCAAAATTGGTCCCATAAGCGCCGTTTCTCACGTAAGAAGTCGTAACAGCGATGAGACCGCCGTTGTCCATATCATGCAAGTAACCGCCCATTTCGTACTCTTCGCCGATCACAAAACTGGGGAGATCTCTCGAAATATAATGGTAACTGGCCAGAATACCCATGTCTATTTCACCCAAAGTAAGCTGGGCTTGACCGTTCGCTAGGAACGGAAACAGAAGGGTGAGGTATAAACCTTTAATGATTTTCACAGTAAATCGCTTTCTGGGAATAAGGTCAGAAAAACTATGCCAAATATCAAGGATAGGGCTGAAAACAATACGGGGCCGCAATGCGGCCCCGTAGTTGAAAAATTTCTTAATAGCGGTAATGCTCTGGCTTGAATGGGCCTTCGACTTTCACACCGATGTAATCGGCCTGATCTGTGCGAAGGGTTTCAAGCTCTACACCGATCTTCTCAAGGTGCAAGGCAGCTACTTTCTCATCCAAATGCTTTGGCAAGACGTATACTTTGTTCTCGTACTGATCGCTGCGTAACCAAAGCTCTAACTGAGCCAATACTTGGTTCGTGAAGCTGTTTGACATTACGAACGACGGGTGACCGGTAGCACAACCTAAATTCACCAAACGGCCTTCTGCCAAAACGATGATTTCGTTGCCTTCTACATTGTAGAGATCAACCTGTGGCTTGATCACCACTTTGGTATTGCCGTACGTTTTGTTCAACCATGCCATGTCGATCTCGTTGTCGAAGTGACCGATATTACAAAGAATGGTCTTATCGTTCATCAATTTGAAGTGCTCTGCAGTGATGATGTC
>JAGYIN010000015.1 GCA_018402665.1 Schleiferiaceae bacterium | reverse complement strand
ACCACCATCGGTTTGTACATGATGGGAACTATGGACGGCTCGATGCTGTTCGTCAGCGCCTTCGTTTTTGGCATCGGGGTGACCTACTTCTGGCCAACAATGATTGGTTTTGTAGCCACCTACCTCCCTTCCACAGGTGCTGTGGGCATGGCAGTTATTGGTGCTGCGGGGATGTTCGCGGTGAGCATTTATATGCAATTCATGGGCGGTTTTTATGATGAATTGATGGTGGGTTTGACGGAGGTTGAAGCAGGAAGGAAGGTCATTATGACGACCCTATACATACCTATAGTTTTGATCGTCATGTTCGCGGGCATTCATTTTTACATCCGTAAGAAACACGCTTAAGTGGACCGCCGCGACCACATCAAAAGACTTATGGCCTTGGGGGCCGCTTCGGCTGTACCGGGATCGCTTTGGGCGAGCACGGCACAAACGGAGGGCGCCGTGAAGAGCGAGCGCGCCTTTGGGTATAAAAGAAGTGTGAGCCATTGGACGGTGACTGATCTGGAGTGGGAGGAGCTGTGCCCGTGGCTTGCCGATCAAGGGATTGAAGCGGTGGATTTGGTGGGACCGGAAAATTGGCACCACCTAAAAAAGCATGGACTGGATAGTAGCATGTGCAACGGTGCGGAGCTTAATCTGGTTGACGGCTTTATTCACGAGGAATTTGAAGGGGTGCTGCACGAGCGCTACCGGGAGATGATCCCGCACGTGGCCAAAGCCGGATATACCAACCTGATTTGTTTCAGCGGGAACCGTCGCGGTTTGAGCGAGGAGGAAGGGCTGGCACAAGCGGTGAAGGCTTTGTTGCCGATGGTGAAATTGGCGGAAGCGCACGGAGTGGTATTGCAGATGGAGTTGTTTAACAGTATTGTCGATCATCCGGATTATATGGCAGATAGCAGTCGTTGGGGTATTGAATTGGCCCGCGCGTTGAATAGCCCCAGTTTTAAATTGCTCTACGACATTTACCACATGCAGATTATGGAGGGAAATTTGGTGGCGAACATCAAGGAAAACCACAAGTATTACGGGCACTACCATGTGGCGGGAGTGCCGGGCCGCAACGAGCCGTGGAACGATCAGGAGATCAACTACCCGGCAGTGATGCAGGCCATTGACGCCACCGGTTTTGATGGATATGTTGCCCTAGAGTACGTATTCCAGGAGCCGTTGAAAGAAAGCATGCGCCGCAGCTACAATGAATTTATTCGGTAGGATGGCAGCGCCTAACTTAGAAACATCGTTAACTCAACTCACTCATGGCAGAAGACAAAATGCATTATGATGCGATCGTTGTTGGCTCCGGGATTTCCGGAGGCTGGGCCGCAAAAGAACTCACAGAAAAGGGACTGAAGGTCCTGATGCTGGAGCGCGGGCAAAACGTAGAGCACATTAAAGATTACACCAACACGAATAAGGATCCCTGGGAATTTCCGCACAGAGGAAAGGCAACCACGGCGCAGAAGGACAGGAATCCGGTGCTGAGAAGGGATTATCCGTTGAATGAATTGAACCCGGATTGGTGGGTGGACGATCAGGATTGTCCGTATACGGAGAAAAAACGGTTCGATTGGTACCGCGGCTATCATGTCGGGGGGCGCTCGCTGATGTGGGGCCGCCAGAGCTACAGATGGAACCGCGAGGACTTTTTAGCCAATGAAAAAGACGGCATTGCGACGCCTTGGCCGATCGGGTACGACGATCTGGAGCCTTGGTATACGCACGTTGAGAAATTTGCAGGATTGAGCGGATCGCACGAGGATCTGGATGTGCTGCCGGACAGTGTGTATTTGCATGCGATGGATTTGAATTGTGTGGAGCAAACGGCTGCGGATCGCATTCGTAAAGCCTTTGATGAAAAGCGCCGATTAATCATTGGCCGTACCTCAAACATCGCCGTGCCGCACCATGGACGAACGGGGTGTCAATACCGAAACAAATGTTGGTTGGGCTGTCCGTACGGTGGCTACTTCAGTACACAAGCTTCAACGCTGCCGGCTGCGATGGCGACGGGCAATTTGACGTTGCGTCCGCACAGTATCGTGAAGGAATTGATGTATGATAAAGACGGTAAGAAAGCGAAGGGCGTGGTATTGCTGGATGCCGAGACGAACATGACCTATGAATACACCGCACCGATTGTGTTTTTGAACGCCTCTGCATTGAATTCGACTTGGATTTTGATGAACAGTGCGACGGACGTTTGGGAAGGCGGTTTGGGCTCTAGTTCTGGTGAATTGGGCCACAATTTGATGGACCACCACTTCAGAGTTGGAGCGAGTGGGACTTGGGAAGGCGATCAGGACAAATACTACTTTGGTGGGCGCCCGACTGGCTTTTACATTCCACGTTTCCGGAATTGGGATGGCGACAAGCGCGACTATTTGCGTGGGTTTGGCTACCAGGGTTCTGCCTCGCGCGGCGATTGGAGACGCGGCGTGCGCGAACTAGGAATTGGGGCCGATTTTAAAGAAAACATCAGCAAACCCGGTCCGTGGACCATGGGAATGACGGGCTTCGGTGAGGTATTGCCGTACCATGATAATAAAATAGAATTGGACCCGGATAAGAAGGATAAATGGGGGCTTCCCGTGCTTTCTTTCGACGCGCAGCTCAGAGAAAATGAGGCGAAAATGCGTGTCGATATGAAGCAAGATGCGGTCGATATGCTGGAAGCTTCAGGCTTCACAAATGTCAGCGGTTGGGAGTCCGATTATGCCCTGGGCATGGGCATCCACGAAATGGGAACGGCCCGCATGGGAACGGCACCGGAAAATTCGGTGCTCAATAAGTGGAACCAAGTTTGGGACGCGCCGAATGTCTTTATCACGGACGGTGCGGCCATGACCTCTTCTTCGTGTGTGAATCCGTCGCTCACGTATATGGCGATGACGGCTCGTGCAGCAGATTATGCGGTGAACGAATTGAAGAAAGGCAACCTTTAAAACTCTAGAACTCATGGAAAAAAATACATTGACCCGTAGACAGATGGTGCAGCGCATGGCGCTGGCTATTGGTGGAACGTTGGTTGCTCCTACAGTGTTGTTAGAGAGCTGTTCTTTTGATCCCGATACTTCTACCGCGGGCCCCGAACGGCTTGCGATCCTGGACGCGATTGCAGAAACCATCATCCCTAGAACCGCCACCGCCGGTGCCCGCGACGCGCGCATTGGTGCCTTTATTGATGTGATGATTCGCGATTGCTATTACCCGGATATGCAAGAGAAATTGAATGCAGGTATCCAGGAGATTGCCGTGGAAGGCAAGCGCTCCTTAGGCGGTGCCTTTGAGGAAGCGACCCAGATGGATCGTGAAGCCTTTTTAGGCGTGTATGATGCCGCGGCCGCCGATGACGGTTCGCATTTCTTCCGCACCTTGAAAGAGCTCACCATGCTCGGCTATTTCACCTCCGAAGAGGCGGCCGCAGATGGCGTAGTACATTATGAGCCGGTGCCCACCCGTTACGACGGCTGTGCCCCCGTGGATGCGCACACGAAAGTCTTCTATTCCAACATTTAATTTCTAGCGGAAAAGAAAAATGTACCACGAAACGCCCGGTCCTGACCAGACCGGGCGTTTCGCATTTAAAAAATTCCAATTGGCCTTGAACTAAATGGATATGAGTGCGTTAGAAAATATAACGACGTAAGTATAAGACGATGCATTTCAAGAAAAATTGGTTTTGGTCCTTGCCCTTGATGGGATTCTTGTTGGTGTTTTTCACGCAATGTGAATCGACCGCAGAAGAAGTTAAGCGAACAGGAGAATCGGACCGCTCGCCTATCGAGTGTTTCGACTACCACTATCCCATCACCGTCGTATTTGAAAACGATACACTCGAAGTAGTGAGCTTTGACCAATACGCAGATTTACACGTACGTTGCGATGCCGCATTCACGGAATTTTCAAGAGGCACCGATCCGAAAGGCCGTGATAGCATCAACCGTACCCCAACGGGAAAAGGACATACAACAGCAACCGGCGCCGGATACGGCGATTGTCCACGCGACAATGACCCCTGGTGCGGCGAATTGCTTTTCCCAGTAACCTTATTAAATGTCCCGGACCACGCGGGCGAAATTGTGGTAACGAATGATAGTATCCTGCAGTACTATCGTTGGATGGTTTGTCAGTAATGACATTGTGTTAGTTGAGAGAAGCCCGGCACAAAAGCCGGGTTTTTCATAGTAATACGTTTCCTACTACGGTCCAATTCTTAGGCCAAGAGCGCCGCTACCGCACTACAGGTGCAGACCACATTCCGTCTTCGGACTGTTGTTCCAGCGCCCTTCGCGCCCACCTCCAGGCTGCGTACAGTGTTTGCACCCAATACTGAAATAGCCCTTCGATTGCAAGGGATGAAAAGGAAGTAAATGATCTTTAATGTACGCCTCGCGCTGCTCCATGGTAACATCCAACAGCGGATAGAACTTAATCACGCCACCCCGGTCCTCAAAAATATCTAGGGTTTTTCTCCGGTCACTCTGCCAATGCATGAGTCCGCTGACCCACACCTCGTGTTCCTCTTTCAACTTCTCTAACGGCTCTACTTTATTTATGTTGCAGCAGTAATCGGGGTCCTTCGTCCAGGTTTCATCGCTGGTCGTGAATTCATGCTTCCAGTCCTCCGCACGCACCTCTCTTGTGCGCAATCCATAAACTTTAGTGAGGTAGTCTTTATACAACAGCGTTTCGTCAAAATGGTAACCGGTATTGATAAAAAGAACCTCTTGCTCAGGCTGGTAGATGGAAAAAAGATGCAGTAAATACGCTGATGTCGCCGCAAACGAGCTCGTCAACATGACCTGGTCGGTACTGTAATTTCTATACAATTCTGTGATGCGTTGTTCCGGTTGTAGCGGACGGAATGCTTCATTCAGTGCCTTGATGTGCGCTGCACGCTCTTGCTTATTCATGCTCTCGGTTTTACCTGTAAAACGTGACAAATGTCACGATTTTTAAGAATCTCACAAGACAAAAGCACTATTTCTCTTTATCCGATCAAAACCAACCCTCCTAATTCACTCACACATCGGTTCATAAGTTCGCTCAATGTATCTCAATAGAAACACCTGAGGAGCTAACTTTAATGGAAACTAAAGACGCCGCGGACAAATCGCTAACTCTTTGATGTACACTATATTCTTATGAGAAGACGGTTCCTCTCGATGCTCGCAGCAGCCCTGCTCATTCCATTTGCAGGCGCTCAAGCACAGTCCATTCCTACGGGTGGGCTCCCCTTAAACTTTGACGATCCATTAACCGCCAGCCCTTCAACGGGAGTGGGCGGAAGTTGTGTCTACAATGATGTAGTCGTGATTGACGGGACACCTTACGATGCCATCATTACCATCGACAACATCACGAATGGGTTGATTTCAGATTTCGACGCCACTGCCACAACCAACGGCAACACCGCTGCAAATTTCAGCCCGTCCATTTTGTGGACCGGCGCGGGAGAAATCTCCTACAGACTCGAATTTATTGAAGACGGAACAGCAGGTGCCCCCGTACCCGTTACGCTTGGTGGAATTTCACTGACCGCATGGGATTTAGACGGTATCGGCGCTCCCGGTAAGTACCTGGAAAGCAGTGGATTCACTAGTTATACCCTAGGTGCTTCGACCATTCTCGCCTATACCAGCGCCGCCACTAATGCGGGCCGATTCTCAAACAACAACGCCTCCGCTAACACCGTAGGAAATGACGGTACCAGCAGAGCTTCGCTAGAATATGCCAGTGCGGCATCCATTTCCTTTAGCATTGGATCTTCTGGTGCGGGAAGTTGGACACAGATGCTTTCGCTGAGCAGCCCAACGAATTGGTTCCCTACTACGGCGGCAACAACTGCGATTCCCACCATCTATACCTTCGGAACAACAGCGCCGTATTTCACGTGTAGCGGATCACCCAGCGCTGGCCAAAGCATCGCTATTGAAGGTTACCACCTCAGCGACAGCCTCATCGTAACTGCTCCGGCAGGTTATGCAGTAAGCGCGACCGCAAACGGCACCTACACAAACAGCCTCACGCTCGGTGCAGATTCATTAGGTCGTCTAGAGACTGCAGTATTTATCGCCATGGACGGTAGCGCACCGGCCACGAACCCGGCACAAATCACGCTAAGTTCGAGCGGCGCCACGGATGTACTCATCGCCGTAAGCGGCACCACAGGTGGCGCATTAACGGTCAGCAATTTCACGAAAACAGATCCTACCGCCTGTGCCACAGAAGACGGGACTATCAGCTTCAACATCGCTAATGTTCCTGATGGCAACTACACGGTTACCTATATGGGCGGTTCCACCACTGCGGCGGTGGTTTCTGGAGTGGCTACGCTCATCAATCTTGCAGAAGGAACATACCTCGACATTCAACTCACGGATGCAAACGGTACCTCAGCGGCGGGAAATAGCCTTACCCTTAATGAGCCCATCGACTTTACCATTGCCTTCAGTTCCTAGTGATCAAAACATTTGTACCAATGCTACCGCCACATTTGGGGTCATTGCCACAGAACCGCTACGAACGTTCAATGGTACGTCTTTGACAGGTGCTGCGGAGCGGTATTGCAGGCGCAACGAACACCACCTACACCACAGCTGCTTTAACAGATACCTCCATGTATCACGTCACCGCGACTTCAGCAGCCGGTTGCCGCTGGACGTCGCCTATGGCTACAATCACCGTAAACTCCGACCCGGTTGCGACGCTCAAAGCACGCCCGCCGTTGTCCCGGTACCAGCGACGGTGGATCGACCTGACCATGGTCACCACCATAGCGCCTATAGTCTTACAGGCTGGAGCAACGGCGCCTCGACGGACAGATTCCGAAGTGCCTAGCGGAAGCTATACCGCGTGACCTTGCTCGACCCGATCGGTTGTCAAGGAACAGCGACCGCTGCTGTAAATGAAGTAGTGATGGCGTTGACCCACGGTGTATGCGAAAAACATCACCGTTCAGCTGGATGCTGTGGGCTGGCTAACATTACGGCGGCAGATGTGGATAGCGCTTCAAGCGATAATTGTACCCTCACCCAAGTACTGATAGCTCGTCTTGGGATTGTTCAGGATTGGGCGCACATACCGTAATGCTCATTGGGACCGACATGGGCAGAGCGATACTGCCTTGCCACGGTTACTGTTGTTGATAACATAGCACCCGTTTTACAATGTGCAGGTGATACCACTTTATATGTAGCGGCTGATACCAGCGGTACAGCATACAGCTGACGGCATTAGTAGCGACAGATGTTTGTGGGATTGATACCACCTACGCCACGTATACGAGCGGAAGTTGGTTTGAAATAGGTACGCATGAAGTGTGGTCGTATGCTGCGGATGTCAACGGCAACATGGACAGCTGTATGTTCCAGATTGCCGTGCTCGATACTTTTGCGCCGAGCTTCACGAGTTGCCCGCTCGATACGATACTGTATGCGGATGCTTTGAACTGTGGGGCCAATCTGAATTGGACCACACCAACAGCCACGGATAACAGCGACAGCATTTCCTACACGCACAGCGACACCTCTGGAACCTTCTTCCCGGTGGGCATCGACACGGTATTCCACTTTGCCTTTGACCCAAGCGGAAATACAGATACCTGTTTCTTCGTAGTCACGGTGCTCGATACCATCGCTCCAACATGGAACGGAACACTCAACACCTTAACCGTGTACGCGGGCGCAGATACTTGTGGGATCTTTACGGACAGCATTACACTCACTCCTCCCACCATCGTGGAGGCCTGTGGTTTAGATACGTTGTTCCACGGCGGCGCTTCCTACTATGCGTTGGGCCAGTATGACATTTACTGGTACGCGACGGATTTAAGCGGCAATACGGATTCCATCCTACAGCAATTGGTGGTTACCGAAAACATCAAACCTGAACTGTATTGTCCTTCAGATTCCATCACTATTTATGCAGATAGCGACAGCACTTGGACCCAAGTAAGCTGGACGGGCGATAGTATTTACGACCGCTGTGGTGTGGATAGCGCCTATTTCAACCTCGCGAGCGGCAGCTACCTGCAGATCGGCATATTCAAGATCGATTACTTCGGCTACGACCTCAGTGGGAACGGCGATACCTGTAGTTTCTTCCTCAGTGTAGTGGATACCACTGCTCCAGTGATCAACCTCGCTCAAGGCGATACTACCCTACTGGCGGATCCCGACAGTTGTTTTGCAACTTTCGCATGGACCGCACCGACCATTGACGAAAACAGTACCAATTATTCTACGGCCTACTACAACAGCAACACCCCATCCGGCAACTTTGCCTTAGGAACTACGGTTGTTGCCTACACCGTAACCGACGCCGCAGGCTACAGCGACAGTGCCTTCTTTACCATCACAGTGGTGGACGGCTCAGGACCTTCGCTGTTAGCGCAAAATGCAACACTGACCCTCGATGCCATGGGCTTTGATACGCTCAGCGTCGCCGATGTAGATACCGGTTCCTACGATTGTAATGGCATTGACAGTTTGTGGCTCAGTCAGTACGTCTTCACTTGTCAAAATATCGGGACCAATTCCGTTTGGTTCTACGGTCTCGACACCCTAGGCAACCTCGACAGTACCTCCATCACGGTTACCGTAACCACAGGACCTAATGGCGTCATTCAAGCCACATCCAGCACTACCGACGCACTCTGCTTCGGCGAAGCCAACGGTACCGCTTCCCTCTCCGCAGTGGGCGGAGCAGGTCCTTATTCGTACACCTGGACTACCCTAGATACCACGGCCGCCATCAGCAATTTGCTCGCAGGCACCTACTTCTACGACGTTTCAGATTCTAACGGTTGTGTCGCCTCCGGCAGCATCACCATTAATGAACCCGCCTCTATGACCATCTCCGCGATCGCATCCAACTATAACGGATACGGGGTAAGTGCAGAAGGTGCAACAGATGGAACCATCGACCTCACCGTTACCGGTGGTGTACAACCCATGACCTACGATTGGAACAACGGCTACGCCACCACAGAAGACCTCACCGGTCTTGCAGAAGGCCTTTATTTCGTAGTCGCTACGGACAGCAACGGATGTAGCATCACGGATACCGTAGTCCTCACGGAACCGGATTATTTCGACGCTGAAGCAACGGCCCTTTCAAACAACATTTGTCCTAACGAAAGCAACGGTAGCGTTTACGTTGCCTACAGCGGCGGGGTCGCACCCATCACCTTAAGCTGGAGTACAGGCGCTGCAACAGATACCCTCACCGGACTCACCTCCGGTTGGTACCTGATCACCGCGATCGACGCCAACGGAGTGCTCGCCACAGACAGTGTGGAAGTACTGGCAGAAGACCTCGATTGTGACGGTATTCTTAATGTAGATGAAGGCGGCATCCCAGGCGGTGGCGGCGGACTTGCAGATCAAGACGGCGACGGAATTCCTAACCAGGAAGATACCGACAGCGATGGCGACGGTATCGGCGATGCGTATGAGTTTGATTCCAACGGCGACGGCATCGGCTTCGACGACTGTGATAACGACGGCCTCCCGGATTTCCTTGACAGCGATGAATGTACGCTCGAAGCGGCCACGGTCCTTACCCCTGATAACGACGGAAATAACGATTTCTGGACCATTCCAGGCATTGAAAACTTCCCGGGTTCACATGTGGTACTCTTCAACCGATTAGGCTTGAAAGTCTACGAAAACGAAAACTACCAGAACGATTTTGATGGCCGCGCCAACGTTGCCACCTACCTCAATAACGCTGAAGCCATCCTCCCTACCGGAACCTACTTCTACTATGTTCGCATGGGCGGCAACTCCACTCGAGAATACAATGGTTACCTCTACATAAACAGATAAGCCATGACTATGAAGCAAGAACAACGCACCGCACAACGCAACCGCCGCACAACAGTGCTGGCCGTGGCCCTTACTGTTTGCCTAGGTACTGTCCGGGCACAGCAACACCCTTCCCTGGACAACTACCTCTTCACACCCGTCGCGGTCTCTCCTGCACACGCTGGAATGCAAGACCAACACGTCGTGAGTTTAGTCGACGCACAATGGGTCGGTCTTAAAGGTGCGCCACGCACTGGAATGATCAGTATGGACTACCGTGACCTGCGCGGATTAGGCCTGAACTTAACGTTAATCAACGATCAGGTAGGTCCGGCCATCACACAGCACGCCGCTTTAAGCGGTGCCTACCACCTTCCCGTAAGTGATGTAGCAAAACTGAGTACCGGCTTGCGCCTAACCGTAGGACGCACTTCCGTGGACCTCATGGACGAAACGTATTACGACCAAGTGGATCCCAACATCTACAACCTGCAAGGACCGTTCATGGCGAACATAGATTTTGGAACGACGTTCAATACCCCCACCTACTATGCTGGGGTCAGTTTCAAAAACGTCAACCGCGCCAAGATTTACGACAACAACTACACGGCCCAAGTCCTTCAATTCTTTGGCGGCTACCGCATGCCCATTCAAGGGGCCTGGTCACTACGCACCAGCTTCCTAGCAAGTGCAGCAACCAACGCTCCCGCCGATCTGAATTTCCACGCCTTCATGGAGCACAGTCAGAAATGGGGCATGGGATTGCACTACAGCCCCGCAGATGAAGTAGGCGCTTTGCTTCGCTTAAACCCGAGCAACGACTGGCATGTGTTTTACCAGTACAACTTCCCACTCACCGACCTCGTGTACCTCACGCAACGCAGTCACGTCATAGGCATCAGCTTTAATGTGACCCCTAGAATAGCGTCATTCACCTCGCCAAGATTATTCCTATGAGAAGCGTAATGAACACCTCCAAACTCCTCGCTCTAGGTGCCCTCTTCACCTTTAGCAGTGTCGCTACAGCACAAAGCACCATGCTCACTGCGTTAGTACAGCCGGACTCTTTGGTCCACCAAGAATTGGGCGAAATAGATGCTGAAGATTACGCCGCACATCCTTATGGAAAAGGGCACCTGCTCTTTCTTTCAACGCGCGGCGGAACTGCGACAACCGCAAAGGATCCGCAAACGAATGCGCCTTTTGCACGTCCCTACCTCCTGCGTCTAAAAGACCTTAAAACACTGCCTTACGAACTTCCAGGCATACTTGCTGAACAGCCGTATCACATCGGCCAATGTGCGCTCATGCCAGACAGTTCTGCACTGATCGCAAGTCACAGCAGAAAGAAACCGTATGCGAGTGGTCGTGTGGGCATGACCCTTTCCTACATTCCTTTTAACGGAGATAAAGCCAAAGAATTACCGTTCATCGATGCCACTGCAGATTACCAGCATCCCTGGTTTGATGAGAAAGCGTACACCCTCTATTTTGCCTCAAATGTTGACGGCGGTAAAGGCGGCTACGACCTTTACAAGACTACCCTCAGCTTTGATGGTGTATGGAGTACTCCACAAGCGGTGGACATCGCAAATACTGCAGCCAACGAAGTCTTCCCTAGCACTTCTGAAGATTTGGATCTTTTCTTTTCACGTTCCTCCAATAACTACGGGCTTCAACTCTATCACCACGGCATGGGAGATAGCACACCAGTTGCAATGGCATTGAACAATAGAGGCGATGACTTCGGTCTCGTTTTGCTCAACGATAGCACTGCCCTTTTCTCGCAGAGCAAGCGCGCAGGAAGTCCCACGAATCTTCACATCTACAGTCTACCCATCCCACCGCCACCACCTCCGGTAGATACGGCTGCCCTTGCCGCTCAAGCCCTTGAAGACAGCCTTACAGCGGCAGCACTAAAAGCCGATTCTATTGCAGCATTCAATCTTGCAAATTCCGCTCATCAAGCGACCGCAGGTAAAGGAAAAAGCAATACATGGGTCACTGACAATACACCAGAACCGGGCACCACTTCCGGCTACAGCATTATCGTAGGAGGATTCGTGGATCGCGATCTCGCCGATGGTTTCCTTGAAAGCATCTTAGGCTGGGCACCAGAAGCCTTCTTATCGCGGTACAATGAAAAATATTACATCGTGCACAGCGTACATAAGTACCGTGACGACGCAAATACAGCGAAAGCCTCTGTGAATAAAAGAGATTACCGCGCGTGGGTGTTGGGTAAAGGTTTGAAATCCTTGTAATAGAAATGGATCTTTTTAAATAGCAAAGCCGGACGCTGCGTCCGGCTTTTTTTATGGCATACCCTGAATAGCGCACTATTACCCCTGGCAGAAGAAGTTGGTCATGGTGGTAATAAATGCCTAACTTTAAGCATACCAATAGCTCTAGCGATGCACCCCCACCACTTGACCCAATTCTCAGCTAAACTCTGCATAACGCTCGTAGCCGGCTGGATATTTTCAAGCTGCACCATCGCCCTGCCAGAATTCCAAACTGCCGAATCACTTGCTCCACAGCAACATAAAATAGCTGCGGGCGGTTATTCCGGACGTGGACTGAACGCCAGCACAGGCGGATTGCTCGTACATAATTACGGGATTACAGAACGAATCGACCTTACTTCCAACATGAGTCTTTCGCGGCTCAATATTGAACAAAACAACATTCGGTACTCCCTGCTTAGCGGGCCAAAACTCTCTAACGCCAGTGGATCGTGGGCACTCTCCGCACCTGTGGGCGCCATCTACACGGAAACCTACAACGACATCGATGCGGGCTTCACGTATCTCTTTACCCCTACCGTGTATAAGAGCTGGAAATTTGCCAATCCAGATTTAACCTACACGTTTTTCGCTCGCTCAGAATTCGCATACAATTACATTCGTGGCCGCTGGTTTACTGTCGTCGGGGGTTACAGCCACCGCTACGAAATGGAGCGTATTATTCATTATATTTCACTATCCGGAAGCACAAACGGCCCTTTTTACGGGGTCTACTTTGGGTACGGAATTTCATTAAAACCATTCCAATGAAAAAAGTAGTCGTTCTCTGTTCTTTAGTGCTCTTGAGTTGCACCAAACCTGAAAATGTCCAGCGCATGGAAGTCTTGCTGCACGGGGACTGGTACGGTGTGGAAATCACAAATCATTTGATTGCGCAAGGGCTGTGGGATACCCTGCATCCGCATTCAACGACGGATTTGATCGCGACCTTTGATACGTTGAATAATACGTTTGTGGTGGATAGTTTAGGTGCGACGATGGATTCTGCACAGCTGGTCATCGATGGCGATAGTGTGATCACGGTGATTGGCGCAGTGAATGCGATTGATTGGTCTTTTGACCGCCAATTGATCAATGACTTTGGCCAACCCGTTTTGGACCAATTAGAAGCCAGCTTCAATGGCAACCAGAAATTCAAAATTCTTCGACTTACAGAAGATGAGCTCGTACTCTATTTCGACGAAGTCATTCCCGTTTCCATTCAAGGATTCACCGCCGATATGGAACTCCGCCACACGCAATACTGGCAAAAATAATCAGTATACAAAGGTCCACTTCAGCTGCGGAATGAGCAATGTTTGCTCGCGCCAGCGGCCGTAAAGAACCACCCCAGCTACGGTATTCTCGGTACGTAAAGAAGATAAAGATTTAAACCCTACAGCAGACCCAATACTTGCTTTGGAGTCATCACAGAAATCGCCGACTTCCCAAAATCCTTTTCGTTCCGAGTCACCAAGATTGTAGCCTTAGCGGCAAGCGCACTTTGATGTTGCACCGCATCTTCAAAGTCCTTGAACTGAAGGTCATTGATTGCCCTAATGATACCTGAGTGGCCAGCATCAACCACCTTCACCAAGGTCAAGAGTTTTTGAATGGCCGCTCGAGCCACCTCTGGTTTCACTTCCTTTTGAAGGAGATAAAAGGTTGTGGTCACTGCAATACTGGAGGTAAAGAGCTTCACTTTTCCCGTATCAGCTAACGTAAAGAGTTGCGCAGCATCTCCTAGGAAAGGGGTACGCGCCGCTAAGAGATCGACTATAACGTTAGTATCAACAAACAAACGCATCAGCTGTACTTCTCAACCAAATGTTTGCGGTACGCTTCCTTAACGTCGTACGCCATTGCCGGCATAATGCCCATTAATTCCTGTACTGTGGGACTAATAGCCACATCCTCGGCAGCATCCTCTAAAGTATTTAGATAACGCTCGACCAGTTTCGATAGGCTGATGTTGTGCAATGCAGCGTATTGCTTGGCTTTCTCAATCACCACATCATCCATACTAAGGGTCAATTTCGTATTCATCACGTCTATTTTACGTGTAAATATACTGTTTTTCATACGTATAACATTTCCAACTAAATTGAAAATCCAAAACGTAAAAACCTAATTATGTGGATAAGATGCCGTTATCGTACATTTGAACCCGATGTCAGCACAGAGAGAACATACTATTGCTATTCTAGGGTTGGGCTATGTAGGCCTGCCTTTAGCTGTGGCGTTTTCGCAGAAGTATAAAACGCTGGGGTTTGATATAAATTCGGAGAAAGCGGGTTTGATTGCGTCGGGGGTAGATCCTACGAATGAATTGGTCGATGACCAATTATCCCACGCCCTCCAATCGCACCTTCAAATCACTGCAGACCCCACCCTTCTCAGCTCGTGCAACACCTTTATTATTACCGTACCTACAGACATTCATCCCGATAAATCCCCAAACCTTGAGCCGCTCATCGCTGCGAGTACCTTAGTAGGCGAGCACCTCAAAAAAGGAGATCTAGTGATTTACGAGAGCACGACCTATCCCGGCTGTACAGAAGAAGTGTGCGTACCTATTCTAAGCGAAAAAAGTGGCCTTGTATTCAACAAAGACTATACGGTAGGTTACAGCCCAGAGCGTATTAACCCAGGTGATAAACAACGCAACGTTACCAACATTCTCAAAGTGACCTCAGGCTCAACCCCTGAAGCAGGGCAGGAAGTGGATGCGTTATACAATGCCATTATTACAGCGGGTACCCATCTAGCGCCAAGCATCAAAGTTGCAGAGGCTGCAAAAGCCATTGAAAATGCGCAACGCGATGTCAACATCAGTTTCATTAATGAGCTGGCATTGATTTTTGACAAACTCAATATCGATACTGGGGATGTGCTAGCCGCTGCAGGTACCAAATGGAATTTCTTGCCTTTTAAACCTGGACTCGTCGGGGGGCATTGCATTAGTGTGGATCCTTATTATCTCGCACATAAAGCACAAGAAGTGGGTCACGACCCTCAGGTCATTTTATCGGGCCGCAGGATTAACGATAGCATGGGGCTGCATGTTGCCAGCTCTGTGGTGAAGCTGTTGCATCAAAAAGACCTGCCCGTAAAAGGCGGCAGAGCACTCATTCTAGGTCTGGCATTCAAAGAAAATACCGGTGATGTACGCAATTCAAAAGTGGTTGATGTCTACCAAGAACTGAAAAGCTTTGGGATGGAGGTGGATATTTATGATCCCTTAGCAAACCCGGCACAAGCTTTGAGAGAATACGGTATAAAATTAGTCCAGGAGATCCATTTATCAGAGTACCAAGCAATACTTCTTGCCGTACCGCACCAAACTTTTACTACGCTGGCTATCCAAACTTCGCCGCAACGCGTGGTCTATGACCTTAAAGGGGTTCTCCCTCGCCAGAACGTAGATAAAAGGCTATAAAAAAAGACCGCTCTGGGCGGCCTCTCGGTTATTTTCTAGCATAGTCGTCCTGAACACGAACGATGTCGTCCTCATCTGAGGGGTGATCTGGATCCGTGTGCTGCCAGAATTCTGCAACAACGCCCCATCCTTCAAGCCCGATCAAACGGTGGCGCTCGCCTTGCTCTAAAACGATGGTTTCACCTGCCTCAAAAGAAACCAATGCTCCTTCGTCGTCCGTCGCACTGCGTACAATACCCACAGGACCTTCCACTACACGCCAGGTCTCCGCACGACGGTGGTGGTATTGCCAACTCAAACGCGCCTCTGGTTTAACTAAAAGAATCTTAGGGCTTAATTTTCCTGCGATGCGCAGGGGGCCTACCTCTAGACCTTCGAAGTAGATATCGGCAAAAGCTTGGGCCTGGTTTTCGTCTAAAACGAAGAACCCACCCCACGGGCGGTTCAGGTCGTAACGATCTATACGCAACCCTTGATTGCTCAGTTTGATTCGAGTGGTTTCAAAGATATCCATGTAGCTTTTGAATTGATTTGGTGGTTCAAAAATAGACAGAAACCCCAATCATCAACCATCGGCACGGAATTTGTGTCTCGATTGGAACTAAAAACTGTTGAAAACCTAGATTAATCAACACTTAACATAAGATTGTCTATCTTCGCCAAACCAACCAACAAAACCTATTACTCATGAGCTCAGCACTCTACCCTCTAGTGCCACCCTTTGTGGCAGTGGTGATTCTGCTAGCGCGGCTACTAATGGACTTCGGCTACAAGCTGGGTTTAGTAGATCAGCCGAACGAACGTTCGTCGCACACTAAAATCGTTCCTAGAGTAGGCGGTTTGGCTATTTTCCTCCCTTATTTACTTCTAGGTTTAGGTTTTTACCTTTTCGGTTACGACTATTTACAACTGAACAGCGGCTATTGGTTAGGCCTCGGTGCAATTGTAGCTCTGGGCACTTTTGATGATCGGTTAGACCTCAGTTCTTCCTTAAAATTTTTCGTCCAGTTCGCAGTCGCCGCCTACTACGTTTTATCTACCGGAAACTACGTAGATAACCTCTACGGATTGTTCGGTGTAGGAGCACTTCCTTCGTGGCTCGGAATCAGTTTAAGTATTATCACGGTCGTCTATTTAATCAATGCGGTAAATCTTATTGATGGCGTAGACGGATTGGCAGCCGGAATCAGTTTGTTAGCGCTGTATCTCTTCAGCACGCTCATGGGCGGCGGTGAGCATTTAATCACCTTCGCATTCATCGGTATAGGACTCATTGTATTCATGGGGTTCAATTATTCTGACAAGCGTAAAATCTTCCTTGGAGATGCGGGGTCGCTCAGCTTAGGTTTTATTCTAGCAACCTTTGCTATGGAGTTCCTTCACAGCGGTAATAATTACATCTCCCACCTCAACCTGAATCCAGTCATCGTTGCGGTCTTAGTACTGGGCTACCCTATTGCAGATACTATTCGGGTTTTCGCCATCCGCATCAGCATGGGTTTGAGTCCATTCAATGCCGATCGCCGTCACATGCACCACGTTTTGCTGGATAAGGGCTTTAGCCACTTTGGTACGACTACATTCATTATGACCGTCATGGCAGGATTAGTCGCCGGTAATAAATTACTAGCACCACGCCTCGACAGTCACCTCATGATTCTGTTAAATATCTTAGGAATCTTACTTATTCACCTTTTTGTTCGTCATCGTTCAACCCAATTGCGTATTTTTTGGCGCTCGTTCTCACGGACGTTCTTTAACCCCGTGAAAAAAGTGTGGAACCAATACATGGTAGATTAGATTGATACAACTCTTTAACCATACACCTGAACTGAGCCACTACATTTATGCAGTGGCTTTTTTCTTGATTGTCCTCGGACTCCTCTGGGGCCGGTTCAAAGCGATGCATGTCTTCGCTGCTGTAGTCATGGCCCTCATTCTATCTGGGTTTATGGGTGTGAAACACATTTATGCCACCGCAGTGAACCCGTCTATTCTAACTGTGATGGCCCTCATTGCACTTACGGGTGTGTTGAAAAAGACACTACCCTTTCATAGAATTGGTGATGTGTTGGGAAAATCATCTAAAGGATTTATGATCCGGACCGGACTGGTCACTGCCGCATTGAGTGGGTTCATTAATAATACTCCGGTGGTGGCGCTTTTGATTCCTATTTTAAAGTCAAAAGCGAAGGAGCACAATTGGCCTATAGGGAACTACCTCATGCCGCTTTCATTTGCTGCTGTTGCTGGGGGTACGATCACCCTGATCGGTACTTCGACGAATCTCGTACTGAACGGTCTCATGATCGAAAATGGGATTGAAGGATTTAAATTTTGGGACTTTCTCATTCCAGGACTCTACGTTACCGGGGCCGTTTTATTTACTACCGTACTCATTGCTCCCACAGTACTCAAAAAAACTACTGAAGGCCCAAACGCTGCTAAAAATGAAGAGCGTCAGTACACGACTGAACTTAAGGTCATACCAGGAGGTACTATGGAAGGTAAAACCGTAAAATCCGCGGGACTTCGCAACCTAAATGACCTATTTCTCGCAGAGATTTACAGAAACGGTGCCTTCATCTCTCCGGTTACTCCGAAGATGACCTTAGAAGCGAATGATACCCTGTTTTTCACTGGCGCGCTTGAAGAAGTCAACGGCTTACTAGATCTCTTTCCAAAAGGACTAAAAACCGTCGAGGCGAAGTTTGAAGTCGATGCACGTCACGATCTTATTGAAGTCCTGGTCCCTAACAACAGTGACCTGATCGGCAGACCTTTAAAACAAACCAATTTCCGGGCACGTTACGACGCCGTTATCGTTGGCGTTCAACGCGGAGGTCAGCCCATTAAAGGCAAGATTGGTCGCATTGCCTTGCAGGCCGGCGACCTTTTACTCCTTTCTGCTGGGGTAAATTTCACCGCACGCAACGAACGCGAAACCCCGCTCATCACCATCAACCAACACAAACGCACGTCCACATCCCCAAAAGGCCGAGGACAATACTTTCTTCCCGGGCTACTTATCATTGTTGGTGGTGCACTCTTTTTACACTGGTCATTATTGCTCTCAGTAGGCCTCATGCTGCTCCTAGGAATTGCCTGCGGGATTACTCACGCAGAAAAATTAAAGCGCGAATTCAATCTGGAACTTTACGCCTTACTTATTCTATCCGTCGCCTTTGGTAGCGCGGTTGTAGAAGGCGGTCACGCAGGCTTCTTTATCGAACAAATCACTTTGCCGTCGGATGCCTCTGCTGGTATTGTACTATTGTTCCTTCTGACCCTGTTATTGACCAATTTCATGACCAACGTCTCCGCCGTCGCCATCGCTTTCCCGATCGCCGCAGCCATGATGCAACATTACCAGCTAGGACATCTCGAAGTATTCCTTCCCGTAGCTTTTGGCGCGAGCGGAAGTTTCCTCACCCCCTCGAGCTACCAAACCCACCTCATGATCATGGGTCCGGGCAATTATTCCAACAAAGATTTCTTGAAATTAGGGTTGCCGGTATTGGTGATGTATAGCGTAGCGGCGTTATGGGCTTTGTTGTAAATAAAATCCTATGGTATGACCCCCTCCAAACCAAACCTCCTCCAAATAGCCCTAGCAAACGCGCTAGTACTTTCGGCTTTGTTGACTCTGTTCGTATCTACATCATCTCCGAAAATCACAGAATTCATCCAAGTCCTTGGTTTAACATTAGCCTCCCAATTCCTTAGCTCATATTGTTTCCTTCGCTTTGTGTTTTCCAGAAGTTCACCCTCAAGAAAACCGCTCATTACTTTATTCCTAAGCAGCATAGCTAGTTTCAGTAGTACTTACCTATTCTGGGCCTTTTCCTTTTTATTGAATTACCTTCACATTCCTAACTTCAACGACGGCAATTATTTCGAAGTTCAGGGAAATTTCTTGGGGCTTTTAGTAGCACCTATTTTTATGAGCTTCCTGACCATCTGGGTCATTGTCTTAGGTATCATTTCTTATGGAGTCAGTGATGCACTTTTGAAAAGAATCTAGGTCCAATTATAACCATGCTCACCACCACCCATCTTCACATCAAAGACAACGCGTCATTAGTGAAAGCCTTCAAAAAGATTTGGTGGTCAAGTGAACATGTACAAAACAGGATGGTCCCCTATAGCTATGCCAAGCCCGGGGAAATCTACGGAGACTTTAGCCCTTTTTCATTACATCTAGACCGCAGTATGACTTCACCTCTCGAAGTTCGCGGTATAGAACAAAACCCCGGCAGTCTTACAATCACTTCTCGTGTTCATCTTGGCAGATTAAGCCTAACGATAATTCCCATGGCCATGGTCGCTGGATTTTTCACCTATACCAGCATACAAACAGGTGAACTTTGGAATCTTGGTCCCGCAATAGCCATCGTTCTACTTGGCCTACTGGCCATTTGCATTGTTCTATTTTCCTGGAAGAGATCATTGGACCAATTAGTCAAAGCCGTCTACAAAAAAGCCCAGGAAGCTTTAGACTCTTAATCTCAAATCAATTTTCCCCTAAAAACGCATAAATCCGCTCAGCAAACTCATTCCCGATTTCCTCTTCATACGCCTGAACATAAGCCAAAAGCATACTCCTGCGCTTTTCCACAGCACCGCTTCCAATACTTTCAACGTACTCCAATAAAAGTACCGCTGTATAGGTCTGATCACTATCCGTTCTGGCAATATGATTCGCCATATCCAAGTAAAACATCCGCTTCTCCCGTTCAGAATGCAGCGCCAAACTCACAAATACAGACGTTACCCGCCATTCTTTCCTGCGCCCATCATAACTGTCCTCAATCATCGTAGGAATGGCCCCATCTATATCCGAAAGCAGATGATAAACCTCCTCTACATCCGGCCCATTATAGCCAAACGCATAATTCATCGACTTCAAATACCGGTCCGATTCCGCTTTATGCGTCGGATTCAACTCCTCCCACTGCAACATCTCCTGAGCCAAATCATAACCCACCTCCAATTCCGCACTTTGCGCAAATACATTCAACTGCACCAGCAGGAAAACAACCACAAAACTCAACTTTCTCATTACCGTGTAGCTTATTGCTGAAAGATAACGAACTGTGATTAGGAATTAGTCCACGGAAATCGGAAATTGCGCGTCTAACCAAGCATTTACACCCCATCGTGGCTGAAAAACTCCACATTATTCCTCACCAGCACGCAGTCTCCAGAGCGGATCGCGAACAGCAAAACGGTCATAAAGGACATGTTTTGTGGTTCACAGGTTTGAGCGGCAGCGGTAAGAGTACGGTGGCTTCCGCAGTGGAACGAACACTGTACGAGCGCGGTATTCGTACCTACATCCTTGATGGAGATAATGTGCGTACTGGATTGAACAGCGATCTCGATTTTAGTGCTGAAAGTCGTGAGGAGAATATCCGCCGCATAGCTCATGTGAGTGGGTTGATGAAAGAGGCCGGATTGGTGGTGCTTAGTGCCTTTGTAAGTCCCTATCAAAAAGACCGCGACTTTGTCCGCGCCGTTGCGCAAGGAGATTTCTCTGAGATCTTCATTAGCACACCGCTGGAAGTTTGTGAGCAGCGTGATGTAAAGGGGCTGTATGCGAAAGCACGAGCAGGTGAGATCAGTAATTTCACCGGAATTAGCGCGCCGTTTGAGGCGCCGGGGAATCCAGAATTGGACGTTCCCACACACAAGATGAGTATAGAAGAAGCGGCCGCGATGGTCGTAGCATATATAATACCTAAAATAACAGGTGACGATGAGTAGCTATTCGCTAACACATTTACAAGAGCTCGAGGCAGAGGCGATCTATGTCATAAGAGAAGTCTACGCCCAATTTGATAATCCAGCCATCCTCTTCTCTGGCGGTAAGGACAGTATTGTCGTGGCTCATTTAGCCCGCAAAGCTTTCTGGCCAGCTAAGATTCCATTCCCGTTCGTACATATCGATACAGGACATAATTTCCCCGAGACGATGGCCTTTAGAAACCAGCTCATCAAAGACCTTGGGGTTCAGTTAGTCGTCGGTTCCGTCCAGGAATCCATCGATGAAGGCGCCGTTGTGGAAGAAACTGGAATCAACGCCTCCAGAAACGCGCTTCAAACCACTACTCTGCTCGATACCATCGAGCGCAACAACTTTGATGCTTGTATGGGTGGTGCCCGTCGTGATGAAGAGAAGGCACGTGCAAAAGAACGCTTCTTCTCGCACCGCGATGACTTCGGTCAGTGGGACCCAAAGAACCAACGCCCAGAGCTTTGGAACCTCTTCAACGGCAAGAAGCGCATGGGAGAAAACTTCCGCGTATTCCCGATCTCGAATTGGACCGAGATGGACGTATGGCAATACATCCTTCAGGAAAATATTACTATCCCAGAACTCTATTTCGCTAAAGAGCGCAATGTGATCTGGCGCAACGGTTCATGGCTCCCAGTAAGTGAGCACATCACTTTACGGGAAGGCGATACGCCACAAATGAAAATGGTTCGCTTCCGTACTCTAGGTGATATCACCATCACCGGCGGACAGGAAAGCGCTGCAGATACCCTAGAAAAAATCGTTCAGGAAGTCGCCTCTTCGCGTCAAACAGAGCGTGGTAACCGTGAGGACGACAAGCGCAGTGAAAGCGCCATGGAAGACCGCAAGCGTCAAGGATACTTCTAACCATCAAAGCACAAAAAATCCAGATGGAAAACACATTCGATACCAATTCCTACCTCAATATGGAACTCCTTCGCTTTACTACTGCCGGTAGTGTAGACGACGGAAAATCAACATTGATCGGCAGACTCCTCTACGACAGCAAAAGCATCTTCGAGGACCAAGTCGCACAAATTGAAGCAACCTCTACCAAAAGAGGACTAGACCACGTCGACCTCAGCCTCTTCACAGACGGTCTTAAGGACGAACGCGAGCAGGGGATTACCATTGACGTAGCCTACCGCTATTTCGCTACACCGAAGCGTAAATTCATCATTGCAGATACGCCAGGACACGTACAGTACACCCGGAACATGGTTACCGGTGCTTCTACCGCCAACCTTGCCCTTATCCTCGTGGATGCTCGCAAAGGGGTAATCGAACAAACCAAACGCCACACCTTCATTGCCTCCCTCTTGCAAATCCCACACGTCTTCGTGTGTATCAACAAGATGGACCTGGTAGATTACAGCCAAGAAGCCTACGATAGAGTAGTCAAGGAATACACGGACTTCGCTGCAAAACTCAATGTTCAGGATGTCCGATTCATCCCCATGTCCGCCCTTCACGGCGACAATGTAGTCACCCGCAGTGAACACATGACTTGGTACGAAGGGGGCACACTCCTTCACAACCTGGAAACCGTGCACATCTCTGCAGACTACAACCTACGCGATTGCCGCTTCCCTGTTCAAACGGTCATCCGTCCCCACACCGACGAATACCATGATTTCAGAGGCTATGCAGGTCGCGTTGCTGGAGGAATTTTCAAAAAAGGAGATAAAGTCGTTGCGCTGCCTTCAGGATTAGAGAGCACCATTTCAGGCATTCATACCCTCACTGGTGAATTAGAAGAAGCTTTCCCACCCATGTCCGTCACCATCACTTTAGAGGACGATATTGACATCAGTCGTGGAGATATGCTCGTGCGTAGTGAAAACCGCCCCGACGGGCAACAAGATTTAGACGTGATGCTCTGCTGGCTCAACGCCACACCACCGCGTCCACGTGCGAAATATGTCCTCAAGCAGACTACCGCTGATGCACGCGCAATGATTACCGAAATCCAGTACAAAATGGACATCAATACGCTCCATAGGCTGGAAGAGGACAAGGACATTAAAATGAATGATATCGCACGCGTAAAGATTCGTTCTACCAAGCCCCTCTTTGCGGATGAATACAATCAAAACCGCGTTACAGGATCGTTGATTTTAGTGGATGAGGCGACGAATGAGACGGTTGCTGCGGGGATGATACGTTAAGGTCATTTAGCAACAGCACTCAGTAAGCCCAACCGTTGCGTTGGGCTTTTTTTGTGGAATACTTAAAGTTTTCAAGGATTTTAGGATAGCTATTTTAAGTGTAATAGCTTGATTGGATGCCAAAGATTAGCTTTCGTATTCGATCTGATAAAGCCCAGGCTGGGATTTATCTCTACTTCTATTCTTCCAAGAAAGTACGGTTTGAGTTTCCTGTAGGAATATCCGTTCGAACAGCTTTTTGGCACAAGCGCCATATGCGGGTGAAGGATAGCGCACCCGAGGCTAGTCAAATTAATGAGATGCTCGAGAATATTGTGAGCCATATGCTTCGCTACCTCAACACAAATGGACACCTCGAGCTAAAGAAAAAGGAGTTACTGACACAGGTGAAACTTGCCTTAGGCAGGCCTGTGAAGATGGAAAAGCAGTTGAGCGTACAGGCAAGAAACTATGTGAAGCAAGTACCTTATTTACGGTCAACGGTTTCTGGGGGACTTGGGCTCACAAAGAATACCGAGCGGTTGTATCGAAGGTTTGCGGAATTGGTCGAAGAATATGATGCCTTTACAAATCAACCTATGATGCTTTCGGGATTGCATAAGCGCTGCGTGGATGGGTTTGTGAGATGGATGTTTGAAGAGAAGAGGTATGCTGTAAATAATGTTGGGACCCAGGTAAAGTGCATTAAAACGATCAGCAGGAACGCTCACGCTGAGGGGATGAAAGTGCACAGGTATGCACTGACCTTGAAGACCTTTAGCCTGTCACGGCATGAACGGTATATGCAGATTATTTCGAAAGAGGAGATTGATGATTTGAAGAAATTGTATACCACCTTATCAGGCCTAGATCGAACGGTATGTGCATGGATGCTTATTGGCCTTTATTCCGGGCAACGTGTGGGGGATCTGTTGGCATTGAAGCCTGAGCAAATTAAACAAGGTAAAAATGGAGTGCTCGTAAATGTCCTTCAACAGAAAACCAATCTTCAGGTGACCATTGGGATCAACGACCCGTTTGTTATTGACATTCTTAAAACTAGCTTTCCTAAGCAAATCAGTGCAGTAACTTTTAATAGGGAGTTGAAGATTGTTGCGCGGTTAGCTGGGATGACTGAGGTTGTTACGGGCAGGAAGGTGAATCCGGAGACAAGGAGAAAAGAATTGGGCGAGTATCCTAAGTATAGCCTCCTCTCCGCACATGATTTAAGAAGGTCTTTTGCCACTAATCTATACGGGAAAGTCCCTACACCTTTAATTATGAAGATGACCGGGCATCAGAAAGAGGGAAACTTTTTATTGTATATCGGCGAACATCCTAATAAGGACCATTACGCAGAGGCGTTTTTGAGTGTATTAAAAGAGTTCTAGATACTGCGGAAGAGTTCTATTTAGTCCTAATCGTTAAATATACTGTCTACAATTTTTCGTGGCCACAGTATTATTCCTTTATACGTTTCCGTGCCCGAAGCTGCTTTAAAAGATGAAAAACTCCATGAACTTTTAGCTTTAGTGGACGCAATACGTGTTGGTCGAGCACGTGAAAGAGATATCGCTATTATAGAATTGAAAAAGCGATTCGGTTTTGGAGAATAGGACTATCAATATAGCTGTGGTGGCCATGGTAGCCGAGGCCTGCAAGAAATCAAAGAGGAAATGGTTTTTGTAGGTGGCGCTGTGATTAGCCTTTACACCAATGATCCTGCGGCAGATGAAATTCGCCCTACTCAAGATGTGGACATGACCATTAATATCATCAATCTAAGCCACTGGGAAAAAATACAAAGACAATTGGGACATCTGGGATTTCATCCCGATCCCTTTGGCCATGCAATTTGCAGTTATAAATATAGAAACATACCGGTGGCTATTATGTCTACTGAAGATGGTCCTTTAGGACCCACAAATCGCTGGTATAAAATCGGATTTGAAAATCTGGACCGCAACAGTCAAGAATCAAGAGATCTGGCTACTATCCCCAGCATGCTATTTAGCCTCCAAATTTGAGGCCTATAATAATCGCGGAACTGATATACGTACCAGCCACGATATGGAAGACATCATATATGTACTGGACAATAGGATTAACATAGAAGAGGAAATCAAAAAGGATGATAATCGTATTTCTAGTTTCATTAAAGAACAACTACAGAAAATTAAAGGTCAAGGCCTCCTAGAGGAAGCTCTGGTAGCTCATATTCACCCAATAATGCTCACAGAGCGATTACCAATAGTAAAAGAGAAACTGATTTTGCAGGCATTTTTCGCTAGCAGCCCACATTCATTCGGTATACACAGCACATTATATTATGGATACCGCTTCAAAGCGCTAAGGAAAAAATATTTTTGTACACTGGGATATACATTTTTAGCCTATATTTGTACATCACAATGTACATTATGGATAAGTTAAGGGCCCAGTTTCGAAAAAGACTTCAATACGTTTCAACGGATTTTGTACGTTCCGACCTTTACAAGATTGGGTGGAACGCACGATTGGTGGGTATAAAAGGGGCTCGAGGGATTGGGAAAACTACACTTTTACTGCAACACATCAAGCTGAATTATTCGAATAATCTCGAGGAAGTTCTTTACATCAGCATGGATTCTTTATTGGTCTCGAACACCAGTTTGATTGAAATCGCTGAACAGTTTGTACAGCGGGGTGGCAAGGTTCTTTATATTGATGAAATACACAAATACCATTCTTGGATACAAGAACTGAAGAACATCTATGACGACTATCCAGAGCTGAAGGTGGTATTTACTGGTTCTTCTCTATTAGAAATATTGCATTCAAAGGCGGATCTGAGCCGAAGAGCGATACTTTACACCATGCAAGGGATGTCATTTCGTGAGTTCATCGAATTTGAAAAGCAGATTTCTTTGCCTAGCTATTCGCTGGAAGATATCATCGTCAATCACACAGAGATCGCAGATGAACTCACACAACGCTTTAAGCCCCTGTCTTTGTTTAAGGATTATTTAGAATATGGATACTACCCATTTTATAAAGAAGGTAGAGAATTCTATGATCTGAAGCTGAATCAAGTCATTCAGCTAATTTTAGAAATAGAGCTTCCACAGCACAGGGAGGTTGATATTGCATACATCACTAAATTAAAACAACTCCTGCTCGTCATTGCGGAAGCGGTACCCTTCATACCGAATATTAGTACGCTTAGCCAAAAAATGGGCATACACAGAAACACCCTCATGTCTTATATTCATTATCTAGAGGAGGTAGCGCTCACCATGAATATCTACAGCGCCTCGAAAGGGACCAGTGCGCTTCAAAAACCCAATAAGATTTACCTAGAAAACACAAACCTTGTTCATGCTCTTTCTCAGGGAAACATTAGTGCAGGGACAGTACGGGAAAGCTTTTTTGCGAACCAATTGCGCGTCTCTCATCAACTCCATTTACCCCCTAAAGGTGATTTTATAGTCGACAACACCTACGTTTTTGAGGTAGGAGGTTCAGCCAAAGGAATAAAGCAAATCAAGGATGTAGATAATGCTTACGTAGTCGCAGATAACATAGAGATTGGATTTGACCGCAAAATACCGCTTTGGCTTTTCGGGTTCTTACATTAAACCAATCCTATTCCTTAAGCCTTAAGCAGCCCGCACAGTCATCAGGTATACCTAGTCACATACCAACATGTTTAGACTAAAACTCAGTCTCGAAATCTGATTTCTACGGAGTATTCGTCCGTGCCTTCACCTTAGTGGTTTTTTAATGTGGCTAACCCAATGAATGCAAACTTTAATGACTAATTACCCTTATTTTGTTACAAATTTGAAGAAGCATGATTCACCGATCACGGTAAACTATATCCTATCGAAGTAAAATCTGGAGCAACCGGTACTTTGAGGTCATTACATGAATTTATAGATGCCTCGGAGCAGAATACAGCAATTAGAATGTATGCAGGAAAATGGTCGCTTCAAAAGAGCCGGACGCGGCGAGGCAAAGAATTTACGTTACTAAACATACCTTACTATTTAGGCGCAACACTCCCTCTAGAGTGGCTGCAAAATAAACTGACCTAAAGGCTGTACCTCTACTCACCACTTTGCTTCCAAGGAGTTGGAGATGCTCCACCCTAAGATTTTTCTGCTGTAGATGTCCATGACGGCAAAGCAATACATGAACCCACGTTGCATGGGTATGTAGGTGATATCTACACTCCAGGCCTGGTTGGTCCTAGTGATAGCCACATTGCGCAGTAGGTAAGGACGTATGTACTTGGCCTTGTACTCAGCACTGAATTTTCTGAGTTTTCCTCTCATAACTTGGTCTAAATTAATTACTTTAATCTTAACCAAGAGCCCGGTCTAATTCCCGGGGGGTATTACAAGGAAGCGTTTAGAATATGTACCTTTGTAAGTAAGAGGAATTGATTATGACTATTTCACAGAGATTAGATAAAATACAAATGTTGCTCAAGACTGCGGATGCAAGTATGCTTGAGAAGATTGAGCGTATGCTTGAGAGAAGTAAATCGGCATCAGATGGTTCGGTTCTTACCAAGGCTCAAAAAAAGGAGCTAGACTCACGAAGAGAAAAGCATCTTAAGGGTGATAGCCCATCTTTCACTTGGAATGAAGTTAAGCA
>JAGYIN010000014.1 GCA_018402665.1 Schleiferiaceae bacterium | reverse complement strand
ATCAGCAAGATGCCCATAATTTTAAATGTGCTCTGGAACAACTGGCTCCTCTTGTAAATGCCGCGGATGTTGAACAGGGTGATGAGGCCTGCGGCGAATTGGACCGCAATAAAATGAACGGCACCACTGATGAATGGAGCAACGATCAAAAGGAGGAAGATGTGAGTGATGAGCGCTAGTCGGTCGTTGAAGAAACTTCGTACGAGGACCGGTAATAAAACGAGCGGAACCAGGAACACATTTAAAACGCTGATGGAAGAGGCCCATAAGGTCGCAATGCCTGCTCCTGTAATGGAGAACAACAGCAGATTAAGACTAGAACTGTGCGCGATAATTTGAGCATCGTATGCATTGAGGTAAAGTGCCAATCCCAAGAAAACCAGCAGGAGGTAAAGCAATGCACCTGCTCTACCCTGCCAATTTAGATCTTCCGCAATCCCATCGAAATTTGCCTCGAGCGCTTTAAGCATTTCAAACTTTTCAGCGGTGACGGTTGCGCCTCGAAGCACGATAGGCGTTCCTTTTGTTATGACCCCACGGTAGGTTGTGAGCGCATTCAATTTTACCGTTACAGCGCTGTCTGTCAGTGAGGTATTCAGCGTAAATGTAGGGGCCAATGCTATGCTGTCCGGCAAGGCGTATTTTGCCCTTAAATAATCTGGAGAAAGACTGTTTTTCAAACTTATAGGGGTGCCGTCCGCAAGCAAAACTTTATGATTATCTGTAGGGTGGTTCAGAACGATACCACGTCGCTGCCATTCAATGAATTCTGCCTCAGGTACGAGCGTGGAATCTAGTGTCGAACGCCAATTGTTGATCTGATTGGTATAGTTGTAGTACAGGTCTTTATGGGCGATCAATTGCTGCCGATCCTCTTCCAATTGCTCTGGCGATTTTGGAAGTGCAAAGTCTGTGGGTGCAATCAAATCGTCTTCCAGCCACACTTGTCCGAGACGGTAATCGTATTGAAATTGGGCTTTAAATGGAATGCTGATAAACAGCAATGCGATACATAATGTGCCTATAATACTGAAATAGACCCACTTCTGCTGCTGCTGTATCCAATTCGATGCTTTCATACCCAATACCTTCGTTTCTAGAGCACCAATTTAGTAGTTTAGTGGGGTCTTTTTGACACGAACCCAAATAACATTACAGAAGATGAAAGAAGTTGTGATCGTAAGTGCTGTCAGAACCCCTATGGGCAGCTTTGGCGGAGCACTAAGTAGCGTCCCTGCCCCAGCCTTAGGTGCTGCGGCGATAAAAGGCGCGTTAGAAAAAGCCGGTTTACCTGCAGATGCTGTAGAAGAAGTCTACATGGGCAATGTTTTGCAGGCGAATGTAGGTCAAGCACCTGCGCGTCAGGCGGCGATGGCCGCAGGAATTGGCAACCAAGTTCCATGTACCACTATCAACAAGGTGTGTTCCTCAGGTATGAAAGCCATCATGATGGGCGCTCAAGCTATTAAGGCCGGAGATGTCGATATCATTGTTGCAGGTGGAATGGAAAATATGAGTGCTGTACCCCACTATTTACCGACGGGTAGAACTGGAGTAAAATTGGGCGATATTTCGCTCGTTGACGGGCTCGTAAAAGACGGGCTGACCGACGTCTATAACGCGCAACATATGGGCGTTTGCGCAGAATTATGCGCTGAAGAACACCACTTTACTCGTGAAGATCAGGATGCATTTGCGCTAGAGAGCTACCGCAGAAGTGCTGCCGCATGGGACGGTGGAAAATTTGCTAATGAAGTGGTACCCGTTGCTGTTCCTCAACGCCGCGGCGATGCCCTTGTCGTGGATACCGATGAAGAATATACAAAAGTGAATACGGATAAGGTACCTCAATTACGTCCTGTATTTAAGAAGGACGGTACCGTAACCGCAGCCAATGCTTCCACATTAAACGACGGTGCCGCTGCAGTTGTGCTTATGAGTGCTTCAAAAGCGGCGGAATTAGGATTGCAACCTATTGCTAAAATCACAGGTTATGCGGATGCAGCTCAAGAACCGGAATGGTTTACAACGGCACCTGCGAAAGCATTGCCAAAGGCTTTAGCAAAGGCGGGCATTACAATGGATGCGGTAGATTTTTTCGAATTCAATGAGGCCTTCGCTGTGGTTGGATTGGCGAATATGAAATTATTGGGACTGGATGCAGCAAAGGTAAACGTGCACGGAGGCGCAGTCAGTCTAGGACATCCGCTGGGTGCATCAGGTGCACGCATCATTACTACATTGATCGGTGTGCTGCAACAAAACGGAGGTAAAACCGGTGCAGCTGCCATTTGTAATGGCGGTGGTGGTGCCTCTGCGTTAGTACTAGAATTGATTTAAATAGCACAGCCCTTCTTATCTTTCGGGGTAAGAGGGGCTGTTTATAAAATTGACCCATTTTTAACGTTGCGCTTTGATTAGCCCGTAAATTGTGACCTGTGAGCGAATTTGACAAAGGCATAGCGTTTCTCAGTGTGGTCCCCATGCGTGGAGCACCATCTGATGCTTCGGAGCAGGTGAATGTAGTGCTGTTCGGAGAGAGTTTTAGTATTCTTGAAGAACAACCGAAATGGGTTCGGATTCAGCTGGATCATGATGGCTATGAAGGTTGGATTGACCGTTTACAATACCAGCCCATTTCCGCTTCATACTATGAATTATTAGCTACTACTCCACTTCGGGTTAGTTTAGATCCTGTCCAATTATTGCAAGGAACAGGTCCCACTGACTACCCTTTGATCGTTCAAGGTGCCTATTTGCCCTTTCTCGATGCAGGTACCATACGCTTGGAACAGCATTCGTACACTTTTGAAGGCGCTTTCACCACTGGAAAGAAAGATCGCAATGAATTAGTAGATTTTGCTTTTTCCTACCTCAATGCGCCCTACCAGTGGGGCGGACGCACTCCTTTTGGTATCGACTGTAGCGGATTTACTCAGATGGTTTACCGATTAGCAGGCCACTACCTTCCGCGAGATGCCTCTCAGCAAGCCAAAAAAGGAACAACGCTTAGCTTTTTAGAAGAATGCCAACCTGGAGATCTCGCGTTTTTTGATAATGCAGAAGGTGCCATTACCCATGTGGGGATCATACTTGATGATTTTCACATTATCCACGCCAGCGGACGTGTTCGTGTGGATGGATTAGACCACAGTGGGATTTACAATGCAGAATTGGGCCGCCATACCCATAAGCTTAGGGTGCTAAAACGGATGATCGATTAGCGGGCCAACGCCTTAACGATATCCCCTACGGTGTCCCAAAATGCATCTAAACCCAGTAGATGCTTCTCGTACCAACGCGTAATTTCAGTCCATTGCTCTTTGTCGTAGAAATAGGCGTTTTCGAGCTTGATAGAGATTCTTGACACTTCCACACCACTTTCTAAAAAGTGTGAAGATTCGTAGAGTACATCATCACCCCATTCAGCTTCTAGTAGCCTTCGCAACTCTAAGAATTGGTCGTACAATAATGCTCTAATCTCCGGATCTTTTTGCTGAATGTCGATTGCTATACCGACGATCGGTGTTGTTAATAGTCTAAAATAGAGACCTTTTACGCCTGTCTTGTAGGATTCCCAGCGTCCACCGCCACCGCCAATGCTGTGGTGGCGCGACATATGACGTACGAACTGATTAAAAAAGGCAGTATTCAGTGTTTTTTTTTCTTCTCTCGAAAACATTTTCCAACTTTAGGGTCTATGACGCAATATCGTAAACTTGATGGTACACTAGTAGAAAATAGTGCTGCATATGTAAAAGCATATCTCCAGCGAAATCCGAACGTACTGCTCAGCGTAGGTTCCGATTCTCAAAACATAGGCGGCCACAGCTTGTATGCCACGGTAATCGCCTTTCGTCATCCGGGAAAGGGTGTGCATTATATTCTCACCAAACGCCGTGAACAACTCATCAGGGACATGATCACTCGCCTTTTTAAAGAAGCTGAAGACAGTATAAATACAGCGCAATATTTGCGCGGTGAAGGAATCGACACACCGATTACCATTGACGTTGATTATAATGAAGATGAAAATCATGCGTCACATAAAGTCATCCCTATGGTTAAAGGATGGATTTTAGGTCTAGGGTACACTATGAGCACAAAACAACATATCCAGGTAGCGTCAGTGGCAGCGGACCATTTGTTATAACCCCTACCCTGTGCGTAGAGTCACACTCGTTCCTTTTTAACTCCCTAGATTCGCTTAAAATATCGAAGCATGGGATTACTATCATTTTTATTTGGCGGGTCAAAGAAACAAGACCGCATTATTGAAGCATTGCAGGCGGGGGCCAAAATTGTGGACGTTCGGACTCCGGGTGAATTCAGACAAGGCCATGCGAAGGGCGCAGTAAATATTCCCTTGGGAAATTTGGCTCAGAAAACAGCGCAACTACAAAAGGAAAATCAACCCATCATCTTGTGTTGCAGAAGCGGTGCTCGTGCAGGGAATGCCGCATCTATTTTACAGGGCGTTGGTATTCAGAGTATCAATGCCGGCGCTTGGCAAACGGTGGCTAAACTTCAATAATTCGTAGAGAATATGGGCGTTTCCTAAACACATTGGGAAACTTTGCGTTGTACCTTTGAATAAAATTCTGATAACAGATGCGCATCGCCCTATCCTACCTAACCGCCGCACTATTATTTGCTTCTACAGCATACGCTCAAAATCTCGGGACACTTGAAGGAGAAGCGCTGGACGCACTCAACTTAGGTCCACTTGTGGGCTGGGAAGTGGATGTCATACAAGGAGATTTTCAGCTTGCAACGAAAGTAGATGCTTCTGGAAAGTTCTCTTTCGAAAAACTACCCACGGGACTGTATAACATACGTGCGAAAAGTCCGAAAGGTCAGATTCAAACCCTACACGAAGTACAGGTACGCTCCACGAAACCGACTTTCGTTAGTTTATACGTTGAACGAATCACTTCTTTAGACGAAGTTGCCGTTCGAGCGGATGCGTTTCACCGCACCCCTGAAACGCCGCTAAGTATCAAAAACATCAACCGGAGCGAAATGATGCGTATGCCGGGTGCAGTTTTAGATCTCAGTAAAGTCATTCAAAGTTTCCCCGGTGTGTTGCCCAAACCTTCCTTTGGTTATGCCATTGCCATGCGCGGGGGTGCGCCAAATGAAAATCGCTATTTATTAGACGGTATTTCACTGCCGACTGTAAATCATTTTAGCATTCAAGGCGCTTCTGGCGGGGCTGTAAGCTTGATCAATCTTGACCACATCCAAGGCATGGACCTGATCACTGGCGGATTTCCGGCAGAAGTCGATGATGCCCTCTCGGGAGTTTTATTGCTTGAAGGTAGAAACGCTCGAACGGATCGTTGGGGTATTCGTGCAACACAAGGCGGAACAGATTACGGCATCACCTTTGAAGGACCGCTAGGGAAGAATACTGCGGTTACCTTGAGCGGTAGAAACAGCTTTTCACAACATTACTTCAGATTGTTTAATATTCCCGTGCTCCCCGCGTATCAAGACGCGCAGCTCAGAATTCACCACCGTTTTGCGCAGAATAAGGATTTGACGATCATTGGAGTTGGTGGTTGGGATCAATACCGACTATACAAGGACGGTAGAGGCAGCGATGCCCTACTTTACAATGTTGGCTACATTCCAGAAGGGGATCAACAGACAGAAGTTATCGGGGCACGTTACCGAATTTTTAAAGACAATGGTCGTTGGGAATACGTTCTAAGCCGCGATCATGTGGGTAATCAAGCGGAGAAATACATTGGAAATACCGGTATTCTTGAAGATCGCCAATTGGCCTATGCCTCTACAGAAACCAATACCCGAGCGAAGCTGACACACTACGTCGTCTCTGAACAATGGCAATGGAAGTATGGATTGAACTTTGTACACCGCGACTACGATCTCGATATGACCAGCGTTCGATACAACAACGATGAAACGGTACAACGCATCGATACGGCAGATTACACCTCTGCCCTTTCTTTTCAAAGTTTGGGCGCTTTCACGCACGTCACTCGAAATTACCTTGAAAACAGGCTCAGTACTAGTGCTGGATTACGATTGGACATGCACAACCTGAACCTAAATTCTTTACTGAGAATCTCACCCCGTGCAAGTGCTCAATACCACCTCAATGAGGCATGGGCATTTCAAAGTAACCTTGGGTGGTACAATCAACTCCCACCGGCCATTGTGATGTTGGCAAATGAAGCTAATAATTGGACCACGTACGGAACGGGACCAGGCTCCGTTGCACAAGCAGCAACAGGGATCGAATTCCAAAACGGGGAAACGTATCGTTTTTCATTGGAAGCATATTACAAATACTACAGCAGCATGCCCTATTTGTGGGACGATGAGCAATCTTTCTCACAAGCTATTGGTGCGTACGTTGCCGTCGGCGATCAAACGAGTTCTGCCGATGCAGAGGGCCGTTCCTATGGATTCGAGCTGTTTTTGCAACAAAAACTCAAAGGGACCTATTGGTGGACTTTAAGCTATAATTACGGGTACAGCGACACCCGATTAAATGAATCAAACCCCTGGTTACCCACAGTTTGGGACAACCGACATAACGTGAATTTTGTACTAGGTAAAGTATGGGGAAAAGGCTGGCAAATCGGGGCTAAATACCGTTGGGCCACAGGCACACCATATACACCTTTTGATGCAGATTTAAGTGCCATTCGTACCAATTGGGATGTACTGCAGCGGGGCATATTTGACAGTCAAAACATCATGAGCGAACGCCTCCCTAGTTACAGCGTGATTGATGTTCGTTTAGACAAAACCTACAACAAGAAAAATTACAGTTTGACCTGGTTTTTAGACCTTCAAAACTTCACAAGCTCCGCGATTCCTTTAATGCCTTATTTAACGGTCGAAAGAGACGATAATGGGGTACCATTAGTGGATGCCGCAAATGCTGATGCGTATTCCGTGAAAACCATATCTAGTGATACGGGCCGACTGTTGCCAACCATCGGCCTCATCTTAGAGATTTAAACCCTATTGACCTACCTTTGCCGTTCTAAACATGAACAATGCTTAAATCAATCCTTCGCAAGCTCCCACTGTTTTTAGCGAATACAGTAATCGCATTAACCTTATTGTGTTTATTCAGTTGGCTCGTACGTGAGACCACAAAAGGAAAACAGTGGGTCCCGCATAACGTAAGTCGTGCAGTCACCTATTTTTCAACGTTACCAGACCGCTTACTCGTAGCAAAAGCGGCCGTTGAACGTTTGCCCTTAGTTTTCATCCCGTCCCCTGAGGACTTTGAACCGGTGAATACCTTAGAAGAAGATGTTAAGGTGCTCATAAGCTATGCTACGGCGAATTGGAAGCGTAAAATCGTTATCAAAAATCTGAAAACAGGTGAAGAGTTAAAAAGCTGGAACGTGGACCGATTAGCGAATCCACACAATAGAATCATGCATTCGCTCATGCTCCCGGACAGCAGCCTCATCTATTCATTGAACGGCGTTACCGGAATCATTAAGATTGATAAAAACAGCGAGCGCCTCTGGAAACAGGATACGATCGCACATCATCACGCCATCAACATGGGCGCGGACAACACTTTTTGGGCCAATACGTACAACAAGGATAAGGGAGAACACATTTATTATGGTGCCCAATTCAGTATTGACGGCCGTGAATTCCCATTCATTGATAATACCATTACCCAGTTTGATGCGACCACTGGACATCTTCTCTTTCACAAAAGCGTCACTGAAATTCTGATTGAAAACGACTTAACTCATCTATTGATCAAATCAGATTCACCGGGAGATCCGCTACACATCAATGATATTCAGCCTGTATTAGTGTCGGGTCCGTTCATGGAAAAGGGCGATGTCTTTATTTCATCGCGCACAAGCTCGTGGATCATGCACTACCGTCCCTCGACCGGTGAAGTTGTTGAATTGATTGAAGGCCCTTTTATTTCACAACACGATGTCGATATAGAGTCCGACTCAACGATCATCTTCTTCAATAACGGCGGTCAAACGCTCAAAGGTGAACGACCAGATGCGCATAAATTGGCAGATGAACTCCTTGTGGTCGATGAACAGTTTTCAGGCGTTCTACGCTATTACCTCAAGAGCGACCGATTCGAACCTATTTATCCTGAATTATTCGCTCAAAATGAAATTTTCTCCTTCACAGAGAGTTTAGTCGATGCCTTACCAGGCGGAGGTTACTTCGTCGAGGAGCAGAATTCTAGTGTTTTATGGATCCTTAAAGATGGAGAAGTGAAATACAAGAACATTTTACCATCACAGCATGAAGGGCACCATCATTTAGCCAATTGGGGCAGAGTAATGCCTTAAAGACCTAAACTATGACCTTTGATCAAATCATCCAATTTCGCCGCTCTAATAGAAAGTTCGACCCGAATCACCCGGTACCATTCGAAGTAGTAGAAAAAGCCTTAGAACACGCCACATTAGCTCCTAACAGCAGTAATATGCAACTGTGGGAGTTCCATTGGGTGCGCGATGAAGAAAAGAAAAAGAAATTGATTCACGCTTGCCTCAATCAAAGTGCAGCGCGCACAGCGCAAGAACTGGTGGTGATTGTTACCCGAAGAGATAAATGGCGTCACAGAGTGCAGTGGCATAAGAACCTCATTTTAAAGGATGCCGAACGCGTTGGCCGGGAAGCGAAGTCCATTAAAATGCGCTTGGTCTATTACACTAAACTGATGCCCTTCTCCTACATGAATGACGGCCTAGGTATTTTAGGATTGTATAGGAGGCTCCTTTCCTTCTGTATAGGCTTATTTCGACCTATCTACAGAGCAGAAGGACACGCACAGCAAAGAATAACCGTTCACAAAAGCGCCGCGCTCGCTGCAGAGAATTTCATGTTAAGCATGGCTTCAGAAGAATTCCACACCTGTCCAATGGAAGGGTTTGATGCACATAGAGTAAAGAAGATTCTTGGCTTACCCCGTCGTGCCGAAATCAACATGGTGATCGGCTGCGGTAAAGGTGAGGAACACGGTTTCTGGGGACCCCGTCGAAGACTTCCTAACGAAGAGGTGATCAAGATTCATTAGCACGAAAATTTGCCATAAAAAAAGCCCCGCATTGCGGGGCTTTTTTATTCTTATTCGTTGCGTTTGCTTACGGACTCACTAGATTGACGCTCACACTGATGTAGAACGGATTTCCAAGACCATTAATCTGTGCATAAGCGTCGTCACGAAGAAGACCGAAAGCACGATAAATCTCAACACCATCTACTAAACGATCCACGTCGTAGCGGTAATTCACACGGTAACCCGCTTGAATGGACATCCAAACAAAATCTTTTAATGAGAATTCATAAATGGCGCGAATACGAGCCTCACCACGACGAATCTCGAGATCTTCATCACGAATATCAAATCCAGGTAAGTTTTCATACAAACGGTACGACTGGCCCTCCAGCTCGTAACCGAAGAACAGCATATTTCTTGGATTGATGGTTCTTCTCACGTGCGCACGCGCAGGGAATAATACTTCCGCTCCCCATTTATTCATCGCATCTGTAGAATTGTAAAGAATTACCGGAATGTAATTCAATTCACCCGCACGATAGGTCCTAGCAAGACCCACACCCCATTGCTTCTTTTCAGTAGGACGACGACCCCAAATTGCAGCAGCAGAGTACTTTAAATATTCCATGGGCATTAAAGCTGCACCATAGGTACCGCTCAAATCTGCGGAACCTTGAAATAAGATAAACGACTTTTCATCCAACGGTTTGAAAATAGTCGTTGAAATTCCTGTGGTACGCAACCCGTTTTCAGACAAGGTTTGGTGAAGCGGATTATCTGAGCTAGTTGGCGTTTCCGCATACTGGTAGCTTGACTCCCAATAGTTCGCCCCCATTTGCCATAGGATGTTGTTGTTACCCACAACCGGAACGTTAAAGCCTGCACGAATGCCTGTTGTTGAATTCACCGTCATTTCCTGATCGGAAGTAGACGGATCATTAATGGCATCACCGTTGGCATCATTGATTTGCCCTGCAGTTAACGCATAAGGCCCCTGGAAATCGTACCCTAGGGAAATCAATTTTGCCGGAGACTGGCCTTCAAGTTTCGGGCTACACAAGCGTTTTGCGCTTTCATCTGCAAAACCAACGTCATCGTACAAGCTCCAATCAATCTCCTCCTCGAAATAGGATGAATCAGATTGTGCTAGAACTTGGGTTGAAGCAAGGACGAATACTGCCGCCGTTAACTTCAATAGATTACGCTTCATGCTTATTTCTTCGTTCTAGTAGGCACTTTCAAACGCTTCCATACGTCTGTACGTCCTAATGCCTCTACCCCAATATATCCTCGCATATCCAATGTGTTTTCATCTCTCATTTTGATGATACCATTGTACGTCGATCCATTGTTCGGGTCATAAAGTGTTCCTTCGGTCCAACTATCATCGCCTTGGTAAACGAAATCCTTTAGCATACGGAAACCTCTTAATGGGGCGTTACGTAAATCTGGATTAGGATTATTGATATCTAGTCTAGGATTTCCATCGGCATCGTTCGGTTCAATTAGCCATACCACACGTCCGTAATATTTGTTACCGATACGATCAATTTTTATACGAGAACGGCCGTTTGAAGGTTCCCATACACCTATGAGTTTATCTCCTGGATTATCTGATTTTTGCGGAACATCAAAACTTAACGTTCCAAAAGCAATGACAGCGGAAATTGCCAACAATGTTAATTTGCGAAGCATGGTCTTCTATTTTATGGTTAATTCAAGTGTAAAATTCAATTTAAAGTCGCGATTACCGTCCCAGTAATCTTCTGCGAGGTCCGCATCTAATACTACATATACTTTACCGTCCTCCATTATTTCACCAAGTTCAGCCTCAGGAGCTACATCCAAAACAGCTTCAGCGGCACCCTCTTCTAATGGATTTTTGACCGCTGCTTCTTGCATAGCCACATCCTCATTATCACTAGCGAATGCGACTACAAAGGCATTGATTTGAGAGAAACCCAAACTGTCATGAGGAAATACGGTAGCGGTTTTCAAACGCGCATCGCTGATTTTCATTCCATCTTCATAGGATTCACCCAGAACATCGGCCAAATCAATTAAAATCTCAGTCTGTGCACCGTTTGGACCAGCAAACAAAGGACCCTCAAGGCTAAACTCGAGATCATTCACTGCGTATTCATGAACTTCACCCGGGCCAGAGCAACTGGTTGCCATCATAACTGAAACCGCAATGATTCCGGCCGTTTTTAGAAATTTATACATATTCGATCATTTTAAGAATCGGAAATATAAAACAATAAAAAGAGCGATATCGCACCTTGCGGCATTTTTTGATGATACCGCACCTTTGATTTTTGCCGAGGTCTTCTTTAGGATTTTGTCAATAACACGCGAAAGGTAAATGGCTACACCAATCATTCTGATCAAAGGCTTTACTACCTTGCGAATTCATAAGGAATACAGCAAGTGCACGCAAACAACCCCTTTGATTCAAATTATAAGTTTTCTGTACTGGTCAATGCCGTCCCTGAACTTGGTGCATACATCATACCTAGGAAGTTTGCGAGAAAGAGTATAGATTTTAGCGATCCAAAGGCCGTTTATCTGTTGAATAAAGCACTCTTAAAGTGGCGTTTTAACGTGAATTGGACCTTAAAAGACGGGCACCTCTGCCCCGCTGTTCCGGGAAGATTCGACTACCTTCTTCATGCCAACGATTTACTGTCTAAAATCGAAGGAAGAAGAGCACGAATGCTAGATATCGGCACTGGTGCCTCACTCATCTATCCGCTTTTAGGAACTGCCGCCTTCAATTGGGAATGCGTAGGCACTGAAGTGGACAAAGAATCTATTTCCTATGCGAAGGGACTCATTCGAATGAATGCAAGCATGCTCGGTACAAAAATTAGACGGCAAGAGTTTAAGAGCAACATGCTCACAGGCATTATCGAAAAAAAGGAACAATTCGATCTCTTAGTTTGTAATCCCCCCTTTTACAAGAATAAGAGTGAGGCGTTAGCCGCTAATGCTCGTAAAAACAAAAACTTACACGGTGCGGATGAAACACATCACAATTTTGGCGGAAGTGCCAATGAGCTCTGGTATAAAGGCGGAGAAGAGGCATTCTTAAAAAAGCTTGCACTAGAGAGCGCCGAATTTGGGGCGCAAATTCAGTGGTTTACCTGTTTGGTTTCTAAAAAAGATCATATCCGCACCTTTAAGCGATTCATTAGAAAAGGGAACCCAACGGATTTAAAAGTTATTGAAATGACCCACGGAAATAAGTCCAGCCAATTCGTTGCTTGGACATTTCAAAATCAGGATAATGAGTCAGTTAAATAATCCACTGCACGGTGTTAAGCTGCTACATATGGTAGAAGCATTGGTGGCTTTTTATGGATGGGAACAATTAGCGCTGCGTTTACCCGTGCGTTGCTTTACGTTCGACCCTTCTGTTAAATCCTCCCTTAAATTCCTTCGAAAAACACCGTGGGCGCGAGAAAAGCTAGAACAACTCTACGTAGAAACCTTTCCAAACGGCGTGGAAGAAAAGCTCTGATTCTGTAGTATCTTACAGGTCTAATTACCCAAAATCAGATGAAAAAAATTGTATTCCTAGGAGCTGCGGCTGCACTAGTCTTGAGCTCCTGTAACCCAAAAGAAGAAATGCACACCGAAACTGCACACAATGACTTTCAGTGGCAAGTAGACCGCTTTGCAGATATCAAAGTATTGCGCTATCAAATCCCTTCATGGGATGATCTCAAACCGCAACAACGCATTTATGCCTATCACCTTACGCAAGCAGGATTGGCAGGACGTGATATTATGTGGGATTGTAATTACCGCCATAATTTAGAAATACGAAAAGCGCTCGAGGCCATTCTTTCGAGCGATGGCGTTGTTGATCGTGAAGGTCAGCAATACGCAGATTTTGAGGTTTATGCAAAACGTGTATTCTTCGCTAACGGAATTCACCACCATTACAGCAATATGAAATTCGCTGCCGATTTCGATCAGGTTTGGTTCCTTTCTGCATTAGATACGCTCGGAGTTACACTTTCTGAAGAAGCGCAGCGCGCCATTTTTGATCCTGAATTTGATGCGAAGAAAGTAAATCGGGCTGATGGCGTAGATTTATTACTGGCTTCTGCAGTTAATTTTTATGCACCGGACATCACTCAGGCAGAAGCAGAGGCCTTTTATGCTGCTAAAGTAGATGCCGATCCGGACCGCCCGGTAAGTCATGGGCTAAATAGCCGTCTTTCGCGTGATGAAAATGGAGCGATTTATGAAGAAGTATTCAGTGCTCGTGGGCGTTATGCGAATAGCATTAAAGAAATAATTGGTCACCTAGAAAAGGCAAAAGAAGTTGCGGAAAATGATGGTCAAGCTGCCGCATTGACACTTTTGATCGAATACTATGAGACAGGAGATCTTACAAAGTGGGATGACTACAATATCGCATGGGTCAAAACAACCGGCGGTGATGTAGATTACATCAATGGTTTCGTAGAGGTTTACAATGACCCGATGGGATACCGCGGTTCCTACGAAACGGTCGTTCAAGTCAAAGACTTTGATGCGAGCGAACGAATGGCTGTCGTCGCAGATAATGTACAGTGGTTTGAAGATCATAGTCCTATCATGGATGACCACAAAAAGAAAAACGTGGTGGGCGTAAGCTATAAAATCGTTACCGTAGCCGGTGAAGCCGGTGATGCAACTCCCGCAACGCCTATTGGTGTGAATCTTCCCAATGCGAACTGGATTCGCGTTGAGCACGGTTCTAAATCTGTATCCTTAGGTAATATTGAAGATGCCTACCATGCAAGCGCTGGTAAAGGAATGGCTCAAGAATTTGGGTTTTCTACCATGCACAATGAGCGTGCGGAAAAGTATGGAGAATTGGGCTCAAAAATGCATACGGCACTTCATGAGGTTGTAGGTCATGCATCAGGAAAGATTAATCCTGGTATTGGAACACCGAAGCAAACGCTCAAAAATTACAGCTCTACGCTTGAAGAGGCACGTGCGGATCTCGTTGCACTTTACTTCATTCTGGACGACAAAATGCAGGAGATTGGTTTAATGGAAAATAAAGAACCAGGCTATGCAGAATACGACAACTATATGTCGAATGGAATGATGCTCCAATTGCGTCGTATTCTTCCCGGCGATGATATAGAGGAAGACCACATGCGCAACCGTCAATTGGTAGCCTCATGGGCATTCGAACGCGGACGCGAGGAGAATGTAGTCGAACGTAAGGTGATCGATGGTAAAACCTATTTCGTAGTGAACGACTATGACAAGTTGCGCGGGTATTTTGGTGAGCTGTTACGCGAAATTCAGCGCATCAAAAGTGAAGGTGACTTTGAAGCCGGTAGAAATCTCGTGGAGACCTATGGTGTTAAAGTAGATCAAGAGCTTCACGCGGAAGTCTTGAGACGCTCAGAGCCGCTAAATTTAGCCCCATACAGCGGGTTTGTAAATCCTGAGATGGTGCCCGTATTCGAAGAAGACAGTATCGTGGATGTTACCGTTGAATACCCTATGGATTTTCTGGGTCAAATGTTGCGTTACGGAACGGCGTACAGCTTTGAATAAGAACTACATCTAATCAATGTAAAGGGCACCCGTGGGGTGCCCTTTCTTTTTGAGCATAATTTAAACTCGAATTATTGATTAAAGGGTAACTTGTAAAAGAACTTAAACACTTACAAATGGGGCACCAGATAACCATTCACTACAGAACCTATGAGCATTGGCGCCAAACATTGGCCATTCCCAAAGCGATAGCTGAGCGACTAGAAGCGTTGTTACTTTCTGCATATGCCCCCTACTCTAATTATCCCGTATCAAGCATCGTGGTCATGGAATCGGGTGAAATGATTGTAGGTACGAATCAAGAGAATGGGGCCTTCCCTTCAGGTTTATGTGCCGAACGTGTGGCAGTACTAGCGGCGAAAGCTGCTCATCCGAATGAAGCCATTCAAACCGTTTACATCATGACCGGGGAATCAGAGCGCGAACCTGCAGCTCCATGCGGATCATGCAGACAAGTGCTTCATGAAACAGAATTGAGACAAATAAGGCCCTTTGAATTGATCTTACTCAATAAGACGGACAAGGCCTTGGCATTCACCGGCGTTCAGGGCCTATTGCCTTTTAGCTTTACGCTGCCTGAATGAGGCGATTATAGTGCCTCCAAAAATGCGACCAATTGCGCTTTCTCGCTACCAGATAAACCTAAGGGTTCTATTCTAGAATCGGTATACGAATGGTTTGCCCCGCCAGTATTGTACTGCTCAACAACATCAGCAAGGGTGGCCACTGAGCCATCGTGCATGTAAGGAGCTGTGATCTGCACCTTTCGCAGTGATGGAACCTTAAAAACATACCTATCACCACTTTCATTCGTCAATAATTCTCGACCGTAGTCTGTTGAATCCACTATGGCCGTTCCATTGTTTGCGAAACCGAAGTCAGTAAGTAAAACACCTGAATGACACTGCACGCATGCTGCTTTTCCGTAAAATAATTTACCGCCTTTGATGGCCTCGTTGCTCAGTGCAGTCGCATCGCCTTGAATAAAATGATCAAAAGGAGCATCAAAGTCAACGAGCGTACGTTCGAAATTCGCTAATGCTCGAACCAATAAAAAAGCAGAGGCCGTATCCCCATAGACCGTAAGAAATTCATTTCTGTAGCTGGTATTTCGATTCAATCGTCGAACGGCGTCTACCACGTTATGTGCCATTTCAGTCGCATCACCTAATGGGACTAAGACTTGCATCTCCAAAGACGGGACCCCGCCTTCACGCATGAAATAAGGCTGGAAACCAACGTTTAGTAAAGATGGACTGTTACGTTTCCCTAAAACTCCACCTACACCGGGCGTAACCCTGTCGTTTGTCGCGAAACCCAGTTCTGGCTTATGGCAAGAACCGCAGCTAATACTTGAGTCTACACTCAATATAGGATCAAAAAAAAGTCGTTCACCTAAAGATGCCGCAGCAGCATTGTTGGGATTATCTGCGGGATATTCTAGTACCGGATAAGTAGTATTAAGTCCCTCAAAAACGGACTCATCAGGCACGCATGAACCCAAAATTAAACCGATGAACAGAAATTTAGAAAGGCGAAGCATAATGAGAGTCTTGAATCAAACTCGTGTCTGTTAAGGTCTTCAGAAAGGCAAGTAAAGCACTCTTATCGGTATCGGTGAGCATTAAACCCGTTCCCATAGTCATGGCAAGGGCAGGATTAAGCGAAGCATTATTGTGCAAACCTTCATTATAGTGATCGATCACTTCCTCTAAGGTTTTGAAACGACCGTCATGCATGTATGGTGGAGTTAGCTCAATATTTCTTAGTGTCGTTACTTTCATCGCCCCACGATCCGATTCTAGGCCCGTCACCTCATAGCGACCATCATCATTATAAATACTGTCTAATCCATTATTCATGTACTCCTGCGAACTGAAGTTTTTCCCGCCATGGCAATGACCACAATCCGCTCCCGAGGTCTCAGGGAAAAAGGGATTGTATTCATTAAAAAATAAATCCATACCGAGCTCCTCTTCCTCCGTAAAGGTTGCTGTGCCTTCCAGGTACAAATCATATTTGCTGCGGTAAGAAACTATGGAATTCATAAACTGTTCTAGCGCTAAGCCTATGCGGTATGACGATATATTTTCACTGCCGAAGGCTCTGAAAAATTGATGCGTGTACAGGGTATCCTGCTCCAGTTTCTCTACCACATTCTCCATGGTTTCGTTCATTTCTAGAGGATCCTGGATCGGCATGATACTCTGATCTCTAAGCTTTTGTACACGACCGTCCCAAAAATAGCCGTTCGTATTCCAAAGCATATTTACAGCACTCATCGCCTGACGGTGTCCTTCTAAGCCATCAATTCCTACTGAAAATCTACTCGTATCTGTAAATGCGTTTTCTTGCTTGTGACAGGATGCGCAAGCCATAGAGTTATCCCCGGATAGACGGGTTTCATAAAATAACATGCGCCCTAGTTTTACACCCTGCTCTGTGAGCGGATTATCTGCAGGTAACTCTGGTTCAGGCAGACCACCGAACGCTAAGGTATATGGTGTTGCATCCCATATCGGCTCTGGAGCTTTTGCGCAACCAACAGCTAATACTATCGAGAAGGTTAATAAGAATACTCTATTTAACATGCAGTTTGTGTACGGTAGTTTCTCCTTCTAAAGAATTGATACACAATAAGAACAAACCATTTGCATTAAGGTTCACATTGTTCGTTCCTGGGGCTAATGTGCCGTTCATAATATTTCTTCCGAGCATGTCCAACACTTCGTAAGTCCCTGCCTGGGAAGATTCAATGATGAATTGGCCATTTGATGGATTAGGATAAATGCCTACAACAGGTATCTTCTCAGTTAATCCCATAGCTGCATTGCCTTCGCTCGAAGTGAAAACGTAATTATTGATGTTGTATAAGGTCTGGGCTGCCCCGCCAGTTTCGCCATGACTGATAGGACCTGAACCTAAATTTATTCCCCGGAAAAGCTCATTATAATCTGCCGTTATCGTAATCAATAGCGTATCAGAAGCAATGAGCGTACCTGAGGTAGGCACGGTTAAATGCGCGTAATTTCCATCGCCTAGACCGTGGAATTCGAAGATTTGGCTAAAAGTACTACCGCCTAAACCCTCCGCTGCAATAAAGCGGTATCCTGCTGTCCAACCCCAATGCATGGAAGGACTTTTCGGTGCTAATGGATGGTTAGGATTATAGGTCGTTGGATCCAAATGGTTCAAAGAGGCATTCACCCCTATGGCAAAACGAATACTTTCCAGCGAGTCAACGGTAAATGTTCCCAAGGTTAAGCTGGTTTCATTGAAGCCGTCTACTAATGCCAATGCCACTGCAGTATCCGAGGAACCGCCGTCATGCACTAGAATAATTTCATCCATATAATACTGGATCCTATTGAGTTTAAATGGATTGCCTAAATTATTTATGCCCTCAACACCTGTGGCACAAGTATCCGTGCCAATTCTGTGTTCAACATTTAAAATCACAGTCTTGCTCTGTGAATGGGCTGCAGTAGCAAACAATAATGCACTTAATGCGAAATAGATTTTCTTCATTGTCGAGGTAGAATTTTTACTTTAACAAGGTACGAATTTTGTAACTTGAGGTACTTCAGGAGACTTTTTTCTCAAGAGCGACCCTTGTCCTAAACCCATTTGACATGAAAACAAAAGAAGAGATTGTAACGAATTGGCTCGTTCGCTATACAGGAGTTCCTTTAGACGCGTTCGGAGCCTACATCCTACTCACAAACTTCCAGCATTATGTTGATATTTTCGCTGGGCTCACAGGTGCTGAAATTCAGGGCAGAGGTAAAAGCATGACCAGCGCTACACATGACGGAATAACCATAATAAACTTTGGTATGGGTTCGCCAAATGCAGCAACAGTAATGGATCTACTGAGTGCTATAAAGCCAAAGTCCGTCTTGTTCTTGGGAAAATGTGGTGGGCTTAAAAAGCGAAATACCATTGGTGACCTTATCTTACCTATTGGTGCCATTCGCGGAGAAGGAACATCGAACGACTACTTTCCTCCAGAGGTTCCTGCAATGCCTTCATTCGCCCTTCAAAAAGCAGTAAGTACTACCATTCGGGATAATAACATTAATTATTGGACGGGAACCGTGTACACAACAAACCGGAGAGTTTGGGAGTTTGATAGTAAATTCAAAAAATACCTTAAAAAGGTTCGTGCCTATGCTATAGACATGGAAACCGCGACCTTATTTACGGTCGGGTTTCATAACAAAATACCAACAGGTGCGCTCTTGCTTGTAACGGATCAACCTATGATTCCTGAAGGCGTGAAGACTTTGGAAAAAGATGCTTTGAATTCAAAACTTTACGATGAAAGGCACGTAAAAATTGGTATTGACTCATTGAAGCAGCTCATTAACAAAGGAGAAACTATCAAGCATTTGGTTTTTTAACCCCCTTGAATAGCACACGAACTGCAAGGACCTTTGGCGGAGATGTTGATTTCTTCAAAGGGCAATTGGGCTAAATTCAATTTCAATTCCTCTGAGATTTCTAGGCATTCTACACCGCCGCAAGAAGAACATTTTAAGTGGAGGTGCTCGTGATGATGATCTTGACCCGTACAACCGAAGCAACGCGCATAGTAGGACTCCCCATTCTCTTCATAAGCTTTATGGATCAGTCCATGGTCTGTTAACGTGAGTAGTGTACGGTAAAGCGTTGTACGATCAAATGCACTTAAAGCATCCTGTAAGACGCTGTAAGAGAGCGCTGCTGGTGATGCGCTTAATGCATCCAATACCGCGATACGAATTTTTGTAATGCGCAGATTGAACTGCTTTAGTGTTTTTTCACTGGTCATTTTAAAAATGTTGAAGCCAACTTAAAGTGAGGTTTCTTCCCGTCGCATCTGCAAAATAACGCTGACGGTTCAAATAATCGCGGTACTTCACGTTAGCTAAATTCTCTATACCTATTCGAATTTGAGGCTCATTTTTTATGCCTTTAAAGGTACCTCCGAATGAAATGTTCAAAAGTTGGTATGCGGGAGGCGGAGCGACTAAATCAAGCCTCGGGTCCCAATTCCACTGCTCCGCGACGTAACGATGATTCATCGAAAGTCTAAGATTACGCCAATTTTGCCATTCAGAAATCTCGTAATGTACCGTATTAGAACCGTTTAATGGAGGGATAAAGTTGAGTGGGAGTGCATCCGTGAGGTTACGTGCATAAATATAAGACCAATTCGATTCCAATTTCCAGCGGCCACTGAGCATATAACTCACCTTTAAGTCACTACCGTATAAGATTGCATCACATTGCTCATAGGTAAAGACGGGAAAAGCCCCTCGAATAGTGAGTCGATAATCTTGTTGAGGTTGTAAAAAAATATAGTTTTCGAATTGGTGCACGTAGCCATTTAAATCTACATGCAGGTCCTTTCCCAATAGTCCGCGTAAATGAAGTGCACCTTTTAATCCCTTTTCTTGCTTCAAATCAATCGACCCCTCTTCAATTCCACTTACGCCTTGATGCAGTCCAAAAGAGTACAACTCGTTAATTTCTGGCGGTCGCTGTTTATAGGCCAATTCCCCTAAAAGCTGCCATTTTTTATGCAGCATGATTGTAGCGCGACTGAGCACGGCAACATTATGATAGACATCCTGAAAACGCTCGACCTCCCGAGGCTGCGAATTCGTTAACCGGACTACATTTCGCAATTGAAAATCATAACGCGCTCCAGTCTCCAACTTTAGAGGACCTCTGGTATGTTTTTTCGTAAGATAAATGCCATTAGTAAAGGAGGTATAATTCGGAAGTAGCGGCAAAATACCGGTCTCGGGTAAGTTCCAATTATTCTTTCCTGAGAATTGGTAACCCATTTCTAAAGCACGATTCTTTGACCATACCAATTCGTTCTGAAAATTATACTGTAGTAAACTTAGTGCAGGTTGATCGCTCCGACCGTTGCGTCGAACATCAAACTCTCGACGAAGGTTGCGCTGAACGGCTGTATTCCACTCTAGTTTACCGCTCGTTAGATTTAAACTTACGGCAGATTTTAATTGGTGGTGGTTTACAGATTGACGCGGGGACTCAATGCGATACGAAAAAATGGTATCCGTGTAAAACGGAACGGGACGATCGAAAGCATCCCTAAGATCGCTTAAATTTCCAATATGACTACCCCTCAAAATCCCGAATTCTGCACCGAAATAGGTGTAATAAAGCTGCCATTCCGCACCTGAACTCCACTGTCTCCGAAACTCTGCATTAAGGTGGTTTTGCTGTGTTCCTGTATTGTTCAAAAAATACGCTGGTGCCCTGCGATCGCCCATTTTCTTGAATGTAGTACCTAACCGCCATTGGTAATTATTTAACCCCTTGTAAATCTGCGCATTAATAGTAGTGCCGAGGCCATTTGATTCTAAAACTGATGTCCATCTACCGTGCAGATGCGGATCGAAGGGAATGGGATTAGGTTCTAGAAGTATTAAATTCCCCATATGACTGCCTGGATATCTTATGGTTCCCGATCCGGAAATCACACGCAACTCGCCTGTTGCATTTAGATCTATTTCAGGACTATGATCTGCACCCCATTGCTGCCCCATGTGGACAAAACCATTGTTAACAATAGCTACTCGATTTCCAGAAAGCCCCTGCAAAATGGGGAGGCCGATATCTGAACCGTTCGAAATCATGCTCGCTCCCTGGACCAATTCTATAGCGGCCGCTAAAGATTTGTGACCATTTTCGTCCAAAGCTATCTTTCCTAACCTATGATCATCCAATTCCTCATCATGTTGATCGTGTACATCTACCTCATGCAGCATGTTCTGATGGTGCTCCATGAAAATTGTAACGGCCGTATCGCTATGAAACGATAGAAGCAGCCGCTGTGAAGGACACCCTACATGCTGAATAACCAAATGGTACTCATCACTGCACAGTTGCTTAAATTCGAATTGACCTTTATCATTCGTCCAAACTTCACGACCGATCTCTTGTACAAAAATACTCACGTTCTCCATAGGCTGGAGGTCATGCGCGTCCAACACAGAGCCTTGCAACGTGTAGACACAACTTTGGGCAGACACGGTTAGCACCCACCCAAAACTGATCAAAACGAGGAGTTGGAACCTAGTGAACAATGACATCAAAGACCACCTGGATATCGGTCTCTCCTCCAGCATTGGTAATATCTCCGTCCATCACACCGTCCGCGTCTTTAGCCGGTAAATGTCTCAAGATAAATGTAAACTCTTCAGTACCGGGATCGCCCGTTGTAAGTTCAAAAGTCAAGCCAACGGGATACCCGTTATTATCTTGATCAGTGTAGGAATAGTTCGTTCCTCCGTTGCTCGTGAAGAAAAATTGGTGATCATCAGCTTCATCAAAAATCTCAGCCGTGATGTCCTCAGCGGGCGTTTCACTTTCGTTTAATAGAGTTATACTCCCGGAATAAACTGTATTCACATCCAAGGAATCAACAGAAAAAACGGGGGCTGCACCACCATCGCCATCAAGATCTATATAGGAAAGAACCGCTGTTGAATTTGGGCCAATTAATTCTACCGAAACGGTCGTAATCAACTCCTCTTCCTTTGGATCTGTAGGCTCTACGGGATCACAAGAATATAAAGCGAAAACTAAAATGGGTAAGATTGCGTATTTCTGTTTCATCGTATATGTGTTTTAGTAAGGTCAAATATACTAAAAATGCAACAATGTTGCATAAACAGATTGTTTGAAGCAAAAAAAAAAACCGGCAAATAACGCCGGCCTTTATCTATGCAGAGAGGTTCGTTTTTCAATTGTCTTATTTGGTTTTCAACCAAAAGGACGCTTCCTCAGTTTGCTAAAAGATAAAACGGTATTTTCAATCGATGAATCGTGCGACACATAAAGAATAATTCCTTCACGGACTGATAATTATCAACGAATTCGTTTGGCTTTGAAGCTACTTTAGAGGATATAAACCTGAATTGCATCACAGCCAAATGAAAACAATCGTACTTCCTGTAGACTTCAGTGCATTATCGAAACATGCTTTGAACTACGCTTTAGGTCTTGCAGAACAGATCGGTGCAGGAATCATGCCCGTTCACAGCTACGCTATTCCTAATACCTCTGCCACATTCTCCGGATCCCTAACCGAGATGCTAGCGAAAAATGCACAGGAGAGCATGGATGATTTCCTAAAAAACATCCCCGCTCACATTCCTTGTCAAAGCAAAGTGACCGCCTTTCCTTTGAAAGAAGAACTTCAGCACCTTAGCCGCGACAAAAGCAATATTTGGGTGGTGATGGCCACCCATGGTGTTCAAGACTGGCTGGACCATCAGCTAGGCACAAATGCAAGTCATATTATCAATGCGCTTCATGTTCCTGTGTTCCTGATTCCTGAAAAATCGGAGTTTTCATTTCCCATTCAGAATATACTTTTTGCCACGGATGGCCACGGGCTATCGGAAAGTGTGAAAAAGGAATGGAGCACGATCAAAAATGAGCTTGATGCAGATGTGCAGGCAGTCCAAGTAGTCAACGAGCCACAAGAGGCCGGTTTCGGACGCTTTGAAGAGTTGGATCTAGTGAAGGTCTTTCACAAAAACCTCTCTGGCGGTTTGGCAACCGCAGAACACCTTGTCCAGCCGCAGTTGACCGTTGCGGTGCACCACAAACGTAGTTTGTTACAAGGTTTATTTCACAGCAGCGCGACGAAAAGTCTCGCACTGCAACACGACAGCCCTCTAGTGGTGTTGCACGAGTAATGAGGCAAGGAATACCTCTGCTTTCTACCTAGAACCGATCAAATGGCCCGGATTACAGCACTGTAGTCCGGGCTTTTTTAGTTAGGAATAGGAAGGCAGACTGCAGATGGGTCGTTTTGGTTGCCTGAAGATTGAAGCTGATCGCCGAAATAGTAGCCGCGAGTGGCGAAGATGATGCCAAGCAAGAAAATGAGCAGCGGAATGCGGAGTTTTGTGGGAAGGAATTGGCCACGGTTAGGATACTTTAAGGCCCATCGTACCAACGCATTTTTAAAGGCGCCCACTCCCAGTAAGGCCGGCATGGTACCTAAAAGAAAGGCCCCCATAAGGACGGGTAAAAGTAGCACGGACGAGAGTTGTGAGGATAGACTTGCTGCCATCCAAACCATACCGCACGGTAGTAGTCCATTAATTGCACCGAAAGTGAATAAGCGGGGGGCCACTGGAAGTCGACCTGCCCTGCTCGAGAGTCGTAGTAAGGGACGCATCCATGAACCCGGCAACAGATACTCGACAGCTAGGTACATCATAGCACCAAAGATGAGGCTGATTCCAAGCATTAATGTGCCCTTTGACGCGGATAATGAAATGATACCGGCTTTTCCTAGCGAATAGAAGCCTAATGCTATGAGCACGTAGCTTAGCAATCTTCCAACATGATAGACACCTAGTGCAAACGCACTCGTTGCACTAAGCCAAGCGGACTGCACGGGGCCGCACATCAGACTGCAGTGAGCACTGGAGCTAAGGCCTAAAATGAAGGCACCTGAAAGTAGACCTAGTGTTTCCATCGCTTTCTGAGCAATGCCTGATTCGCACCAATGAATGCGCTGAGTTCGACGCGCCACAGCATCCCTTCATTCGGAATTTCTTCAAAACGCAACAAGAGCTTATTTTCTTGATGCAATACGTTGAGTATGCGGTCGAAGGCACTATTCTCCGGATGAATCAAGAGGCAATGGACGGAATCTACTTTCATCGGCAGGGACAAGCGAATATTTCCGAGAGTGTCAGCATTCCAGAATTGGTCTTTAAAGAGTGTATTGCCCAAAACTTCAGCCTGCATAACCTTGTCATATTCAAGGGTGTCTTGATAATACGTGTCCGACTCTAAAATATAGTCATTTTGAAAAGTAAGATAGACCGTATAGCCCATTAATGCTACAAAAAGCAACATGGTCACTACAATACCCCAACCCCAATTAAATCGAAACTTACTCATCTTACTTTCGTACTAACGGCCCTAAAAAATTCGTTTTTACACGATCAATCTCATGGCCTTTGTTATCTGTTATTCGGAAAATCACTTTGGTTTTCTCTGCTTCAAGAACCTCGCGTTCTATGGCCACTATCATTGCTCCGTGAACGATGTCTTCAGCGGTCATCCTGATAGAGTCACCGCCAGTCAAACGAATGGTTCCAACAGGTTCGAGCAGTTCAAGATATACCGCTTTAGCAGCGTCTGTTTTGTTAATCACGGTAAAGTTGTACGCGTTTTCTATCGTAGTACCATTCTTCTCAAAGAGTTTACCCGGCATTCGCATAACCATGGTCTCCACTTCACTGCGCGTCGCTAGCATAGTAATAACCACTCCCATCATGGCAATCATCACACCGATATAGGCCCAAACCCGTGGAGTCATAATGTTACGCTTGCCTTGCTCTACCCCATTTGTACTGTCAAAACGAATCAAACCAGGCTCCAGTCCCACCTTTTCCATGACACTATCACATATATCGATACATGCTGTACAGTTCACGCATTCGAGCTGTGTACCGTTGCGAATATCGATCCCGGTTGGACACACCTGAACGCATAGTCCACAATCTACGCAGTCTCCTTTAGGTGATTCTTCCGTTTTGCGTTTGCCTTTAGCCCGAGGTTCTCCTCGAATCCAATCGTAAATGATGACTAATGAATTTCGATCGAGAAGGACCCCTTGGAGTCTGCCGTAAGGGCATACTACGATGCATGCTTGTTCTCTGAACCATGCAAAAACCAAGTAAAAGATGAACGAAAAAACAACGATCGAGCTAAATGTGCCCAAGTGTTGCGCAGGCCCTTCCGTTAAAAATAACTTCCATCGATCTACACCTACTAAATATTGCAAGAACACGTTCGATACCAGAAAGGCTATGGCATAAAACAATACGTTCTTCACTCCCTTTTTCCAAATTTTCTCGAAATTCCAGTTTTGTCGATCTAGTTTTAATTGCCGGTTTCTATCGCCCTCAATCCAATATTCGATTCTACGATATACCTGTTCCAAGAAAATGGTCTGTGGACAGATCCAACCGCAAAAAATACGTCCGAAGGCCACGGTAAAGACAATTACCGAGACCACTCCAGAGATCATCAGTAAGACAAAAATAATGGTGTCCGCGGGCCTAAATATCTGACCCAAGAGTACAAACTTCCTGTCAATCACATCGATCATAAATATAGGTTGTCCACCGATACTGATCCAAGGTGCGGTGAACAACACTACTAATAGAAACCACGCTACATACCGACGAGCGGTAGCGAACCTGCCTGAAACTTTTTTCGGGAAGATTTTATTTCGTTTTCCTTCAGCATTTATAGTGGCTATCGAATCTCTAAAACTTTCTTCGCTCATCGCTAAAAAAGGGCCCATTTCAGGGCCCTCTATATTATTCAATCGTGGATAACTCTGTGCTTAGTGCCGCTTCGCTAGTAGCTTCTTCGGTAGCTTCCGTAGCTTCATATAAATCACCTTCAGGGTCCTTCGGGTTAGCGGGTGTACTTCCTCTAAGGCTGAGCACATAGCTACTCACTTCTTGCATTTCACCCGGTCTCAGGTTGTCCTTCCAGGCGATCATACCCATCGTTGGCACCCCGTACTTTACGGTTTTAAATACATCCGCAATACCGCCTCCGTGTTTCCAGTATGGATCGGTAAGGTTCGGACCTACCCCGCCACCGCCATCTGCTGCGTGACATACAGCACAATTGGTCGAGAAAATCTTTGCACCGGCTGAAAGCGCCGCACCATCTTCGAGCGCAACCACATTATTCTCGTCGACCAAATCTTTTGCTGTAGCTAGATAAGCCTGAACTTCTTCCTGTGCTGTCTCCATCTCCAACGCGTACTCCTGTTGCGAGAGTGGTTCGGTTTTAAAAACATGCCAACGTGCTTGGTAAACAATAGCGAAAACAATCCCTAAATAGAAGCCCGCTTTCCACCATGGAGGTAGGTTATTGTCCAGCTCAACAATACCATCATACTCGTGATCCGTCATGATGGTTTCTTCATTTTCCACCGGTACTGCATCGGTCATCCGGGCATAGAACCCACTCCACCACGACGGGCGCTTTGGTACCGATTCTGGTGCAACCCCTGCTTCCTCGGCTTGCTGTTCCATTACTAAATTTTGGAGTTGATTCAAATACGAGAACATGCGTAGTACCGCTATGAAAATAAAGAGTACTAATACGGCAATCAGCCAATTATTGCCATTCGCCAGCAACGATACAGCTGCTTCATCTGGCAATCGCATATACCCCCATAACCCCATCAGCGGTAAAGTGGCAATCAATAATAGAGTGAAAAATTTCTTATTCATGGCTTTGGTCCTTTGGTTCAGTGACGTCTAATGGAATTCTAGAAAATGCTTCAGCATCCGCTTTAGGCATCATGATGGAATACACCAACCAACCCAAAAAGAAGGAGCCAAAAAGCAGCAAGGCAACCATGGGATAAAACTCCACAGAATCCATGCTTAACATACTGTGTTTGATAAACTTCAACATTACTCGACAGTTTTAATATCTGTACCTAAGCGCTGCAAATAGGCAATCAACGCTACAATCTCATTTTCAGGAAGCACCTCGATGTTCTCATCTTTGTTCAGGTTCTCAGCAATCTTTTGTGCCTGTTCAAGAGCGATAGCGTCTGCATGCTCCGCTTCTTCTGCCGTATATGGAACCCCAAGGGTGATCATCGCTTCAATCTTTGGCCGGATACTTTCGAAATCGAGCGCATTCGTGAGCAACCATCCATAGCGCGGCATGATAGATCCAGGTGACATGATGGTCGGATCTTTCATGTGGTAGTAGTGCCAGCTGTTCAGATACTTCCCTCCAACACGATGTAAATCTGGCCCAGTACGCTTGGATCCCCAAAGGAACGGGTGGTCGTAAACGAATTCTCCCGCTTTTGAGTATTCGCCATATCGGGCAGTTTCGGAGCGGAACGGACGTACCATTTGAGAGTGACAAGCATTACAACCTTCTCGGATATATAAATCTCTACCCGCCAATTCTAGTGGCGTGTATGGCTTCACTGCTTCGAGCTTAGGCACATTCGCATCTATTTTCATCGTTGGTATGATTTCCACCGCACCGCCGATTAAAATGACCACTGTACTCCAAAATAGAAGCGTCACAGGACGACGTTCGATCCAACGGTGCCAGTATTCACCTTTTTCCTTTTGGTAGCGTTTTGCTAAGGCAGGAGCGCTGGCCTCTTCGTTACGGAGTAGACTTCCAGATTTTATCGTAAGTACGACATTGATCACTAAGAGCGTGGCTCCCGCTAGATACAGCAGTCCACCAAAGGCACGTAACATGTACATCGGGATGATTTGAGTTACGGTTTCGAGGAAGTTCCCGTACAAGAGGCTACCGTCTGGATTGAATTGTTTCCACATCATACTTTGAGTGAACCCTGCGACGTACATCGGAAGCGCCCAGAAAACGATACCTAGCGTCCCTATGAAAAAGTGCCAGTTGGCCAATTTCTCACTGTACAACGACGTTTGATACAATCGGGGCAATAACCAATAAATCATTCCGAAGATCAAAAATCCATTCCAGCCTAAGGTTCCAATGTGCACGTGTGCAGGAATCCAATCCGTGTAGTGCGCTATCGCGTTCAAGTTTTTTAATGAGAGCAGCGGCCCCTCAAGAGTCGCCATACCATAAGCAGAGATGGCTACCACGAAGAACTTTAGGACAGCGGAGTCGCGAACACGGTCCCAAGCACCGCGTAATGTGAGTAGTCCGTTAATCATACCTCCCCATGACGGGAAGATCAGCATGATTGAGAATACCGTTCCCAAACTCTGCGCCCAATCAGGTAAAGCTGTATAGAGCAAGTGATGGGGTCCTGCCCAGATGTAGATGAAGATCAATGCCCAGAAGTGGATGATCGATAATCGGTACGAATAAACTGGACGCTCCGCTGCCTTAGGCAGGAAATAATACATCAAACCAAGTACCGGAGTCGTTAAAAAGAAAGCAACTGCATTGTGGCCGTACCACCACTGCACCAAGGCATCTTGTACTCCTGCAAAAACACTGTACGATTTAAAGGCGCTCACCGGGAGCTCGATATTGTTTACGATATGAAGTACCGCTACCGTAACAAAGGTGGCAATGTAAAACCAGATAGCTACATACAAATGGCGTTCGCGACGTTTGAGTATCGTCCAGAACATGTTGATTCCGAAGATGACCCATACTAGTGCTATGGCGATATCGATAGGCCACTCTAGCTCAGCATATTCCTTAGAGGAGGTGAAGCCCATGGGTAAGGTGATGACCGCAGAAACGATGATCAACTGCCAACCGATAAAGTGAATTTTAGACAACAGATCCGAAGCCATTCGCGTCTTTAGTAGACGCTGCATCGAGTGGTAGACCCCAGCGAAAATGGCATTCCCTACAAAAGCGAAAATAGCACCATTCGTGTGCAATGCACGAAGTCGACCAAAGGTCAACCAAGGCAGGTCTAAATTAAGGTCCGGATAGAACAGCTGAATGGCTGCTGTCAGACCCACTAGAAAGGCGATCACGCCCCAAACGACGGTTGCCACCAAAAAGTTACGGGTGGTGACGTTGTCGTACTTGAAAATTTCCTTCTCCATGGAATTGTTACGAATTAGTTGTCTGTTTTTTGCGCTCTTCCCGAAGCATGCGCATCGCCGGACCTTCGACATCTTCGAATTGGCCACTTTTAGCACTCCAAACAAAGGCTGCTAAAAATGCCGCTGCGATCAGCAGGGAAAAGAAGAGTAAAAGAAAGATGATGTTCATAGCGGTTGGATTACCCTTCAAAGGTCTACTTCGCCAAAATGAATCTCTATGACAATGCTCAGCTTGAAAGCTGACTTTTATCAGTCTTTAGGTGCAAACCCCCATGCGAACAGCACCACAAAAAGCACTACTGAAATAGAGCTTAACGGCATTAGAACAGCTGCTATGACTGGACTAAGATGGCCTATCAATGCGAGTACTACTCCGGTTAAGTTGTATACTAGGGAGAGGATGTAGGCTGCTTTGACCGTCGCCACCATACGTTTTGAATAGCGTAAAACGTGTGTGAACTGATGCAACTGATCTGCAAAAAGAATCCCGTCACTTTTCGGAAAATATCCCAATTTCCCTTCGACTACTGCTAAGCCGATCGCAGCCGATTTCATCGCATCGATGTCGTTGAGACCATCTCCGATGAATAAGCAATTTTCCAAAGGCGTAATGAGCTGCGCTTTTTGCCCGGGAGAACGTTCAAAATGTATCCGATCCGCAAAGGAAGCATGCCATTCTTGAGGCAATTCTCTAGGTGCATCGCCTGAAATTAAGTGATGCGTAATGCCCAAGTCTTCTAATTCCCGAAATACAAGAGTCAATTCCGTTCTGTACGCTGCCGATGGGCGGTACAATGCCACCAGTGTCCCATCACATACCGCGTAGGTCGGCCCTGCGGGCCTCCCACAACCCGTTCCCGAACCTACGAACCAGGTGCGGCCTTGGATATCTCTGGCGTGTATCCCTTCGCCATTCACCTCGCGCCACTGGGTGATGGCTTCCGGAAGTATTTCGGCGTCCAACGCACGGCGAATCCCAGCAGCGATCGGGTGAGCGCTTCGAGCCACGATGCTCGCCAGCTCACCGCTCCACTCACGTCGATGCAGCTCTAGATCACCGGCTATATTCTGCCTTGTGAGCGTACCCGTTTTATCCCATGCAATGTGCTTTATTTTGGCCAATTCCTCTACGCCACGCCCACTTTTCAAAAAAACTCCATACTTACTTAAAACACCAGCAGCGGTGCCATAGGCAAAAGGAGCCGCGAGTGATAGCGCACATGGACAAGCGATGATGAGCACTGACACTGAGATTTCTATGGCGCGAGTAGGGTCTATATCCCACCACACTAGTCCTCCGACGATGGCCAATGCAATCACGGTTAGGGTGAACCAAGCCGTCATTTTAGGACTCACCCATCCTGTATCCGGTACTTCGTCTTTCCACAACTGCTCAACGGAAGTGCTCTGTGCCTTTTTAGCGACCGTAGCTCGCAGTCCTTCGCTCAGAATTTTACCGCCTACCAGCAAGGTATCTCCTGCCTTCACCGAGACGGGTTGTGACTCCCCTGTGATGAAACTGTAGTCAATTTCAACGTCCGATAACGCATGAACTTCTGCAGGTACTATCCCGCCTTTGGCCAATTCTATCGTGTCCCCTTCTTGCAAATCGCCGAGGCGAACGAATTGGCCACGGTTTACGCAGAACACACTTAACGGCAAGAAATCATTAACCGTACGTTCAAAACTGAAAGCCGCATAAGTCCGACGTTGTAAAAATTTACCCAGTAACAGAAAGAAAATCAGTCCAGAGAGCGAATCAAAATAACCGCCACTAGTGCCTTGAACAAGCAACACTGAGCTCCACCCCCAAAGCGCCGTCATTCCGATAGCAATAGGAATGTCTAACGACCAGGTTCGTCCTCGAATCGCTTTCCAGGCACTTTCCAAATAAAATCTACCAGCGACGATCAAGCTTACTGTTGCGAAAAATGCGGTGCTGTAACGGAACAAAATCAATAATTCCGAATGTCCCTGAGCATCCAACCCAAAGTATTCTGGAAAGGCACTCATCATTGCATTTCCCATGGCGAAACCCGCGATTCCTAGTTTCATCACCTCGGAGCTGTGTTGGCGCTTCGCCGGGATCAGTGAAGGTGGATAACCGACAAAATCTAACCAGGTCGCTACCACTGGAATGGAAACCAGTTCTGGATTGAAATACACCGTCGCACGCTTTGCGCTGAAACTAACACGCACATCTGTTACCCCGTCCAGCCACTCGGACATGCGTTCTAGCAAAATAAGACAAGAGGTACAATGAATGGCTGGAAGGCTAACTTCCCATAAAGCTGCCGTAGAGCTATACCTTTGGAAGCCTTCATCTGCTGTCGCCACGACTAAATGTTCATATTTTGAAAGTAATTCTGGAGCGGGTCCATAGCCGGAATCTCCTGAGAGCATGTCATGTGCGGTTGCGCAACCAGCGCAGCAAAACAGGCGTTCTCTGCGATTCACGACCGCCGAACCATCGATGGGTTGATTGCAGAAGGCACAAGAGGAATCGTAGTGTTGAGCGTTTGAATCCATAGACCCTACAAAAGTCACACGTGGAGCATTGTGCTCAATTGATATTTGTCATATCTTCGAATTAATTACCTACTACCAGCCATTATGCACGCCTCAAAAAAGCACAATTGCGCCACTTGCCAGCACATTTCAAAGAGTCATTTTAATGCCCTCGACGCAGATGGCCTCTCAGAAATTAACGGACAGAAAGTATGCATGTCCTTCAAAAAAGGGCAAACCATCTATCATGAAGGCATGCGTGTTAACGGCATTTATTGTCTAAATGGCGGGATTGGCAAGCTGAGTAAATTGGGGCCAAAAGGCAAAGATCAAATCATCCAATTTGTTCAACCCGGTGATATGGTCGGATATCGCGCTATGATTTCAAACGACCCTATGATCGGCTCTTTAATCGCTCATACAGAGGTGAATGCATGTTTTATCCCAAAAGAAGTTTTCCTAAACCAAGTAAAAAACAGCCCCTCTTTTTCCTTTCAACTCTTGCAATCTAGTTGCCATGAGCTGGGCGAATGGGGCAAGGTCCTTTCAAACATGACGCAAAAATCCGTTAAGGAGCGGCTCGCTGAAATGCTCTTGTTGCTCGAAGTAACTTTTGGAACAAATGCTGCCGAACAAATCGACATTCAACTCTCACGAGAAGAACTGGCCAATATGGTCGGTACGGCTACGGAAAGTTTGATTCGAATGCTCGCTGAATTCAAAAAGAAAGGCATCCTCAGCACTTCTGGTAAACACATTCAAATCATGGATAAATCAGCGCTTAAAACTGAAGCAGACTTGATGTATTAAGACGTGACTTAAATCAAGTTTCCATGCGTTTTGAGTAATACGTTTTCGGAAATTATTTTGGTCATCTATGAGATATTTTCGCGCCTAGGGCGTTATTCCAACCCCGCGTAGAAAATTGCTGCGGCATAGAATAAGGGATTCGGACCTACGCTCTCATTATGCTCTATATCAACACTTTAGGACCAATGTTTTTGCTTGGTCAATCCGCTAAGCAACCCAACCGAGTGCGGAGGGCATTTTACCCAATTGACTTACTTAACACGTTAAATGTAGGGCTTTTTAGCAGAAGGTTCAAATCCCTCCTCTGAACAATTACTAGACAGACATTTTAGAGAAAAGGACGAAGGTGAATCGAATGGACGATCCAGATCAGATTGAGTGAATTATTATCCGGTAATATTTTCTACTGGCTTGAATTTTTTGTTCGGAATATTCCGAACAACACTTCCGCGATTGCCAGAGAGGTACCTCAAAAAGCACCTACTCTATCGCTTGACTTTATGATATTTTCTTACCTTCGCATTGGTTGGCAATTTGGCGCATCTTCCGGAGAAACCCTCTGTCGGAGGAGAAGTATTAAA
>JAGYIN010000013.1 GCA_018402665.1 Schleiferiaceae bacterium | reverse complement strand
ACGAATATCCGCACCGGTAGGGCTTTGGAATAAGGCCAAATCGAAATGACGGGTTGCTGCATACAAGTGGTCAAAAATATCGGCCATAATGGATTCGTATTTTGTCCATTCTGTGGTGGCACTAAAACAGTAGACTTCCAACGGTAGGCCTTCTGTTGTGGGTTGCAGTTGTCGAACCATTAAGGTAAAGTCGGTATTGATTTCTGGGTGGTTTCTCAAATAGAAATCAATGTACTTGCGGTACAATCCAATGTTGGTTTGACGTCTTCCGTTAAGCAGACTTGCGCCTTGAATATTTCTATTTTTGTTATTCTCATCAATCTCTTTTTGGCGCTCAATCATAAAAGCGCTAATCAAATCGATTTCTCTTAAGCTATCCGCCAATCCTTCGTCCAGATGACGGATGGAAGTAATGTCAATATGGATGTTGCGCTTGATTCGACGCGCTCCAGCTTCAGACATACCGCGCCAATTCACGAAACTGTTGCTCACAAAAGCCGTAGCAGGAATGGTACTTACGGTTTTGTCAAAATTCTGGACTTTAACGGTAGTGAGGTCAATACTCATGACATCCCCATCCACCCCGTAATTCGAGAACGTAATCCAATCACCTACTTTGACCAGGTCGTACATGTGGATTTGGAAATTGGCTAAGAGTCCTTTGATGCTATCTTGAAAGACCAGTATTAGAATGGCTGTAGTTCCTGCAAACGCACCTAAAATGGCAGCGGCTTTCATCCCGGTTAGGATGCTAAGGGCAGTGATAACAGCGCCAAACCAAGCCAACAAGCGAATGACCTGTGAAATAGTACGTACCGGTGTGTTGGCATATTTTGCCGTCATACTGAACCAATTCTCAAGGGCTCGAAGGGTTCGGTTTACCAAACTCACAAAGAGCATAAGAATGTAGAGCACGACAAGTTTTTCCAAAATAGGAATGATGCCTGGAATGTCGTAGAAAACGATTGGGAGACTTCCGTAAACGATTGTTGCAGGAACAAGGTGTGCGATGTTTCTGAAAACTTTCTGATCGTAGAAATAGTCGTCCCAAGTAGCCTTCGTGCGCTTAACGGCGGCATGGATGACGCTCAGAATGATGCGTCGAGCAATAAAATCGGCTACCCACGAGATGAGTAGTAAAAGCAAAAGATCCACAAACAGCGCAATCCATTGCACCAATTGTGGATCTAATCCTTTTCGTAATAAGAAGTCAGTGGTCCAGTGTAGTGTATCCATTAGTATGGGTGGAACAGGGTTATGCTATCAAATCTAACTGATGTCGCATAAAAATACCCTAAACCATACACTGTTGTATCATCTTGACGTCTAATATTTCCAATTTGTGGGCTGTAAGGCACACTAAACAATCCACCACCTCCAATATTATTGGCCATGATATTGAGGTAGTCGTACATGCCGTCACTTATCGTCCGAGTCTCGAACACTAGGTTAATTAGGGTGTCCCGGAAAACCGTGTAGGGAGGTCCGATGAAGTTGAAGCGACTGATTTGGGTACCTTCAATGAATTGGTCATCATTGAAAATGTTGATGCTTGAGTTTAGACTTTTTTCAGTCTCTTCTGGTGTGAACGGCCCCATTAATCCGTTAGGGGCATAGATTTTCGTAGTCCAATAGTTTTTAATCCAGTACGCGTTACCACGTCCTGCCGGATCATTCCACAATGCATAAGGGCTGTAGTAACAAGAGTCGGCATCGGCGTAATACACAGAGTCTCCGGTTCTGAAATCCACCCAACTGCTGTCGTCTTCCATGATAGGAAAGAGTGGTGCTAGGAAGGTAAAGGGCGTATTCACAACATCCGAAGTGCTTTCCCAGATACCAGTAGCATCGCCATAGCCCTCAGGCACGGTGATGATCATACGGTAGCCATGCCCTATGGTGGCGAGCAATGTTGAATCTTCGTAGCGACCAGGAGTTACTTCAGTTAAGGTGCTTACCAAACTATCATTTTCATAAACCTCCACCAATGCTCCCGTGATTGAAGCCGCATCTGCAGTTTCGAGATAAGGTGAGCTGATGGCAAGATCCATGTAGGTTCCTGTCCCGGGTAGATCGGTTACGGATCCGCTGACAGAGATTAATGCCGCGCCGTCGTAGGCGTCGGTCTTTACTTTATCGGTAACATCTATTTCACAAGAAGCAAAAAAGACGGTTATCAGGCTAAATAAGGCTAATTTCTTCATGATTTAGAAATCTAGGGTATAGGTTATGGTAGGAATAGCCGTTGCAAAAATAGACAGCTGAGTGGCTTTAGTTTGACCCGTTGGATCACCGTTGTCGTCCAGTTCTTCCTCGAAGAAAATGCTAAAGGCATTCTTACGGGCATACGCGTTGTATACGCCAATGTTCCAGCTTCCTTTTAAGTCGTTATCCTTTTTGTTAGGAACCGCAATATCCATACTCAAATCAAGACGGTGGTAAGCGGGAGTACGACTGTTGTTTCGGCTAAGTGCGAACGGGTAGATGATCCCTTCGAATTCGCTTTTAGCTTCAGGGTAGGTGTAGGGCTTACCGGTTTGGTAGATGAAGGAACCTGAAAAACTAATATTTGGTTTCCACGCATAGGCGGCTACCACGGCAACATCGTGTGGTTTGTCTTGTGCAGCAGAATACCATTGTCCCAAATTGATCCACTCCTCAGGGGTTGCACCTAAATCAACTTGGAGTTGCGAACGGCTGTAGGTGTAGGCTACCCAGCCCGTTAATTGGCCAATTTTTTTGTCCAATTGCATCTCAACCCCGTAGCTTCTTCCGCGGCCCGTCATTAACGCAACTTCGATATTATCGACACCCGTCGGCTGGGCACCGTTTTTAAAATCGACGAGATCGCGCATGCTCTTGTAATACGTTTCGACACTCAACTGCCATTCACCGCCTTTGAAATTTCGGTTCCAGCCCAATGCAATCTGATCGGCGGTTCCCGGGTCAATATACCTACCGGCAGGACGCCAAGTATCAATAGGTAGTGAGGATGTGGTGTTAGAGATCAAATGAATGTACTGACGCATTCTGTTGTAACTCGCTTTAATGGCGGTGTTCTCAGTAGACTTGAAGTTGATGCCTAAACGCGGTTCCAATCCCTGAAGGCCGTCAAAGGCTTCAATGATTTCTAAAGATCCATAGCTGGTCGTGTCTGTAATGAGGTCATTGCGAACCGTTCCGTTGGCGGTTGGGTTGTAATTCACCACATCACGTGCGCCAATGTTGTAGAAGGTACTGTAACGAAGTCCACCACGAATGGTCAGTCTGTTGTTTATTTTCCAATTGTCTTCGATGTACAACGACGGCTCAACTGCATATTCATTTTGCAATTCAATGTTGATATCAACGAGATTGCTGTCGATGTAATCCAGCGTGGTTGAAAACGGCTCGAAGTCATAAACCGTAGCTTCGGCACCGTAATTAACCTGGTGCTTCGCGTTAGGGAACCAACTGAATGCTACCTTGTTACTTTGATTTTTAATAAAAGCAATATTGTCGATTTTCGCCTGAGGGAAGTCAAACCCAATGGCGTAGTCGTAATCAGAATAGATCGTACTTACATTCAGGAATAATTTATCCGTAATGAGGTAATTCCAGCGTCCGGTTAACCCTAAATTTCCCCAATCGAACTTCACCAAGCCAGGAACGCCGAAGGCATCTTTACCGTAGTAAGCGCTCAGGAATAAACGGCTTTTATCATTGAATTTGTAGTTGACCTTTGCATTGAGATCATAGAAATTCGCGATAATGGAATTCAAATCATCGTTAGGGCTAGCTTTAAGTAAAACATCTTGATACGAACGACGTCCTGCAATCATAAAACTTGCCTTATCCTTCACTAAAGGTCCTTCAAGCATTAGGCGAGAAGAGAGCAGTCCAAGCCCCATGGTTCCAGCGAATTCTTTCGTATTTCCTTCCTTCTGATGCACATCAAGAACAGAAGATAAACGACCCCCATAGGGCGCAGGAATACCTCCTTTGTACAGCTTGAGATCACGAACTGCATCGCCGTTAAAAACGGAGAAGAATCCGAAAATGTGGGAGCTGTTGTACACCGGAGCTTGATCCAATAGAATCAAATTCTGATCGGTTTTACCACCACGTACGTTAAATCCGCTTGCGCCTTCACCAACAGTGGTCACACCCGGTAGTAGCGTGATAGAGCGAATGACATCAAACTCACCTAAGAACTGCGGGATGGCCTTTATTTGCTTTGCGGTGAGCTGTGTAGTGGACATCTCTGCGCGGTTTAGGTTTTCGTCGAGTCGTTTTGCGGTTACCTCAACCTCAGCAAGCTCATTGGTAGCTTCTTTAAGTTCAAAATCTAAGGTCTGACTTTCTTTTAAGGTGAGTGTTTTTACAATGCTCTCATAACCTATGTAGCTCACTGTGAAGGTGTATTTGCCTTCTGGAAGCGTCAAGGAGTAAAAGCCGTAAATATTGGTGACCGTCCCTTGGAATTTTTCATTGACGATGGATGCATTGATCAGTTCTTCACCGTTGGCTGCATCTTTAATGTATCCGCTAAGAGTGACATTTTGGGCGTAGGCGGTAGAGAAAAACAGTATGCTCAACAGAGCAAGACATTTTTTCATGGTATTTAAATTAGTTATCCTAATAAGGATTTTCATGCGTTTTTGTTCGCAGCTAATTCAATTCCTATGCCAAAGCGGGTGACTAATATATCTTATTTCAGAAACAATTTAAATGCGAGAATAGTACCACTTAAGCTGCCCCCAATAACGTTGGCTAAAATCAAGGGGGCATCGTGCATCCAAATGCCATAGGCGAGCCAGCAAAGCTGGCCGGAAAACATGAGTACATACATTGTTAAGCTTATATCAGCGGTCTTACGCGATGTAATGATTCGCCATGCTTGCGGTACAAACGCAATAGTCGTCAGCGTTGCTGCCAACAGGCCAATGAGGGTCATTCCTTTCATGAGGGCCAAGTTAGTTTATCGCCTTACTCAAAGCATCTGTACATATGAATACTTTTCAATCATGGTGGAGGTTTTATGAAACAAGCGCTAATGAGCGAGGTACCTGCGAAACAACACTTCGCAGTGTTGATAACTTGTTGATAACTATTGTGAAGCCCCGTAGTTATTGCTTCGTACAGTTGTCAGTAATCACTTTGTATAGTAGTTTTGTAGCCACTTATTTAAACAAGAATACAACATGTCTCAATTAGTTGGAACAATCTCTCAAATTATCGGCCCTGTAGTGGACGTTAAATTTGACGGTTCACAAGGTGAGCTTCCTAGAATTTACGAAGCCCTTGAAGTAACGAAATCTACCGGTCAGGTAGTTATTTTGGAGGTGCAGAAGCACGTCGGTCAGGATACCGTTCGCGCAATCTCTATGGATTCGCTTGATGGATGTCAGCGTGGTCAAGAGGTTCGTTCAAAAGGGGCTGCCATCACCATGCCCATCGGTGATCAAATCTACGGTCGCGTATTTAACGTGGTTGGTGAAGATATTGATGGTATTGGTGGTATTGATCGTTCAAAAGGTTTACCCATTCACCGCCCAGCCCCAGCTTTTGAAGACTTGAGTACATCTACTGAAGTACTTTTTACAGGTATCAAAGTAATTGATCTTATTGAGCCTTATTCTAAAGGTGGTAAGATTGGTTTATTCGGTGGTGCCGGTGTAGGTAAAACGGTATTGATTCAGGAATTGATTAACAACATCGCGAAGGGCCATGGAGGTCTTTCTGTATTTGCTGGTGTTGGAGAGCGTACTCGTGAGGGTAATGATTTGATGCGTGAGATGCTTGAATCAGGCATTATCAACTACGGGGAAGACTTCATGCACGCTATGGAAAATGGCGGTTGGGATCTCAGTAAAGTGGATAAGGAGTTGTTGAAGTCTTCGAAAGCAACCTTCGTGTTCGGTCAGATGAACGAGCCTCCAGGGGCACGTGCACGTGTAGCGCTCTCTGGTTTGACATTGGCAGAGTACTTCCGTGACGGTGAAGGCGACGGTCAAGGTAAAGACATCCTTTTCTTCGTTGATAACATCTTCCGTTTCACGCAAGCAGGTTCTGAGGTATCGGCACTTCTAGGTCGTATGCCTTCTGCGGTAGGTTACCAGCCAACCCTAGCTTCTGAGATGGGTGCTATGCAAGAGCGTATTACGTCTACTAAGAACGGTTCTATTACTTCGGTTCAGGCGGTATACGTACCTGCGGATGACCTTACGGATCCGGCTCCTGCAACGACGTTTGCTCACTTGGATGCAACAACGGTATTATCACGTAAGATTGCTGAGCAAGGTATCTACCCTGCAGTAGATCCATTGGATTCTACGTCGCGTATCTTGACGGCAGAAATTGTAGGTAAAGAGCATTACGATACTGCACAACGCGTTAAAGAAACGCTTCAGCGTTATAAAGAACTTCAGGATATCATTGCCATCTTAGGTATGGAAGAGCTTTCTGAAGAAGATAAATTGGTGGTTTCGCGCGCACGTCGTGTAGCACGTTTCCTTTCTCAACCGTTCCACGTAGCAGAGCAGTTTACTGGTTTGCAAGGTGTATTGGTAGATATTAAAGATACCATCAAAGGCTTTAACATGATTCTTGACGGTGAGCTGGATCAATATCCAGAGGCTGCTTTCAACTTGAAAGGTACCATCGAGGAAGTGATTGAAGCTGGTGAGAAAATGTTGGCTGAGGCTTAATTGGTTTAATGATGTATTTAGAAGTCATTACACCTGAAGAGGTATTGTTTAAAGGCCAGGTGAGTTCAGTGAAGCTTCCAGGAAAGGACGGTTTGTTCCAAATTCTGAAAGACCACGCACCCATTATCGCATCGCTTGCTGCCGGTACAGTGAGTATTCGAGTGGCTGATGATACAAGAACTCTGGATCATTTGAGCTCTCAGGTCATCCTTGACACTTCTGACGACAAACTGTGTACCGTAGAGGTAAGTGGTGGCGTTATTGAGTGTAAGAATAATATGATCTCAGTTCTAGCGAGTTAAACGTTAGATCAACTACTTAGAGATCCCCGCAACTCGCAGAGTTGTGGGGATTTTTTTTGAAACGAAGTAGTGAGGCTGCGCCCAGGTTCTATATTCGTAGTCCAACACACAAGAAATGAAATACATACTTACACTAGGTTGTCTGCTCATAGGTTTAGGCAGCGCGGCTCAAGAGTTTGGACAACGCAAAGGTTTTCGTGGTGTCGTTAAGAAACAGGATAAATCCATAGCATTGAATGAGGTTGAGGTGAGTTCTGCTCTAGCGAAGACTACCTATGCCGCTGCAACTCGTCAGATCACGGTGTTGACTGCGAAGCAAATTCAAGAGCTTCCGGTAAATAACATTAATGAATTATTGGACTATTTAGGTAGTGTTGATATGCGTCAACGCGGTCCTTTAGATGTGCAAGGAGACCTCGGAGTTCGTGGAGGTACCTTCGATCAAACGCTCGTATTGGTTAATGGCGTTCGTATGAATAATCCGCAAACAGGACACCACAACATGAACTTACCGGTTCCGTTGCAAATGATCGAGCGGATTGAAGTGATTCAGGGTGGTGCTACAAATGCACATGGAATTGGTGCGATGACGGGTGTAGTGAACATTGTGTTGAAATCGGCTCCGAAAAAATTCAACGCTGGCTACGCCTTGACCACGGGTGAACACGGTTTATTGAATTCAAGCTTTTACCTTGGGAAAAAAATAGGGAAATGGGGTGTTCAGTTAGGGCAGCAATCGCAAAAGACGGCTGGATACATTTCAAATACAGATTTTGAGAGTAGTAAGCTTTTTGTTAACCTCGAGCGTGAATTTAAGCTGGGCAAAGAAAAAGGACATGTTTCCATCTTCTATGCAGAGAACCAGAAAGCCTTTGGTGCACAGAACTACTATTCGACCACCTTTCCGGACCAATTCGAAGCCACCTCTACACGCATTTTTGGTTTGAAATTGGATGAAAGTATAGGGCCAAATACGGACTTCAGATTTAATATGAACCTGGTCACAGGTACAGACCGATTCGAACTGTACCGCGAGACGGCCGGCCTGGGTGGATTCGACGCTAATGATGTAAGGTATACAAAACTCTCAAGTGGACGCTATTACCGCGCTGCTGACGGTGATACAGCGGCTTCTTGGTACAGTGGCCCCAATTTTCACCAAACGTTAGTTTTTAATCAGAATATTGTAGCAACACACCGTTGGAATGTGGAGCACCAAAGTAGTTTAGGGTATAACCTACGCTATGACGAGATTTACTCTAATGTGCTTGGCGGGGATTTTGGGGATGTCTACCTCGTACCGGGATGGGAAGGCTATACCATGGACAAGGGCGCTTCTACTGCGGACTTTTCATTTTTCGCAGAGCACAAATACAGTCGCGAGCGTTTTCAAGCGACCGCAGGAGCCATGTTGAACTACCATGATGGGCCGACTGGCGATTCTTCGTATTTCTTCGCGCCTTCACTGGATGTATTGTACCGTTTGACTCCGGATGCATCCTTATACGCAACCATCAATAGATCCATGCGCTATCCGACTTACACAGATTTGTATTACAACAGAGGAGGCGCTCAAGGTTCCATAAACTTACGTCCGGAATCGGCATGGAATTATGAACTGGGCTACAAGCAAAAATCGGGACAGGTCTATAATTCTGGGGCATTGTTTCACAGACGTTCAAAAGATTTGATTGACTGGGTGAAATATGCAGGTGACCCAATAGCCTATGCTTCGAACATTACTTCACTGGCCTTGACAGGTATTGAGGGTGGGACGCAGTACAATGCATCGAAACGTAAGGCGCTTCTGCGAAATGCTACTATTCAGGCTGCTTTTATGCGTGGAGTAACACCTGAGGTCGATTTCTCTAGTCTCTATGCTTTAGATTATCTCCAGGCAAAAATCAATGCGCGTGCGACACAGCGTTTAGGTCTTGGTTTTTTCTTGAATTACAGCATAACAGTGCAGGATCGTATGGGAACTTATATGAGTGCTGGCGGCGATGAAGTAAAGTATGATCCGTTTGCATTAGTAGATTTCAAATTATACTATGCGCCTGCCGGTGGAATTTTTAAACGCCAATTCCCTTTTCAGGCTTTCGTAAACATCAATAACGCATTGGATGCATCGTATTACGATCGCGGCAATGTCATTCAGCCTGGTCGCTGGGTCAGTACGGGTCTGGAATTTAGATTTCGCTAAAATTTTTCAGGACATAAAAAAGTCGCCCATTGGGCGGCTTTTTTAATGAAAGAAATTGCTAATCTCTAGGTCTATACTCTAAATAAAGCGGTATCTCCTTGAGCGGTATAATGATCTGGTGTTTTCAAAAAGAAGCCGCCATTAATCTCGTTGTTTTGAGCATCTAGAATGGTCGTACGAGCAATCTCCATAGCCAGCCGTATTGAATCCAGTGTTGCACGTTTGAAAAGTCATCATTAGTTCGATGGGGCAAACTGATCGCGCCCTGAATGGTCAGAAACGCTGTAATTACCGCTTCTCACTAGCTAAAGGGAAAGAGGTGACAGCATACGATAAATCTGAATAATCCCCGTTGGTCATTTGTCCATTCTAGGCACAGCATAAATGAGTAATACTCCGAGACTAAAGGTGTCTACATGAATGATATCGGATGAAAAAATATTGTCAAAACTGTAGAGACGAATTCAAAGCTACCCAGTAGTATTTGACCAGTGCTGTCTGAATACACATCTACGCGTTCCCAACGGTCAAACAATCCGGAACTTTTTCATCAAAATAAAAATACCCGTTTTCATCCGTTGTCGTGGTAGCTAATATGTCCGCAGAACCACTTCGTCCGTGGTAGACTGGATCTCTAAATAGGCCCACACTTCAATAGGGATTTGGGAGCCCATGCTTTCAACAATATAGGCCGTACCTTCTAGGTTTGTATAAATAAGCTTACAGGAAGTGATCGCTAAAATTCCCTTCAAATGGTCAGTTTTTGGTAGAGGTCATTGGTTTATAGTTTTGATTTGGTGTCTGGTATTTTTATAGTCGTCCTAGGTCTATCTATTTCAACTTCTCGTTGTTGTGATGTCTGTCGTGGTCGCGTTCGCCTTGACATTCATTTTTTAATAAGAAGGCCGCTTGCAAGTCCGTTCCGGTTTGATTGGCTAGACACAACACTACAAGCGGTATACATCGCGGGCTCTTCGCCGAGGTCCCTTCCTTATCACTTTCTTTTTCACTTTGCTCCCATAGCGGCAGGCAATGATGCAGGACACTTCACCGACTTCTTCCGTGAGCTGGGCCATATTAGTAAGCTCATTAAAGTAGCGGACACTTCGTGTTTAGAAATCAATCATGTACCTCTTCTTGAAGTTTACCCTAAAGGCAATTCACTGGGGACTTTTATAGGTTCTAGTGCCATCTCATTCTCTGTTTTTGAGTCCATCCAAATGGTGATAGGACCATCATTGACCAATTCAACTTTCATATCTGCTCCAAGGTCATACAGTTTAACCACCAAACCGCTGTCTGCATCCAGAGCTGCTCCATGAAGTGTATTACATGGGTTCTGCGTGCGGGTCGCGATGCTTTGAAGTAGCTTGGGCGGTTTCCTTTTTAGTGCTTGCGTGCAGTGTGAATTGGCTGATGACAAGGAATTCTCCTTCAACATCCATGATGCTGTCGTTCATCACTCCTTTTGAATCCGGAAATGAGCACATTTTAGCAATCTTACTACTGAGCCAATTCGCATCCTCCTCTGTATCCTCCGGTTCTACACCAAGGAAGATGGTAAGCACCTATTGAATTCTGCACCTTGCCTCGCGGGTGACACTCGCTCCAGTAACGTTGCAATAATTGCGCGCATCGTTTACTTGCGATTAAAAAGGTAGGGTTCGGGAATAGGATCACTTTGGGTAAAGCGTTTGTACATTTCGTCTACCTCAATACTCTTTGGATTACCCATTCCTGTAGTGCAGTGGCCTCTCTAAACTTGTGGTAAGCAATAGTGCAATGCGATCTTGCTGTTCAAATTCAGAGAGTGTAAATGTTGTTCAGATAGCGTCCGTAACCGCGGTTTCTCCCTCTATGATAGGGCAATAGCAGTAATGTTTTGCTTCATGAGTTGCTCCATATGATAAGACGGCTGTCCATTTCGAAGAAGTCGAAACGACCTCTATGCACTTTCGAAACAATAGCGAACAAATTCCAGCTGTCGGGTCAAACTCGTAACGCGCAAATTCAAAAATTTCCTGTGGACGAAATCCGTCAGCAGGGTCTTTATAACACGAAAAACTCATAGGTAGCGGTTGGAGGAAGGAGTAAGAATGAAGCGTCGATAAGTACAGCTTGATTCGGTTTTCCACTATTAATTATGCCCTCAGGCAGTCTTTGGCTAGACCAAATAATTGGCAGTGGAGGTAAAGGGGCGTCTGAACTTGCAGCCAGACCATTCCAATGCGGTATTTCGCGGTTTTCAGGGGCAATTTCTACAATGGCCTCGTTGCTAGCTGGTTTAGCCCCGCCTGAAAGCGTAGACACACTAATGCTCAGTGCTGCGATAATGGGTAGTTTCATCGTGATCGTTGGTGGTTAATATGGCTTTCGTAGCGCGTAGGCGCAATACGATTTTCATTTAATGCATTTTTAACAGCACACTGCGGTTCATTGACATGTAAACAATTGTGAAAACGACAGGTTTTGCTGAGCGCGAAAATTTCAGGAAAGAAATGACTGATTTCTTCCTTTTCCATATTCACTAGTCCGAAGCCCTTAATTCCTGGCGTATCAATAATATCGCCGCCAAATCCGAGCGCGTGCATTTCTGCATAGGTAGTGGTGTGTTGACCTTTATTGTGGCTCGTACTTACTGCGGCCGTTCGCAGTTGAAGTAGGGGTTCTATGGCATTGATTAAAGTGCTCTTACCAACGCCGCTGTGCCCGCTAAGTAGTGTGGTTTTATTTTGCAGCAGCCCCTTTAGTTCATCCAGTCCCAGACCTTCGGTTGCAGAAGTTTCTATACAACGATAGCCAATGGATTGGTAAACGGCTTTGCGGTATTCTAATTCCCCTTGAAGCGCTTCAGTGTAGACATCACATTTGTTGAATACAATGACTACAGGAATGTTATAGGCCTCCGCTGTGGCCAGAAATCGGTCCATGAAACCAGTTGAGGTGGCAGGTTGCGCAAGGGTAGTCACCAAGAGTGCCTGGTCCATATTTGCCGCGATGATGTGCACCCGCTTACTTAGATTAACACTCTTTCGAATGATGTAATTTTTACGCGTTTCTATGCCACTGATAACGCCCAATTCCGGCGCAGTCTCTTCCTCTTCGAAGCGAACACTATCGCCCACTGCAAGTGGATTGGTACTTTTAATTCCTGCGATGCGCAGTTTGCCTTTGATTCTGCATTCGTACAGTTGTCCAGTAGTGTTCTCGCGCACCACGTACCAACTTCCCGTACTTTTTAGAACTACGCCAATCATAGACTAACGCTTGGAATACATTTCTTCATAGTAGGCTTTGTACGCTCCGGAGGTTACATTTTTCAACCACTTCGAGTTACTGAGGTACCAGTCGATGGTGATGGCCAGTCCTTCTTCAAAGGTGACGCTTGGCGCCCAGCCCAATTCTTTGTTGATCTTAGTCGCATCTATAGCATACCTGCGGTCGTGACCTGGGCGGTCTTTCACGTAGGTAATAAGTTTCTCGCTGCTGCCTTTGTCACGGCCCAATTTCTCGTCCATCTGCGCGCAGAGCACCTTGATCAAATCAAGATTCGTCCATTCGTTGAACCCGCCAATATTGTAGGTCTCACCATTTTTACCTTCATGGTACACCAGGTCAATGGCACGTGCGTGATCCACCACATACAACCAATCGCGGGTGTACTGGCCATCGCCATACACAGGTAATGGTTTTTCTTCTACGATATTGTTGATGAAGAGAGGGATGAGTTTTTCAGGGAATTGGTTCTGGCCGTAGTTGTTCGAACAGTTGGTCACCACATAAGGGATACCGTACGTCTCGCCATAGGCACGGACGAAGTGGTCGGAAGATGCTTTCGACGCACTGTATGGGCTGTTTGGGTCGTAGGCCGTGGTCTCTTCAAATAAGCCTTCTTTTCCCAATGTACCGTACACTTCATCGGTAGAGATGTGGTAAAAGCGCTTGCCTTCGAAATCTGTATGAATACGTTTGAAGCTGTTGAGCAGATTCACGGTACCTAAGATGTTCGTTCGAACGAAGGCCAGTGGGTCTTCAATCGAACGGTCCACATGACTTTCCGCGGCTAAATGAATAACGCCTTCCGGCTGGTATTTATCAAACAAAGCATCAACGGCTGCGGCATCCACGATATCTACTTTTTCAAAGCAGTAGTTGGGCAGTTCATCCACATCACTAAGGTTCTCTAAATTCCCCGCGTAGGTCAATGCATCCACATTTACTATCCTGTAGTTCGGGTACTTATTTACGAACAAGCGCACGACGTGCGATCCAATAAATCCGGCGCCGCCGGTGATGATGATGTTCTTCATTCGTGTGGTTCTTATGGTTTACGAAACTAAGCATTTATGCCACAAAAGTCTCTTGAATAACAGACTTCAGTTTCTTGATGGTTTGGGTTGAAATAGGGGGAAGGATTTCCAGTATTCTTTTTTTATCCAAAGTGCGAATCTGGTCTACCGCTATAAAACCTTTTTTATTCTGAAAAACTACTGGAACTCTCGTTGGATAAGCTTTTGGGCTTGTGGTTAACGGGGCAACAACCACAGTGTTTAGGTGGTTATTGAGTTCAGGAGGACTGATAACGACGCAAGGTCTTGTTTTCTTTATTTCTGAACCGATTGTTGGGTCCAGCTTTGCAATAATGATAGAATACTGCATCACTCCCAATCCTCAAAATGTTCATCGTCAAAGACATCTGGGATGAGCAAATGTTCAGCGTCGGAGCCCAATCGTTTGAAGGTCTCATCCCAATCTTTGCGGGGCTCGTTGATAGGCTTTATAACTACTTGATTGTCTTCAAGGATTAGGTCAACTGCTCCCTGAAAATTATATCGTTCAAGTATTTCTTTGGATAAGCGCAAGCCTTTGCTATTACCTATTCTAATGATTGGTACTTTCATTTCCATTGTTTTCTGTAATTACAAAGTTATTACTTTAATCTTACAGTTAAGATGAAATGAGTTTGTCTAAACTCCAAAGAATGTGGAAAAGTGAGGGTTATTAAGAATAGTGGTATCTGCAGGAAATTACTTGGATGGCATCTTTGTGATAGCGGTAAACAAGCCTATGTTCTCTTGTAATTCTTCGACTCCAAAGCCCTGCTAGGTCGTGCTTTAGCGCTTCTGGTTTGCCTATTCCTTCAAAGGTTGTTCGACGTGTGCTTTCAAGCACTTGATTCAGCCTTTTGAGGACCTTAGTGTCATTCAATGCCCAATATTGGTAATCTGCCCAAGCACTTGGCGTAAAGAGGATTTTATTGCTCATTGACCTGCCATTCGATGAGCTTCCCGTCCAACTCTTTTAAACTGGCATATAAATGGTCGGCATTTGCTTTTGATTTCAGTAAATGCATCGTCTCAAGCATTTGATTGTATTCTTCTATCGATAAGACTACCGCACCATTGCCTGTTTTACGTTTTAATATGATGATTTCATTATTATCTTCGACTTCATCGAGGTATTTCTTGAGGTCTTTTCGGAATTCAGAAAAATTGGCAGCGATCATAATTACGTACTTTATTAAGTACAAATTTAAGATAAGCTACGAGCTTCTCCAAAGAATGTGGAAAAGAGAAAGTTATCGACGGAAGTTTACAATGGGAAAGGACTTTCCGTTTATTGTATTCCAAAGGCCTAGCTGCAGGACGGATTGATCCGTAGTCTGGACATTATTTCTTAGTCCCACTTGAACACCTTTCATTTGCATTGAACCATTAATAATGCCGAGTTGTACTCCTTTGGTTTGAGCGGTACTGTTTCTAAACGAGATACTCAATCCATTCACTTCCTGGTAATGACTACTGCCCACATTTAAAGCAATTCCATTCAATCGTTCACCTACGCTGACAAATCCAGAGACCGCTAGTCCATTGACTATATCTGTTTGCGTTCCAAAAAGTGAGCATTGCAGTCCATTGGTAATAGACTTCGGGCCTATGTTTAGCATGGGATCAGGTAGATACCCTAAAGGCACCTTATACCAGTGGAAAAGTCCACCTCCAATTTGAAGATTAATCCCGTTGGTGGTCTGGTTGTACGGAGCATTACAAATAACATCTTGTCCAACTATTCCTATAGCAATCCCGTAGATTGTCTGTGCTTTACCGGGTTGATAGGCTAGCAAATATCTTTTTGGGCCATCCAAAACAGGTATGTGAGGTCTTGCTCCCAAATAAGTAGAGCCGCACTGGGAATAAGCTCGATTGGCTGAGAATCCTAGGCTAAAATTGGAGAGCAAATGACCTAGAATTGAATCTGGATATTCAATAGTCAATGAATGACCCTCTTGAGCCAAGATGATGCTTATTCGAGCATGATCTAGGACACCATTGGCATTAAAATAGAAAAGGTAAGAGAAGGACGAAGCAGGGGCATTAATTTCCTCGCTTACTCTCTTAAGTTCGTAAATGACGGGGCGGATGGCATTGCTAAATATGCTATCAAATTCCGGCCTCGAAATGGTAGTGAGGTTACTTACGGTATCTATAGAAAAGGCAGAAGGGTATAGACTATCAAGCCTAGAATTTGGCATGGTTCTCAGCGAGTCAATGGGAGCGTAGATATAGCCTTGTCCGAAAAGTGAACTAGTCAATAAGAATAGTATGATTCCTACGACAAACCTCGACATGCTATAAGCTTTGCTCAAAATTCCAAGCATCACGGAGCATGTCTTCTAAGCTTTTTTCTGGGGTCCAATTCAACACGCTTTGTGCCTTACCGATATTCGCGTACACCGCAGGTACATCCCCGGCACGACGTGGTGCCAAGCTGTACGGAATGGTTATTCCCGTGGCCCGTTCAAAAGCATGAATCATCTCTAAAACCGTTGATCCGTTTCCAGACCCAAGGTTAATAACATCGTATCCCTTGGTTTTGCCGTCGATCAAATGTTGAACCGCTAAAATGTGTGCTTTGGCGATGTCAATCACGTGAATGTAATCGCGAATACATGAGCCGTCGCGCGTATCATAATCTGAACCAAATACCTTTAATTCCTGGCGCTTACCAATAGCAGTCTCAGTAATGTAGGGAACTAAATGGTGCGGTTCTCCGTCTTGGAATTCTCCAATAATGCTCGATGGGTGGGCGCCGATAGGATTGAAATAACGCAAACTCAACACGTCGACCACTCCGGTAGCGGCTTGGTCCCGTAAAATTTCCTCGCCCATCTTCTTCGTATTGCCGTAGGGGCTTTCCGCAGGTTGTACAGGCGCATTTTCATCCACATGTGGGTTTTCCGGTGTGCCGTACACCGTACATGAACTCGAGAATACAATGTTGCGAATGCCATAGGCCTCCATGCTTTGAAGGAGGTTAATGGTGCTCAGCAAGTTGTTGTGGTAGTACTTAAGAGGCTTGTCCACACTTTCGTTAACGAGCAGAAAGGCCGCAAAGTGAATGACCCCTGAAATCGTTGGGAATTCTTCAAACACAGCGTCAACTGCAGCGCGATTACAAAGCTCAACCTGGCGGAAGGTGATTTTCCGACCCGCGATTTTTTCAATGCGATCTTTTACCTCAATAGGACTCTCGCTGAGGTTGTCGATGACAATGGGTTCATATCCTGCAGCAAGCAATTCGATGATGGTGTGCGATCCTATATAGCCTAAGCCTCCTGTGACTAAAATTTGGTTCATTATTGGTTTATTTGGTTTTCTTGTAGTCTGCGAAATCGCGGTGTTCCTTGCGATACAGGCGATCTTCCGGCAAGTCTTTGAACCAAGCATAGGTGCGATCGAGGCCTTCTGAACGCATCACTTTCGGTTCCCAATCCAGCAATTCTTTTGCCTTAGTGATGTCCGGTTGGCGCTGCATGGGGTCGTTCACAGGCAGCTCTTTGTAGACCACTTTTTGTGTCGTTCCAGTGAGGCTGATGACTTCTTCCGCGAATTGGCCAATCGTGATTTCGTGTGGGTTTCCTATGTTCACGGGCTCTGTATGGTCGCTCATCAATAAGCGGTAGATGCCTTCAATAAGATCATCCACATAGCAGAACGAGCGGGTTTGTGTACCGTCCCCAAAAATGGTGAGGTCTTCACCGCGCAGTGCTTGACCTATAAATGCGGGCAATACGCGGCCGTCGTTTAGTCGCATACGCGGCCCATAGGTATTGAAAATTCGAACAATACGTGTTTCTAAACCGTGGTAGGTGTGGTAGGCCATGGTCATGGCTTCCATGAATCGTTTTGCTTCGTCGTAAACGCCACGAGGCCCTACAGGATTTACATTACCCCAGTACTCTTCTGTTTGTGGGTGAACAAGGGGATCACCGTACACTTCTGAGGTGGATGCGACAAGGATGCGCGCACCTTTGTGTAGAGCCAATCCTAAAAGGTTGTGTGTGCCCAACGAGCTGACCTTTAGGGTTTGAATGGGGATTTTTAAATAGTCAATAGGGGAGGCCGGCGATGCGAAATGAAGGATGTAGTCCAATTCTCCTGGGACATGCACATAGTTGCTTACATCGTGGTGGTAAAAGGTGAAATTAGGAAGGCCCATGAGGTGTTCCAAATTTTCCATATTCCCCGTGATGAGGTTATCCATGGCGAGGACATCGTAGCCTTCGGCGATGAATCGGTCACACAAATGTGAGCCTAAAAATCCTGCTGCTCCAGTGATCAGTACTCTTGCCATAATTACGCGGGTTGTTCGCCTTGTCCTATTCCAAAATAATCGAATCCTACCTCACCGACAATCTCACGACGGTAAAGGTTGCGTCCGTCAAAGAGTACTTTGCCATTCATTTCATTCGCTACCGCGCTCCAATCCGGTACTCTAAATTCAGCCCATTCTGTAATCAGCGCTAAGGCATCGGCACCGCGAACGGCTTCCATTTCATCAGCGCAATAGGTAATGCGGTCGCCCAATTGGTGTTTTGCTTCTTCCATAGCCACGGGGTCGTACGCACGAACGTGGGCCCCAGCATCCAGCAAGAGGTTCGCAATCACAACAGACGGCGCTTCACGCATATCGTCTGTATTTGGTTTAAAGGAGAGTCCCCAGAAGGCAACGGTTTTGCCGTGAAGCTCGCCTCCGAAGTAAGCGTTTATTTTATTGAAAAGCACACTTTTCTGTGCATCGTTCACCGCTTCTACGGCTTCTAGAATGCGCATGGTATGTCCGTTTTCTCTTCCGGTGCGGGCCAGTGCCTTGACATCCTTAGGAAAGCACGAACCGCCATATCCGATACCCGGGTAAATGAATTTATTTCCTATTCTCGGGTCGGAACCGATTCCCTTACGAACCTGATTCACATCCGCGCCCATGCGCTCGCACAAATTTGCGATGTCATTCATGAATGAAATTTTTGTCGCTAGCATGGCATTTGCCGCATACTTCGTCATTTCCGCAGAGGGAATGTCCATGAAGATCACCGGATGACCGTTGAGTGTAAATGGGCGATATACACGCGCCATCATCTCACGTGCACGCTCGCTGTCAATACCCACTACAATGCGGTCGGGTTTCATGAAATCTTCAATCGCAGCACCTTCTTTTAAAAACTCTGGGTTCGACGCGACATCGAAGCTAAAGGATGCACTGCGCTTATCAAGTGCCGATGCAACAGCACCGCGTACTTTTTCTGCCGTGCCCACAGGAACGGTAGATTTTGTAATAACCACCAGATAGTCGTCCATGGTCTGGCCAATCTCCTGAGCTACGCCTAAAACGTACTTAAGATCAGCAGAGCCGTCCTCCCCTGGGGGCGTTCCCACAGCGATAAATGCTGCGCCCGAACCTTTGATGGCTTCACTGAGGTTGGTGCTAAAATGCAAACGACCTTTCGCGTGGTTGCGTAAAACAATGTCTTTTAATCCTGGCTCGTAAATGGGCATGATCCCGTTTTCAAGTCCGTCGATCTTCTTCTGGTCAATATCTACACAGGTTACTTGAATGCCCACATCCGCTAAACATGCGCCTGTGACTAATCCTACATATCCTGTTCCTACTACCGTGATTTTCATAATTGATTGGCTGGTTTCCTTATTTTAACTCTTCTAACGGAAAGAGCGCCCTAAAATTACATTATTACGAACGACCAATTGCCCTTACCTTGCAGTTAGATTACCACGTATGAAAAAAGTTGTTCAATTTTCGCTGCTTTTTGCTAGCATCTGCCTCTTTTCTTCGCCCGCTTTGGGCCAATTGACAACGAGGGACAGTGTGCGCACCGTCCAATTGTGGGGGCTGTCCCCAGCCTTCTATTTGCCAGCGGGAGATCTTGCTGATCGCTACGAACCCTTTGCAGCAGCAACCGTGTCCTACCAGCGCAAGAACAAAAAGAACCGCTTTTACGGGTTAGATTTCGATGCCTTTTACGGAACCTCAGTTAAAAATACAGACGCAATTTTTGGTGGTTTGACCGACGAAAATGGCAATTATATTGGCGTTAATGGAGAATTTGCCATAATGAACGCAGGCCTTAGCGGCGCACAAATTACGGTGAATAGCGGTCGAATCTTTAAGCCACATTACAACCCCAATTCAGGTTGGATGGTGCTCCAAGGCTTTGGATTGCAGCAAACAAAAATCAGCGTGCGCAACGAACGTGGGAATTACCCCCAATTGGCAGCGCCCATGATTTACGGTTACGATCGTTTGCATCGCGGCGTCGCCTCAAAATCTTCGCTGCGCTATTTGCATTTAGACAACGACGAGCGCATCAACTTCATGGTAGGATTGACGGTCAATACCGCAGTCACAAAGAGCGTTCGAGGCTTTAATGTGGATACTGGATTGGAAGATTCGGGGTTAAAATTAGACTTGAGTGTAGGAATTAACTTCACCTGGTTGCTGCCGGTATATGCAAAGCAAGAAAGCTTCTTTTTGACCGATTAATGGTACTCTATCCTGTTTTAACTGAACTCGTTTTTCGCACCGCGCGAATCCTGGCTCCCGCAAAGAGTTGGTTAGGAACAGTTACTGCCGATAAAGCGTGGAAACAAAAGGAACCGCTCCAAGGTAAAGTCGTTTGGATGCATTGCGCTTCTTTGGGTGAGTTCGAAATGGGCAAACCCATTTTAGAGGGGTTTCTTGACAACCGCCCCAATTGGTCCGGTGTAGTAACTTTTTTTAGCCCTTCAGGATACGAACCGCGTAAAAACTATTCCCGGGCTACCGTGCACTATTTACCCCTTGATGCGCCTTCAGAAGTGTCAAAATGGTTGAAGTATTGCAATCCTGCGTTGGCAGTATTTGTCCGCTATGATCTATGGCCTAACCATATCGCGGGTTTAAAGAATTCCGATGTTCCAACGGTCGTTATAGGAATGAGTGCTCCCAACAGGCCGTGGTATTTAAGTCCCCTGCTTCCTTTCATTCGCAGCACATTTAGCGCTGCCGTAAATACCTGGGGCGTGGTGGACGATAGGGATGCCGCCACGATGAGCGCAGCAGGCGTTCATTCGGTAGTTTTGGGCAATCCGAAGTACGATTATGCCGCGGCCTTGGTCGGGGTGGAGGCGAATGAAAAATTTGTGGCTTGGAAACGGGCGCAGCAAAAGCCAGTACTCCTTGTGGGTAGTGCCCATTTGTCAGATTGCGCGGCGTTGAACGGTTTAGATCTAAGAGATTATTCGCTTTGGGTGGTGCCGCATGATCTAAAAGAATCATCGAAGCTTCAAGGAGCGCTGATGCAATACGAAGCTTCCCAAGTGTTGGACAGCACTCGAAACGAGCCGAAGGCAACGGATGTGCTGATGGTGCCTGAGTTCGGTGTGCTGGTGAGTTTATATGGCTTGGCCGATGGTGTCGTGATAGGCGGCGGATGGGACAAGGCTTCACACAATGTCTTAGAAGCGACCGCCCAGGGAAAGATAGCGGCCTGTGGTCCGAACTGGCAGAAGATTGCGGAGAATAAAGAATTGGTCGAACAAGAGTTCTTGTGCCCCATTCGCTCACACGGAGATTGGATGCAGTATTTAGATCAGGTAGGTTCCGAATCGTTTGCCGCGAAAGGTAAACTTGCTCAAGCTTGGATACTTGAGCAGCGCGGTGCCGCAGAAAAAATCGTAAAAGTTTTAGAAGAGGCCGTTGAGCTCTGAGTCGATCTGCTGGATGATTTCTCCGAGGTCTTCAGGGTTTTCAGGAAACTTATTCTTATCGACATTGACAATAAGTATTTTTCCTTTGTCGTAGGTGTTGATCCATGCTTCGTAACGCTCATTTAATCGTCTCAAATAATCGATACGGATGCTGTTTTCGTAATCTCTTCCACGTTTCTGGATGTGGTCGACCAATGTCGGGACAGAGGCGCGCAGGTAAATGAGCAGGTCTGGCGGTTGAAGGTGTTTTTCCATCAGCTCGAAGAGGCCTTTGTAGCTCTCATAGTCGCGTGCAGTCATCAGTCCCATCGCGTGTAAGTTGGGCGCAAAGATGTGGGCATCTTCGTAAATGGTACGATCTTGAATAACGTCTAAACCTTCTTCGCGCACAGCCGTTACTTGTGCAAAGCGTGAGCGTAAGAAATAGATTTGCAAGTTGAAGCTCCAACGTTGCATTTCTTCATAGAAGTCGTCTAGGTAGGGATTGTCGTCTACATCTTCGTAATGTGGCTGGTAATTATAGTGTTTCGCTAACAACTCTGTTAAAGTTGTTTTACCTGAACCAATATTTCCTGCGATTGCTATGTGCATGCTCATTAGTTTTGTACCCGCAAAGTAATAAAAGTACCTCAAGCATTCCACTGAAATATGAAAATTGAATTGGTTAAAGAGCAGATTGAAGCATCCAGACAAGAATTAGTCGCACACCCGGCCTTCCAATGGGTAAATACAGTGCCTCGCGCGCAGTACTTCATGGAAGCTCACGTTTGGGCGGTGTGGGATTTTATGGTGCTCCTAAAGTCGCTTCAGCGTGAACTCACCTGTGTGAATACCTACTGGACCCCCAAAGGCGACCCGGCCGTGCGTCGTTTGATTAATGAGATTGTTCACGGCGAAGAAAGTGATGTGGATCAGGAAGGCAACGCGACCAGCCACTTCGAATTGTACCTGCGTGCCATGAAAGAGGCGGGTGCGGATACAGCACCTATTTCAAATTTCATCAAGGATTTAGATCGCGGTGTACAGCCTCTAGAGGCATTAGAGGCCAGTGCTGCACCAGAAAGTGCCAAGGCTTTTGTGCGCCAGACATTGGATGTTGTTGCTCGCGGCGATGCTTCTGAGATTGCGGCAGTATTCACCTTTGGACGAGAAGATCTTATTCCGGATATGTTTATCGAAATCGTTCGCTATCTGAAGACTACGTTCCCGAATGAATTGGGCTTATTCGCCTACTATTTGGAGCGTCACATTGAGATCGATGGAGATTTACACGGCCATCTCGCCGAGCAAATGGTCGAGCTACTTTGCGGTGACAGTGAAGAAAAATGGAATCAAGCAGCGTTGTCTTCGAAAGCGGCGTTGCAGGCCAGAATTGAGCTTTGGACAACCGTTATGACGGAGTTTGAAGCGAAGCATTCAGCGTTAGAAACTGTGTTATAAGTTCGCGATTGTTGCTGAGGCGGGGAACTTTGTTCTGTCCGCCCAACTTTCCTTTTTCCTTGAGCCATTGGTGAAAAAGTCCCGGTTCTGCAGCGATAATGCGAGGTGGTTCGAGGACAAGATCGTATTTCCGTTTCGCTTCATAATCTGAATTCTGACCCTGTAGATTTCGGTCCAATTCCATTTTGAACGCCTCCAAATCCGCTGGCGGTTGCTCAAACTCAATGATCCATTGGTGCGCACCCGTGGTCTTGTCGTTCATGTAACACGGCGCAGCATGGAAATCAATCACTCGACAGTTCAGGGTATCACAGGTCGCCTGCAGTGCATATTCAGCATCTGTAACAATGACCTCTTCGCCAAATGCATTAATGAAGTGAGCGGTGCGTCCACTGACCTTGATACGAAAAGGCTTTTTAGAGATGAATTTCACGGTATCTCCCAGGATGTAACGCCAAAGCCCACCGTTGGTGGTGATGACTATGGCATAATCGGTGTCCAATTCCACATCCTCCAATAGCACGGTTTTACTCTCCGTTCCATTAAAAGAATCGAGCGGAATGAATTCATAATAAATGCCATTGTCCAGTAAAAGTAACATCCCGTCAATTGCTGGATGGTCCTGCACCGCGAAGAATCCTTCAGATGCATTGTAGTTTTCCATAAAGGTGACCTGGTTTCCCGGCATCATTTCCCGGAATTGCTGTTCATAAGGGGCGAAATTGACGCCGCCGTGAGCGAAGAGCTCGAGATTCGGCCACACCTCTAATAAATGCGCCTTCCCCGTTCGTTCCAGTACTTTTTTAAAGAGTACTAAAAACCAGCTGCTGACACCCCAAAGTGAGGTGATGTTTTGGGTGATGGCCTCTTCTACAATGGCTTCCAATTTCTCTTCCCAATCGCTTAAAAGTGCCGTTTCATGACTGGGCGCACTGCGTAATTCCGCCCAGAGCGGTATGTTTTGAATTAAAATGGCACTGAGGTCGCCGCTTTGTCCGTTGCCCTCTTGTTGAATTTGTGTGGATCCACCTAAACGGAGGCCCAAGCCTTCGAAAATTTTCGTTTCTGGTACGGCGTTACAATAGAGGGCGAGTTCGAATCGGCCTCCCGAAAAGTGGCATTCCTCAATACTTTCCTTCGATACGGGTAGGTACTTTGATACACCGGAAGTGGTTCCTGAGCTTTTCGCAAACCACTCAATTTTGCCGGGCCACAATACGTCGGTTTTTCCTTCACGCATCTGTTCGATGTACGGCTTGAGCAATTCATAGTTGGAGAGTGGGACCAATTTTGAAAAGACCTCGCGGTCGCTAATGTGTTCAAAATGGTGCAACTGTCCGTAGGTCGTATTTTGCGCTTTACTGACCAGGCCGCGTAATAATTCAGCTTGCGTTTCAACAGGCGCTTCGCTAAAGGCAAAGATTTCCTCCACACGCTTGCGCATGTTTTGACGAATGACTTTATTGACCCAAGTATAAATCATAGCAAGGCTTGTGTTTCAGTTGCGCTGTGTACCTTCACAAGAATTAAAATTAAACTAAAAATGCAGTACCACGGCGCGCTTCATAAAATGTCAACTCAATACGGGTCTACCGTTCGTTACACCCTAAAAGTAGGCGGTGATTTACTGCTGATGAATGCATTGATTGGTCGTGAATTTTCGGCCACATTCTTAGGCGAGCACATTTGTTTTTGTGGCCAATTAGTCCCCGAGGTATACCGTCAAAACTTCTGCCGCGAGTGTTTCTTTACAAAGCCGGAGGCATCGCCCACCATTATGAAACCGGAATTGAGTAAGGCCCATTTGGGCATTGCTGAACGCGATCTGGAGTTTGAACAACGCTTACAATTGCAGCCGCATTTTGTTTACCTCGCTAAAACAGATCGCATCAAGGTGGGTGTCACGAGAGGCACGCAACGTCCGTACCGCTGGATGGACCAGGGTGCTGCAGAAGCTGCAGTTTTACTGGAAGTTCCCAACAGGTATTTGGCCGGTGAGGCAGAGGTTGCCCTGAAAGAGTATTTTACAGATAAGACTTCCTGGCAAGCCATGCTGCGCAATGATCCTTGCGATGAATCCCTAGAAGATGTATGGCACCATGCATTAGAGGTGCTTCCCCAAGAGTTACAACACTATGCCGCAGAAGCCCCGGAAATTTGGTCCATGAAGTATCCTATAGCCGAACAGCTGCTCAAAGTCAAGAGTTTGAGTTTTAAAGAAAAGGGCGACTCCTTCTCCGGGAAATTATTGGGTATACGTGGTCAGTATTTAATGCTTGAAAATGGCGTATTCAATGTTCGAGCGCATCATGGGCACCGCGTTGATTTGGAGATTCGCTAATTACAGCGCAATCTCTTCGCCCAGCTCTAACTTAAAGAATCGGCGTGCCCACCACATAAAGGTATAAATCAATACCGTATCAAATGCGGCTGCAGTGGCTTTAAAGAGCCATCCGTCCCAGATGTAATCTATCATTGTACCGAAGGGGAGGGTACCTACAAACAATACGAAAACGACTAAAGTGGTATCGACCAATTGGCTCGCGAGGGTGGAAAAATTATTGCGCACCCAAAGCATCTTACCTCCGGTGATTTTTTTCCAAAAATGGAACAGCCGAACGTCGATCAACTGGGCTGCAAGGTAGGCAAACATGGAAGCGGCAATGACGCGCCAAGCATTTTGAAAGACGTTGTTGTAGGTTTCATCGGATACGGGCGAGCCTTCGATGGCGGGAAATTGGGCACCCAGCCACAAGACAAATAACACAAAAATGCTGGCGATGAGTCCCGACAATACCACTTGTGTAGTTCTTTTTTGTCCGTACAATTCGCTTAAAATATCGGTAATCAAAAAGGTCAATGGATAGGGCAAAACCCCAGCACTGATGGTAAATACCTTGAATCCAAGGTCAATGCTGATGAATTTATTTGCGATCAGATTGCACGTGATGAGCGCCGCGATGAAGAGGGCACCGAGGACGTAGTACAATCGTTCAGCGGTGGCTTTTTTTTCGGCGATCATAAGTTCATGAAGATGGGGTTGAGTCGAGCTTGCATGCCGGGATTTTTAGCCAAAAACCACAGTTCTTCGAGGGCTTCGTTTTGCAAGAAATGAGGTGTTGTAGCCTTTGTTTGAGCCATGCCGAACGACTTGAGGTATTTTTCAATACCCAGCTCGACTGTAGGCAGCTCGTAGGTTTGATACGATTCTATTCCGGCTTGTTTTGCAGCGTATGCCAGTGCTTCGTTCATTCCGCCTTCGTAATCTGCCAGGGCATTGTCAACTGCATCTTTACCCGTCCAGACGCGACCGCCACACAATGGAAGGAGGTAATCCAGTTCCATACCGCGGCCACGGGCTACTTTACCGGTAAAATCTCCATAACCTCGGTCGATCATGCGCTGGAGGATGGCGTATTGAGCGGAATCGGGGTGTTTTGCAAGATTTGGGAAGTTCGCCATGGGGTGCGTTTGTACTTCTTCCACCGCTAAACCTAGCGTTTGGGTCATTAATTCTTCTGCAGTGAACAGGCTCATGAAGATACCTATACTTCCAGTAATGGTGGTGCTGTTGGTGAAGATGGCATCGGCATTACAGCTGATGTAATAACCGCCAGAAGCAGCGTAATTTCCTTGGCTCACAATCACCGGTTTTTCAATGCTTTCGATCGTATGGTGAATAATATCTGAGGTTAAAGCGCTGCCGCCTGGGCTGTTCACGCGCAGCACGATGGCCTTCACTTTATCATTTTTCTCTGCCTTGCGAAGTGCTTTGACAATATTTTCTGTACCGATGGTGGTTTCGTCACCGGCACCGTTTCCTATGGATCCGTTTGCATAAACAATAGCGATGCGATCTTTTGCACGGGAAATGGGAAGTTGCGCGGCGTAATCGGACCAATTCAGCACTTCGTATTTTTCCTTAAAGTGTTCCATGACATCTTCGCGATAGCCTAGCGCATCTACTAATCCAGCTTCCAGCGTGGCATCGGCATCCATCCCAATAAAGCGCTCCGCAGCGTCGTCTAGCACTGCGCGATTCACCCCTCTCTGTTCGAAATTAAGGCCGATGAAGTCCCAAAATTGAGAGATTAGGTGGGTCAATTGAAGACGATTTTCATCACTCATTTCGCTAGCAATGAACGGTTCAACGGCGCTTTTGAATTTATTTCCAGTACCGCGAACGACCAGTGGCTCAATACCAAATTTGTCGAAGAACGTTTTGTAATAGGTGCTGGTTGTTCCTATCCCGCGCAACTCGAAAATACCGCCCGGGTGGAGGATGGTAGAGTCTGCTAGTGCACTGAGTGCGGCTCCTTTTTGTGTGTAGTATTCGCCGTAAGCGTAAATGGGTTTTCCGTGCGCGGCTTTGAACGCCTTTAAGTGATCGGTCAATTCTTCCAAGAGTCCATATCCGGCGGCAAACGCGCCTTGGTCGAGCAGGATGCCCTCGATGCGATCGTCTTCAGCAGCATAGGCTAAGCCTTCACGAAGTTCATTGAGTCCCAATGCTTCTGGTGCATCCATTCCCAGCAAAGCGGCGTTCAATCCGTTTAGTGGATCTTCAATCGCTCGTTCTTCGAGGCTTCCAGAAAGTTTAATGCGCAATAGCGTGTTGTCTGCTACCTTTGGCACTGGACTTTCGCTGGTAACGCTGGCCACAACAAGCAAGCCGAACAAGAATAATAGAGAAGCAATAAAGGCCGTTAGAACGGCGAGGACTGTGCTGAAAAATGATTTCATGAAGGAGGTATTAATCTTATTAGGAACGAATTTAGGTGATAAGCATGAAAACCTTGCTAAAGCCATCGAATCTATTGGCCGATTTGGTAAAATTCATCGCACCAGCGCACGCTATGAGAGTCCCGCGTGGGGGTACGAAAGTACCGCTTCGTACTTCAACCAAGTGCTGCTGCTGCATACGGCGATTGAACCGGAGGTTTTGATGCAGGGGTTGTTAGCGGTGGAGCAGGAATTGGGCCGTGAACGTTTGGCCGAAGGCTATGCAGACCGATTGATCGATATTGATATTCTTTCCATCGATGCGATGCTACAGCAAACAGCACTCTTGGAACTGCCACATCCGCGCATGCATTTACGCAGGTTTACGCTGTTGCCACTTCAAGAGGTTCATCCCGAATGGATGCATCCCCGTTTAAACAAGTCGATAACTGCGCTGCTGGAAGTTTGTCCAGATACAGCGGTTCCCTCTAAACTCAGCTAGTTAACTTTCGATGTAAGTCGAAGATCGCTAATCCGGCGCTGACACTAACGTTAAGGCTGTGTTTGGTGCCAAACTGGATGATTTCAACTACATCGTCGCAGGCATCTACAACATCCTGTGCAACACCTATAACCTCATGGCCTAGGACCAGGGCAGTAGGCGTTTGTGGCGCATAATCGCTCAGGTCAATACTATTTTCAGCTTGCTCAAGCGCTGCGATACGGTATCCTTCTGACTTTAACTGCTTAAGGCAACTCAGTGTGTTTTCATGTTGCGTCCACGGTACACTTTCCGTCGCGCCGAGCGCAGTTTTTTCGATCTCCGGGTGCCCTGGAATGGGGCTAAGTCCGCAGAGGTGAATGTGCGCTACTCGAAAGCAGTCAGCAGTGCGAAAAAGACTGCCGATGTTGTGCATGGAGCGTATATTATCGCTGACAATGACAAGCGGTGTTTTTTCCGCTTTTTTGTAGTCCTCGGGAGATAATCGGCCCAATTCACTGTTTCTAAGTTTTCTCATCGCTCGGAAGCCCTTACATTTGAAGTTCCGACAGTTGCGTTGGAACGAGAACACAAAGTAAGGGTAAATGGCCAAAAAACCGGCAAAGAAGCAGACGCCAATGATGCGTCAATACGATGAAATTAAAGCGAAACATCCAGAAGCGATGTTGCTATTTCGCGTGGGTGACTTCTATGAGACTTTTGGTAGCGATGCGGAAAAAGCGTCAAAAACATTGGACATTATTCTCACAAAACGCTCCAATGGATCGGCTTCGGAAGTGGCATTGGCAGGTTTTCCACACCATGCCCTGCAGACGTATTTACCTAAATTGGTGAAAGGCGGTCACCGTGTAGCCATTGTTGACCAGCTTGAAGATCCCAAAACGGTGAAGGGTCTTGTGAAAAGAGGAGTGACGGACATGATCACGCCGGGAATCAACCTGAACAACGATCTACTTAGCGGTAAAGAGCACAATTATCTGGCAGCACTGTATCCCCCGGCAAAGGGCCAATGGGGATTGTCCATCGTAGATATTTCTACAGGGGCCTTTCATTATGCACAAGGAACGGAACAGGCCATTTTGAACGCGCTAACGACGTATTCCCCTAAAGAAGTAATTCACCCGAAGGATATGCCTAGGGATCTTCGGCTGAGATTAGACCGCGATTTTTACCTGTTTGGTGTAGATGCCTGGGCTTGGGAAGCCAATTACACAGCCGAACAACTCACTACCCATTTTAAAACTCAAGGCCTTGCTGGATACGGTCTAGCACACGGAGATGCAGGTGCTACGGCTGCGGGTGCCATTTTGCACCACCTGAAGCGTTCTGAAATGGCCAACCTGAACCACATTACCACCCTTTCGCGCGTTTCATTAGAAGATTTCATGTGGTTAGACGGCTTTACGGTACAGAACCTCGAGCTCTTCTACCCAAGCAGTCCGGGTGGCGTGAGTACCTTAACTATTATAGATCAGACCGGTACCCCCATGGGTGGCCGATTATTGCGGACATGGATGAGCCTTCCGCTCTTGAATAAAGATCAAATCACAGCCCGCCAAGAGGCTATCAGTCAATTGCTGGAAATGCCCGAAGTTCGGGAGCAATTGCGCACGGTACTCAATGGTCTTCCGGATATGGAGCGTTTGTGCAGCCGCGTTTCTACAGGCCGTATTTCCCCGAAAGAATTGGCCCGATTACGCCAAGCGTTAGATACTGTCGCTGAGGTTTGGACACTGGTGCAGTCAAATGGACTGGAGGTCCCCGAACAGGATCCAGCATTAGTGCCCGAACTGCGCAATACCTTGCGTGAGGCATTGGTAGAAGATCCTGTGGTGATCATCGGTAAAGGCGAAAGTATACGCAGCAGTTACGATGCAGAACTGACCCGATTGCGCGGGTTGTTGAATGACGCTACCGGCACACTCGAAGCCATTCGTGCTCGAGAGGCAGATGCTGCGGGTATCCCTTCTTTGAAATTGGCTTTTAACAACGTTTTCGGCTACTACCTTGAAGTGCGAAATTCGCACAAAGACAAAGTGCCGGAAGAGTGGCACCGCAAGCAAACGCTCGTAAATGCCGAGCGCTACATCACCGACGAATTAAAAAAGTTCGAAGTCGAGGTATTGGGTGCGGAGGAAAAAATAAAAGCCATTGAAACACAGCTGTTTGAGGCTCTAGTGGCCCAAGCAGCGGCCGAGGTTTCTGCCTTATTGCACAGTGCACGTTGGGTCGCTACATTAGACGTGTTGCTCTGTTTCTCTGAGGTGGCCTTAAAGAACGATTACGTTCGACCAACCTTCACCGAAACTCAGGAATTGGAAATACGTAAAGGACGTCATCCTGTGATTGAGAAGGTTTTGCCGGAAGGCCAACCGTATATCGCTAATTCGCTAGAGATGAATGCGGAAGCCTCAGCCATCGCAATGATTACGGGCCCCAACATGAGTGGTAAGAGTGCGCTGTTGCGCCAAACCGCACTGATTCAAATTCTCGCACAAATTGGGGCTTTTGTTCCTGCAAAATCTGCCCGTTTGCCCATCATGGACCGATTATTTGTTCGTGTAGGCGCCTCCGACAACCTCAGTAAAGGGGAAAGTACCTTCATGGTGGAGATGAATGAAACAGCCACCATTTTGAACAATATCAGTCCAAGAAGTTTGGTGATTTTAGATGAAATTGGACGAGGAACCTCAACCTTCGATGGCGTGAGTATCGCCTGGGGAATTGCAGAGTACCTGCACCAACACCCGGCGCAGCCTCTGGTGCTTTTCGCTACGCACTACCACGAGCTCAATGAAATGGCACATGAATTTTCTAAAGTGCGCAACTACCACGTCGCTGCTGAAGAGCACGAGGATACCATCGTCTTCACGCGTCAGTTAAAACCTGGAGGTACAGCACACTCCTTCGGTCTTCATGTCGCTAAACTCGCGGGCATTCCTGGGTACGTTGTGCACCGCGCTACACAAGTTTTAGCCGGTCTCGAAGCCCATCGGTCTTCCGAAAAGCAACCCGATGGAGTGGCGGAAAATGGGCAATTAAATTTCTTTTCACTCGACCGTCCCGAACTCGAAGAGGTTGCAGATGAACTCATTGGGTTGAATTTAGATGAACTCAAGCCCATAGAGGCTTTAATGCTCCTGCATACGCTCAAAGAAAAAGTTTCGAAAAAATAGCAGGCACTATTGCAAGTAATAATTACTGCTGTATATTTGCCGTCCCGAACGCGAAAGTAGCTCAGCTGGTAGAGCACGACCTTGCCAAGGTCGGGGTCGCGGGTTCGAATCCCGTCTTTCGCTCGAAGACCCTCCTCCACGGGAGGGTTTTTTGTTGGAGCCCCGGTGGTGGAATTGGTAGACACGCCGGACTTAAAATCCTGTGGACAGTAATGTCCGTGCCGGTTCGATCCCGGCCCGGGGCACACCTTAAACCCATCCGTTCGCGGATGGGTTTTTTTGTTGTTGATTTCTCCGTGAATAACCCGTCTCTTCTTTGCGTGGGAATTCCCTCCGACAAAGCCATCTTTGTTACATGCAGCAATACCACGATCTTGTTAAACGCGTCCTGAAAGAAGGCGTACAGAAAGGAGACCGCACTGGTACCGGAACAATCAGTGTTTTCGGTCATCAAATGCGTTTTAATCTCCAGGAAGGTTTTCCATTACTAACGACAAAAAAGGTGCACGTGAAGAGCATCTTGCACGAGCTGTTGTGGTTCTTGCAGGGCGCCACGAACATCGAATATTTGACCCAAAACAAGGTTCGTATTTGGGACGATTGGCCCTATGCCGCCTATAAAAACAGTACTGATTTTGCCGGAGAGGATATCCGCGGTTTTGCCGAGCGCGTTGCAACGGATAAAGCATTTGCAGCAAAATGGGGAGAATTAGGTCCCGTTTATGGGTACCAGTGGCGTTCTTGGCCTGCACCGAACGGCGGAGCTGTGGACCAGATCCAGGAGGTTATTGATCAGATCAAAAACAACCCCAACAGTCGCCGCATCATCGTGAATGCATGGAACGTCGGTTTTGTGGACCAAATGGCCCTGCCGCCTTGCCATGCCTTTTTCCAGTTTTACGTGGCAGATGGCAAGCTTTCATGCCAATTGTACCAGCGCAGCGCTGATATCTTCCTCGGCGTACCCTTCAACATCGCTTCCTACGCTTACCTGGTACATATGGTCGCACAGGTCTGTGATCTAGAAGTAGGCGATTTTGTCCACACCTTAGGCGATGCGCACATTTACAATAACCACATCGAACAATTGGAACTGCAGTTAACGCGCGATTTTCGCCCACTGCCGCAATTAAAATTGAACCCTGCCGTCACCAATATTTTCGATTTCACTTACGACGACTTTGAAATCGTCGGTTATGATCCACACCCGCACATTGCGGGTAAAGTTGCTGTATAATGGTATTGAAAGCTATCGTCGCCTATGGCGAAAATCGCGTCATAGGTAAAGACAACGACCTCATTTGGCATTTACCGGATGACTTGAAACACTTTAAGCGTCATACCGCCGGTAAGACGATCATTATGGGGCGCAAGACTTGGGACAGTTTAGGCGGACGACCACTGCCGAAACGCCGTCACATCGTGATCAGTCGGCAAGCAGATTTTAAAGCTCAGGGCTGTGAGTCTGTGCAAAGTCTTGAAGCAGCCTTAGCGTTGGTGAAAGATGAAGCGGACGCGTTTATTGTGGGCGGTGCTCAGATTTATGAATTGGCCCTCCCTTACCTGGATATCCTAGAAATTACCGTCGTTCACGCCACATTGGAGGGGCACGCATACTTCCCAGATTGGGATAAAAGTCCGTTCGAATGTATTACATCGCTGCACCATCCTGCAGATGAAAATCACGAATATTCCTTTACCTTCGAAACTTGGAAACGAAAGGCTTAGACCTTTACGCATAAACCACAGAGCATGAAAAAAGTACTAGTAGCGTTGCCGTTAATAATAGCGGCGTGTACAGCGCCAGAACAAGCGTCGGTAGTAGACGCCTTTAATGTGAATTATCTAGATACTTCGGTCGCACCGTGTGAGGATTTCTTTCAGCACACTGCAGGCGGATGGATCGACGAAAACCCAATCCCGGAAACAGAAACCCGTTGGGGCAGATTCAATGAGTTGATTGAAACCAACAAACACCGCCTAAAAACCATCCTCGAAGAAGCAAGTGCGGGAACGTATGAAAAAGGCACGGATGAACAGTTGATCGGTGACCTCTTTGCGAGCGCTATGGACAGCATTGCGCGCAACGAGGCAGGATTAGCGCCATTAATGCCGTACCTCGAAGAAGTAAGTAGCGTGGCATCTCTAGAGGAGCTCTTTACGTTGATGGGCAAGAATAAGTTCAATGGTATTGGTGCACCACTTTCGATGTACGTAAGTACGGATGCGAAAAATTCCTCAGCACATGCCTTGTATGTTGGCCAGAGCGGAATTGGTCTACCGGACCGTGATTATTATTTACGAGAAGATAGTGCCAGCCTCGTACTACAACAGCAATACCGCGATCACATCGCGAAAGTTTCCGCACTTGTCGGCAAAGATTGGGACGTAGATGCCATCTATAATCTGGAAAAAGCCATGGCACAAGCCATGAAGAGCCGCGTCGAAATGCGTAATTCTGTGGCACGTTACAATCCCATGACTCTCGAGCAATGGCAGGCGCTAGCACCAAAGATGCCCATTACGGCTTATGTCGCGGCTGTAGGCGTGCATTCGGATACGTTGATCAATTCAGCACCAGAATACTTCAGTAGATTCAATGAAGCTTGCGCAAAATCGGATTTAGAAACTTGGAAACAGTACTATCAATGGCACGTCGCAGATGCCGCGGCGAATACGTTGAACGACGAATTTGAAACGCTGAATTTTGAGTTTTACAGTAAAATTCTAAGTGGAATTCCGAAAATGAATCCTCGTTGGAAGCGTGCACAGGGCGCTGTGGGTTCTTTGGGGGACCAATTAGGCCATCTGTATGCAGATCGTTACTTCCCGGAAGAAAGCAAAGCACAGGTGGAAGCGATGGTGGAAGACCTGCGTTCCGCATTCCGCGATCGAATCAATGGTTTAACGTGGATGAGTGATACTACGAAAGAGAAAGCATTGGCGAAATTGGATGCTTTTACCTACAAAATTGGTTACCCAGACAAATGGGAAGACCTATCTGATCTCGACCTTTCGAGAGCGAGCTATTTTGAAAACAGCAAGGCGCTTTCTCAGTACTTTACCGCCGACAATCTTTCGAAACTAGAGGAACCCGTTGACAAGGAAGAGTGGGGAATGGGCGCTCATATAGTGAACGCTTATTACAACCCGTTAAATAATGAGGTGGTGTTCCCGGCAGGAATCTTGCAACCGCCATTTTTCAATCCTGAAGCAGATGATGCCATCAACTACGGTGCTATTGGCGGAGTTATCGGACATGAGTTTTCCCATGGGTTTGACGATCAGGGTGCAAACTACGGTGCCGATGGAAACCTAGAAAACTGGTGGACTGCTGGCGATAAAAAGCGCTTTGATGAATTGACTACAAAATTGGCCGATCAATACGATGCCTATGAGGTGCTACCCGGTGTAAACGTGAATGGTCGCCTCACCTTAGGTGAAAATATTGCCGATTTAGGCGGCTTGACCTTAGCGTATCATGCCTATTTAAAACACCGCGGCGACACTGAAGTGGCCCCCATTGATGGGTTCACGGACAAGCAGCGTATCTTCTTGGGATGGGCCCAGGTTTGGCAAATGCACGGTCGTGAGGAATATTTAAAGAATCAGGTCGTTACAGATCCACACAGCCCGGGTAAGTTCCGAGTCAACGGGCCGATGAGTAATATGCCAGAGTTTGTCGAAGCCTTTGGGGGTGTTTGTACGAATGGAGGTTTAGCTAAGGCTAAAGAGGATCAAATCATTATTTGGTAAACTGTGATATTAGTTCCGCTGCATTGATTTTCGCAGCTGTACTTTTGGCATCAAATACAACTTATTATGACAATCAACGAAGCAGTTAATCACCCAGAAGCAACACTTGTAGATGTTCGTACTCCTGGCGAAGTAGCGATGGAACCTGTTCCAGGCGCCATAAACATTCCTTTAGATGAAGTACCGACCCGTTGGGAAGAGTTTCAAGCAATGCCCCGTCCGTTAGTGGTTTTTTGTCGTTCAGGAAACCGTTCTGGTCAAGCGCTTATGTTCTTAGCCTCTAAGGGGATTGAAGATGGAATGAACGGTGGCGGTGCTTCTGACGTTATGATTCACAAAATGTAATGCACATGGGCGCAAAAACGATACCCACGGTTTTAACGGTACTTCTCCTTTGGGGAGGCGCTGTAAGCTGTCAGTCAAAGACGGAGGCTTCGGCTGAAATTTCACAGTCGGAAGGTGTCGTGAACGCTGATGTGAATGTAGCCGACTTCGCGGCGCTCATTGATACTGCAGCAACAGGTTTATTGCTTGATGTCCGTACGGATAGAGAGTTTGCCATGGGTCACATTCGGGGTGCAGCGCAAATTGATTTTTACCGTGATGATTTCCGGGCGGAATTGGCTAAATTGGACCCAAATGTGCCAGTCTACGTGTATTGTAGAAGCGGAAATCGTTCTGGGCAAGCCGCAAAGATGATGAAGTCAATGGGTTTCAAAACGGTATACAATCTCGAAGGAGGAATGGGTGCTTGGGCACGCAAACAACCGGTCGAGAAATAACAATAGAACTCCAACTTATGGCAAGTTTTAAAGAAATCGTAGGCGGCTCAAAGCCTACCTTAATTGACTTTTTTGCGGAATGGTGCGGTCCGTGTAAAATGATGGCGCCCATCCTCAAAGAACTTGCTGATGAAATGGGCGATTCAGTAACCATTTTGAAAGTTGATGTGGATAAAAACCCGCAATTGGCTGAAGCCTTGCGCATACAAGGCGTACCTACGCTCACCCTCTTTCAGTCGGGAGAAATGATTTGGAGACAAAGCGGTGTATTGCCCGCGTATCAACTCGCTCAGATCATTCGTGATAAAGCATCCATAGGGGCCTAGTGCGGTTTCTAAGCCAAATAGTTTTCAACTTCGCGGCTGCATTGTTGCTTACGTCCTGTGGACTGAGTCTATCCTTGCACGAAGAAATCTCAACAGCTCCTGATTACACGTCCCTAGACGCATGGGCCAGTCATCCTGAATTCGAGGATTATTCCGACAGCTCATTGGCATTCCAACAGGCAAACCAGTTCGGCGTTCCCGTGTTTTTCGTTTACCCCACCGTTCACTTTCCTGAAAAAGGGGGCAGTTGGAGTGCAAATGTTTCAGAAACCGACTACCGAGAAGCAGTAATCACCCCTATCAAATACCAAGCACCGGCTTTTAATGTCGCAGGTCCTGTTTTTACCCCGTATTACCGTCAAGCGGCTTATCAGGTGTATAATGTTGCCCCAAATCCTACGACAGTTCGTGCCTACCGCATTGCGTATGAAGATGTCAAATCGGCCTTTGACCAATTTTTACTCGAAATTGGACCGGGTACACCTTTTATAGTAGCGGGGCACAGTCAAGGTACCGATCATCTAGAACATTTGATTAACAGCCACTTAACTTCGGAGCAGTTGGACCGATTGGTCGTAGCCTATTTAGTAGGTATGCCAATTGACCAATGCAAAATTGCTATACCCATTTGCGAATCGGAAACACAAACGGGTTGTTTTTGTTCATGGCGAACTTACGCGGAGGGGGCAGAAATCACCAATGCATTGGAAGAAGCATGCATCGGTGTAACCAATCCTATCACTTGGAATACAAGTAAAGAAGCGGCAGAGGCAGGTCAGAATCTAGGTGCGTTAGTCCGCTACAATAAGCCGATCATTGGCGGCATAACTGATGCACGAATTGATCATGGTGTCGTCTATGCGAAACGCCCTCATTTCCCAGGAAGCTGGGTGATTCGAACGAAGAATTACCACAGGGGGGATATCAATCTTTACTTTGCCTCTATTCAGGAGAATGTTCGTCGTCGACTTTTGTGGTATCTCCGGGAACATCCAGAGGCAGTTCAATAGGATACCAAGGCACACGTGTTTTGACGACAAAGGCATCTGGATAAAGCGCTTTCCATTCCGCTAAAGCCCTTTGCGCACTGCCTATATCAGGAAACGACCCCACTTGAATCTTAAAGTTAGGTGCCAGGTAGACAAGTCGAACAGCATCATACTTACCACTTGCGATAATTTCACCTTTTAAGACGTTTGCACCGGAACGATTTCCACTAAACAGCTGAATGGTGTAGCCTTCAAAAAAATCACCCTGTTCCTTTGAGATAAAATGCAGATAAGCACTGTCTAGATCACGTGTGATATCCAATGTATCGCACCGTCTTAATTCCACCACGGTTGCACTCGAAACGAGCGGCAGAGCGTTGATAGCCAATAAGATAATAATAAGCTTACGAAGCATGGTAGTGGGGTTATATTTTTCAAAAGTACAAGGGCATCCACCCCAAAAGTAAAAAAGTGTTTAACAACCGCTAATTTAGAACGAATTTAAATTGGAATTTCCCGTGAATTACAGCCTTTTTATGGCCTTTGCACATTATTTTTGCGCGACACTGAATAGCTATATATAGGCCTCATATGTACACTACCTCAAAATTCAGAAAATTAAGCACCCTGTTAGCGGTGTTTGTTTTCTTATTCTCTGCTTCATCCTTGCAAGCCTTCGAGGGCGATGCGAAAAATGGGAAGAAGCTCTTTAAATCAAACTGTGCCAGCTGTCATAAGCTTGACAAGAAACTCGTAGGTCCGGCGCTAACCGGAGTGACGGATAAGTATTCTGAAGAGTGGCTGACAAAATGGATTCGCAACAACGCAGAGCTCCGTGCTTCTGGCGATGAAGATGCTATCGCCATTTTTGAAGAGTACAACGGTTCCGTGATGAGCGCATTCCCAACCTTGAGCGATCAGGACATTTTTGACATTTTACAATACACCATAGAAGGCGATGCAAAGCCGGTAACTACGGGTAGCGATACTGCTGGAGGAACTACCGTAGTTGTAGAATCTAAGGACTACAGCAAACAGATTACGCTGGGTTTAGGGTTGCTTTTGTTTGTGATGGTCATGCTCTTGACGCGCATGAAAAACACACTTCGCCTTGTTCAAGGTGAAGATCCAGTATCAATTCTCGATGAGGCGGGATGGTTCTGGGGCCGTTTGATCAACAACAAAGGTTTTGTTACTGTTGCAACGATTGTAGTCACTGTTTTATTCCTTAACCAAGCCTATTGGTGGATGAGTGGTATCGGAGTTGAGCAGAACTATCAACCTGAACAGCCTATCGCTTTTTCACATGCCCTACACGCCGGTGAAAATGAAATTGACTGTAATTACTGCCACAGCTCCGCGCGTCATTCGAAGCACTCAGGTATTCCTTCAGCGAACGTTTGTATGAACTGTCACATGTATGTGGATGGCTCTGAAATCACAGACGCCACTGGGAATTTGAAGTACGACGGTGAAGGTTCACCAGAAATTGCGAAAATCTATGCAGCTATTGGCTGGGATAGCGAGAACCGCGAATACATTGAAGATTACGAAGAACAGCCAATAAAATGGGTACGTATCCACAACTTACCGGACCTTGCCTACTTTAACCACAGCCAGCACGTAAATGCAGGCCAGCTTGAGTGTCAAGAATGTCATGGCCCGGTCGAGACCATGGAAGAAATGTACCAGTACTCTGAACTGACTATGGGTTGGTGTATCAACTGTCACCGCGAGACGGAAGTTCAGTTTGAGAAGAACGGTTACTACCAAGACTTCCACGAAGAATTAACAGAGAAGTACCACGGCGAAAAAATCACTGCAGCGAAAATAGGTGGTTTGGAGTGTGGTAAGTGTCACTACTAATAGAAGCACAGCAATGACTGAGAACAACAAATATTGGAGAGGAATTGAGGATCAATCCAATCCTGAACTATCAGAAAAGCTCGCTCAGAACGAATTCTCAAATGAGATCTCGCAAGCGGACTTCTTAGGTAATGACGAGCTTGCTGAAAGCAGCACATCGCGTCGTGACTTTTTGAAGTTTATGGGATTTTCAACTGCAGCGGCAACGCTCGCTGCTTGCGAGGCGCCTATCGTAGAAAGTATTCCTTACGTTGTTAAGCCGGACAGCTTAACTCCAGGTATTGCGAACTACTATGCATCTTCCTATTATGATGGATACGATTTTGCATCTGTGTTGGTTAAAACACGTGAAGGTCGCCCTATTAAGATTGAACCAAATAATGACGCTAGCTTCAATGGTGCGACAAACGCACGTGTTCAAGCTTCCGTTTTAAGCTTATACGATGGAGCACGTATGCACAATCCTGTAATGGATGGCGCTGCAACTTCATGGGGCGAGGCAATCGCTAAAGCACAGTCGTTACTTACAGCCAATAGCGTTGTATTGACGAGATCTGTAATTTCTCCAGCATTAAAGACTGCGATATCGAAATTAGGGTTGCGTCACGTTAGTGTTGATGCGGTAAGCCAGAGCAACAGAGCGGATGTATATGAAGCACTTACAGGTGTTCGCGCATTACCTACTGTGGAATTGTCAAAAGCACGCGTTGTATTTGCGGTGGGTGCGGACTTCCTTGGCGATTGGGGTGGCGAAAACTTGAACGGCGCCTATGCTGCTGCTCGTAAGCCGGGTAGTGATATGTTACGCCACGTTCAAGCAGAATCTGGATTGTCATTATCTGGAGCAAATGCGGATGTACGTATTAAAGCTAAGGTGAGTGAATACGAATCGGTATTGGCTCATGTTTACAATAAGGTAGCGAATGCGGCAGGAGTTGCTACAGTTTCTGCTCCAGCGTTGCGTGAAGACATCAAGCTGTCAGTAGAAGGTGTCGCAAATGAATTAATTGCCGCTGGTTCAGGTGCATTAGTATTGAACGGCTTGAATTCAGCATCAGCTGAGAAATTGGCCGCTAAGACCAATGAATTACTAGGTTCTACAGCGTTTAACACTTCTATTCTAGATTTCACTGCGACAGGTTCAGATTCGGATTTTGCAGCGCTTTTAGAAGATATCAAATCTGGTGCGGTTACCTCAGTTTTGACTTTAGATACCAACGTCTTGCACTTTAGCACTGCGATGGCATCACTAGCTGAAAAAGTAAGTCTCATCAGCATTGCAGATAGATTAGACGAAACAGCTTCAAAAGCGGTCGTTGCACTACCAATGAGTCATTATTTAGAGGCTTGGTCTGACGCGGCACCAGTCGGTGGTGTTTACACCGTAGGTCAGCCAACGATTAGCCCATTGTTTGATAGCAAGAGTGCTGTTGAGATTGTGAATACACTCGCAGGCGGTTCAGAAAGTGCTGTGGATCTTATCAAAGCAAGTGCTGCTTCTAAAAACGCATCGAAAGCTTGGAATGCTTTATTGCATGATGGTTTTGCCGACGTTGCTTCAGAAGAGGTTGCTACGGGTACATTGGATATGAGCGATGTTACTGTGAGTACACCGCTGAAAGGACTAGAATTCTACACCTATACCAAAGCAGGTATGGGTGCTGGAAACAATGCAAATAACCCTTGGACGTATGAATTACCGGATCCGATAACGCGTTTGTCTTGGGACAACTACGTCGTCATGAGCGCTGCGGATGCAGTAGCCTTCGGAGTAGAGGTGAAAGCACAATCAAACGGTTCAATGAACGGTACTACGATCAACATCACGGTTGATGGTGCGACTCTTGAAAATGTTCCAGTTTGGATTCAGCCAGGTCAAACTCAAGGAAGTATTGGTCTCGCTGTCGGATTTGGTAGAACAGAAGCAGGAAAGGTTGGAAATAATGTTGGGGTAAATGCAAATGAGCTCCTCGCGCCGGCCGTTAACTATGCAGAGGCTACTGTAGTTGCTTCAGAAGTCGAGCACGGTTTCGCATCAGTCCAATTGGCCCACACGATGATGGGACGTAAGATTGTCAACGAAATCAACCTGCCAACGTTCTTATCAGGAAACGCAAAAGAGTGGAACGAAAAGCCAACTTTTGAATCGTACAAAGGCCCACTTACCTCGTTTGAGGCGAATTTGTGGGACGATCAAGATCACGAAACGTCACACATGTGGAACATGTCTATTGACTTGAACTCATGTACGGGTTGTGGTGCTTGTGTAGTGGCTTGTTCGTTAGAAAATAACGTGCCTGTTGTAGGTAAAGATGAAGTACGTCGTCACCGTGATATGCACTGGTTGCGTATTGACCGCTACTACTCTTCTGATATGACCAAAGAAGTTGCAGAGGAAGAAGGTGTGGGTGCCATCGAGAAATACGCGAAAATGGAGGTTCCTTCTGAGAGCCCGTCGGTAGTGTTCCAACCTGTAATGTGTCAACACTGTAATCACGCACCATGTGAAACAGTTTGTCCGGTAGGGGCAACGGTACACTCACGTGAGGGATTGAACCACATGGC
>JAGYIN010000012.1 GCA_018402665.1 Schleiferiaceae bacterium | reverse complement strand
GCATCGTCCTTTTGGTTATCTTGAAGGAAACCAAAACGACCTCTGCTGATACGAGGTTATATACGAGACTTATGCCTCATAATGCCTATCTTTGATAGTATCAATTGATAGTATCGTGAATCCTCCTTATCATTTAACCAACGCCATTTTAAAAGGCCTCAGTGAAGTATCAGAGAAGATTGGCGCATTACGAGCCTCTCATCTAGATCGCCCTTCGCCTGAGTTGAGAAAATCGCATCAAGTCAAGACCATTCACCATTCGCTTCAAATTGAAGGTAACTCCTTAAGTGAGTCACAGATTACGGCAATACTCGAGGGGAGGCGCGTGCTTGGGCCAAGCAAAGACATCCTAGAAGTTCAAAACGCTATAGAGGCCTATCGTAGGATTGGACAGTGGAAGGGTAAAGATGAAAAATCATTTCAAAAAGCGCATGGGATTCTCATGCAAAAACTCATAGGCAATCCCGGAAGATACAGAACGGAGGGCGTGGGGATCGTTAAGGGAAATGAAGTTCAGCATTATGCGCCACCTCATGATCGCGTTCCGTACCTAATGAAAGAATTGTTCACCTATCTAAAAGAATCAGATGATCCTGTCCTTATTAAGAGTTGCGTTTTTCATTACGAGGTAGAATTTATTCATCCCTTCGTAGATGGTAATGGGCGAATAGGTCGCCTATGGCAAACCGTGTTATTGTCGGAATGGCACGAATTGTTTTCTTTCCTTCCATTTGAAACGCTGATCCGTCAGCAGCAAGAAGCCTATTATAATGTGTTGGCGCTTTGCGATAAAGCGGGCAACTCTACTGCGTTTATTGAGTTTATGCTAGGAATACTCTCCGCAGCACTAGCCAATCTCCTTGACCAGAGTTTGAAGCCCAAAAATCGAGAGGAAAGGTTGCGTTATTTCATTGAGCAGTTTTCAGGAGACTTTACACGAGTGGATTACATGAAGTTGTTCAAAGACATCTCATCAGCTACGGCCAGTAGGGACCTGAAAACAGGGGTTGAGAAGGGGTTGTTGGCCAAGACTGGTGAAAAGCGGAATACGACCTATCACATTCTTAACGAGGCATAACAATGTATAAAACACATGGCTTCTCGCTTGTGTGGTTTTTGTATTTTAACGCAAGCTAATCCAAAAACCACGCAATCGGCCACGTGCTTAATACAGGGCCGTTGGCAAGCATATAAAGCACACAGCTTGTTTTAAACAAATCGATAGTTCACTTGATTCCGCAAAATGAATGAAAGCTTTCATTGCTAATTCCCAAATCACCTTTAACTTTCAACAAAAATCAAACAAATCCATGAGCCTGAAACCTATCAAAATACTGATTACCATTGCTATAGGTATATTGACACAAAGCTGTGCAACCATCACTATGTCTAAACGACAAAATGTAGACATTGTGACACATGAAATGTCGCCTAAAATCAGTATCAATGATTATGTCGTGAGCAACTCATCGGATTCGGTTCGCGTCAGTCTTTTTAGAGGTGGTGTACAATCCTTATCCTTAGATTATGGTAAAGACTATTTACCAATACATTCAGATATAGTTACTTCCGGAAATAGATCGGGTATATTCTATATAACGCAAATTCCAAATATTTTGACCTTCGGCGCCGGATGGGTGGTAGATTCTTGGTCTAATCGCGGCTATCGTTACAAGGCCAAATTCAGATTAGACCAACATCCTATTCATATTCCTGTGCGAGATTCTTCACTAAAGTTTATCCAACTAGAGCGCATGCGATACGCCGATTCGGCAATTCTACCGATTGAAGTTAATGGCTTTTATCATCACGACCTTGACTATGCGATGGACAGAGCACAGCGTAAGCATAATAGAGGGAATGGTGAAAGTGCCAGCGAGAAATTTCTCAAAGAGAGTCTTTTAGAAGTGCGTTCAAAAAAGTCCAAATTATCGTCACCTCCTAACGAAGAACTCTTAAAAATACTAAGGAATGGGGGGTTCGTTGACTCGAGCGCAGTGTTCAAAGATTATTCAAATACATTATACGTTGAAACAACTTTACTTCGAAATCAGAAATTTGAATTGGCTTTATCGAAGCGTAACTCATTGCAAGACGACTACGTGAACAAAAGATTAATGATTGAATGGAAAATCAAGAATATCTACGGTGAAATTCTAGATACCATAATTACTTCATCATACTCCTCATCACTTAGAAAAAACTACTCGTATGATGGCAAAGAAAAATTCAATGGATTTACTAAAGACCGCAATCGCATGGATTCCGATGCCATTGTTAAGGGTTATATGGCCGTTTATGAAAGTGAGTCATTCCAAGACCTATTAAAAATTAACGACACACCAACTCAAACAAGTCCAACTACTATAGCACTCCCCTTAAGGGCCGTTCAAAATGGCGCGGATGCGATGAGAGCAACGGTCATTGTTAGGACTAAGAAGGGTCACGGTAGCGGCTTCTCTGTTTCTGAAGATGGTTATATAATCACAAATTACCATGTGATTTCTGGAACTAACCCTCAAAAACCAATGGACATAATGATCATTGATAACTCGGGTGCCACATGGCCTGCTCGTTTTATAAAAGCCAGCAAAGATCATGACCTAGCTCTTTTAAAAATTGATAAAGTATTTGAATCCAGCTTCGTTCTGCCTGTCGGCCCGAATGCCAAACTCATGGACAATGTAGTAGCTATAGGTACGCCAATGTCTGAATCCTTATCACAATCATTTTCATCTGGAACAGTCTCCGGCTTTAGATCGGCAGGAATTTATGAGCTGCTTCAGTTAAGTATGGCTGTAAACTCAGGTAATAGTGGCGGCCCACTTCTTACGGAAGATGGCAGCCTAAAAGGCGTCGTTACAGGCAAACTTGTAGGAAACAATGTAGAAGGCATCGGTTTTGCAATTCCTGCATATCGTATTGCCGAATACTTGGGTTTAATATTCAAATAAATGTCTCTGATATTCTTTCAATAATACAACGTTCGAGTAAACCTATATTTAACCAGAACTCGCATAACTCAAACTAATCCAACACTTCGGTGAATTTGCTCTCCTGGGTAAACGCTTGCCAACAACGCATATGATTCATGTCTTTCCGCGTTGGTCTTTTGGTTACCTTTTACAAGCTAAACCAAAACACACGGCCGCGGGACACGAAGTCATATACGGGCCGTTGTCCAGCATAAACCCCGGGTATGGAACTCTTGACCGCTCTTCTCCTTTTAGGCATCATTATTTTTATTTGGTTCTTGCCCATTCTCTCGATCTTGTCTTCAAGGAAAACCTCAGGCAATGAAAAGCTGGCCTGGATTCTAGCTGTTTTGTTCATCTCCTGGTTCGCCTGGATTTTCTATTTGCTTCTCGCACCTCTAAAGAGAAATGAGTAGGGATACATTCGAAATAGCCCAAGGCCTTTCCTCCATACTTTACGCGGCACAACTTCGTGTTTAAAAAGTTAAAGCCTATCTAAGGAGTTTTCTGTCCGACGCTAATAAATAGAAATTCTACACGGTATAAGCGTTCACGCATCTTTCCCTACTTTTGATACGTAATACCGCAGGCATACGTTTATACTTGCACCCAACGAAAGATTGCTTACATGACTATCATTGCTGGACCCTGTGTGATTGAGAGCCCTGAGCTGTTGCGAGAAGTCGCAGGGGAATTGGCTCGTATTAAAAGAGAACTCAACGTAGAGATTTACTTCAAAGCGAGCTTTGATAAGGCGAATCGTACAAGCTTGAGTAGCTTCCGCGGTCCCGGGATAGAAAAGGGCATTGCCATGCTTGAAGCTGTTCGTGAAGAGTTTGGTTTACCCATTACCACTGACTTTCATACGCCAGAACAGATTGCTGGATACGGTCACCGCGTGGATATGGTACAAATTCCCGCCTTCCTATGCCGTCAGACAGACATGTTGATTGAAGCGGGGAAAACCGGGAAGATTGTAAATATTAAAAAAGCCCAATTCCTGAATGCCGAGAAAATGCAATTCGCTTTAGATAAGGTGAAGTCCACAGGCAATGAGCAGGTTTGGTTGACGGAGCGTGGCACCTTGTTTGGACCGAGTGAATTGGTCGTAGATTTTAGAAATATCCAGAAACTTGCGGCATTAACCGATCATGTGGTCATGGACTGTACACACAGTGCGCAAGAGACGCAGAGTAATGATGGGACCACTGGGGGCAACCGCGCATATGTACCATTCTTCGCCAAAACTGCTAAACTTTGGGGGGCGAATGCCTTCTTCATTGAAACCCATCCAAATCCAGATCAAGGATTGTCGGACGGACCCAATATGCTTAAGCTCAGTGATCTTGAAGCTTTGATTAAAGACTTGCTATGATACGATTGATCATTTCAGATTGTGATGGTGTGCTCACCGATGGCAAGCTCTATTACGGGGCCGAAGGGGAGGTGCTTAAAGTATTCAATGTGAAAGACGGTACTGCGATTAAAGCGCTCATGTCGGAAGGCGCTAAATTTGGTGTGGTTAGCGGCCGTGGCTCCGCAGCTTTACTGCGACGTGTAGAAGAATTAGGCCTGGATTTTTGTCAAATGAATATTAGCGATAAGGCCAAAGCTGTGGCTGCTTTACGCGAACAATATGGCGTCGCGGTACATGAAACCCTGTTCGTAGGAGACGATACCAACGACTGCGTGGTGCGTTCAGAGTGTGGCCATTTATACGCCGTGAATGATGCAGCGCAGGACTTGCTCGAAATTTGCGATGTTCAGCTCAAAACTAAGGGCGGTGCAGGCGTATTTAAAGAAGTATTAAAACGCATACATGGAAATTAATGCACTCATCATACGGTCCATTGAGGCCCAAGCAAATTCGCTTTTAGATTTAGCGCATAGGGATTCAAATGACTATCAAAGGGCAGTTGAGCTCATTCTCGGTATGTCCGGAAAATTGGTCTTTACTGGAATGGGGAAGAGTGGAATTATTGCACGAAAGCTTGCCGCGACATTTTCCAGTACAGGAGTGCCGTCGTTTTTCGTGCATCCCGGTGATGCTTACCATGGCGATTTAGGTATGATCGAAGCAAATGATGTGCTCTTCGCTTTGTCGAACTCAGGAGAAACGCCTGAACTTCTGAACCTTTTGAAATACAGTCGGAGTAAAAAAGTCATAGGGGTATCACATTCAAATAACAGTTCGCTCGCAAGTTTTGCGACGGTTCATTTGGAATGTAAAGTAGATAAAGAAGTCTGTCCTTTAAATTTAGCGCCAACCACGAGTACTACCGCAGCGCTAGTTATGGGCGATGCCATTTGTGCGGCATTGATGGAATTGAAGAAATTCTCTAAAGACGATTTTGCCCAATTCCACCCGGGTGGGGCTTTGGGCCGTAGTCTTTTGACCAAAGCGAAAGATGTGATGCAAACTGACGTGCCGCTCGTGGCGCCGGAGGCAAATTTAAACGAAGTATTGTTGCGTATTTCTGAGGGGCGTTTAGGACTTGTAGGAGTAGGTACTTCAACGAATATTCAAGGCGTTATTACCGATGGAGATATCCGCCGTGCAATGGCTACGACTGAAAATCATCATGCGTTGTTCGCACGTGATTTGGGTTCTAAAACTCCAATTTTTATTGATGAAAATATGGGGTTAAGCGAGATGGATCGTTTGTTCCGTGAAAAGAAAATAGTGACGGTGCTGGTGGGTTCATCGCAACAATTAAAAGGAGTGGTCCAATTCTACGACATCCATGGCTAAAGCAATCTGTATCATTCCCGCTCGCCTAGAATCGACGCGATTTCCTAATAAAATACTTACGGACATTCAAGGCATGCTCATGTTTGAACGTGTGTATCATATCGCGCAACGCTCTGGTGTCTTTTTGAATGTCTTTGTTGCTACACCGAATCCTGAAATTCTTGAGTTGTGTGAACAGCGTGGAATAGCTGCTATACCCACTTCCTTTGAGCATCCTTGTGGCAGTGCTCGTGTCTTTGAAGCCGCCAAAACTGTTAAAGGTGATTGGGACATTGTAGTGAATCTACAAGCGGATCAACCCTTTCTTCCGTTATCCTATCTTAAAACAGTAGTAGAGACGGTGGATTCGAATCCCGTCGCGACCGTCGCTTATGAAGAATTAGGGGAGAAGGACGAGCATACGGTAAAGGTCATTCGCAATAAGAAGGGCGAAGGAGTCTATTTTAGTAGGTATCCTATCCCGTATTCCGTTGCTGGGGTGCCAGCGAAAAGTAAGCTCTGCCATTTGGGGCTATATGCCTACAAGAGATCCTTTGCCACTGACTATGAAGGCGATTTTCGTTCAGAATTGGCGCTACAAGAATCGCTTGAACAGTTAGATTTTATTCATAATGGCTATAAAATAGATGTCGCGATGGTCCCACACGCTGTTCCGGAAGTCAACACACCCGAGGACTTAATTTTGGCTCAAAGTCTGGGATTATTGTAATCGGTTTACACGCAACCAATCTACCTTTTTCTTACTTTCGATCGGCCCATTTTATTCGGGTATTTACATGACCAACGAGGTTGCTATTCAAAAAATTTTAGCTGTAAATGATGCGCTCTTAGCCATTAGTGAAGACGTTAAAATCCTTCGCAATATTGCATGGGATGATAAGATTCAACAGGAGTTCTTTCGTCACAATGCACAGCGTTTACCTTTTGTAGAATATCCAAAATATGATGCAGCACCAGTGCTGGCACGTATCAAATCCATTCGCAAGCTTATCGCTGAAGTACCACATATTAAGAAGTATGCTGGTCGTATTGCTGATAAACTGGAGAGTAGTGCCCATTTATTAGCTACACGCGGAACATCTGAATTCTTTGAACATTCAAAGGATTTGTATGGGGTTCCAAAAAATGAACTTCAAAACGGGAGTTCAACCATTTATGACCTCGCTGACCATTTTGATCGTTTATTTATTCGGGTCAAGAAGGAGGATTTGGGAGCACTAGATGCACCTAATGTTAGTGCGGAGGTGTTGGCTCAGAAAATGCGTGAAGCGGTTGATGGAATGTTTGGAGAATTTGCTCCTGAGGTAGTTATGGATGCTACGCTCGCATCTAATGCGCTTGCAGGAAGGCGTCGTATCGCTATTCGTCCTACAGCAAAATTCAATGATAAAGATGTAGACCAATTGATCCAACATGAGGCCTACGTCCATGTTGCAACTTCCATTAATGGTTTTCTTCAGCCGACAATGAAAATTCTAGTTGAAGGACATGCGGGAACCACGGCAACGCAGGAGGGATTGGCTGTATTTGCGGAATTCATTACTGGGAACATAGATCTCGACCGACTACGGCGGCTATCTGATCGTGTTCTTGCCATTCAGCATGCCATTGATGGAGCAGATTTTATAGATGTTTACAGATTCTTTTTAGAACGAACAGACCATCCCGAGCAATCGTACCAAAATGCGAAACGCGTATTCAGAGGAGGTGTAATCAGCGGGGGAGCGCCGTTTACTAAGGATATAGTCTATCTCGAAGGACTCGCTGATGTGCATAATTTCTTACGCCTGGCAGTTGCTAAAGGAAAGTTTGATTATTTGGATTTACTGTTCGTTGGAAAACTAGATATCGCAGATTTACCGACACTTAAAAAGCTTTCAGAATTGGGCATCGTAGCACCGCCTAAATTTCTTCCTCCATGGATCACAGATAAACGATTTTTACTTTCCTATCTCAGTTATTCCTCTTTCTTAACTACGTTCGATTCTTCATTATCCTCGCCGTTTTACGAGAAAATATTTGATAAATACGAATAGCATTTGCGTGATTCTGCCCAACGGTTTTAATCACACATAGGTGCGCTGATTTTCAGGTTTCCCCCTATTTTATTGGCATTCCGTGATGGGTTCGTTACCTTTGGGACAATGATTTCTCATAAGTTCAATACCCTTTTCATACATGTCCCCAAAGCTGCAGGCCAAAGTGTCGAGGCATTTTTTCTAGACCTCCACGGTTTGGAGTGGGAGGAACGACTGCCGCTGTTATTGACGCCAAATGAAGCGGATAAAATTGGTCCACCACGACTAGCACACTTACACTTAGAAGATTATGTCGGTCAGCATTTTATGTCTCAAGAAGATTTTGATCGGTATTTTAAGTTTGGATTTGTTCGCAATCCATGGTCACGTGCGGTTTCGTTTTATAAGTTTCATGGGCATCATTACCTCATGTCGTTTGAAGAATTTGTTCATTTTATATTACCCCAACTCATTGAAGAGGAGCGCTGGTTTTATGGACCGCAGCGAGAATTTTTCTTTGTAGACGGGGAAAATAAAGCAGATTTCATCGGCAAATTTGAGCATTTACAAGATGATTTTGCGAAGGTGTGCACCGCGCTCAGCCTTCCTGTGAAAAGTCTGCCACATAAAAACAAGAGTGCAGCTAAAGGCGGCGTCCGTTCGCTAAAAAAGTTTGGTAACCGTTTTATTAAACGTCCGGAAACTTGGCCAGCGTTAGTCTTTAAGGCTGGTGATAAAATTAAAGCGAAAAATTACCGTGCCTATTATACGCCAGAATTGATCGCTGCAGTTGAGAAGTTGTATAAGGAGGATGTTGCTGCTTTTGAATATTCTTTTGAGGACTAATTCAATCTCTTAGCCGCGCTTTTAACTGTTTTTCGAGCGCCACTTCGTCTACACCTTCAAGTGCGAGGAGTACCGGATCTTCCCCGGTACTGTTGATCTGTAGTATTTTCCCATAAGGCTTGTCTAACAGTAGGTGGTAGTGCACATCTTGAGCTCCCTTGAATTTTCCTTTAGCGACACTTCCTGTGGAGTATCCGTGGAGTCTTGAGCTGATTTCAGGTAGTTTGTCCAGAAGCGCTATCGATTCGATAGTTTCAAATGGAATGTCAACACCGTAAGGTCCTTCGATTTCTATCGATTGATCGGTCCAAACCAACGTGTTCTTTTTGTCTGACCAGACCAGCAGACCCACTACAACGACTAAAGTGATTAGCAGCACGGTGAATCCAATCCAAAATTGGTTCTTAGTATTTTTCGACTGCACCAGTGAATACTTACGTGTTTGCCAAAAGAAATAGAGGTAAGCCAAGAGGGGGGTTATGCCTAAATGGTAACCGAGCCAATCCTCATTTACAACATAGAGGAGTAGACCTAAGGCGGTAAATCCCGCACCAAAGCGTTGGTGAAATCGCTTAAAATCAACGAGGTATTCCTTCAAAGGAAACGACTTCTGGTCTTCGCTATTCATGGTATTGTAGCCACTTAAAAGCATAGATGCATTGCCCTCAGTAATGAGGTAGGCCATTCCAAAAAACACTCCTCCCAGTCCCAGTATAACAAAAAGCATGTGCGTGATATAAGTTATGATGATTGCTGACCAAAGTAGGAAATTTGGATCAAGTTTTACCGCATGAAGATATTGAACTACACGCTACTCATCTTTAGCTTCAGCGCATCTTTGATGGCGCAGGAGCATCATGTTCCAGCACCTGATCCGCATCACCACCGTCACCCGCTTAGAATTGCAGTTTTAATGGGGCATGGTGTGGTTCCAGAAGTCGATGGCGGGGTCTTGTTTGTGCCTGCTTGGGGATGGGATGTAGATTATCATTTGTTCGATCGTTGGTCTTTGGGGTGGCATAGTGATATCGAATTGGAGAACTACCTCATTTTAAATGATATCGGAGAAGAGGTGTTGCTTAAAACGCCCTTAGTCTCTACGGTAGATGTTTTTTATCGAATCAACCATAACCTCATACTAGGTGCTGGACCTGGCTTGACTGTTGAAAATGGGACATGGAAACCTATTGTAAGAATTGGTGTCGAAGGTGAAGTGCCAATGAACGACCGGTGGGAGTGGACACCTACCGTTTATATGGATCAGCGCATGGATGGACGTCAAGTATGGACGCTAGCACTGGGAGTAGCACATTACCTCTGATTAACGCTTCTCTCGTTTCGCTTCGAGTTCAATAAGCGCGTTGCGTAATCTTGCGGCTTCAATAAAATCTAAACTTTTGGAAGCAGATTCCATAGCCTTTCTTGTCGTACGTATTTCGCTTTCAAGATCTTCAGGCGTGTAGTAATTCATGGCTTTCTCCGCCGACTTTTGCTGGTCTCGACTGATTTCGTAATCCATGTTCCTGCTCACGGCACCGGATTTCGCTAAAATTTCTGCCCTGCTAGTTTTCAATGCCTTCGGCTCTAAACCATTGGCTTTATTGAAGGCATCTTGTTTTTCACGGCGACGTTCGGTCTCTTCCATAGTCGCTCTCATACTATCGGTGATTTTATCTGCATATAATATGGCTCTACCGTTCACATTACGCGCCGCACGACCTATGGTTTGGACCAGTGAACGTGCACTGCGCAGAAAACCCTCTTTATCCGCATCCAAAATAGCAACCAAACTTACCTCAGGGAAATCTAGACCTTCACGAAGGAGGTTTACTCCTATGAGTACATCGAAAACGCCCAAACGCAAATCACGCATGATTTCTACACGCTCCATGGTATCCACATCACTGTGAATGTATCGACACCGAATATCGTACCGAGTGAGGTATTTCGTTAATTCTTCGGCCATTCGCTTCGTCAGCGTGGTAACAAGTGTACGTTCGTCTAGCGCTGTACGCTTACGAATCTCATCCATTAGATCGTCGACTTGATTTTCTGTAGAACGAACCTCCACGATTGGATCTAAAAGTCCTGTCGGACGAATGAGTTGTTCAGCGTAAACACCGCCGCTCAAAGCAAGCTCGTAATCTGCAGGTGTCGCACTAACGAAGAGGGCTTGTCCACGTAATTTTTCGAATTCTTCAAACTTTAGTGGACGATTGTCCATCGCCGCCGGAAGACGAAATCCGTATTCTACAAGATTTTCCTTCCTCGAGCGGTCACCTCCATACATGGCTCGTACCTGTGGTAAAGTCACGTGACTTTCATCCACAACGAGCAGAAAATCTTCTGGGAAATAATCTAAAAGACAGAACGGGCGCACCCCAGGCGCTCGACCGTCAAGGTAGCGGGAGTAGTTTTCGATACCCGAACAATAGCCCAATTCTCTAATCATTTCAAGATCAAAGTTGGTTCGTTCTTCGAGTCGTTTTGCCTCCACTCGTCGATCGACTTGATTGAAGTGATCTACCTGACTCATCAGGTCGTCTTGAATGTGATGAATGGCGTTTTGAAGTTGATCCTTTTCTGTCACGAACAGATTCGCAGGGAAGAGGCGCATCTCGCTCATGTTTTCAATCTTCGAACCGCTTATTGGGTCTATATGCTCTATGCTCTCCACCTCATCCCCCCAGAAACTGATTCGAAAAAAGGTTTCGGCGTACGCGGGGAATACATCAACAGCATCGCCCTTTACTCGAAAAGAGCCTCGTTTAAATTCAGCAGTAGTCCTCGCGTAGAGTGCATTGACAAATTTGTGCAGTAACGCTTGACGCGAAATAATCTCGCCAACTTTAAGATCAACTACGGAATTATTGAACGCCTCTGGATTTCCCATCCCATAAAGACATGAAACTGAAGCAACTACGATGACGTCGCGGCGACCGGATAACAGCGATGAGGTGGTGCTCAATCGCAGCTTCTCTATCTCATCATTGATGCTTAAATCCTTCTCGATGTACAGTCCTGAGGACGGTACGTAGGCCTCAGGCTGGTAATAATCGTAATAACTTACGAAGTATTCCACGGCATTTTCTGGAAAGAATTCTTTCATCTCCCCGTAGAGTTGTGCCGCGAGTGTTTTATTGTGGCATAAAATTAATGTTGGGCGTTGCGTCCTTTCAATCACATTGGCCACAGTAAAGGTTTTACCTGAACCCGTCACACCCAGTAATACTTGATCAGCGACACCTTCATTCAAGCCTTCCACAAGTTCAGAAATGGCCTGCGGTTGATCCCCCATGGGCACAAAAGGGGCTTTCAGCTTAAACTCCATCCTCGATTATTTCAACAAGCTGTTGAATAATTTACGTAGAACGGTTAGTTCTTCTACTCGGGCTTTATGCGCTTCAATTTTACCTAAAGCAGCATCGAGTAGGGGATTGCCTTTGGCTCCAGAAAAGAATGCAATATTATTCTCGAGTTGGTGCAATTCTTTTTTGGCTTTATCCATTTCCTCACGGATCCAGCTGCGTTGTCGGTGCAAGCCGTCTTGGTCGTCTGCCTCAACTAGTGCTTTAACCTTAGCTTCGAACATGGTGCGCTCAAGAACAGAAGGTTCTAATCCTAAAGCACTCACTTTCTCCGAAAGTAGGGCTTCGAAATCTTCATCAATCTTTTTATTACGGCCAGTCAGTGCACCGAGCGCAGCGAATTGTTCGCTTGCTGCGATGGCCTTCTTCAATAGTCCCTATTTTGGCCTTCTTTAAATCTGCGACGCTTTTTGTTTAGCGTCGACGACTGTATTGTCCTGCGCAGCCTTTGCTTTGCGTTCCCTTTAAGGCGATCGAAGAAGTGATTGCACGCTGCTCTAAAGGCTTCCCATAATTTATCCCCTTCTTTTTCGGGACGTAACCCGTGTTTTTCCAGTCGGCTTGGGCCTGTTTGAGTTGTTGTGACGCTCCTACAATATCATCGGAGTCTTTTAAGCTTTCAGCCAAAGCGATCAAGGCTTTTTTCTTTTCTAAACTCTCGCGTTGGCGTAATTTTTCTTCCTTGTAGAATTCGTTTTTGCTATGATTGAAGTTGCGTTGAGCTGCTTTGTAAGCCTCCCAAACACTATTGTTGTCTTCACTCTTTACAAAACCTATGGCTTTAAATTCTGCACGCAATGCTTCAAGTGCCTTACTGGCTTTTTGCCATCCGCTGTGTTTTGTTGGAAGTTCTGCTGTTAATGCTTCAATTCTCTCCACGACCACTTTTTTAGCAGCAATCTTCGATGCATTGATCTCTAGCAGGTTCTCATTGTACTGGTCACGAAGCTCGTGCACTTTTGCGGTTGCAGCTTTTAATCTGTCCCACAAAGCGTCTTTATGTTCCCTAGGAACTGGGCCAATTCTTTTCCATCTACTGTGCGTCTGTTGCAACGTTCGGAATAGTCCAGTGCTTGCACCGTTCAGTATTTTATCCTCCAATGCTTGACACAAGGCAACTTTTTCGTTGTAATTATTTTGGTAGTCTTTTTCAATAAGGTCGTACGCCAAACGTAAAAAGTTGAAGAAGTTGTCTACGTGGTGGTTGTAGTTTGCCCAAACTGTGCGCGCATCGGCTTTCGGTACTAGACCCGTTTGATTCCAGCGCTCGCGCAACCCTTTGAATGTTTCGTATTTATCTTTTGCTGAACCCTCAGCCATCGGTAAGGCTTTTATCTCTTCGATAATGGCCATTTTTACAGCTAGATTGTTACTTAACTCGGCTTCCAATTGAGCATAATGTGAACGCAATCTATCGCGGTATCCTCCGTAAAGAATGCCTAATGTTTTGCGCTGCGGTTGATCAAACTCAAAGTCTATGATGTTGCCGCCTTCCTCTAGGTAGGTCGCCTTTGCAGCATCTCTTTCTGCATTTAACTCTTGTAAGATTCGCGATCTACCACTTTCTACAATGCCTTTAATGCGCTGTGGTTCGAATTCTTTGATGTGCTTTTCGATGCTTTCCAAAGCAGCTTCGATGCTCAATGCATCAAAATCTGGAATGGCCAATTTTTTATCTTTTGGCGCTTCGTGATCTTCCTCTGCCTCGACCGCTTTAACTTCCTCGTTTTCTTCCTCCGAAGCCTCGGAAAGAGTTGCCTCAGTAGGTTCAATTTTAGTCTCAGCAACAGCTTCCGTATTCGTTTCCGGGTTTGGCGTCTCGTTCAGTTCTGGACTGGTCTGCTGTTCTTGATCTTCTTGCATCATCGTCTACAAATTTTTGTAGTAAGCGGCACGGAACAATTCCCATGCTTTTCTCGCTTGCTCAGTTAACATTATTCTTCCATCTACAGTTCGGGCGCCTGCATCATTTGCAGCCTTCAGAAGTGGCGTTGGAAGCGGATGGTAAATTAGGTCAAATATCGCGAATTCCGGGCTTAAAACCCCATTTGGTAGGGGTAAATGCTCTTCCATGTATTTCGGTCCACCTATTGGTGTACAGTTGATCCACAGTTTGTGCGATTTGAAATCTTCAGGGGACAAAGTGCTGTAGTTTAAGGGGCTGGGCTTCCTAGTGAGCATCTTTGACGATATACCGCGTTGATTAAGGACGTAGTGAACGGCCTTCGCAGCACCGCCCGTACCGAAAATAAGTGCGCTGGCAGCATTTGAATCTAATTGGTCAAGGGCTTTTTCAATACCTGCACAGTCTGTATTGTATCCCACCAAAGCACCCGATTCGAGGACAATAGTATTCACTGCCCCTGCGGCTTCGGCAGTTGGGTCTAAACGATCGAGCAACGGCAAAACCGCTTCTTTCAGCGGTATAGTCACATTGCATCCCGTTAATTTGTGTGTTGTAAAAAGGTGTTTGAGTCCCTCTCTTGTGATGGACTGCATCGGAAACAGGTCATAGGAACCTTCGAGTTTCGACGCTTCCATGAATCCTTGATGAAGACCAGGACTTAGGCTATGGTCAATAGGGTGTCCTATGAGCCCGAGTTTCATCATTTATTGAGCGGGTTTTGATTTTGTCGTACCGGCCCATTCTAAACCGAACACCACCGCTGCACCCGTTAACCCAAGGGCTAATGCCATAAGCCACAGATCGTCTGGTGCTAAATTTTGAGTAACGATAGGAACGATTTCTTCTTCAGGGGTTCCTGGGTGCTTTGTGAAGGTTGTTATCACTTCTTTCCAAGGCCATATTTTATTCAATGAACCCAGTAAAAAACCGCTGAGTAGGGCCACTGTCGTGTCATGGTATTTTGCGAAAACCCATTTTAATAGTTTGGTAAAGGAGAGTAATCCTCCAATCGCACCTATACCAACTGCGGCGATGATTGCGAGTTCTCGATCCGCAATGGCCTCTAAAACCGTTGCATATGCGCCAAGCAATAGCAATATAAAACTACCGCTGATGCCCGGTAAAATCATTGCACATATTGCCAAAGCACCACATAAAATGAGGTATGCATAAGAATTTGAACCGGCGGAAGCAGGCAAAGTCGTGATCCAAAACGCAATAACAGCACCAACAAGAAAACTTAGCACGGTAAACCACTGCCATCGACTCACTTGCTTTCCAACTATAAAAATACTCGCGAAAACCAAGCCGAAGAAAAAGCTCCAGAGATGGATGGGGTGCGTCTCGAGCGTATGTGAGAGGAGTGCTGCTAAGCTCAGGACGCTGGTGAAAATACCGGCAAATAGTACTGTTAAAAAAGTACCGTTGATATGGGACCAGAGTTCTCTGAATTGGCCTTTAAGTAACAATTGAACAGCACGAACATCAAACTGACTCAAGGCGTCAATGAGCGTTTCGTAAATATTCGTAATAAATGCAATGGTACCGCCGCTTACTCCAGGAACAACATCTGCTGCACCCATGGCCATGCCTTTTAAAAATAAAAAGCTGTATTTCTTAATCATGATCCTCCCTTTGAATGGACGCTAAAATAGCACCTACAGCAGGGATTTTTGGTAATTCTGGGAAGTATTCGGCAAAAAGTAAGAGTGTTTTTGGTTCTTGACGCAAGGTTTCTTCCAGTACCGTTTGCGCTGCTGCCAATTCGTCGATGGCAATGAGGTACCCTGAAAGCACCAAACGCAATTGCAAGGCCGTTGGGAACTTCGCAATACCGTCGTAAAGAATCCGAATGGCTTCATCAAGATCGTCCAGCTCTATCAAACATTCCACATAGTCCAGTACATCTTCTTCGCCGTACGCTTCTTCCAACCAAACTCGCTGAAAATCTACTAACGCCTCTTTGTAGAGTTCTAGTTCCATCAGTACGCCGGCACGTTCGAGATAGATATCATCGATATCGTCTTCAAGCTCGATGGCCGTGTTGAACTGTCGCAGGGCCTCCTTCGGGGCATCTAATTCCAGTTCTAGTAGACCGATTCTAAAATGGATGTACCCAGAGGGTACTTCTTCGCTAATACTTTGTCTGTAGGCCGTTAAGGCATCGTAAAGTCGTTCATTACGCTCGTGAATTCTTCCTTGCTCGAAATAGGCTGGGTGGTAATTTTCATCTGCTAACGTCGCCCATTCAAAAGCCTGTAATGCCTTTATCTCTTGATTTTTTCGAAGATGGAAAGCCCCGATTTGATACCACAATAGGGGATTGTAGGGCTCACGAGTGGTAAACGAATGAAACAGTTCTAGTGCTCTGTCGTATTCGTTCGTGAAATCTAGACACATCGCCAATTGATACAAAGCGCTTTCTTCCAACGGTTCATCGTCCATCTCGCACCATTTCAAGAGCGCTTCAATGGCACGCGGATAGTCGCCTTGACTCAGGTGCGCATCAATAATGAGCTGAAGAACATCAACTGGATCTTCTGCATCTTTGAACGCTTTATCTAAGATTTTGAGACCTGCGTCGCTCTGGCCTTGATGCAGTAAAATGGTCGCACGAGCGATAAGCAATTCTACCGAGCGCATGTTTAACCCTTCGAGGTGATTCAGTTTTGCTTGGGCTTTTGTGTATTCTTTTGTTGCAATATCAAGCTGTACCTCCTTGACTTTGAAGACAAACGCAAGGGGATGGATATCTTGAGCGAGCGCTAAAGCATTGCGCATTTGCCTGTAGCTACCCGTTTCTAGGTAATACTCAAGGATGAGCTCTAAGTCTTCTACATCATAGTACGGCTGACGACCTTCACTTAAGGCCTGCTCAAACTGAACTACCAATGTGTAGGTGTCCTGGTCTTCGAATCGCATAGTAGAAATTTAAGCACAATTCAACGGGTTCACTAGGCTCGGGTCGTGAATTCGTTGGAAGCTATCAACACTGTTATTAACAATGCCCATTTTGACTACTTCAGTCATTGGGCACCCCATTTACCTACCTTATCTTCGCTAAAATCTAACCAATCAAGATGACCTTAATTAAATCCATCTCAGGAATTCGTGGCACCATCGGCGGTACTGCCGGTGCTAACCTAACACCTTTTGATGCTGTAAAGTTTGCAGCCGGTTACGGAGCTTGGCTCAAAGAACGTCATACGCACTGCACTGTGGTGATCGGGAGAGACGCACGTCCCTCCGGACAGATGATAGAGAACCTAGTAATTAGCACCCTTCAAAGCTTGGGCATACATGTGATCAATGCGGGATTGAGTACTACACCGACCGTAGAGATGCTCGTGCCCCGGTACAACGCGTCCGGTGGTATTATTCTCACGGCCTCGCACAACCCCAAAGAATGGAATGCACTGAAGCTATTGAATGAAAAGGGCGAATTCGTCTCCGGTGAAGACGGCGCTGCCATTTTACGATTGGCAGAAGATGCTGATTTAGCTTTTGCTGAAGTCGATGATCTAGGTCAGGTCACCCTATGCGAGGACGGAATGGAGTGGCATATTGAACAAGTTTTAGCACTCGCTTCTGTGGATGCAGCAGCAGTGCGTGCTGGAGGATTTCATGTTGCTATCGATGCGGTCCACAGTTCGGGTTCAGTCGCAATCCCATTATTGTTAGATGCACTGGGCGTAACCTATGAAAATCTATATCCTGAACCTACGGGCCAATTCCCGCACAACCCAGAACCTCTGGAAAAGCACCTTTCTGCCATTATAGATACGGTAAAATCCGGTTCGTTTTCAATGGGTATTGTCGTTGATCCGGATGTAGACCGTTTGGCGTTTATTGATGAAAAAGGTGCCATGTTCGGTGAAGAATATACGCTCGTGCTTGTTGCAGATTATTTATTGACTTTACAAACGGGTGCTGTGGTAAGTAACATGAGTTCTTCAAAAGCGCTGCGAGATCTCGCAGAATCGAAAGGAGGAAGCTATACTGCCTCTGCGGTCGGTGAAGTAAATGTGGTAAATGAAATGAAGCGTACGAATGCGGTGCTCGGAGGGGAAGGCAACGGTGGAATTATACTACCTGCTCTTCATTACGGTAGGGATGCACTCGTGGGAATCGCATTGGCTTTAACGCATTTGGCGAAATCCGGAAAGACCATGAGTGAATTACGCGCTGGGTATCCGCAATATTTTATGGCGAAACAGAAAATTGAGCTGGTACCCGGGCTTGATGTTGATGGCATATTAGCGACCATAGCTGAGCGTTATTCGGATGAGGAAATAAGTGTTATTGATGGCGTAAAAATCACTTGGTCAGACCGTTGGGTCCATTTACGTAAATCGAACACTGAGCCCATAGTGCGCATCTATACCGAGGCACCATCTGTCGACGAAGCGACCCAATTGGGACAAAAATTCATGGATATCATCGCGTCTCTCGCGTAAGACTTCCATCAATACCTTCTAACTCCTATCTTTGGGCAAACCTAATTGCACAGAAATGGGAGTTATTTTTTTGGACAATGCTGCTACTACACCTTTAGAGCCTCGCGTTAAGGAGGAAATGATTCGAATGATGGATAATTTCGGTAATCCATCGAGTACCCATCTTAGTGGTCGTGGTGCGAAGGTAGAAGTTGAGGTGGTTCGGAAACGGATCGCACAGGCCATAGGAGCAGAGCCCGGAGAAATTTTCTTTACCTCCGGTGGAACAGAGGCAGATAATATGGCGCTGTTTTGTAGCGTTCGGGATTTAGGTGTAGAACGCATTATTACAACGCATATAGAGCATCACGCCGTCGGTCATCCTGTAGAATTTATGGTAGAGCGCGGTGAGGTAAGCGCAGCGTATTTAGCTGTAGATGCTCATGGTGATATCGATCTTGAAGAATTGGAAGCCTTACTCAAAAACGGACCAAAAACGTTGGTGAGTTTGATGTATGCAAACAACGAAATAGGAAATTTGAATCCCGTTGCTGAAATAAGTGCATTGTGCAAAAAGTACGGCGCTTTGTTTCATTCGGATACCGTTCAAGCGATGGGTCACTTGCCAATCAATGTAAAAGAGGTAGCCTACGACTTTCTCACGTGCTCGGCCCATAAATTACACGGGCCTAAGGGTATTGGATTCGCGTATGTGCGAAGTGGATTAAGAATCAAGCCGCTTATTCAGGGTGGTGGGCAAGAGCGCAACCTTCGTGCAGGTACAGAGAATACTATAGGTATTTGTGCTTTGGGTAAAGCCTTCGCTATTGCTACGGCAGAAATGGCTGACGATCAGAAACATGTTGAGGCACTCAAGCAGTACGTGATTGATGGGGTTAAAGCGATTGTTCCTGGAGTGAAGTTTTTTGGGCGCAGTGCGGAATTGGACCGCAGTTTATATACGGTCTTGAGCATCGCAATTCCGAACACGGGAAATGAAATGCTGACTTTTGCTATGGATATGAAGGGCATTAATGTAAGTGGCGGTTCTGCATGTACGTCAGGCTCCAACCAAGGGAGTCACGTGATTCGTGCGTTGGGTGAATGGACCTCCGCATACCAGCCCATTCGTGTGTCGTTTAGTAAATTCAATACAAAGGATTGCGTCGAAGGATTTTTAAATGCGTTGAAAGAACTCTACGCTGAAATGCCTGCAAACGCTTAACGAATCAGCGTAACCGTTCCTGTACGAACCTCATCACCTCCGGTGAACCGGTAGGTATATACATCTTGAGGTACAGGCTTACCATTAAATGTTCCGTCCCAAAAATCATTGAATGGATTTTCACTCCGAAAGACCTCATTTCCCCAACTATCGTAAATTCTAAACGTGGGGTCTTCTAAACAACTGTTCCCGAAAATCTTGAATTCTTCATTGTCTATATCTCCGTTTGGCGTGAAAGCTGTGGGAATATAGACGCGTCCCTCAATGCGCACAATAGTTGCCATAAAATCGAATTCATATGCTCGATTGCACAAGGTATCGATAATGGTCAGGGTGACATCTTCGAGGCCTGATTCTGGGTATCTGAAGGTAGGTATCATTCCGGTATCGGGCGTTCCGCTGAAGTCCCACTCGAAGATCATGGTGCTGTCTACGTTTTGGTAGATGACATCAACACCTCCGTAGCGGCAGCTGTCAGTGTATAGATTTACGGAGGGAATATTCGCGTCGTCATCAAAAACAATGGTGAAGAATTGGTCGTAGCCCACATCACAGAAGCTGTCTTTCGCCGTCACTGTGGCTGTGTAGGTCGCAAAAGCAGGGTAGGTGTGGTTCACAACGGTATTGGTCGTTGTCAGCATTGTACCGTCGCCGAAATCCCATTCGTAATAATCGGCATCCACTAACTGGTCCGTCCAGGTTACTTCGCGGAATAAATCACAGCTGGCATAATCTTCCGTCCAATCACAGATGGGAAACGCTGCGGTATCGTGAACGATCTGCACATAGGCAGTGTCATAACTGTCGCAAATGGTATCAATAGCCACGAGCATCACATTGTAGGTACCTAAGTTGGGGAAGGTTACGATGGGTTCCAATAGGTTGGAAGTGTCGCCCTGACCAAAGTCCCAATAGTACGCATTGGCGTTTTTGCTGTTATTCGCCAATCGGAGTGTTAATTCATAACAGCTCGTGTCGGGAAGGAAGTTTAAATCCACAGAAGCATCTGCTTCTATGGCCGTTTCGAAGTCCAATTTAATTACACCCAGGTTACAATTGCTGCTGTTGTTGGTTTCAGAGAATGCGCCCGGTGTGGTTGGAAGATCGTCATTACCTCCACATCCTGCACAGACGGCTTGGTAAATTCTACCGCGGTCGTCAAATCTTGATGTTCCTCCATCGACGTGTTCCGAGCTCGTTGGGCCGCCGAAATAGCTCCCGTAAGAGAACGAACCGAAGTTTTTGCTCAGTACCATGAAATAAAAATCGGAGCCGTTGGTACTGGATTGCAATGCATCGGAAGATACCGGCAGTTGTTCCACAGTAGTATTGAAATAGCCGCTGTTTGTGACACCACCCCAACCAGAGAGTAGGATATTCAAACAATCGTCAACATTGAAAGCGGTTGGTACTATATTTTGAACTCCCTGCGGTGAGCCGAAAGCGGTTGATGCAGAGCTTGAGGTAAGGTCATTGCTTAGTTTATGAATGAATTGCTTTCTGTATTGTGGTGTGCCCCAGGATCCGGTGGAAATAGGGTAGGCGCCCTGAGTTTGACCAAAAGCGTAAACGTTACCGAGTTTATCCACATCGATAATGAAACTTTGATCATAAGCACTTGTCCCTAAATAGGTGGATTGTTGTAGGGCTCCTGTTGAAGCGTCAAATTTGGCTACATATCCATCGAAACTTCCACCATAAGTGCTCTTATATCCGCCCGTTGTATTTGGCAGGTTATTCCCTTCTGTACCTCCCGTAACAAAAACGGCACCGTTGTGAAACTTTAAACTGTACCCGGCATCGTCGCTGGTACTTCCGTAATAGTTACTCCATAAGAGCGAGGTACCCGCGGGATTGAGTTTAAATACAACGGCATCTTGACCACCGGCTTTCGAACACCGACTGCAATTGGTCGAAGGGAAGTTAGTACTGTTGGTAGATGCGGTGACATAAATATTATTGGAACCGTCAACAACAACTTCGCCACGCGCCGCATCACCGTAATTTTTGATGATGTTAGTGTTGAGTCCATCGTTACCCGTGCCGCCGATGTAGGTGGAACTCAGCAGCGCAGTACCGGTAGTATTGAATCGGGTGATAAACAGGTCGGCTTTTTTGAACTCATAGCCGTTGATACTAACGGAGTTTCCACCTGCGTTTGTCGATTGAATGGGATTTTGAGTTGGAAAATTACTGCTCCCAGTGGTTCCCATCACAATTAAATGACCGCTGCTATTTACAACCAAACTGTGCGGATGATCTGGCGCTGTACCGCCAAGATAGGTAGCGTAAAGCATGGTATTTCCTTGCGGCTCAAATACGGTAATGGTCACATCAGGATTGAAGCCTAAGTTAATTCCAGGAGGGTCATTAAAGGTGGTTTGGAAAGCGCCTGTCGATGCCACATAACCCGTAGCGAAGGCCACCCCAGCACCGTATAATCTACCTTGATCATCATAGGTTGCGCTAAAACCCCAGTTGTCTGTTAAAGAGCCGCTAAATGAAGTGAAAATGAGTTGTGGGTCTAAGACGAGTGAGTCCAAGGTATGTGCGATAGCTTCCGTTTTAAAACGAAGGATAGTATCGTCTTTTTCGTACCACATCCCAAAGTCAATGCGTTCGCCATCTTTCCAACCCCAACCTACAGGTGCGCTCTCTAGAAAGGTGCCTATTGAGGTATGAATGATTAATGCGCCTTCTGGACTGATTTCCGTTTTGGTAGCGCCTTCATAGGTCCATTGTATACGGTCCAAGGTCGATGGATCTGCCAGATGCCATTGGTATTTCACATGATTTCCAGACTGACCGAACGCTAGGGTAGCTTTGGGATAAAGTTCGCTATACGTTAAGCGGCGTGTGGGCTTCACTCCGCCACGCCAAAGCGTTGAATCTTCACCCAAAAAATAGTTATGGTAAAATGAAGTGGGGTGGTGTCCTTGCGCTTCAGTGGGTGTTGCATTTAGAAATTTGAGACGCACGGCATGGCCCTTTAAAACATTCGCTTCGTGACTGAGTCCTGCTTCGTGCATATCGTGACCGTGGAGGTCTTCCAATTGGCGTGCATCGCGGAGGACAATTTGCACCGCATCTTTTTCAAAAAATAAACCGCCGTATTTCAATGGCATCTTGTGCGAAAAGTCGCCCGACCACTGTCCTTCATTGGGCACAAAAAGCGCCTCCTGTCCCGATAAAGCGGGAAAGAGTGTGAGGAGCAGGAATAAGGAAAGCAAGCTTTTGCGCATAGAATAAAGATACATCAAAAAGGATGCCTTAATCTAAACGTTTGACAAGTGCCATTAGTTTATTCTTACCTAGTTTAAAAGCGAATACTTTGTTTTCTCGTCCTTCTTTCCAGCCCATTTTTTTTCTGATGACTTCAGGATGTTCTGGGTATCCGATGCGCTCGATGGCGCCCCCCTCTGAAGGCAGCTTTAGTTTATACGGTTTTGCAACTTCAATGACTTTGTAACACTTGTAGAAGGGAGAAGTGGGCGGTAGTTTGTCTGTGGTATATAGGTTGCCCACGGTCCATTTCTTCCAATGTTGCGCAGCAGCAATCCTTTTATGCAAGTTGCTTTTGGCCAATGACGGGCCGGGTTGAATTAAGAATTGGTCCAATTCATTTACGAAGGACACCGCCGCTAAAGCTTCTTGCAATTGCTTTGTTCCACTGAGTCGTTCTCTTGGAGCACAATGGCTTTAGTGGGGCTCGCCAACGTGTCCCGCGCGCTGAATGGCCAGCACCTCTTTACATTCACCTTGGTACTCTACCACATGAATTTCACTTAAGTATTCCAACTCTTGCAATGCATTCAAGTCCCACCATGGTTTGTGCTGTCAGAGAGGAATGGCTTTGAGTTTGAATAGTTCGTGTTGCAATAAGACCACATTAGGACTGGCATCTTGAAGTGCACTGACTTTCAGTTCCACTCCTGCGATCTGGATCGAGGTATATGGTGACTTGTGATGGAGCGACGTCCTTTTTATCAATCCAAGCTTGAACTCTGGGAGTACAGCTGTGGCCGTGCCGGAGGCATGTGCAGTGTTTTTAAATTGAATTCTAAGCCGAGACAAGCCTGGGTCCAGTTCATTTGCGAAATGTCCTAAACAAGCTTTACATGTGTAAACGCCAAGAAATCAATCCCATACCTGCGCACAAATCTGGTATATGCTGAAGAAATGAGCGATGCCTTGTGGAGTGCGGTGGATTCTGGCTGCTTTGCTCTGTTGTTCCCAGATGGGAATAGCCAGGTTGAGAGGCGAAGGGTGGGAATTTATGGGCGTACCTGCGCTGTACCTCTAATTGAGTAATCCAACTGGCATAGGGACGTTGAAGGCCAAATTTTAATCGAAGGTCCGCTACCGCCGAATCTTCATGAGCTGCCAACCAGGCCATTGCCTCTGGATCATTGAAATCCTCTGGATGTACTTGCTGTTTGGGGTGTGCCATACGTTTAAGTTCCAGGTGTTTCCCAACCTTCTTTGATTGTATTGATGACAATTCTTAAAATACTGTAGGTAGGAACAGCAAAGATCATCCCGCCCACGCCAAGCAAGGTACCGGCTATTGAAATTACGAGGAAAATTTCAAGGGGATGCGCCCCCACGCTGTTAGAGAAAATAAGGGGTTGGAATAGGACGTTGTCTAGTAGTTGGACCACGGCAAAAAGTCCGATGAGAAGGTACAAACTCTTCAATAAATCTACAGTAGTTGCAGGATCAGCAATGCCCGCAGTGTATAATTGTCCCATCCCCAAAAGGATCCCAAGACTCGCGCCGATAAGGGGACCAACGTAGGGAACGAGATTAAAAACAGCGGCAGTAAGCGCAAGGACAACAGCACCTTGTACGCCAATCAAGCTCATGCCCAAGGAGAGCAGCAAGAAAATGAGTGTGATTTGAATGAGGATTCCAAAACTGTATCGCGTAACTACACGTTTGATGCCCGGGACCATTTCGTCGATTTTTGCATGGTGTTTTTTGGGCGTGATGTAGTCAATGAAGCGGTGTGCTAATTCTTGCTCGCGAATTAAGAAAAATGAAATGAATGTGATCGAGAAAACGCCGATGATCACATTTCCCATACTACCGATCAGGCCACTTAGTGCTTCACTGATGGCATCGACCGAGGCAAACTCTTGTAAGCTTCTGTTGATTTGTTCCAATTCAGCTTGGGAATTGATACCGAAACTTGCGAGAACGGCGTCTAATTGGTTCCATTCCTCTTCCAAACTTGCAATTAAGCGATCGTATTCAATCGTGCTTAGAAAGGAAAATTCTTTAATGAGTAGCGGGAAAAACCAGGTGACAATACCGCTTAGCACCGCCCCAATGGCCAAGAGCGAAAGGGCAGCGTTTCCGGTTTGACCGAGGTATTTACCTAAGGGTGTTTTGAATTGAAGTATTTTGAAGAGGGGTCTGCCTAAAACACTGATGTATAATGATATACCAGCGTACACAACAACGCCTTTGATGGTCCATAACGCATATCCTAAAGCGGATAAAGCCAACAACTGTAAGCAGGCTTTGGCAAAAGGTTGTAATTCGAAATTTTTCATGGCTGCTGGTTTCTTACGATTGCCCAATGTAATAAGTTTGCGCCCATTTTCAACGCATCTTCACGTTTCTCCTTTGCATCTCCGTGCACTTCTGCATCTTCCCATCCATCGCCTAAATCTGTTTCAATGGTCAGCAGTGCGACAAGTTCTCCTTGCATGAAATAGCCTAGCGCCTCAGGCGTACCATTATCGTGTTCGTGAATCTTAGGCAGTCCATCTGGAAAAGGGAAGAGCGTGCTGAAAATGGGGTGGTTGTGCGAAACGGGAGCCACGGTTGCCTCAGGAAAGGCTTGTTGGAGCGCCTCTTTGGCGTAGGTCGACATGCCGTAGTTATCATCGAAGTGTATGAAGCCGCCGATCATTGTAAACCGTCTAAGTTGTTCTGCTTGCGCTTCGGAGAGTACGATGCGTCCGTGGCCGGTGGCGTGAAGAAAGGAAACACCACTCTCCAATACCGCTTCAGCAGTTACCGGGTCTGGGGCAACAAAAGATTTTGCTTCAGTGGATGCATTGTAAAATTCACTGAGGTTTTTTAAAGCCGTCGGATTTGCATACCAATCCCCACCGCCGTCATATTTAAACACCGCCAGTATTTGCCCATCGCAAATAGAGGCACTTCCAATAAACAGCAGTAATAGATTTCGTTGCAATGCATTCATACGTGTTCAAAAATAGTGAAAGTTAGCAGTGGTTCGATGAAGGTTGTGGCATACTCATTGTTCAAACATTTTTACTTGAGTTTTGTTACTTTTGATATGATGAAAAACAGACTCGTATTTGTAATTACTGTTTTGCTCAGCATCTTTTATCAAAATGCTGATGCACAATGCGTTAAGAGTACCCCGTATACGCAAAACTTCGATGGTTCGAATTGGGTTGCGCAAAGTACATGGACCAGTTCCGGTTCTATACCATCGTGCTGGACGAGATTATTGTCTACCGGCAACTACTTGTGGATGGCTGGACCCCCATCGTTGGGAACTTTAAATTCCGGTCCTAGTGGCGATCATACTTCAGGGACAGGCGGTTATGCTGTAGCGGAGGGTTGGAGTACTTCTGGTTCCTTTAGAACAGTTACTCATTTAATTACCCCTCCAATAGATTTAAGCAACGATACAGCACCTCGATTGCAATTTTATTACCACATGTACGGCGCAGACATTGATTTGCTCGATGTTCGTGTGAGAAAATTAGGAACAACGGCATGGACTCAGCTACACACTGTAAATTCAACTACTGCCTCTAGTCAATTTACTTCCCAGAATTCGGCATGGCGAAAGCATGTAGAATCACTGTCACAATGGGCGGGAGACACTATACAAATCAGGTTCTCTGCAAAACGCAATACTTCATTCAGTTGGTGGACGCAGAGTCGGGTCGCTTTAGATGATATCACAGTAGAGGAGACGCCCAGTTGTGATCAGCCCGTGAACGTTACCACATCTACTGTTTTATCGTCATCGGCAGTTTTGAATTGGACTACCTTGAATACCAACCAGCTGGGGTATCAAATTCAATATGCGCAGGGCAACGGTGGTGCTAGTGGGGGAACTATCGTAAACTCCTCAACAAAGCCAGCGACGCTCACTGGACTTTTGCCGAATACCACGTATTCTGTCCGTGTACGCGATATATGCTCGGCTGGGGACACATCCATTTGGTCGCCGTACATGACATTTATTACACAGTGTTCATTTGCTACAGCGCCGTTTTTTGAAAATTTTGAGGGGAACAGCTGGGATCCTTCATCCAGTTGGAATCTCCAAGGAGATATAGACCAATGCTGGCTTGATCAGAGTTCAGCTACCCAGTTTTGGACGCCGGGTCCTCCTACATTCAACTGGACGCAGACTGGGCCGTCGGGGATCACACAACGGGTTCTGGGCAATACCATGATGAATCAGGTGACGACCACTTTTTGTGAGTGGAACGAACCCACGTTTGATTTCTCCCTTGGATTGTTTAGATACCCTCCAATCGCCTGAGTTAACTACTATCATGGTTTCGGAACGGGCATGGGTGATTTTCGATGTTTACGTCCAAAATTGGTGGTACGTGGACTGCACTTTGGGATACTACTGGGGCGACCCACGGCTCTCAAAATGCTGCCTGGACGGAAAAATTCTATCCTTAGGTAGTTCCTATGCAGGGAGATACGGTTAGAATTCGATTTGATTACACCAACTCACAAAATTCTTTTTATACGCAGTTTTGCAATCGATGATGTAAAATCGACGGAGGAACCCAGTTGTCCCTAAGCCCTGACAATACTGCAGTAACTGCTGTTGGTGTAATGGCGGCACAACTGGTTGGACTTCTGGTGGTGCATCCAACTATCAATTGCGGTACCGTGAGGTAGGAACAACTGCTTGGACCTGGACTACGGCAACTTCGGCCAAAGGAATTGGGATGCTCCAGCGCGCAAACAGCTTATGAATGGCAGGTTCGAGATTCTTGCGGCGCTAGTGATGTTAGTGCTTGGCGCGATGGCCCTATATTTACAACAAACTGTACTTTTTTTATACTGCACCTTTTTCTTGAGCAATTCTCTAACACAGCTGCTTGGGTAGGCCCAGGTTTCCCAGATCAGAATGGAGAAGTGAACGATTGCTGGTCACGTGCCGATTCTACAGATTATTTCTGGACAGGAGGAGGAACAGAAGAAACCACTATTTTGGCACCGGACCTTCAGGTGATCTTACCAGCGGTACAGGTGGTTATGTATTTGCGAGAAGTGGAACGCCGTTTAGTACAACGGCGGATACGGAACTTCGAACTCCCTTAATTGATTTAGATACGCTGCAAAGTCCAGAATTGGTATTCTGGTACCATATGTATGGTCAAGATATTGATAAGCTCCGCGTGTATGTAAAACCAATAGGACAACCTGTTGCCCTTATAAAAACGATCAATGGTCAACAGCAAACTAGTGCTAATGGGGCATGGTTAAAAGAAACAATCAGTTTATCCGCTTATGAAAACGATACGGTTCAAATCATTTTCAAATCTTGGCGTGATGGAACGGGCTCATTTACCGCTTACCAGGCTGCAGTATCTCTTGATGATATTCGCATTGATGAACCTACTACCTGCCCAACCCCAAATATTTCAGTGAATAACGTCTCTTACAATTCTGCCGATATTACCTGGTCTGGGACGGCCAATTCCTCTGCATTAGAGTACGGTGTCCAAGGATTCACTTTCGGTTCAGGAACCCGCATTGCCGCTTCTAGTCAAGCTTATGGACTTACGGGACTTCAGCCTTCGACAACCTACACCGTGTGGGTACAGGATACCTGTACTTCCTCTTTGATTAGCCTTTGGGACAGCATTTCGTTTACAACCTTACCTTGTCCTCCAATAACGGCATCAGGGACTGTTTCGCTGAACGGTACTACCATTGTTGGTACTTCGTCCACTGTTGATGCGGATTCGACACTCTGGTTTTGGGGGGACAACAACCAAGATACAGGCGCAACAGCCCAACATACCTATACGTCGATTTTAGGTAATATGAATGTATACCAAGTCGTATATAGTTCCTGTGGAAGTGTTGATTCATTGTTGTTTGCCATTACTGTTTGTGATAGCATGTCGATCGTCACTTCTAATTCTATAAATGGATTAACCGTCGATTTTAATACTACCGGCTCTCAAGGTACCGGCTTGACTTTTGATTGGTCATTTGGTGATGGAGGAGTGGCTTCAGGTACCTCTGCACCAACCTACACCTACGCGGGTTCAGGTACGTATGTCATCACCCTTACCGCTTCAAGTTTCTGTGGGGATACTGTAGTAGTTTACGATACCGTAGAGGTATGTGCTCCAGTGAATTTGGCGTTTACAGAATCGGCATCGGGAAATACGTTTAATTTTACGGCTACGCCTGCGAACCTAAGCAATTACACATGGGACTTCGGTGACGGTTCAACCGGAACTGGGCTAACTGCCACCAACACCTATTCGACCAATGGTTCCTTTACCGTGGTATTGACTGCTACAGACAGTTGTGGGACGCAGCACACTTTCTCCAAGGATGTTGCAACATGTGATCCTCCAATGGGTAATTTCAGTTTTAACATTGTGTCGACAAGTGCAAATGGAATGACAGTGAATTTCTTTGCTTCCTCGACCGGAGCAACACAGTATCACTGGTTCTGGGGCGATGGAACCAATGATAAGGGCAACTCACCAAATGCGCAACATACCTATGGTGTGATCACGTTGCAGTACACAGTACGTTTGTTATTGATCAATGATTGTGGCGACACTACTGTAATTACCCACAGTCTGACAGAAGTTGGAATAGACGAAAATGCAACAGCCTTAAAGGTGTATCCAAATCCAACGCAGGGCGTTGTTCAATTCGAGTTTGGTTCTAGTATAACCGCTGATATTGAGGTGTTTAATGCTGCTGGTCTGAAAGTAGTAGTTGATAGAGTACTTCAGGCGAACGATTTCCAATTGGATCTACAGACTTTGCCTGCGGGAAGCTATGAGGTTAGGATTTCGACGGATGAACAGTTGTGGCGAAGACGCGTACTGAAACTCTAAGTATTTCCTAACGCAGTACCTTATATTTGCTTGAACGCATCAAGCGAACGTATCACGTTATGAAACCTATTACCAAAATATTGGTCGCGAATCGCGGCGAAATAGCTTTGCGTGTAATGCGCAGTGCCCGCGAAATGGGCATTAAAACCGTAGCTGTTTATTCTGAAGTAGATCGAAGAGCTCCACACGTGCTTTTTGCTGATGAGGCCGTTTGTCTCGGCCCAGCCCCTTCCTCGGAAAGCTACCTTAAAGGAGACAAAATTATTGCCTTTGCAAAGGAACTTCAGGTAGATGCCATTCATCCCGGTTACGGTTTTTTAAGCGAGAATGCAGCTTTTGCGGCTGCAGTAGAAACTGCAGGTATGACGTTTATTGGTCCGCGCGAGCATGCCATTAAAGTAATGGGTGATAAACTCAGCGCGAAAGCTGCTGTAGAGCACTTTGATGTTCCTTTAGTTCCTGGATCAGATGGAGAGGTGACGGATGTGGAAGCGGCGAAAAAATTAGCTACAGACATCGGCTTTCCGGTAATGATCAAGGCCAGTGCTGGAGGCGGTGGTAAAGGAATGCGCATCGTACATGATGTGGCCGATTTTGAAAACCAAATGCAACGTGCAGTTAGTGAAGCTACAAACAGCTTTGGAAACGGAGCAGTGTTCGTTGAAAAATACGTCCAAAACCCACGCCACATTGAAATTCAAATACTTGCAGATGAGCACGGAAACGTTGTGCACCTTTTTGAAAGAGAATGTTCCATTCAACGAAGACATCAAAAAGTCATTGAAGAAGCACCTTCTGTCGTACTTACCCCGGAGTTAAGAACCGCAATGGGTGAGGCTGCTGTAAACGTAGCAAAAGCCTGTGATTATCGTGGTGCGGGAACGGTTGAGTTTATTTTCGAACCGGGTGGTAAATTCTATTTCTTAGAAATGAATACCCGTCTGCAAGTGGAACATCCGGTCACTGAGCAAATTACTGGAATAGATTTAGTAAAAGCGCAAATTCAAATCGCACAAGGAGAGGTATTGCCTTTCACCCAGTCCGATCTGAAGATTCAGGGTCATGCCATTGAGGTGCGGGTTTACGCGGAGGATGCTGCCGCGAATTTTATGCCCGGTACGGGAACTTTGCGAGAGTACCGTCGGCCGCAAGGCTTGGGAGTTCGTGTTGATGATGGATTAGAACAGGGTATGGAGGTGAGTATTTACTACGATCCCATGATTGCTAAACTCATCACTTTTGGAGCTGACCGAAGTGAGGCCATTGCCAGAATGAAACGAGCGATGAGCGAATACAGAATAAGCGGTGTTCAGACGACTATAGATTTTGCCCAATTTGTTTTGGATCACGAGGCATTCGTTAGTGGTGATTTTGATACCCATTTTGTCGCCAATTATTACACACCAGAGGCGCTAGATAAAAGCAATCCAGAATTGGAAGCCGTCGGAGCGATGGCATTGAGTAACCTTCTCCAAGGACAAAAAGAAACGCAACGTACGAGCACCTCAAATGGCCAAAGTCGCTGGAAACAAAACAGGAGTTAAAGTTCTTTTTACTCTTTTGTGGTGCCTTTCGGTGCACGCGCAGAAGGTAGATACTTTAAGTACAGCCCCTGACCCAAAAGGTCTTCTGTCTGGGCAATTGATTGTTGATGGAGATACCGTCCCTTGGTCCGTATTGGATGAAGTCTTGTTTGTGGCTAAGCCTACTTTAAATGATTTTCAAGCGCGCAGAAACTACTATGCTTTAATGAAAAAGGTGTCGCGCGTTTATCCTTATGTTCGAGAGGCCGCTTTGCGAATGGATTCTGTGAATATGCAATTGGAGGGAATTGACCGCAAGCGGCAGCGCCGGAAGTATACGAAGTCGTACCAGAAGTATCTTGAAGAGCGTTTTGAGCCTGAGTTGAGGAAGTTAACACGAAGTGAGGGACAGATTTTAAGTAAGTTAATTTACAGAGAGACGAACACTAGTGTGTATGAGATTATTAAGACGCACAGAAATGGTTGGTCCGCACGGTTTTGGTCCATGACAGCGTGGTGGTACGATATCGATTTAAAACGTCCGTATGACCCTGAAAATGACGCTGAGGATCGACTCATCGAAAATATTTTATTACGGAAATTCATCGCAGGAGAACTGATTCCGGCAAGGGCAGACGAACGTATTCTTTATCAGCGCTAACAGCTATGAAAGCGTTTTCTTAAATTCAACGTGCCTTAAAGCACTTCATAAGTGAAAATAACAGAAGCTTTACGCATATTAGAACTGGACACCTTGCCGAAAGACGAGCAAGAAGTTTCAGTGGCGTATAAGAGGCTCGCGAAGCAACGGCACCCAGATTCAGGGGGAACGGAGGCGGCATTTCAAGAGTTAGGCTCAGCTGTGGAATACGTATTGCGTGCATTGGCATTGGTGGATGCAACGGTCGAAAAAACAAAACGACGCACTACTGAGACGGATGCTTTAGCTGAGAAGCGCGCGAAAATGCGTGCGGAGATGTTAAAGCGCAGGGCAGAAGAGGACCGTAAGCGAAATATTCAAGCTACTTGGGGTATTAGTGTGATTCTCGTGATAATTGTATTGTTTGGTGTAGGTATGGTCATTCAGCCGCGTTTTATTCACTGGATGGTAGAAAAGGAGCGTGTGGAACGCATGGCTACGGTATTAAGCACAGGTCCTGACCGCAGCTTCACCATAGGCTGGAAATACCAAGGTAAATCCTATACGGAGCTTTTGAACGGTAGATTCATTGATGGTAAATGGTTGGTAGGCCCTGCTGGCATGCCCATGATTAAAGGAGGAAAGTATATTGTGTCCTTCAATGCTAGAAATCCTAATTACTTTGAATTAAAGGATAAATACATTGACCCCGAAACGGCCGATCGCTATTTCTCCTTAGTGAAATATCCGCTAGCTGCGGCACTGGACTTAAGGGATAGTGATCCAGATGTGGTTTGCATCTATTGGTCAGTATTGGATGAGTTTGGTGTAGATGGCGTCGCTCATTTGTTTTTCGGGGCGCTGCCGATGCGAAAGAATTGGAAGCACAACGAACGTGAAGTTTCAGGCTTTGAAAGAATCTGAGACCTTTCAAAAGCTGTACAGAAGTTGTTTGGGAATAGAGTAGAAGATCGCTTAGAAGCCAATACCTTTGTAGTCTAGATTATCAATTACGAGGTTCTATGAAACCTTCATTAGCGAAAGGCACCAGAGATTTTTCAGCGGCGAGTGCAGAAGCGCGGATTCATCATGAATATTTTGCGTGAGCAGTTCGAATTGCGCGGCTACGATCCTATGAAACGCCTTCATTTGAAAATATAGAAACGCTTACCGGTAAGTACGGTGAGGAGGGGGACCGATTGATTTTAAAATTCTCCGCTCCGGTGATTTCACCTCTAAGATTGATGAAGATTGTGGGCTGAGAAAATCCAAAAGTGCTGACGTCAAAAGTTGCTGATAAGGCATTGCGCTATGATTTAACCGTTCCATTTGCTCGGTATGTAGTTCAGCACCAAAATGAATTAGCCTTTCCATTCAAGCGCTATCAAATGCAGCCGGTTTAGCGTGCTGACCGCCCTCAGAAGGGCCGTTTTCGTGAATTTTACAGTGCGATGAACGTTGTAGAGTTCGACAGTTTATGGCAAGAGGTAGAATTGATCCAATTGTACGACGCATCGTTTACCAACCTAGGTCTTTCCACGACCATCAAAGTGAACAACCGCAGATTCTGGCGGGAATGGCTGAGGTATTGGGAATTAGCGATGCATTTGTTGCGTTTACCGTAGCTATTGATAAGTTAGATAAGGTAGGAGTAGAGGGCGTTTTGAAAGAAATGCGTGCTCAAGAATTACCGGAGAGTGCAGTTATCACCTTCGGGCATGGCTTGAAGAAGGATTGACCCTAGAGCGTTTGACGGGTTATTGGCAGAAAGTTCAGAAGGTAACTTAGGATTAGATGAGATGAATTTCGTCTTAAATCAGGCTAAAGCTGGATTGAATAGTGCGGAATTGGTTTTCGACTTTACCCTTGCCCGTGGGCTCAACTACTATACCGGCAGTATTTTCGAAGTTGCTGCTCATGGCGTTTCGATGGGGAGTATCGGTGGAGGTGGGCGCTATGCAGATTTGACCAGTATTTTCGGAATGAAGAATACATCGGGCGTAGGAATTAGCTTTGGTTTAGATCGGATTTATCTGTGTTTAGAAGAACTGAATTTATTCCCTTCAACAACGGCCAATGCCGCTGCGGTATTGTTTGCGAACTTCGGTGCGGAAGAGAGTGTTGTTGCCTATCAATGGGTGGCGAAACTTGTTGCTTCGGGTATTCGCGCTGAACTCTATCCTGACGCTTCAAAACTTAAAAAACAATTCGATTTCGCCGATAAAAAAGGCATAGGTTACCTTGCATTAGTAGGTACAAATGAACTGACCGCTTCGGAAATTCCCGTGAAGAATCTCGCTACTGGAGAACAAACCACACTAGACTTCGAAGGTATTTGCTCTTTAGTGAAAGGCGCTTAGGTACGGGCAATCCGTTCCCAAAGCCGGGCATCATTATGCTCCGGTTTCATCAGTACACTGCGCACTACAGTAAGACTCGGTATATCCCATTCAATCCCCCAAGGACAGTTTTGTTTGGGCAGGCTAAATAGCGCGAGGTGAATGTTATCTTCTGCTTTATTCTCAAAAAATGCTCGGTTTTTGGCACTGATTTCGGATGCTTTCAGTCCAGATAAACTGAATACACAGATATCGAGTTCGGGTTCCAAAACCCACCAACCCTTAGCAAGTAACGTGTTTTTTAAGCCTTGGGCTGCTGCCAGGCTTGCATTCAAACGCTGTGCAAACTTTCCAGAACGCTCGTAAGGAAATTTCTGTTGTGTCGCCCAGAGCGCCGCAGCAGCTGCCCCAGCACGTGAACACTCCAGTGTGATTTCTCCCAAATGTAATTGGTCAGAAGTAAAATAGGTATATGGACTATCGTGTTTGTAAAAGCGCCCTTCTTCAGGATTTTTAAACAGCACTGCGCCGCATCCGTAGGGCTGAAGACCGTGCTTGTGCGGGTCAATCACAATAGAATCAGCCTCAGTCATCGCAGTAAAATGACATTGTACATCTTTTGAAAGATCAGCTAGTGTGAAGTAACCGCCGTAGGCAGCGTCAACGTGAATACGTGCGCCATAGGCTCGTGCGAGCGGGACAATCTCTTCTAGTGGATCCACTGCACCCATACCTGTTGTTCCGAGCGTCACAACGATGGTGGCTTTTACTTCGTTACTGCGGAGTTGTGCTAACACCGTTTCGAGTTTGGAACAATTCATAGAACCCTTTTCTGTAGAGGGAATGGCTTGAAAAGGCATTCCCAGTACTTCACTCATCCTACTGTGGGTGTAATGGGCATGTTCATTCGCTAAAACGATTGTTTTTGCATCGCATTGACGTGCGACCCAAAGTGCCTCAAGATTCGCTGTAGTACCACCAGAGGTCAAATGTCCCAGGGGTTTTGAATAGCCCACCATAGCTCCAAGTGTCCCGATAGTTTCAAGTTCTAAGGCTGAGGTCGCGCGTCCACCGTCGAGCGCATGATTGTTTGGATTCACAAAACTGGTCATCCAATGTGCGGCTTGCGCAAGTGGAAGCGGCGGCTTGATCATTTGACCGGCGTAATCTGGGCTGTGGTATGGATAGTTGTCTTGAAGCTTATGAGCCAATTCTTTCAAAATGGCCTCATCTTCAGCGTCTAAGGGTAATTGAGGGAATTCTAAGTTCAATAAATGCGTCCAATCCATAGCGGAAAAGTACATTAATTCAACCAAGTATTTACATAGCTGTTGTCTGGATCGTAGCGTTCCAATTGCATTTTCGTATTGAATTTCCTGAAGGGTCGAGGGTCGTTTCCACGTCCTGCGATATAAAGCCAATTCCCATAGTTTGAGGCTGGATCAAAATCAATTAATTGGCTCTCAAACCAAGCCGCTCCGCTGCGCCAATCCAATCCCAGATCGTGAATGAGATAGGAAGCTACGTTTTGACGGCCTCTATTGCTCATAAATCCAGTAGCTAGCAGCTCTTTCATATTGGCATCTACTAATGGATCGCCAGTCTCACCGTTTTTCCATTGCTCGTATTTCCGCTTATTGAAGTGCTGCTTCCAGGGCTTTTCCGGTTGGAGTCCTGTAGGCAAAAAAAGTAGTTTACCCGCATTGTACGCCGTCCATTGGAAAAATTCTCTCCAAAGCAGTTCGATGAAGAGCCAGTAGGTGCTGTCGTTGCTGGTGTGACGTTCTTCGAATTGGTCCAATTCGTCCATGACCTGCGCTGCGCTGATACAACCAATGGCCAAGAATGGTGAAAACTTCGAGCTAAACGATCTACCCAACATGCCGTTCCTAGTTTCCTTGTAGACTTGAATGGCTTGTTCACCTTCCCAGAAATAGTCCTCCAGCGCGCGCCAGGCTTCACGTACACCTCCGCGATATGGAAAAGCGGTACGCTCATCGGGCGCTGGTGTGCGCACCTCCCAAAGCCCTTGTAACTGCGCAAAGCTGCTGACATCTACAGGGGAGATGCTGGGCTCTTCCCAAGCTTTTCTGGGTGCTGCGTACTTTTCTAGTTTTCTTCGGAACGGCGAAAATACCTGAGGCATATTTTCTAAACTAAACGGAAAATCATCCGGTTGGTACAAGGTACGCTCAAGGAAAAATTTAACTTCTATGCCTTCGCTTTTACCCCAGAGGTTTAGCTGCAATTGCTCATGCACCTCATAGGCTGCCAATTCTTTTGGCGCATAAATCGCATTGGTTTCAAAGGTCGCAGCCAATTCTTTTAAGGTGGTTACGGGATCTCCTTCCAACAATAAAAGATCACTTCCACAGTCACGTAATTTTTCACGTAAATCCATGGCGGCATCGTGTAAGAATTGTTCCCGCCATGCACCGATGGTGGGGTTGCCCCAAGAATCGATTTGATTTGCGGCCGGTAAAAAATAAACGGGTATAACAGTTTCAAACGTGTTGTATGCTTGAAGCACAGGGGCGTTGTCGCCCAGTCTTAGATTGTTCCGAAACCAAAGGATGCAAGTACTCATGTTATAATGCGTTGATATTGTCTAATAGGGATTGGGCTTTTTCACGAATTCCAGCTTTCACGGTGGCATCCATTTTATCGTAAGTACGGTATACCATGCCTAAGCGAAAGTTCGATTGAAGTTTATCGCGCTGGCCATCGAAGAAATTCCAGTACAATGCATTGAATGGACAACTGTCGTCGTCTGTTTTTGTCTTCGGATTGTAGTGGCATTGGTCGCAATAATCCCCCATCTTCTTCATATAATTCGCGGAAGAAACATAGGGCTTTGTGGCAATCCAGCCGCCGTCAGCATACTGGCTCATGCCGCGGGTATTCGTGATTTCTACCCATTCAAATGCATCAATATAGATGCCGAGGTACCACAAATCCACCTCATCCGGATCAATTCCGGCTAAAAGCGCAAAATTACCCGTAACCATAAGCCTTTGAATATGATGGGCGTAACCGTGGTTCAAGCTTTGCCCAATGGTATGTGATAAACATTTCATTTTCGTTTCGCCGGTCCAAAACCATTGCGGCAGTTTACGGTCAAATTCAAAGAAATTTTCTGATGCAAATTCCGGCATACGATGCCAATACACGCAGCGCATAAATTCACGCCATCCCAGTATTTGTCTTATAAAACCTTCTATTGCATTTAAAGGAACCTCTGGATTCGCACGGTAATAGGTTTCAACGCGCTGACAGACTTCCAGCGGCTGTATCATTTTCGTATTTAATGCAAAAGAGATCCTGCTGTGGTACATTGACCAACTTTTCGTTGTTAGCGCATCTTGATAATCTCCAAACGCGTGCAAGCCGTATTGAAGCCAATGGTCGAAAATCTCCCAAGCCTGGATTGGGGTTGTGGGCCAATAGAAATGTGAGGGATCGTCTAATTTCCCTATGGTAGGAAGCTTTGCTGCAATGGCATCTGCGTACGCTTCACTCACATCTGTGCTGGGTACGAATGGAGGCGGAGGGAGGTGGTCTTTTGGGAGTTTCTTACGGTTTTGAGCGTCGTAGTTCCATTTTCCGCCCACGGGTTGTTTTCCATCCATCAGCAGACCAGTTCTTTTGCGTAGGGCACGATAGAATGTCTCCATCAAGAAGGTTTTTTTTCCTTCAAAGAGTCCCCGAAATTCTGCATTTGAGCTTATGAAGTGCTCGCTTGAGCACCATGAAATATCGAACCCTTCGCCTCTGAGCTTTTCTAAATCTTCCCGCAAGCGCCATTCGTCTGGTTCTTGCATTTCAATTTTTACAACACCTTTTTTCTGAGCCACAGCGGCTAAAACGGTTCGTAAATTGGGTTCATTCCCATCGAGGATATTGTGATAGTGCACATCGTGTCCCAATGATTGTAGCCTCTGAGCGAATTGACGCATTGCAGAAAAAATCCCAGTAACCTTTTGGATGTGATGTGGTGCATAGCTGCCTTCTTCCCGCGATTCGATCATCACGTACGTGTTTCCATCGTCCACTGTTGAAAACCAGGAGTGTTGTGCATTGAGCTGATCGCCCAAAATAAGTCGTAAGGTGTTGCCCATTGAAGATTAAACGTGGGCTAGAATAAAAAGTTTAGACAAAAAAAGGAGCCAATTTCTTGGCTCCGTACCCCTAACCTAATTCAAAGTTGCCTTTGAATGGTGTGAATATAGAATAACTAGTTGTATTTCAATGCGATGTAGGGTAAATTAAGGTAAAATACTTTTGTGCATCGATTTAGACTAAGTATTAAGTCTTATTGATTATAGATGTACTTTGAATGAGTGAACGACCTGCTCAAGGCATTTTTCGCGGTTTAACGAAAACGAATCTTTTGGACAAGGCATTTGCAGTTCTAACAGCAGCCCATTATTCAAGCTGTCTCGCATGATTAATTTATGGCCTATGATGTAATCCTCCGGATCTTGTTCGTAGTGGCCATAGGTGATAAACCACTCCTCTAAAGTGTCGTTTTTCTCTGTCACCCAGCTGTCGCGTTTTGCCTTTTGTATATCCATCATGATCTGCGCCGTGCATTGTTCTGCCATTGAAATGTAAGCGCCTTGCCTCTTAAATGGATGTACCTTTAATAAGATACTTCCTGTACTGTCGTCGTTGTAGCGTGCGACTTCATAGTAGTTGAAGTTTTGTTTGCCAAATTCAGGCATACGAACCAGGTAATCGTAGCTCAGGTTGAAGCTAAAATCTATAGGTGGAAGCGCGTAGTACTGTGCTTGTTCGAAATTAAACGTATACCTCGCGTCAAGCTTACAGCTATTTTCTTTTGAAGAACTGCAGCCGAGCAATACGGCTGCAACCAATATTGCAATTATCTTCGCTTTCATAATGTCGTCTCAATTCACATATTCACTGCTTCCTCATGAGGAAACCGGCGTTCCTTCAAAAGTAATGAAGGACCTGTTAGCCGGAGGAACTTTTCTGGAATCAATTGCGAAACCTCCGTACCATTGGGAGTCCTTTGCAGCGCAAGCCGATGCCCAAGGAAACTATTCTCCTGAGATTCGAGAAATTGTCGCGAAATCATTCGAGCGCCAAAATGCCCATTTAACTCCTTCTGAAAGTGCTTCTATCGCGGCCTTTCGCAACGGTGCGCTTAGCATTACTACTGGCCACCAATTGATGGTATGTGGTGGAACCGTATTTTTTGAAGCGAAAGTTTTAGGAGCAGTGGCACTGGCAAAAGCAGCTGCTCAAGCGTCGGGAAGAGCTGTGATTCCCATATTTTGGATGGCCACTGAGGATCACGATTTTGAAGAAATATCGAGCTTTAGGATTGGCCAACACAAATTTATTTGGGAGCATCCCGAAGCAGAAGGTTCAGTGGGCTTGTTGCCGACGAGCGGTTTAGCGAGCCAATTAGAAGATTGGCTCAAAAGTGTACCGTTGAACGAGGCACAGAAAAACTCCTGCAACCGCGACTTCGAGCCTATAGCGAATGTGAAAATCTTGCAGAGGCAACCCGCCAATGGGTTCGCCAATGGGCGGAAGGATTAGGACTACTGGTCCTAGATGGGCAGGATGCAAATTTAAAGGAGGCTGCAGCAGCGCTTTGGTCTGCAGAAATGGACGGTGATTATTCTGAGCTCATTCACAAACAAACCGAAGCATTGGTATCCAATGGCTATCAAGCTCAAGTCTTCCCACGTGAAATCAATCTTTTTGATTTGCGTGATGGTGGGCGCAAGCGATTTGAGCAGGCGGATCATCAATGTCCCTCGTTTCAGATTAGTCCAAATGCCCTCATGCGCCCTTTGTATCAAGAGTTTTTGTTACCAAATCTCGCTTACGTTGGAGGGGGAGGCGAACTCGCGTATTGGCTTCAACTCGGGGAAGCTTTTAAAAAAATGGATCGACCCATGCCAGTGCTTTATCTGCGCGATAGTCTTTTCATTCAAAACGCGAAACTTCAGCGCGCGCTAGATAAAATTGGACAGCCATTATCGGCTATTTTGAACCATTCCGCTGAAGACTTAAAAAAGCAATTTATTGCGAGTGATCTTTCGTTACAGGCTGAAGGCGAGGCTTTGCAATTGCCCTTAGAGACGGCCATCAATGATTGGAATTCTTCCTTACAAGCGGCTTATCCTGAGTTAAAACAGCACGCAGAAGCCTTACGAGTGAAGATGATGAAACTCGCCCAACGCACCGCTGAGACGCGCTACAGAGCGCAGAAGCGGCGTCATTCAGAGGTAATGACAGCCATTGAAACTGCTTACGCGGCAGTATATCCTGAAGGATTGTTTTGGGAACGTAGAGCATCCTATGCAGACCTTGTAGGTTCGATAGGAGTGGATCCTCGAGACGAAATCATTGAAAAGATGTCAGCAATAAAGGCAGGAACTTGGGTGCTGAGCAGCAAAAAATAGTGGTATTTTTGCCAAATGCAAGAAACCATTTTGATCCTCGACTTCGGTTCACAATACACGCAACTTATTGCGCGTAGGGTTCGTGAACTCAATGTTTATTGTGAAATCCATCCATTTAATAATCCGCCAGAAATCACTTCGGATGTTAAAGGTGTTATCCTGAGCGGTTCGCCCTACAGCACGCTTCAAGAAGATGCACCTCAGTTTGATTTGAGTGGAATTAAAGGCAACCTACCGCTTCTCGGAGTTTGTTATGGTGCCCAATACATGGCACTAACCTCAGGCGGTAAAGTAGCACCGAGTGAAATTCGCGAGTACGGTCGTGCGAACCTGAGTACAGTTTCTTCCTCAGATACGTTGTTTGAGGGCATTGAAGAGGGATCACAAGTTTGGATGAGCCACGGTGATACAATCATGGACCTTCCACAAGGTTTTGAGATCGTCGCTTCAACGCACGATGTACGCGTGGCAGGTTATAAAGTAAATGGCGAATCTACTTACGGTATTCAGTTCCATCCTGAAGTCTACCACAGTACAGACGGCACGCAGTTGCTGAAAAACTTCCTCTATAACATCGTTGGGGTAGTGGGCGACTGGACACCCGCACATTTTGTAGATGAAACGGTTGCTTCATTGAAAGAGCAACTGGGCGATGATAAGGTCGTTCTCGGTTTGAGCGGTGGTGTAGATAGTTCGGTGGCCGCCATGTTATTGCACAAGGCCATTGGTAAGAATTTGTATTGCATCTTCGTCAATAACGGTTTATTGCGTAAAAATGAGTTTACCGATGTGCTCAAGCAGTACGAAGGAATGGGTTTAAATGTAAAGGGTGTGGACGCCGCTGACCAATTCCTTTCTGCACTTGCAGGCATAGATGAACCCGAGGCTAAGCGTAAAGCCATAGGCCGGGTATTCATTGAAGTTTTTGACCAAGAAGCACATTTGATCGAAGATGTCACCTGGTTAGCACAGGGCACCATCTACCCGGATATCATTGAAAGTATTAGCGTTAAGGGACCTTCGGCAACCATAAAAAGTCACCACAATGTAGGTGGCTTACCGGATTTCATGAAATTGAAAATAGTGGAGCCATTGAAAACCTTATTTAAGGATGAGGTACGACGTGTAGGCGCATCTATGGATATGGCCGCAGATCTTTTAGGACGCCACCCGTTCCCTGGGCCTGGCTTGGCGATTCGAATTTTAGGTGATATCACCGCTGAAAAAGTTGCAATTTTACAAGAGGTTGATGCCATCTTCATTCAAGGACTTAAGGACGAAGGCCTGTACGATCGCGTTTGGCAAGCCGGCAGTATATTGCTTCCTGTTAACTCCGTTGGTGTTATGGGAGATGAACGTACCTATGAAAAAGTGGTGGCCTTGCGCGCGGTAGAAAGTACCGATGGTATGACTGCAGATTGGGTGCACCTTCCTTACGAGTTTCTTGCAAAAGTGAGCAATCAAATAATTAATAAGGTAAAAGGGGTGAATCGCGTTGTATATGATATCAGCTCGAAACCACCAGCCACAATTGAATGGGAATAAAACATTTACTTTTTCTTTGCTTTTTTGCGATTACTACAGCGCTCAGTGCACAATCGGTCACTGAACATGTGGTAGTTAAAGGGAATACACTGTATTCGCTTTCAAAACAGTATGGAATTACAGTAGATGCGCTTCTTGAAGCGAACCCGCAGATTGTGGGAACCACACTTTCGTTGGGAGAGGTACTGATTGTTCCATTGCCCGTTGATCAGAAAGCTTTAGTGGTGAATCCAGAGGGTTCAAAGGCGTCAGTTAAAGATTCCGTGCAGCCTGATCCTACGTTTGAAATTTATAAGGTGCGCCGCGGAGATTCTCCTGAGGCTTTAGCAAAGGAGTGGGGGTTTCCAGATTTGGTTTCCTTCTACCGTATTAACCCAGATGCGCGCACGGATTGGAAACGAGGTTTGCAATTGGTTAAACCGATGAATCAGCGTGCGTTGACCAAGGCGACTAACGATTCCCTCGCGGTAAGTGCAGCAATGCCCATAGATACCGTGGTATTGTTTACTCTCGACAGTGCTATAACAAGTCTTGATATTTTAGGGGTTTTGCCCTTTTTCCACATCGACTACATTAACGAAACGGCGTTGGCAAAGCGCAGTCCAGTGGCCATGAGTTTACGTATGGGTATGGAATTCGCAGCCCATTTGCATAGTGATAGTGCTTTCACGGTAACTCTGGATTTCGTTGATTCACACAATCACCAGGATTCGTTGAAAAAAGCTTTAGACTCGCTGAATCTTAAGCAGTACGATCTTGTGCTAGGACCGCTTTATTCTAAGCGGGTACAGCAGATTGCTGATTATGGAGTGGCAAATAAATCGGTCAACCTAATGAGTAAAAGCCCTGGAATTAGTGATTTAGGGTTGTATAACGCCGTTGTAGCAGAAGAAGATTTTTATGTATCTCTGCGCGAACTGATCAACGATCGTGGTGCGAAAGACAGTAATCGTATCCCCCTGTTAGTTACAAAATCAAGAACGGCAGTTTGCGATTCCTTTTTTGAAGGATTTACACATCCAGATAAACTTTTGGTGAGTAATGGCGAGAAATGGGAGTCTAACGAATCCTTAGCGCGACTACGGACGGATGTACATTATGAATTGGTTATCTACGATAATGACCCTGCATTTATTCTAGATGCCCTTCGAAATTTGAGAATGGGTAAAGCGTCATACTCTTTGTACGCTACTGAATACCAGATTTTTAATAGTGGAATAACGAACGATAATTTCATGAGGGAAGCGGAGGTGATTTGTGCGATGTCCTCCTATTTATCCTACCAGGATTCGAAAACACTTTTATTTGTTGAGGCTTTTAGAGCGCATTTTGGCGTTGAGCCTAACCTCTATGCCATACGTGGGTATGATATTGCAGATTATCATATCATTCGGAAACGCTATGGAGATGGACCTATGCGCGGTGTTTACCTCGGATTTGACCATAGCCAAGGAAAGCAAAACAAATGGGTTGAACTACGCCGGTTTGAGAACTTTGAGTGGAGCATACTCGAGCAATTGTAGCGAACAAAAAGACATCCGCTTCGTTTTACATACAAAGACATCCCCTAATCATGCCCAAGAACCCCATAAAAGTTGGTGATATTTTGCCTGCATTTACCTTACTAGATCAAAACAATACACCCGTTAGCACTACTGATTTTACAGGTCAGCCATTGGTTATTTTTTTCTATCCTAAAGACCATACACCAGGTTGTACAGCCCAAGCCTGTGACTTCAGAAATTACGAGAGTGCATTTCAAGCTGTTGGTGCTCAGGTAATAGGCATCAATGAAGCTTCTGTTGATTCCCATAAGGGATTTGCAGATAAATACAACCTGATGTATCCTATTCTTAGCGATCCCGGTCACAAGGTGAGAAAATCCTTTGGCGCTCCAGGTCTGTTATTTAATACTGTAGCGAACAGAATCACCTATGTAACCGATGAAAACCATCGGGTAGTTTATATCTTTAAGAGTCTTTTACGTGCGACCGACCACGTGGAAGAAAGTTTAGCGTACTTAAAATCGTTAGTAAAATGACAACGCTTGAATTTTTCGTGATGTTACTGACCTTCCTCATTATGGAAGGGGTGGCTTGGGGTGCACACAAATACCTTATGCATGGATTTTTGTGGTTCCTACACGATGACCATCACACTAAAACTCCGGGCGCATTAGAAAAGAACGATACATTCTTCCTGATTTTTGCCATTCCATCATGGCTTTGCATCATGCTTGGCCTCATGTATGGTGCGGGTATCAGTGTTGCGATCGGAGCGGGTATAGCGCTTTACGGATTTGCTTACGCCATGGTCCACGAGTTATTTATTCATCAACGCATTTCCATCTTCAAACAAACGAAATCGACGTATCTTGAGGCCGTTCGACTCGCCCATAAAATGCACCACAAGCACTTAGGTAAAGAAGATGGAGAAAACTTTGGAATGTTGTGGGTTCATCCCAAATACATTAAACAAGTACGTGCTTTACGTGCCCAATCGTAACTGTTTGTGTTAGAAACAAAATGGCTTTATCTGTTGCTTAATCTTGGGACGCTGAGCGTTCCGTTGTTGCGCAGCTTTGAGCCAAGAATTGCCTATTACAAAACGTTCGGTTCTCTAGCAAAAGCGATGCTCATTGTGAGTGGTTTCTTTTTAGTTTGGGATATTTGGTTTACTGAATTAGCTGTTTGGGGTTTTACCCCGGCATATTTAAGCGGTATTTATCTTTTGGGGTTACCGCTCGGTGAATACCTGTTTTTTATTACCGTTCCTTTTGCCTGTATATTCATTTACAAATGCTTGGAGCTGTTTTTCCCAAAGGGAATTATCTCGGCGAAGTTAGCGGGTAAAATCTCCCAATTACTCATCCCATTCTCATTAGCAGTGGGATTGATTTCATATGACAAGAGCTATACTGCCTCTACCTTTATTTTATTGGGACTTGCGCTCATTTACGTTAGCTGGATTGCGAAATGCAGTTGGTTGCCTCGTTTTTACGAGAGTTATGCCATTTCATTGATTCCCTTTTTTTTAAAAAATGGCATTCTAACCGGCTCATTTCTCGAGACGCAGGTAGTATGGTACAATAACAATGAAAATTTGGGAATTCGACTAGGTACCATCCCATTTGAAGATATCTTCTATGGCATGTTGCTGATTTTAGGGACCTTATATTTTTATGAGAAATTTGAGTCGGACCGTAAGGGGCGTCTTGAGTAAATTTCATTTATGATGATTTAGGTTATGCGTTAAAGATTTATCTTTAGAACAATCTAACCGTAGCGCGCACCATGGAGGTTCTCATTAGCCCAGAAGGATTACTATCGTTACTTACCTTGACTTTTCTAGAAATCGTTTTAGGAATTGACAATATCATCTTTATTTCTTTGATTTCTAACGATCTAGAATCGTCGCAACAGCCGTTAGCGAGACGACTAGGTTTGGGCCTAGCACTAGGTTTCAGAGTTTTAATGTTGTTGGGGATTACATGGCTTATCGGATTAACTGCGCCCATTTTTAGTTTAGGCGATCACCCGGTATCTGGGAGAGACGCAATTCTCTTTGTCGGTGGGGTATTTTTATTGGCGAAGTCTTCGACGGAGATTGTGAAAAAGACAGAAGGAAAGGAACATGGCGACCCTAGTAAGAAGCCAAAATCGTTGTTGGGTGTTGTGATTCAAATAGGCCTGTTGGATATTGTATTTAGTTTCGATAGCGTTTTAACAGCCATTGGTATGACACACGAATTGGTCATCATGATTGTTGCTGTGATTATTTCAATGGTCATTATGTTGTCGTTTGCAAAACCTATCGCAGAATTTATCGAGCGCCATATGAGTTTACAAATCCTCGCACTGGCTTTTCTAATTATGATAGGGACGGTGCTTATTGCTGAGAGCGCACACGTTGAAATTCCAAAGCCCTATGTGTACAGCTCTGTGGGATTTGCGCTGGTAGTTCAGCTTCTAAGCATTCGGGCAGCTGAGCGAAAAAAGAAGTGATTATTGGAATCGGCCCACAAGTCTGAAATAGTCCTTAAGCACCTCAAAATTTGCTTTTTCATTGCCTTGTGTGCCATAAAGAAGTAACGAATCTCCTCCTTGAATGATGAAGGCTCGATGGTAGTCAAAGGCATTTTGGAAGAGTAAGGCTGCCAATTGGTAGTGTTGTTCAAAATCCATTTTATCGAGGTAGATTTTCACTTCGTTCGTATCTACACGAACGGTTACCGTATCTCGAAAAAACTTTCTAGCGCTGGGTTCTGCGACAATATAGGCTTGATCTGCACGCCAGTTATTCACTATGGCGAAGTTCAAAAAGGGTACCGTAGTATCTCGGAGGCACTTTAAAGAGCGGTGCGTTTTGAATCCTTGTGCAGTAAGTTCTGCTCTTTCGTCGGTGCGGTATTTATAGATGCGTGTATTGTTGAAGAAAATCTCATCACTTTCTAGTACAGAATAATCCGCAGGTGCGCGCCAATCTATAAGTTTGTGCTCATAAGGCCATACAATGCTGAGCAATACAATGACGCCTATGAAGGCGAGGGCGTAGGTATAGAGTTTCTTTTCCACGATAGAACAACAATATCAATTCAGGCTTGTTTACTTAGTACCTCAAATAAAACGATTCATGTCTACATCTTCAAGTACAGTTGCGGTGGTTGGTGCGGGAATTGCAGGACTCAGTGCTGCAATTCGCTTGGCTGTCGCGGGCAAGAAGGTCATCGTCTTTGAACAGAATACGTATACAGGCGGAAAAGTAACTGCATTTGAAAAGAAGGGGTTCCGTTTTGATATGGGGCCTTCGTTGTTTACGCTTCCTTACCTGGTGGATGAATTGTTTGAATTGGCTGGGAAAAATCCACGCGACTATTTCAATTACCACACACACGATGAGGTATGCCGCTATTTTTGGGACGATGGAACGAAACTGACGTTGTATCCTTCCATTGCGAAAAACGAAGCAGCTGTTGCAGCGGTTTTCGGCGCCACTGAGGGGGAGAAATTGCGGGATTATTTTGAACAGGCGCGAGTTAAGTATGATTTAACGGCGCCTTTTTTTCTTGAAAAGAGTTTGCACAGGATTGGGACGTTCTTGACCCCAGCAGTGATAAAAGTGCTAAAAGAGGTACCAAAGCTCGGCTTATTTTCCACTTTAAACGAAGAGAACGAAAAAGTATTTGACGCACCGAAATTGGTTCAATTGTTCAATAGATACGCTACTTATAACGGTTCATCACCCTACCAAACTCCAGGTATTATGCAGATGATCACGCATTTGGAGCACAGTTTGGGTACCCATTTTCCAGTAGGAGGGATGCACGAAATTTCACAAAGCTTAACGCGTTTGGCGCAAGAGTTGGGCGTTCGTTTTGAATTGGGTACTAGGGTAGATGAGTTTATCATAGCGCAGAAGTCCATTACAGGATTAGTAGCGGGAGGAAAGAAATGGGCAGTTGACCAATTGGTATGCAACACCGACGTGAAGCATGCCTACAAGTACCTCATGCCAGAACATGTGAAGCGTCCTAAGAAGACCCTCGCGCAAGAACCTAGTTCGAGCGCGCTCATTTTTTACTGGGGTCTATCTGCTCAATTTCCTGAACTGGATCTGCACAATATCATCTTCAGCGATGATTACGAAACGGAATTTAAACACATTCAGTCCAATGGCCCATTTTGGGAGGACCCTACGGTATATGTGCACATCTCAAATCGATTAGAACCTAAAGATGCACCAAAGGGCAAAGACAGCTGGTTTGTGATGGTCAATACCCCTTATGATCAAGGGCAAGATTGGGAGGCGATTGTGCCAATGGTCCGTAAGCAAGTTCTAGAACGTATCTCAACGGCATTGGGAACAGCGATTGAACCGCTTATCGAATTGGAAGAAGTCCTCCGGCCTCAAGATATTGAGCAACGCACTTCTAGTGTAGGCGGTGCACTTTATGGAACCAGTTCGAATGACCGGATGGCCGCATTTTTACGCCACTCGAATAAAAGTAACTCCGTCAAAGGGTTGTATTTTTGCGGGGGGTCGGCGCATCCAGGCGGTGGCGTTCCACTATGCTTGCTGAGTGGCAAAATTGCTGCAGAATGGCTGGTTGAAGATGCTTAATATGTTTCAAATCAAAGAGTTAATAAAGTCTTATGCGGGGTGGGTGTTGGTGCTTTTCCACACCATAGGTTTGTTTTTGCTTGGCGGCGAATGGCGCGACCAATTAGTGGTCCTCACGCCGTTTAACCTCTTGTTACTCGCTGGCTTATTTTTGTATACTTCAGAGCGGCCCACAGTCAAATGGGCCTATTATTTACCCATTCTGCTCGGTTTTAGCATAGAACTGATTGGGACAAACACAGGATTTCCTTTTGGTGCCTATGATTATGGAACGGCTCTAGGTCCAGGTATTATGGGTACGCCCTTTATGATTGGTATTTTATGGTGGGTGCTAATTCGTTCGTTTTATGATCTTACTGGGGTCCGATTCCAAAGTGTTTGGATGCGCAGCATACTCACTGGACTCGCCATGACCGCAATGGATGTCTTGATTGAGCCTGTAGCCATTGAATTGACCTATTGGGAATGGGATGCAGTCGCAGTACCCATGGAGAATTACCTCGCTTGGTTCGTTTTGAGTACACTTTTTGCCCGTTTAACGGCATCGGGGGACGTTCGTAATCCGTTGAGTATCTGGGTTATTGTTGTGCTTTCAGTATTCTTTTTTGTTTTAGGATCGTTGTACGCGATGCAGTAAATAAGAAACCCCCGCCAAAGGCGAGGGTTTACGTTCAGAATTAGGCCAGGGTACGGGCCTACCGGTCTTTCAGTTTCTTCAACTCTAGCTCCAGCTCTTCTAGTTTTCGTTCAATGGATTCCTCCATTTCGTCGAGGTTACCTTCAATGGATTCCTCTATCTCTTTCGTGTTATAGTATTGAATCGTTGAGCAGTCCGTGCAGGATAGACCCTCGGGCGTCATTTCCCAAAGGTGTCCAAGCATATCGCCATCGTACATATCTTGAATGTTGCGGATATCGTACATAATGTTTTCAATGCTCTCGTCTAAATAGACCGTCGCACCTACAGGTAAACGCAGCGTGACCTTCAAATCTTGTCCTCTGTATAAAGATTCTTTTGGCACGGTGAAGTATTCGCTTAGTCGCAATGCTTCTCCATCTTGTACTGTAGGGTAGTCAAAGGACTGTGCTCGCGCTCTGGCTTCGGAATGGTTTCGACCACTAGCAGCATGTTTCAATTCAAGACTCGCAGTGGAAGATCGGGTCGCCTCTATATTGAATCGGACATTTTCAATATGTAGTAATTCGTCTTCTACATCAAATAAAAACCCTTGTTCGTTTTCAAAAATATCTGCGGTGATATCAAAACTCATTCCCGATAAAGTGATTTGATCAGTTTCTGTTGCACGTTCTCTAAAGTCTGTAATAAGCGAACCTGCGCTGATGAAAATGAGAATCAATCCAACGATGAAACTGGCAATTCCAGAGAAGGAGAGGAGTTTCGAATTGGTCAATTCTCGTCCAAATATTTTAGCGAGGAAAACCACCAATGCAAACAAAGGCAGTAATAGAGTGAGCAAGGTACCCACGCGTAATGCGAGTAAACGCCATCCGCTGCCGAATATAGCTTGAGCCCCGTCAAGACCATAGATGTATCCGTTAAGGCTGATAAAGTTGAATCCGTCTAAATTCCACGTACTTCCAAAAATCCCAAGCAACGCAACGATGAGGGTAAAAGCGATCATTGCTCCTGCAATGGCCAGTAAGACACCGATAAATTTAAAAACGAATGAAAAAATAGATCCGATTCCGTTCACTACAAAAGAAACAAAACTGTTAACTCCCGATTTGATTTTCTCAGTGGATGTATAATCTTCAACTTTTGTGAAAAGCTTCTCAATATTATTGAGATTAACAGCCTCACCGCGCATTTGGAGTTTTTGAGCAGTCGTTTTAGCCTCCGGAATGGCGGCCCAAAGAATCACATAGGTTATGAACCCAATACCCGTGAAAAAGAGTAAGATTATAAACAGTACTCGAATCCAAACGGGGTCGATGTCAAAATATGCACCGATACCACTGCAGACACCGCCGATCACCTTTTCGTCCGGATTTCTGAAGAACCGTCGGGTTTGCTTGCTGCTTGACTTTGGCGCTTCAGTCTCAGATTCATCTATGAATGCTTCTGGTTGTCCTAAAGTATCGATGATGAATTCAACATCAGCTAAGCCAACGACTTGGGTGCCATTTTCCTTCATGCGCAGGTTGAATATTTCGGCAATCCTTGCTTCTATATCCGCAATGATTTCTTCACCGCTTTCTTCTTGATCCAAAGCAGTTTTGACATTGGACAGGTAGGTTTTAAACTTTTCATAGGCCACTTCATCCAGGTGGAAGATGATGCCTGCAAGGTTGATGTTTATTGTTTTATTCATGATGGGGTCGATGTAAGTTGTTCAACGGCGTTATTCAGGTTTTCCCAGGTACCTTTTAATTCTAATTGGAAAGCACGTCCTTGTTCGCTAAGGGTGTAGTATTTACGCGGGGGGCCAGCGTTGCTTTCTTCCCAGCGGTATTCTAAAAGATCTGCATTTTTAAGTCGCGTTAACAAAGGGTAGAGGGTTCCTTCGACAACGATGAGTTCAGCACCTTTGAGCCGCTCAATAATGTCTGATGCATAGGCATCCCCGTTACTTAGAATGCCAAGAATGCAATATTCTAAGACGCCTTTGCGCATTTGTGCTTTAGTATTTTCAATCTTCATCTAAAGTCTTTGTCAATGTGAAATCGCCGTAAAAGGTGAGTAATATGGTGCTTGCATCTTCACGAATCAAAAAGTGAGCTTCATCAAATCGGGTTCTACTCCCTCGTATGAACAGGATATGGTCTTGGCCATCATCATCTTCAATTGGAACTTTTTTGTAGCCCGCCTTATTGAGGAATCGCTCCCATTCGCTGCTTACTTCTTTGATGTAACGCTCATCTGAAATCCGCAACCATTGCACCCGTTTGATCTCACCGTTAAGGGTGCGTTCGAAATTTCCATTATCAAAATCAACATCTAATGGGAGTGCACTGAGCAATGACCCGCCAAAACTGAAGCCAGAAACATAAGGTTTGGGTTCATATTCTTCATAAAGTTCATCCGCCAATCCTTTTGTTTGACCGAATGCGCCTGTTGTACATGCAATAAGTATGAGGTGTAGGAAGTATTTTTTCATTTACCACTGTGTTTGAGGCAAAGATATATGTTAAAATAGGTACTATGCAATACAAAGTACTATAATTTTTTATTTATCCACTGGCTAGGTGTTGAAAATCTCGATAACGAGACTAGTTGAATACGCGATGGAAGTTTTGGGTGGGATCCGTTGTTGCGTTGCTTGCTTGTGAGAATTCCATAGCATCTATAGACACGGATGATTAATGTAAGTTTCTGTAAATAAATAGATTATGAAAATTGTAAATGGAGTAGTCGAAGTTTTGCTGTTGTATTTGTTATTGGACTTTTTGACAGGAGTAGTGCATTGGTGGATGGACCGTTATGGTCGAGAAGATATGCCCATTGTAGGTAAAGCGATCATAGAAATCAATACCTGGCACCATGCGAATCCGCGAAAAATGATCACGAGAGGTTATTGGTATTTGTGTAAATCGGGTTGGGTAGGTGTTACTGTGATGATTCTTGTCGTTTTTTTAATTAAAGGATCGGTGACGTGGCAATGGTGGTTTATTGCAATTTTAGGTGCGAATGCCAATATCGTGCACCAATGGGCGCACAAGTTTCCGGATGAAAAACCGAGACTTATACATTGGCTGCAGCGAATCAAAGTGCTTCAGCGTCCGGAAGATCACGCAAAACACCATACGAAACCTGAAACGCGCTCGTATTGCACGTACACGCCATGGCTCAATCCTATTTTAGATAGAACGAAGTTTTGGTTCGCGGTGGAGCGGGTGCTGTCTTGGTTTAAAATCTACACGACGGATCGTGTGCATTAGTCGTTTTCAACCGGCTCTTTTCGTGCACGTATGGCATAGACGAGCGGGAAGAAGCCTTCCTTTCCTTTAATTTGGAATTGGCCCGGTACTTTTTCAGTATGCTCAAATAGAGCATATGGGCTCCAATCACTTTCACCGAAGAAGGTCAAGGAACGGTCCTGGTGATCTACGATAGGTAAAATGAGGTCACTGATACTGTGGTTCCAAGTATAATTTACCATTTGATCGGCTTCCGGGGCGGCATAACTACCGGCGCGGTCTTCAATAATGACTCCAGTATTGAAATACGGGTATTTAATCTCTTTAAACTCCTCATCAAGGATCCACAATACGGGATGGAAATCCACCAGAACGAGCGACCCACCGGGCTTTAAGTAAGCAAATGCCGCGTCCATCCACGCTTTAGCGGAAGGATGCCAGCCTACCACGCCGTAGGAGGCAAAGACGACATCAAAGGTGTTTTCTAAATGAGGAAGTATGTGCAAAACATCGGATTCAACAAAGGTAACCTGGGTGCCACACGCTGAATTCAACTTTTCCGCTTGCCGGATTGCCTCTGGGCTAAAATCAAGACCTACAACGCGGGTTGCACCGAGGGTCGCTAGGCTGATCGTATCCTGCCCAAAATGACATTGCAGGTGCAGTACGCTTTTACCCTTTAAATTGGGCAATACATTCCGTTCAATAGCGTGGAGTGATTGCTGGTGTTCTATGAACGATGCGTTATTGTAGAAAGCAGATTGTGGGTGCAGACTTGCCCAATGGTCCCAAAGCGCGCGATTCTGCTCCAAGTATAGTTGGTGTTCCATGTATTAGCGTTTTAGGGACTCTTCGGTTTCTAATTGGACCTTTTCTCTTTCGTATTCTTCGTAACAAAGAAGTAGTGAAACGAGGAATTGATAATCGTTGAAGGTTCGAATCTGGGTTTCCGAATATTTGCAATAGAACATGAATGCCTCCATTTCTTCTTTCGGAATGCCGGTTAAATCTTCCAAAATGGTCCGATTATTTCCCTCCTCTAACTTTCTGCGGTAGTAATCTTCCTGCTGCAATTTTCTTAAGGCGGCCAATTGCTGTGGGCGCTTCCCAAAGCTGTAATACAAAAAGTCTAACGGATTTGCGAGCGTGGGCGCAACTGCTTCAGGTATCCGAATATCCGCGTTTGACGGAACACGTGGGCTACGTTGCGGCATCGTGCGTGGATTATTTGAGGTGATCGCGTAAATACTCACTTCATCTAACAAGTAATTCCGAGGTATAAGCTTAAGTACTTGCTCTTCGCCAGCAGCAAGTGCAGTGCAGAGCGCGCTGTCGATGGGGACATATTTGAATTGGTACCCGATGTTCGATAAAACGAGCGTGTCGCCTTGAGCTACGGGAATCTCGAAGTATCCAATGCCGTTCGAAACGGTACCCATGAATGTTCGGTTATTGACCACATGTGAATTTGGCAATGCAAAAGTTGAATCTCTATCTACGACAGTCCCTTTCAATATGTAACTTTGGGCAGATAGCGTGGTGCCGTTAAAAGCCAACAACGCAAGAAGAATCAGTACTAAATCAGAAATACGTTTATACATGTCAGACGACGGTCAAAAGGTCATTTTTTCGATGTCCAAAGTGAGCAAAGTCCTTCCTCACAACAACAAAGCTATACTAAAGGACATTTATCTCTCTTTCTTCTATGGAGCCAAAATAGGCATCTTAGGTTTAAATGGCTCGGGTAAATCGACACTTTTAAAGATTATTGCCGGGGTAGAAAAAAGCTATCAAGGTGATGTGGTTTTTGCACATGGCTATACCGTTGGATATTTAGAGCAAGAGCCTCAGTTAGAAAAAGGCAAAACAGTTTTAGATATTGTCAAAGAAGGCGCTGCTGAAACCGTAGCCGTTTTAGATGAATACAACAGTATCAACGACCAGTTTGGTTTGCCTGAGGTATATGAAAATCCGGATAAGATGGAGCAGTTGATGGCTCGTCAAGCGGTGCTTCAAGATCAGATTGATGCAACAAACGCATGGGAATTAGAGACGATGTTGAACCGAGCGATGGATGCATTGAATTGTCCACCATCGGACCAATTAGTTGACCACCTCTCAGGTGGGGAAGCCCGTCGCGTAGCGCTCTGCCGGCTTTTGTTGCAACAACCCGACGTCCTCTTATTAGATGAACCTACCAACCATTTGGATGCAGAGAGTATTTTGTGGTTAGAGCAGCACTTACAACAATATAAAGGGACCGTTATTGCGGTCACACACGACCGTTATTTCTTAGACAATGTAGCGGGATGGATTTTAGAATTGGACCGCGGTGAGGGTATTCCTTGGAAGGGGAATTACAGCTCTTGGCTCGATCAGAAAACCAAACGTATGGCGCAAGAGGAGAAGCAAGCTTCAAAACGCCGTAAAACCTTAGAGCGCGAGCTCGAGTGGGTGCGCATGAACCCAAAAGGACGTCAAAGCAAGAGCAAGGCACGTTTGAACAACTACGAAAGCATGTTGTCTCAGGAGCAAAAAGAGAAAGAAAGCAAGCTTGAAATCTTTATCCCAGCGGGACCTAGATTAGGTACCAATGTCATTGATGCGAAAAACGTGAAAAAGGGATTTGGCGAGAAACTACTGTATGACGATTTGAATTTCTCACTGCCTCCGGCAGGGATTGTTGGAATCATCGGTCCAAACGGTGCAGGTAAAACCACGATCTTTAAAATGATCATGGACCAGTTACAGCCGGATGCAGGCGCTTTTGATGTGGGAGAGACGGTTCAGATTTCGTACGTCGATCAGAGTCACGAAAAGTTGAATCCTGAAAAAACCATTTTCGAAGTAGTCGGAGAGGGAACAGAGGAAGTACTGCTTGGTGGCCAGCGCGTAAATGCTCGTGCCTATCTGAGCCGATTCAATTTCGCAGGCGGTGATCAAAGCAAAAAAGTAGGGGTGCTTTCTGGAGGTGAACGCAACCGCCTTCACCTGGCTATGGCACTTAAGGAAGGGGGTAATGTTTTACTTTTGGATGAACCTACTAATGATTTAGATGTCAATACATTAAGAGCCTTGGAAGAGGCTTTGGAGAACTTCGCAGGATGTGCTGTAATTATTTCGCACGACCGTTGGTTCTTAGACCGCGTTTGTACGCACATTTTAGCGTTTGAAGGCGATTCTCAGGTATATTCTTTTGAAGGCAGTTTTAGTGAATACGAGGAGAATAAACTGAAGCGACTTGGTCGTACAGAACCTACCCGATTCAAATACAAGAAGTTGTTAAAAGACAGCTAGTCAAAATGGAATCGGATTAAAAAAATATTGAAGCCCGCAAACACCATGCGGGCTTCTTTGTTATCTTACCAAACCTATCAACAGAAACCTATACTATGAGAATTCAACTCAGTGATGAGCGCCAAGAAATGCTGGAAATGGTGCGTCAATCGGCCAAAGATTTTGCAGAGAAAAACATACGACCACATGTCATGGAGTGGGACGAAAGTCAACACTTTCCTATTCCCTTGTTTAAGGAAATGGGTGCGTTGGGTTTCATGGGTGTTTTAGTACCAGAAGCGTATGGCGGTGCTGGTCTTGGCTACCAGGAATACATCACGATAATTGATGAAATCGCGCAAGTTTGTGGTTCAATAGGGCTGTCTGTCGCTGCGCACAATTCGCTTTGTACGGGCCATATTTTGCAGTTTGGGACGGAGGCACAAAAAAAGAAATGGTTGCCGAAGTTGGCTACTGCTGAATGGATTGGTGCATGGGGTCTTACGGAGACTGGAACGGGTTCTGATGCAGGAGGTATGGATACTACAGCCGTATTAGATGGCGACCATTATGTATTGAACGGTTCTAAAAATTGGATTACCCATGCCATTAGTTCTGAGATCGCAGTAGTCATTGCGCGAACAGGCGAAAAAGGCGATTCCCATGGGATGACGGCATTTGTAGTTGAGAAGAGTACGCCCGGTTTTACAGCGGGACAGAAAGAAAATAAATTGGGCATGCGCGCCTCAGAGACCGCTTGTTTATTCTTTGACGAATGTCACGTACCCAAAGAAAATATTCTGGGTAAGGTTGGAGACGGCTTTATTCAAGCCATGAAAATATTAGACGGTGGACGTATTTCGATTGCAGCACTTTCTGTTGGTATTGCCCGTGGTGCAATGGATGCGGCCATAAGCTATGCAGATGAAAGGGTACAGTTCGGTAAGAAAATTCGCTCGTTTCAAGGAGTGAGTTTTAAACTCGCAGAAATGTCGACTAAAGTCTATGCGGCAGAACTAATGACTCGCCATGCTGGCGCTTTGAAAGAAGAGGGTAAACCCATGACACAGGAAAGTGCCATGGCCAAATTATATGCGTCAGAGATTTCAACAGAAGTAGCAAATGAAGCCGTTCAGGTCTTTGGTGGCTATGGTTACACGAAGGACTATCCTGTAGAGAAATTCTACCGAGATTGTAAGCTCTGTACCATAGGGGAGGGCACTTCTGAAATTCAAAAGGTCGTTATTTCGAGAAACCTATACAGATAATTTATTGCTGCTGCAGCGCTTACTGCAATACTTTACATTTTCCC
>JAGYIN010000011.1 GCA_018402665.1 Schleiferiaceae bacterium | reverse complement strand
ATGTGTGTGAAGACGAGAGGAATAGAAGATGCCGGTAGTTCGACCATTACCATGGCATTTCATGGTGCATTTGAAGATGAAATACAGCGTCAATATTTCCTAAACGCAGTACAATAAATGACTCAAAAGGTTAGTCTTTTTTGGTTCAGACGGGATTTAAGATTAGAGGATAACGCAGGGCTTTGGAAAGCACTCAAGAGCGGTTCACCCGTTGTGCCTATATTTATTTTTGATCCTGCAATTCTTTCAAAACTTGAAGACCGACAAGATGCGCGTATATCCTTTTTACATGAACGTATTCAACATTTAAAGTCGCAACTTCAGGACCTGGGTTCGGATTTGTTGGTTTTTTATGACCAACCGTTAGCGGTGATACAATCACTTTGTGACCACTATGAAGTAACCGGTCTTTTCTTTAACCGGGATTACGAACCCTATGCTCGGCAACGAGACAAAGCGGTTTACAACTATTTAGAAACCAAGCATATTTCGTGTATTGGAGCTAAAGACCATGTTATTTTTGAAAAGAACGAAGTAGTAAAAGCGGACGGCACACCATACTTAGTCTACAGTCCTTACGCAAAAGCTTGGAGAAAACGCTGCACGCCTTATCACTTTAAAGACTATCCAAATGAAGCGTATTTTGACGCATTCTTTAGTGCAGCGGAAGTGACCTCATTAATTCCCTTAGGGGCGATGGGATTCGAGCAAACAGCAATAGAGATACCCTCTGCTCGCATTTCGAAGGATATCATCTCAAACTACGACAGTACAAGGAATTTCCCCGGTCTTAAAAGAGGAACTACCAGATTGGGCATTCATCTAAGATTTGGGACCGTTAGTATTCGAGAACTTGCGAGAATCAGTGAACGTACAAACGAAACGTTCTTGAATGAGCTGATATGGCGTGACTTCTTTCAAATGGCACTTTATTATTTTCCAGAAAGTCGCACTAAGGCAATAAAGCCTAAATATGACTTTATTCCATGGTCAAACGATGAGCATCATTTCGATCTTTGGTGCAAGGGAAAGACAGGATACCCCATTGTTGACGCAGGTATGCGAGAATTAAATGCAACCGGTTTTATGCACAATCGCGTGCGGATGATTGTCGCCAGCTTTTTGACGAAGCATCTTTTGATAGATTGGAGATGGGGAGAGGCCTATTTCGCAGCGAAACTTCTCGATTTTGATTTAGCCAGCAATATTGGCGGTTGGCAATGGGCGAGTGGGAGTGGCTTAGATGCAGCACCTTATTTCCGTGTATTTAATCCAACCTCACAAATGGAAAAATTCGATAAGGAGCTTTCATATGTGAATAAATGGTTGCCAGAATTAAACACACACCTTTATCCTAAACCCATAGTGGAACACAAATGGGCCCGTGAGCGATGTCTTTCAACCTACAAGGATGCATTATCAAACACCTAGATCACACTTCAGGCGTATAACCAAAGAGCTCTTTTTCCTTAATAACGCGGTCTACGTATTGCGGTAAACAATTTTCCCAACCCTCTTCGCCACAACGTATTTTGCGCAACACCTCGCGCGAGAAAATATTTTTTATTTCCTCATCGAACTCCTCAATATCTATGATTCTATTGTGGAAATTTAAATAGTCAATGATCGGTCTAAATCTAGGGTGGACTTCCGCATCCTCTTTTCTCAAGATTTTGGCATTTTCATTTTCTTGGAAAGGGTAAACTAGAATCTTCAAATCCTTAGAGAATATTCTTCCAAATGCTTCTAGAATTCCACCTTGTAGGTCACGGTAGTATTTTTCATCAAATAACTCACTAAGGTTGTTGACGCCCATAACCAATCCTTGACGCTTTTTCGAGAAACGACCAAAGTAATCTACTAGCTTATAGTATTCTTGATAGTTTGAGATTAATACCGTCTGGCCAAGACTGCAGAGTATTTCAGCACGATCTAAAAAGTCTTGTTCGTCCAACTCGCCTTCGGCCAGTAGGTTGTTCAAAGTGATTTCCCACAGAACCACCGTCTTATCTGAATTTACTTTCTTGTCGTTTGCGAACAAATCATAACCGCGCTTGATCATGTCCATATTCACGCGAGTAACGGGTCGGAAGGAACCGCGCATCGCGAGTATATTTTTCTTGTAGAGTAATTCTGCAGGCAAAAGATTATTTCCTTCAGGACCAAAAATTACCGCCTCAGTGTAGCCATTCTTAATCAATTGCAGTGACATCAATCGGTTATCCACCGATTCAAAATCTGGACCTGAGAAATTAATCAAATCAATCTCGATAGCATCCTTATCGATGTTGTCGTACAAAGTCGATAAGAAGAACTTTGGATCTTCGTAGTAGTTGTAAGCGCCAAAAATCAGATTTGTACCTAGACGACCTACGGTTTCTTGCTGATGCTTCGCTTCATTTTCTCCAAGTCTGAAATGGATAATAATATCATTCGTGCCTTTAGAAGCATCTGCTTGAAAACGAATCCCCATCCACCCGTGGCCTTTGAAGGTTTTGGTAAAGTTGATCGTAGCAACCGTATTTGCATAGGCAAAGTACGTCTTGTTTGGATGTAGATTTCGATCTAAACGCTTCTCGATGAGATTGTATTCATGCTTCAGCATCTTACGCAATCTACTTTCTGTAACGTATCTATTATCTTCTTCGATACCGTAAATATCATCTGAAAAAGCCTTGTCGTAGGCACTCATTGCCTTAGCAATTGTCCCGGAAGCGGCACCTGCTCTAAAAAACTCTCGTACCGTTTCTTGACCGGCTCCAATTTCAGCGAAAGTGCCGTAAATCTCTGAGTTTAGATTAATTTTAAGGGCCTTTTGGGCGGTGGTTAAGATGACGCGGTCATTCATGCGAAGAGCTGATAGGTTAATCACTGTAACAAAAGTAGCATTTAGTCTTCATCCCTCGGAATGAAAAGGTGCTAAAAACCTACAAAGAATGAGCCAAACAGGGGAATTGATATTTTTAGGGTCCGGAACTTCGCAGGGAGTCCCTGTCATAGGCTGTGAATGTAGTGTTTGTCAAAGTGCAGACCCTCGCGACACAAGAACAAGGAGCTCTGTCCACATTCACTTTCCCGAGGCCTCGTTGCAAATAGATACGGGCCCTGATTTTCGAACTCAAATGCTCCGAGAACAATTGGTCCACGTGGATGCCGTTCTATTCACCCACGAGCATCAGGACCACATCGCAGGGCTGGATGATGTTCGTCCTATTATATTTCGTTTGAACAAGGAAATGGCACTTTACGGTCAGGAACGCGTTTTAAACAGAATCAAAAAAGCATTTCATTATGCTTTTGAACCACAACCTTATCCTGGTGCGCCTCGTTTCGCTACAACAACTATAACCCCTGAAACACCCTTTGCGATAAATGGGATTGAAGTCATTCCTATTGGTGTAAACCATGGAAACTTACCCATCTTAGGCTATAGAATAGGGGATACGGCCTATTTAACGGATGTCAACGGTATTCCAGAAGCTGCATTGGAGCAATTAAAAGGATGCAACTATTTAATTCTTGACGCCTTGCATAGAAAAGTACACCACAGTCACTTTAATCTAGAACAAGCCATTTCCTGCGCAAAAGAAATAAATGCTGAGCATACCTACTTCATTCATATGAGTCATTACATGGGGAAACACGAAAATGTTGAGCGTGAATTACCAGAAGGAATGCACCTAAGTTACGATGGTCTCAGGCTGCCTGTGACGCTTTAGTTGCCGAGGTATTGACCATTTACGTACACTCCAACAACACGATGTTCAGCCGTTGTCCCTTTGAATGGATTATTGTGTGCTTTCGATGCAAAACCAGTAAGGTCAGAGCCGTTTTCATCGATGATCGTAAATTCAGCTATAGCTCCTTCCACAATCTTTAATTCAGGAAGGCCTAAAAGTGCGCGCGGGTTCGTTGAGCAAACTTGCTGTAGTGCGGTCCAATCCAGTTTCCTTGCATCTAAGAGATGCACTAGTGCACCTTCAAACCCAGCCATACCAAAAGAGGCGTTATCAAACTCACATGCCTTTTGTTCAATATCCTTGGGCAAGTGATCCACAGCTAGACAGTCTACAGTGCCATCTTCTAGAGCCGACCAAAGCGCTTGCTGGTCCAGCGCTGTTCGTAGCGGTGGGGTTACCTTAAAATTGGCATCATAGGTAGCCACCGCGGTTTCATCGAAGAGTAAGTGATGCATGTTCACACTACAAGTTAGATTAAGGCCTTTAGATTTGGCCTTTCGTATGGCATCTATACCTTCAGCAGTGCTCACACTAGCGATGTGCATACTACCTTCTGTGTATTCCAATAACTTTAAATCTCGATCGATTTGTACGAATTCGGCAATATCTGGGATCCCTTTCAAACCTACATACGTTGAAGTAACTCCCTCATTGACTTGACCATTAACTGCAAGATTAGCATCCTCCGGATGCACCATGATGCGGCCAAAAGGTTTCGTGTACAAAAGGGCCAATTTCAAGAGGTTTGCGTTGTGCATGCCGTGTTTGTAATCACCAAACAACAGGGTACCGTGCTGGTACATGTCGAACATGTCGCTCATCTCTTTACCAGCTCTTGACTTGCTTGCTGAGCCTACAGGGACTAAGTTAACAGCGATACTATCGCCCTTACTTAGAATAAACTCTACGCCCGTCTTGTTTTCAATTCCAGGGGTTCCATTGCTTACCACACCCACAGCCGTAAAACCACCCGATGCAGCAGCGGCTGCGCCTGTCTCTAAAGTTTCACATTCCTCATTACCAGGCTCACCTAGATCACTGTGCAGTTCTGCAAAACCTGTGGTTAAAGTTGCACCAGCTAAATCTATGCTGGGACAGTCGAGTGCAGCGAGGTCTCCTATGGAAGTAATCTGAGTTCCTTCAACTAAAATATCTACGGTTTGTAAATGGTAAGGACTTTGAACGTCAACTACGTAGGCATTTTTGAAGAGGAGTTGCATCTCGATTAAATTTTAGCAAAAATAAGGGCAATTAGCGCGCAAAACAATGCAAGTGCCAAAGCTATTTTACTTTCAGTCCAAAATTGAACCGATTTCCGCACTGCCAATGGCGTTCTCGTCCATTCAAAATAGTGAAGATCAGTGGTATCCAACCGCGTTCGATTTTTTAAATAGTGATCCTCACCAAAATTCAGAAGTTCGGTAAACTCTTTTTTCAATTGCAGGCTAGACGCCCATTGCAAGAGCGCCTTGTAGTAGGGATGATCAGCATCAGCAATGGGAAAGGCTTGCTCATAAATGGTAGAACCATTTGCCAATTCTTGATAGCCCGCTAATACTTTACCGTCAGCAGTTTGCAAAAGAGGTTGGAGATGCCTTAGGTCAGTTCCAGACCACCGCTTCGGATTGGGCCAACGGTTTCGCTCTGAAGCGCCAATGAAGAACGCATTAAAGAATGGATCGTCTAGATTTGGAAGTGAGCCGTCTTCTAATGCTTCCGATGTTCCGTAAGCTATGCGCAGCAGAACATAATCGGGTTTTTTAAGGTCTTCTGGAATAAATGAAAAGCCATTCAATAGAATGATGGCCGCTGATGGTAGTTGTTGCAGAGCTGTCGCATTGGTATAAGTCAACTGCTGGTCAACAGTCCAAGCCGTGAGCTTCGGAACCGCAGGAGCGTTCACTACAATTATGGGCAAACGCATCGGCCTGCGGAGTATTTGCGTGTTGTCCTCAAGAATAGAATCTGCTGAATGCGAGAGGAATAATTCATCCGTTGCAATAGACCACCAAGGAATATGGACAATACTGTCTAATTCCTGCAAAACGAGCTGCGTTGAATCACGAACTTCCCAAACTCCTGTGTAGGGTCCATTAGTGATGGCAAAGGATTGTTCTCTAGTATTCTCGGTAACTAATGAAATGGTCCCATTAAATAACGGTGCTCTTTTGGGCAGATAGTACGTGCCAGCTCCTTCTGGCAAAGAGGCAAAACCGGTCGAGATTAGTATGGCCTCATCGATGTCTTGTAATGGCGCGGTGGAGGCAGGCCAATCCTTCAACGCTTCCTCCAATTCATCTGAACGTAGTAAACCTAATGTAATCCCACCTCTTACATACACAGAAAACGTTCCTTTTGGCAGTTCATCAATGGCCGCAGGCAACCAGATTGACTTTTGAGACCAAAACGCAGGTGAATTATCGATGAGCAGGGTAGTGGTAGTGCGTGCAATTCTAGGCCCCGATAGTGAAAGGAAAAACAAAGCTATAACAAGCATACGAAGTAAAACCAGCAACCATTCTTTCAATTTATTACGCCTCCGGTCTTGTGTTTTGAATTGCTCTAACCACATTAAGGATGGAATAAGAATGGGTTTGATGGCTCGACGCCCTAATAAGTGTATAATAGGGACGATTAGCGCAAAAGCTGCACCCCATAACCATTGCGGCGTCTCAAATACCATCAGAAGAGCGTTTTGTTAGAAAAGCCAAAGTAGTTTCAAAGACGAATTCCGCTTTCTCGCTTGTTTGATGGTTATGGATGACATGATCCTTACAAGCACAATTGGACCACTCTTTAATGGATGAGCCCAAATTTTCATGCATCCATTGCGCCTTATCAACGCTGACCACTTTATCCCTCATTTCATCCGATTCGTTCCACACCATCGTCAAAGAAGGCGTTGTAACTGCCTTAAATGTGGACTCCAACATAGTAGTTTCTAATAACCATTGCATTTGAACGACACTTTCCCAACAATAGGTGCGGTGTTTACATTCCTCGATGATGCCATCTTCGCGCGGGGCTAAATCACGATAATTTTGACCAGAGGTCCATTTAAGTAACTCCAAACCCCAAGGACCATTTACCAATGCCGCTAGAGGATCATGCAATCTAATGTTGGGACTGTAATTTACTAAGGCATACACTTTATTTGGGAAAGTCGCCGCTAGTTTAAGGGCCAAAGGAGTACCCGTGCTGCAAGACATAATAATGACCTTCTTCCCTAATGTAGTAGCTAACGCGAAGTCTCTTTTCGCTTTCTCCCAAGCGGCGGTTGCAGTATAGGTTGCATATCTTATCGAATCTTCCTCTTGCAAGCCGTGCCCAGCAATTCGTGGATAATAGGCATTCGCCTTAAGTCGTTCAGCAATCCAAAAACGGACCGAATCGCCTTCATGCTGTGTTGCACTAAATCCATGTAAATACAATACGACGTATTCACTTTCTCTTTCGCCGTCTTGCCAGACAACGGAACTTAATGCGCAGGGTTCTGCATTTAAAAGCCTATCGTAGTTCAATAAACTATCGTTGATTGCCTCCAGAGGAGTGTGTACAGCAGGAAAAGAGACATCGTAGTGTGGTGGAGCAGAGGTTGGTCCAGAATAATAAAATGCCGTTACTAACAAAAGAACGCTGACGCAGCTCCATAAGATTCGTTTTAAAACCTTCATTCCAAAGCCTCTTTAAGGGTGAGTGGGAATTTTAATGGGTCCGCATTTAACTGCAAAACGCCTTTAAATGTAATCACATCGTCCGTGAGGTACTTTCCTGCCTTTGATAAATCCAATTCTAAAACACTCTCCGGACCTGCTGCTCCACAGAAGAAACAACTGGAGAACGGGAAAGCACTTAACGCGTATTGTGCATTGACGGCATCTAGCGCTATGACATATCCTGTGATTTTTACATATTTCCCGTCCCATTTCTTCAACTCATCCGTCCAAACAGGAACTTGAACCCAGCTCGCTGAAGTGGGTTCGAATACTTCCTCAAAGGTTAGCCGTTCAAAGGTATTCCAGGTTAAACGCTCTTGAGCGAAGCTTGGCAAGCACAGGAAAATGGATAGGAGTAGGGTCAATCTTTTCATCCTGCAAATTCAACGTTTTTAAGGATAAAGAATAAACGGTACGGATCCTTCTTGTTGAATACGAGAAGGCCTTTGACGACAACGAATTGGTCTGTTATCAATGCATCCGGCCGCTCCTTAAATACTAGTTCAACCACCGTGTTGGGTTCAGCATTTCCACAAAAAAAGCAGCTCGAAAAGGCGTAGCGGCTCAGCGCATATTGACTGCCTTCAACATCAACGGGTACGAGGTAACCTTGAAGTACCACTTCGTGCAGTTCATATGGGTCTAAATACGACGGAAATTGCGGAGCGTAAAGACCGTCTGGCGTGGTACTGTAGGGGACAGCCAAAAGTTCCCACGGAACGACTTTCTGTGCCAATGCGGGCAACGAAAATGCGCTTAATACGAGAGTAAGCAGGAAATTTTTCATTTCTTTTCTAGGTTTAAATACAGCAAAGAAGCGGCTAGTGCGAGTGGTACTAAACCAATGGCTGCTTTAAATGCCGTTAGCGGCAAACTGAAAATGTTGAAGAGCAGAAGGCCACATAATGCGCCAACAAGTCCTGCAAATAGGTACAAGCCATAAGTAGCTGAGAAAATACGGCTCAGTTTTACGCCTTTAATACGAAGAAGCTGCACTGTTGAGCGCTCGGTCATCCCAATAAAATAGAGGAACGCAACAAAAAGAAGGCCTACGAAAGCGGATATCACCTGACCATAAAGCGTTGCGCGATCTAGTAGGGGTTGCCATTGTTTTTGTAATTGGCCAAAGATGAAAACTGGAAACGCACCTTGCTCATTGGTACGCTTGGAAATTACTCCGGGAAGCATCAGGAGTCCAGACTTAGACTTTAACTTCATTAACAATGATGTAAACTCTTTATTATCAGAATTATGCATTCCCGTGTATGCATCCTTTGTAACGAAGTAAGACTGTTCATCCGCAGTTCGTTCAGCGGTAAAGATTCCCGATATCCGTAGTTCGTGGTGTGCGTGTGTCTCACCCCTTGAATCGCTGCCGTGGGCAGTATGCACCGTTGTACCAAGGATGTAGTTGTGTTGCGCAGCCAGAGCTGCACTTACAGCGATGTCGTTTGCATTCTGAGGTCGAGTACCTTCTTCGAAGTGAATACCGAACCAATCGTAGTAATTTGAATCGGTTCCAACGACAGGGATGCCGCCTATGTTATCCCCGAGTGATATCGCGCAAACCTCTTGAACTAACGGGTGTTTCTTCCAGTATTCTGCTGTCTCATTGGAAAGGTTACCCGTAGGGTTTTCCATCCGGTATAATGCACTTGCTACTATCTGGGTAGGTGCACCCTTATATCCAATGACCACATCAACTAGAGCGGCACTTTCTTGCCAGCGTTGATAAATATACTGCTGTGCAGCACCCGGCAAATGCAATACAATAGAGGTGAGTAAGGAAAGTACTAATGCGATACCCAAAACGACCCAACGTTTTTTAAACTGCGACCACCATATTCTGAATATTAGACTCATAATGCAATGTGGTGGTTTTGAATAGCGCCCTGGAGTAGCCGGATATCGTGGGTCACGATAATGAGTTTTTTGTTCGGATAATCACTGCGAAACTGCACAAAGAGTGCAATAGCAGCCAAGGCCCAATCATCATCTAATGCACTAGTCGGTTCGTCTAATAAAATCCATTGCGCATCTTCTGCTAAAACCCAAGCAAGCCAAAAGCGCTGTTGCTGGCCGATACTTAATTCGTCAGGAAGTTTATCGAAATGATCTTCAAGCCCGAGGGTAATTGCAATGGATTCCCACGTTTTGTCCACAGTCATCGAAAGTTGCTCCCGCAAGGACATGTAACTGATCCATTGCGGTTGTTGGGGCATTAAGGCCGTTTTCTCCGCATTGACCAATGCAGCTAGTTCAGTAGTTAAATCACCATGAAGTGCACGTAATAAGGTTGTCTTACCCACGCCTGAAGGACCCGTGACTAATGTTATTCCATCTGGAAATTTCAATTCCGGGTAGGTAAGCGTATAGGTTGGTGTAAGTTGTATCTCCATGGCAATCAAATCGAAGCTAGTGACAATACCAAAGCAACTGCGCTAAGGGCATAAATTAATTTCCCAATGATACCAAGGGTAATGCCTATGGTCGCAAGTAAAGCGCTGCGCAAACTTTTTGATATGCTGCTATTGGAACTGTATTGACCGATAAAGGCGCCTATAAATGCCCCTACAAACATTCCAGGGCCAGTGATCAACCCCAATAATAGCCCTATGGTTGCACCTCGAGAGGCGGCCTTTGATCCACCACCGCGTTTAGCAATGAATCCTGGCAAAAAATAATCGGCCAGGAAAAACAAGAGACCCACGAATGCCCACAGGTAAATCCACACTATGCGATCAGGCGGTAGTGCACTGGACTGGGCGAGTAGGAGTAAACCCGCAGTCGACAACAGAGGACCCGGCAACAATGGCAATACAGCACCAACCACACCGGAAAGCAATAAAATCCAAGCAACGAATTCCATGGTATAAATATACGAACTGCGCGCCAAGGAATAGAGGCGGGATGCCTAGATTTACCATGTGCATTACGTAGTTGTAGATATTGAAACCACCGGCGGTAAACCCAACGGAAATGACATTACTGAAATAGGTATTGTCCATGTGCAACATAATAAAATTGTAAGGAGTTGGTCTTCCTTTGTGAAACCGGACAGAAGCATTCCATACAATATTCAGATGCTAACGGGTATTACCGACGATATGGTGGCTAATGCCCCAACGTTTGCCGCTCTGGCAGATGAACTGCTCCAAGAGTTGCATGGTGATGTGTTCGTTGCACATTCCGTGAATTTCGATTACAGTTTTATAGAACGAGCATTCAAAGAAGCTGGAATTCAGTGGCGAATGCCGAAACTGTGCACAGTAAAATATGCAAAGGCGATGTTTCCCGAGTTTGGCCGGTATTCCTTAGCGCATTTAACACAGGCTTTAGCTGTTGCAAATGACAATCCGCACCGTGCCCTGAGCGACGCACTTTGTGCTGCAGAAGTCCTCATACACTGCTGCATTGCAGATTACGACGACCAGAAGTTGAACAATGCGAAATTAGGTTTATTGAAGCGCATTCAACTCCCTGACCTCATGCCTGCGCATTACTACGACGATTTACCTAAGGATCCTGGGGTTTACCAATTCTTAGATGCCTTTAATATGCCGCTATACATTGGTAAAGCGAATAATATTAAGAGTCGCATCACCCAACATTTTAGTACGGATCAAGGATCGACAAAGTACCAGCGCTTAATGAAGGAATGCCACAGTATTCGCTTTGAGCTGTTCCCAAACGAGACCTTAAGCCTCATCTACGAAGACCATTTGATCAGGCAACACTGGCCGCCTTTAAATAAAGCACAGAAGAAGCAGGCGCTGAAGTTTGGCCTGTACAGCTACGAAAATGGGAGAGGAGAGGTGAAATGGGTAATTCAAAAAGCAATAGGGAGCGGTGCATTACGGAAATTTGGTTCGTATGTGAGCGGACAGCAGTGGTTGGCCGATTATTTACAATTGGCCCGTAAAATGGAATGGACTCAGCGAGAAGCGCTTGATCAATTGATGCAAAGCAATAACCAACGGCTCATTTTAGCCTTACCATACGAACAGCAAGGAGCATTATTTATTGAGCGCGGAAGTATCACTGGGATTTATACCGGTGATGATTACCTCACAAATGAAGAGTGGGCGAGAACTCACTTTATTCCGGTAAGTCCTTCGCCCACTATCAATGCAATTGGGATGAAACTGCTTGAACAGCATCCCGATCAAGTAGTTCTACTTTAAAACTATTCTTTCAAATCTTTAGATTCTTCCTCAACCGTAGACTCATTATCTGCGGAGGCTTCAGGAAGTGCATCCACATCCGTATTCTCTAGCTTAGGAGCCTTAGCTATCGTGAAGTCTAAGGTCTCACCGGTAAGATCAATATGGATCGTATCTCCCTCCGTGATTTCTTTCGAAATAATCTTCTCTGCCAACGGATCTTCAATCAATTTTTGAAGCGCACGAGCTAAAGGACGCGCACCAAAAGCTTCATCAAATCCTTCATTGGCGACAAAATCCTTCGCTTTATCGCTCAGATGGATGTGGTATCCTAAGTCCTGGACACGTCCGAATAAACTGCGCAATTCAATATCAATGATATTGTGGATGTTTTCTCGAGAAAGTGAATTAAACAGTACCACATCGTCAATTCTATTCAAGAATTCCGGTGCAAAGGCTTTTTTCAAAGCGCCTTGAATCACACTGTTTTCGAGGTCCGATTTACGCTGTTCACGTGCGGAGGTCCCAAATCCAACTCCTGTGCCGAAGTCTTTCAACTGACGGCTACCTAAATTCGAGGTCATGATAATGATGGTATTCTTAAAATCTACTCTGCGGCCGAGGCTGTCCGTGATCTGCCCATCATCTAAGGCTTGTAACAAAAGATTGAATACGTCCGGATGCGCTTTTTCTATTTCATCCAAAAGAATGACAGAATACGGTTTACGACGAACGCGCTCCGTCAATTGACCGCCTTCTTCATAACCCACGTATCCCGGAGGCGCACCTACCAATCTACTGATTGCAAATTTCTCCATGTATTCGCTCATATCGATGCGAATCATGTTGTCCTCACTATCAAAAAGCAGCTTTGTCAATTCCTTCGCTAACTGCGTCTTACCAACACCTGTAGGGCCGAGGAAAATGAATGAACCTATAGGTTTGTTTGGATCTTTAAGACCCGCTCTATTGCGTTGAATGGCACGAACAATTTTCTTCACTGCCTCGTCTTGACCGATCACGTTTGAACGCAATTGATCCTCCATTTGAGAGAGTTTCTCCAGCTCCTGTTGTGCCACACGTTGAACCGGTACGCCAGTCATCATAGCCACAACTTCAGCAACCTCTGGTTCATCCACGGTCTTCCTGTTCAGTTTTATACTGGCCTCCCAAGCTTCACGGGCACTTTCTAACTGAGCTTCCATCTTCTTTTCATCGTCACGAAGACGCGCAGCTTCCTCGTAGCGCTGGCTTTTGACCACGGCAATTTTTTGCGCCTTAATGGCTTCCAATTGCGCTTCAAGCTGTGTGATATTATCCGGCACTTCAATGTTCGTGATGTGCACACGCGAACCAGCTTCATCCAGCGCATCAATCGCTTTATCAGGGAGATGACGATCGCTGATGTACCGTTGCGTCAAACGCACGCACGCTTCAATTGCCGCAGGGGTATAGATGACGTTGTGATGCTCTTCGTATTTATCCTTGATGTTATTCAAAATTTGAACAGTCTCTTCGGGTGATGTAGGATCTACGGTCACCTTTTGGAATCTACGCTCTAGGGCGCCATCTTTCTCAATAAACTGGCGGTATTCATCTAAGGTAGTCGCTCCAATACATTGAATCTCGCCACGAGCCAGCGCCGGTTTGAACATATTGGAAGCGTCTAAACTTCCCGTTGCACCACCCGCACCAACGATCGTGTGCAATTCGTCAATAAATAGGATGATATCGTTGTTCTTTTCAAGTTCATTCATCAGCGCCTTCATACGCTCCTCGAACTGACCGCGGTATTTCGTGCCTGCAACCAAACTGGCTAAATCTAAACTAACCACACGCTTATCAAAGAGAACGCGGCTTACTTGCTTGTTTACAATGCGTAACGCCAAGCCTTCAGCAATAGCACTTTTACCTACACCTGGCTCACCAATCAACAATGGATTGTTTTTCTTACGTCTACTTAGAATCTGAGAAACGCGTTCTATTTCTTTTTCGCGACCGACAACCGGGTCCAATTTTCCCTGAGCCGCAGATTTTGTCAAATCCTTTCCAAAGTTATCGAGTACTGGCGTTTTGCTTTTTTCTTTTCCGCGTTCACGTTGCGGCGATCTGCGCGCTCCACCTGCGCCACCTGCGTCGTCCATATCGTCCTCTTCATAACTCATGGAAGGGGAGGGTAAATCAGCATCATCCGAAACGCTGGTGCTGTCGGATTCAATATAGTTGCTTTGGTATTCGCTTTTTACGGCATCATAGCTGGCTCCTAATTGGCCCATGATACCACTAATGGGGTCATTGTCATTGCGCAAAATACACAACAACAAATGCGGCGTTCTTATGACTGGACTCTGAAATAATTTGGCTTCTAAGAAGGTCGTTTTTAACGCCTTTTCCGCCTGACGCGTCAAGGGTAAATTTTTACCACTAACCTGAGTATTCGTGGCATATGGAGCGGCGACCTGCTCAATTTTACTGCGTACCTGTTTCAGGTCCAAACCCAAATCTTTCAAGATTTGAATGGCCGTTCCATCACCGTCTCTTAAAATTCCAAGCAATAAATGCTCTGTTCCTATGTAATCATGGCCAAGACGGAGCGCTTCTTCCTTACTAAAGGTGATCACATCTCTCACTCTGGGGCTAAAGTTCTCTTCCATAATTCTCGTTTTGTGGTATATTACTCTTAGAACACAATACGTGCCAAAGGGTTCTATTCAAATCTAAAGGCTCTTTTCGGCAGTTCCCGGGGTCCAATTCAATGGTTTGTTAACATTCGAATGTGGATAAATGCTCTAAGTAAACCCATTGCTCATGGGACTTACAGCCCATCAAAAAGCTATATTTGAAAATTACGAAAAACCCCGGCTTCGGCCGCACTAAATACTGACAATATGGCGCAGGGAGAACGCATTATTCCCGTAAATATTGAGGAGCAAATGAAAAGCTCCTACATCGATTATTCGATGTCGGTCATCGTTTCTCGTGCACTTCCAGACGTGCGTGACGGTTTAAAACCTGTTCACCGCCGTGTTTTATACGGGATGCATGATATGGGTGTTACCAGCTCGAAGGCTTATAAAAAATCAGCTAGAATTGTAGGGGATGTACTGGGTAAGTACCACCCCCACGGCGATAGCTCCGTATACGACACGATGGTGCGTATGGCGCAGGACTGGTCCTTACGTTATACGCTCGTTGATGGTCAAGGTAACTTTGGTTCTGTGGATGGAGATAGCCCGGCAGCAATGCGTTATACGGAGGTTCGTATGCGCAAGATCGCTGAAGAGATGCTTGCTGATATTGACAAAGATACCGTAGAGTGGCAGTTAAACTTTGACGATTCGTTAAAGGAACCTACGGTACTTCCTACACGCATACCTGGCTTACTAGTAAATGGAGCATCCGGTATTGCTGTAGGAATGGCTACAAACATGCCGCCACACAACCTCACGGAAAGTATCAACGCGATCAATGCTTATATTGAGGACGATACTATAGAGATTGATGAGTTGATGAAGTACATCAGTGCACCAGATTTCCCCACCGGAGGGACAATTTATGGTTACGAAGGTGTTAGAGATGCATTTCACACGGGTAGGGGACGTATCGTCCTGCGCGGAAAAGCGACTATTGAAGAAGTACGCGGTCGTGAATGTATTATCGTAACGGAAATTCCATACCAGGTCAACAAGGCCGAAATGATCAAGAAGACCGCAGAATTGGTCAACGACAAGAAGATCGAAGGAATTTCAGATATACGTGACGAAAGTGACCGTAAGGGTATGCGCGTAGTCTATGTACTCAAGCGTGATGCGGTACCTAATGTGGTACTCAACAAACTCTACAAATACACACAGCTTCAAAGTTCCTTCTCTGTCAATAACATTGCTTTAGTCAATGGACGTCCAGAAATGTTGAACCTTAAGGACATGGTGAAGCATTTCGTAGCACACCGTCACGATGTAGTTGTTCGTCGAACGGAATATGAACTTCGTCAAGCTGAAAAACGCGCTCACGTTCTCGAAGGATTACTTATTGCCATCGACAACCTTGATGCGGTTATTAAGCTCATACGTGCTTCAGCGACAGTTGACGTGGCGAAATCCGGATTGATGTCTGAATTCAAGCTTTCAGATATCCAAGCGAAAGCCATCCTCGAAATGCGTCTTCAGAAGCTTACTGGTCTCGAGCGTGATAAAATCAAGGCAGAGTACGAAGAGTTAATGAAAACCATCGAATACCTCAAAAGTATTTTAGGCGACAAGACCTTAAGAATGGCGATCATTAAAGATGAGCTTATCGAGATTAAGGATAAATACGGTGATGAACGTAGAACAGATATTGAATTCGCGGGTGGCGATGTAAGTATTGAAGATATGATCCCTGATTCTGAAGTGGTTATCACTATTTCGCATGCGGGTTACATAAAGCGTACACCGCTCTCGGAATACAAGAAACAGAATAGAGGAGGCGTTGGAACTAAAGCCGCGAGCACTCGTGATAAGGACTTTATTGAACATGTATATGTAGCCACGAACCACCAGTATATGCTCTTCTTCACTGAGCAGGGAAGGTGTTTCTGGATGCGCGTTTACGAGATACCTGAAGGTAGTCGTCAAAGTAAGGGTAGAGCAATACAAAATTTGATCAACCTGCCTCAGGATGATAAAGTATTGGCCTTCATTAACGTACTCAACCTCAAGGATGAGGACTACATCAACAATCACAATATTGTGATGTGTACGAAGAAGGGTATCATTAAGAAAACTTCTTTAGAGGCATACAGTCGTCCCCGTGTTAACGGAATCAACGCTATTACCATACGAGAGGGGGATACCCTGCTTGAAGCCAAATTAACGAATGGCGAACAGGACATCATGCTTGCGATACGCAGCGGAAAAGCGATTCGCTTCCCTGAAGCTAAGGTTCGTATCATGGGCCGAAGTGCCTCTGGAGTTCGTGCCATTACTGTAGATCATGAAAATGACGAAGTGGTAGGAATGATCGTTGTTAAGGAAGGTGATGGATTTGATGTGATGGTTGTGAGCGAAGCCGGCTACGGTAAGCGTTCCTCTTTAGAGGATTATCGTATCACCAACCGTGGCGGTAAAGGTGTCAAAACCATTACAGTAACGGATAGAACAGGTGAACTGGTTTCACTTAAAGCAGTGACCGATGAAGACGATTTGATGATCATTACGAAAAAAGGTACTATGATTAGAATGGGAGTGGATACCTTAAGAGTAATGGGTCGTGCCACACAAGGTGTCCGATTAATCAACCTTCGTAACGGAGATGAAATTGCATCCATTGCAAAAGTTCCAGCAGCTGAGGAAGAAGAAGGAGAACTACTCGACGCGGACGGCAATGTAATCATCGCAGTAGAAGGAGAGGACAATGCACCAGCACCCGAAGCTCCTACAGAAAGCGAAGATTAATAACATTATTTTGAACAATGGCGCGGTGTTTGTTCTTTTAGAGACACTTACATTTGTGACCTTATTTAAAAATTGAAACTGAAAACAATGAAAAAAGTACTCGTCGCCTTGTCAATGGCAATGTCTTTAGGTCTTTCTGCACAGGAGGCTCCTAAAGTAACTAGTGCAATTATCGCATTAAGAGGCAATGAATTGGTAGAGGCTAAGGGCTTTATCGATGAAGCAACCGACATTATCGATGGTAAAAACCAAGCCGAGATTAAAGAAAAAATCTTATCAAAGTTTTACTACAACAAATCGTTAATCTATTCTAAGATTGCTGCTTCTCCGGATGCTGCTATTAAGGCGCTCGACGAGAATGCTAATGATGTGGCTGCGCAGAGTATTTTGGATTTGATCAAGTTTGAATCTGTAGCTAAGAAGCAACCGTACACAGCCGATGCCATTCAAAATATCCCAAATATTGCCTACAACTACCTCATTGAGGCAAGTGCGGCATACGAAACAGGAGATTATGAAGGTGCTTATAACGGTTACATGAGTGCTTACGAGCTTAAGAAAAATGAGCTTCTTGGTAAGTCTGCAAGCCTCGATACAGGATTGTTATTTAATGCAGGAATCATTGCTGGTCAGGCCGGTAATTTAGAAGCAAGTGTAGGCGCATTCCGCAGTTGTTTAGACTTGGGTTATACCGGTGTTACGTTTACAGCTACTGATATCCTGGGAAATCCTAAGCAATACCCGAACAAGGCGGCTATGGAGAAAGATATCACTGCGGGTTTAGCTACAGATCCTGTGGTAGGTGAAGATGTTCGTCCGAGTGTTTACATCAGCTTAATTAATGCTTACAAAAAGCTAGAGGATGAAACCAAGTATAACCAAACCTTGAGCGAAGCAAGAGCAAAATACCCTGAGAATAAGGATTTACTTGATATCCAGTTACAGTCTTTCCTTGATAATAAGGATTATGATGGCGCTTTGGCCAACCTTGACGAAGCCATTGAAAAGAATCCTACTAAAGGAATCTATCACTTTGTGAAAGGTAATATCCTACAAACCGAGTTAAAAGATTTAGATGCGGCACTTACTGAATATAAGCGTGCAGTTGAATTGGATTCTACGTTAAGTGATGCAATGTACATGTGTGGTCTAGTTTACATTGATCGTGCGAATGAAATCACTGAACAGATGAATAACCTAGGTTTGAACGAAACGCGTAAATACAACGCGTTAAAGGACAAACAAAAAGGCGTATTCGAAGAAAGCTTACAGTATTTCGAAAAGTCATACGAAATGAATCCTGAAGATATGGACATTGTTCGTGCACTCATGGAGGTTTACCGTAAGGTTGGTGATTACCAGAAGTCTATGGACATGAAGGCGGTTTTAGAAGCCGCTGGCGAATAATCTAGACTTAAGAAAACATTTGAATACCTCAGTATAGACTACTGGGGTTTTCTTTTGCCTTTTTTATATTTTGGTTATAATATATATTATGTTAAATAGTATTTTCACAGAGTAAGAATGTCTACCCCGTTGTAGGTTTCGAGCCGCGTTTCATTGTGCCCTTAGTCTTACTGTAATTATCTTTTGAACGGGCCATCTGATCTTCGTAACGCGGATCAGGAATAACAGCCAGCTTATACAAAGCCGAAGCCTCGATACTGTAAAAGCCAAATTCTTCAACTACACGGCCTTGAACCTTATAGAGTCCTTTACCGCGGAATGGAAATTGAGCAGCAATGTTTGGAAAATGTACACTATCTAGAAAATCCCCGTTCTGATCTACGAATGTGGCAAAATTCATACGGTCTCCTTTTTGCGTCTTCGTATCCTTAACGGTAACCAAATATCCATAAGCAATCACAAAATGTCCTAGTTTTTCTGGAAATTCTATGGCTGTAGTTCCTTGATTCATAGGCTCATCTGCTAATAAAAACGGATCAGCTAATAGAAATCCCAGTAATTCTATTTCATCGAAAGCCTGCTCTAATGCAGATTGCTCTAACAGCGGCACTTTATAATCGCGTGAACTGACCGTTCCCTTAAATAAACTGAGTGATGCAGCGGGTACAGCCGACTGTTTGTGTCCCTTGAGCATGTGGTGCGCTTCCCACAATAATGTTTGTTTGGCTACGCCTGTAAACCTAAAAGCACCTATTCTGATTAGCAGTGATAATTGTTCAATGCCAATTGGTACGCGGTCTATAAAATCTGTAAGATTACTAAAGGGGCCTCCCTCCTGTCTTTCCCGACCTATGGTCACTCCTACGGACTCATCTAAACCGTGCAGCAAAACAAAACCTAAATAGATTGTTGTTCCGCGAATGACTGTGGGGTAATCGCCCTGCTGTACACATGGAGCTTCCACTATTCCCCCAAGTTTCCTGGCCTCGTGTACATAAAACTCCGTACTGTAAAAGCCGCCGAAGTTATTGATGACAGCCACCATGTACTCCAGAGGATAATGTGCCTTTAAATAGAGGCTTTGATAACTTTCGACAGCATAAGAAGCACTGTGTCCTTTAGCAAAAGCGTAGCCCGCAAAACTTTCTATTTGACGCCAAATATCCTGTGCCAATTCCAAACTATACCCACGTGCCTTACAGTTTTCAAAGTACTGATTTTCAACACGTTTAAACTCCTCTCTTGAACGAAATTTCCCCGACATACCGCGGCGCAAAACATCTGCTTCACCCAAAGACAAACCGGCAAAATAATGGGCCACTTTAATCACATCCTCCTGGTATACCATCACCCCAAACGTATCTGGCATGATATCAAGTAATACGGGGTGTGCATCTTGACGCCGCTCTGGATCAGTGAAACGCAATATGTATTCGCGCATCATGCCACTGTTACTAACCCCCGGGCGGATAATGGAACTCGCTGCAACTAAACCGAGGTAGGTATCCACCTTTAGTTTCTTAAGCAGCATGCGCATCGCAGGCGATTCGACATAAAAGCAGCCCATGGCGCTGCCGTCGCGCAAAATAGATTTGATTTTCTCATCTTGCTTGAATGGCTGTAAGTTTCGGATGTCTAGGAGTCTGTCCTCTGGTTTATTTTTACGAATAATGTGCAGCGCATCTTGAATTTTAGAGAGCCCACGTTGACTAAGGATATCAAATTTATGTAGTCCAATATCTTCTGCCACCACCATATCAAATTGCGTTGTTGCGAAGCCTTTCGGTGGTAAAAAAGTCCCTGTATGGTAATGTATGCTCTTTTCAGCAATCAAAATCCCTCCAGCATGAATGCTTAAATGGCTTGGAAATCCCTGGATATACGTACTATAGCGTAGTACGAGGTGGCCCAATTGGTCCAATTCATTGCTAGTAAACTTCCCCCTACTCAATTTATCTATCTCATGTTTAGGTAGACCAAACACCTTCCCCAATTCACGAACTACCGCACGGTATTGAAACGTATTGTAGGTAGCTAGTAGCGCGGTGTGCGGGAAGCGTTTAAAGATGTATTGAGTAATATCGTCTCGATCACGCCAGGAAAAATCAAGATCAAAATCTGGAGGAGATGTCCGGTACAGATTAATGAAGCGCTCAAAATACAAGTCCAATTCAATGGGGTCTACATCTGTGATTTTCAACAAATAAGCGACAATACTATTTGCTCCACTCCCACGCCCAACGTAGAAATAACCGCGTTTTTGGGCATAGTTTACAATGTCCCAGTTGATTAAGAAATAGGACACAAAGTTCTTCTTTGCAATTAGTTCCAGTTCCTTCTCAATACGCTCCTTTACTTTGAAGTCTACCGTTGGATAACGATAAGGTATACCGTCATAAGCCAATTTTTTTAGCAGGCGTAAATCCTTCTGTTTTGAACCGGTGTAGGTCTGTAAGTTCAGTGAGGCTTCATCTGGCAACAAAACCGCACAGTCCTCCAATACCTGTTGGGCCTGGCGTAGTAAGTAAGGTACTTCAACATAGGCTCTCCGTAATTCATCGTTAGACAGGTACAGATCGTCTTCATTTGCTTGTTTGTCCTTTGAGAGTTTACTCAGCAAGGCATTCTCATCAATAGCACGCAGTAAGCGGTGTGCATTGTGGTCTCGCTTTCCTCTAAAAGTTGCCGTAGGCATTGCAATAAGTTTGTGCTGACGACGTACATGTGGTGAAAGGTGTAGGAAGCGCAACTGGTCTGCCCCTACTCCTATAAGTTCGTTTGGTGCTAGTGGCGCATCGGGCGGAAGACTTTCTAAAGGATAAATAATCCAGGCGTCTTTAAGTGCTGCGACCGGAGCGCGCGATGAAAAGCGCTGCTTTCGATGAAGATGTTCTGATAAGTGATCATTGATTTGGCGAAAGCCTTCCCAATTTTTAGCCAATGCCACATAACAGGGCGTTATTCCATTTCTAAAATCTACTCCGATGACTGCACGCTTTTTAGGGTGATTGCGTAAAAGATAGAGCACGGTCATGCATGCCGAAGTGTTATTAATATCAGTGATAGCCATCGCGGACCATGGCTGGCTTTCGAAGAAAGCCAGCCACTCTTTAGGCGAAAGTACCCCGTAACGCAAGCTGTAATAACTGTGCGAGTTCACTAACATCTCTTCTGTTTTTTACAGTCTCTAGAAGCCTAGATCCAGCTTGCGTTGACGTGCTTGAGTCATCCCCATTCCTTGTAAACCCAGGTGGGTATGAATTTCATAATCGTATTCCGTAACCAAACGCTCTCCAATGGGCTTGAGTAATTCCGGTCCATTGCTCCTAGGATTTTTTATTGCCGCTGCTATTGGATAAGCATTAAGTTCTTCAGCAGGATATGGAAAAAGTAAATCCGTTACCTCTGCTAATGGTGTCGTAGGGTCTAACCAAATAGATTCATCTTCTTCATTGAGAATTACAGGTGATCGGTGGTGATCGATAGCAGCTGTGATTTTATTGCTCACCGTTGTAATAATCGCAAAACTATCGACCATCTCGCCGGTATCTGGATTTACCCAGGTATCGTACAATCCAGCGAAAGCGAAAGGAGCTCCATCCCTTTTATAAATGACGTACGGTTTTGACAAACGCTCTTTTTGTGGTCCCTCTATAAATCCATCCGCCAGTACAAGACAACGTTTAGACCGAATGCTTTGTCGAAAGGCTGGCTTCACTGTAATGCCCTTTGCACCACGGTAGGTAGGGTTATTTTCCTTATTGTGATCCCCTTCTGAACGAGCATTAAAAAGGTAAAATGGTTTCTTCGCCCAATACGGAGTAAATCCAAACTGGTAATGCTTTATACGGTCGGAATGTTCCTGTGTAATCACAGGTGCTAATGTTCCTATACCAATATTAGTATTCGGCGTAAAGAGTTCTGGACGCTCTACAAGTGCGCTGAACCGCTTCTCTACGGCCTTTACTTTACTAATAGCTACATATCTACCACACATATTTTCCTCTCTGTTTGTCTACGTTTACTGATGTCTGTTCGCTAAAAGCGGTGGTGGTTCACCGTTAAATGGATTTGTCCTTCCTATGGTTTTAGCACCTAGAGAAACGGCGCGCAACACTGAACGATCACCGAACCGTTGTCGTATGTGATCCATAGCGCTGTAAAGTTTACTGAGCTCCTCACTCTCTTCAAACAGATTCATCTGATACCCTCCCCCTACTAAATGAGAGAAGCGAACACCTACCAAACGCACGAGCAATCTACGCTCAAAGAGTTTTTGGAACAGTTCCTTGACTTTAGGAATAAGAAGGTGATCTGCCGCAGTATATGGTATGCGTGCTTGAAGCGTATGGGTGTTGAAATCTGAATATCTAATCCTAACGGTAATGCAAGAAGTTAACTTATCACCACGACGCAACTGATAGGCAAGATTCTCTGTCATAGCAACGATAATTCCTTCAAGCTTAACCACATCGATAGTATCCTTAGCAAAAGTGCGCTCTGTTGAAATACTCTTGCGCTCTTGGTAAGGGACAACAGGGCTCTGATCAACGCCCTGAGCCTTATGCCAAATCACAGCACCGTGCTTACCCATGACACTTTGCATCATCTCCAATGGCATTTCTTGCAACGTTTGAATACGGCGTACCCCTAGATTTCGAAGAGTCTGGTAGGTCTTCTCTCCCACCATGGGAATCTTACGAACCGATAAAGGTGCTAGAAACGGACGCTCCAGCCCTTTTTGAACGAAAATCTTATTGTTAGGCTTCGCTTCACCTGTGGCTACCTTACTAACTGTTTTATTTAAAGACAAACCAAAACTAATGGGTAATCCTGTTTCCTTAATGACACGGTCCCTTAGTTCACTGGCAAATTTGAAGTTCCCAAAGAAGCGATCCATACCTGTGAGATCAACATAAAACTCGTCTACCGATGTTTTCTCGTAAACCGGTACATCCTCTTTAATAACATCTGTGACTAAGTTGGAGAATTTGCTGTAGTTTGCGGAATTCCCTCGAATGATAATGGCTTCAGGACAAAGAGAACGAGCCATACGCATGGGCATGGCAGAATGAACTCCAAACTTTCTCGTCTCATAACTGCACGCTGCAACTACCCCACGATCACCAGTACCGCCAATGAGTATAGGCTTACCATTTAGGCGGCTATCCATCAAGCGTTCAACGGAAACGAAGAACGTATCAAGGTCCATATGTAAGATGGAGCGATCCATGAATTCAGAGGTATTTAGTTAAGTAAGGACCCACCACAGGCAGTTCGAGCGGCTCGAAGGCCGCTCAAAAACACAATGGATGAAGTTGTCTTTACGTGTTAATTAGTTGTCTTTCAGATGATTCATCTCTTTTTTTAGATCTGCCATCATGTGCATGAGCTGAGACATTTCTTGACCTGTACCTGCGGCAGGTAATTCAAAGCTGGTATAACCAACCGCTTTCCAAACCTCTACCAAGCGGTCTACAGGAACCGTGTAAGGCGCAAACTGTGGGTTATCTGATTTCAGCATTAGTTCACCGATGTGGAGGTTATTAATGACACGCTTGTAAACAACACCTTCGTCTTTCGTAATCAAAACATGACACTCGTCATTGCGAATAGATTTCCAATCTTGAACATATTCTGTAATCACGTACGATCCCGGTTTGATAGGAAGCATGCTCTCCCCTCTAATTTGAAATACTCTGTAGGTACGGTCCTGAGGCAGCTCAGGAAAGGGCATGGAAAAACGCGGTAATGCACCAATATAATCAGCATCGCCATAGCCACTGAGGTATCCCGCTGAAGCCTTTACAGGAACCAACGTTCCCAGCTCCCTCTCGTCTGTACCGTCAACTACAACAGGCAAAATGCGCAACTGAGCACCACTAATATCTGCTTTAGGAATACTGCTAGAACCGGAAAGATCCTTGTTTACAAAATCATCCAAGCGTACCTGGAAATAAGCGGCTAAATGCTGCAGTGTATGTAGACGAGGCTCCGCCCTACCTTCTTCATACGCACCTATCATGGCGCGTTTTACACCAATTTTAGTAGCCAGTTGCTCTTGTGTGAGCGCCTCCTTCTTGCGAAGGAACTTAAGGTTGTTTTTTACGTAATTCATAAGGCCGTATCTTTAGTAGGTCAAGAAAAGTGGGCGCACGTTTCTTATTTGATTATGCTAATTTAGTTAGAATTCTAATATTTTCATCATCACTGCTGTTAATTTTTTTGCACATGGATTTAGAATACGCCTTAAATGAACTCGATAGCGCTAAAGAATGGCATTACGCTCCGCTTGTAGCGGCAGGAATTGAACGTCCTAAAGCGCTAGATGCTATTTTAGAAAGGGCTTTTAACGGCACTAAGAAAGAGCGGATGCGCGGATGCTGGATCCTGCACCACATCAGCGACAGCAGGCCTGAACTCTTTTACAAGAAGGAGCGGGAAATGATTGCCCAATTGGACCAAATGAAAACCGATGCCGAGGCACGCTTCATTCTACGCTACTATTCAAAATACCAACTGCCTAGACACGATGAGCGCGAAGGACTATTACTCGATTTTAGTTTCAATACCATTGTTGCACCCAGTCAAGCCGCCGCCCCTAGGGTATATGCAATGAGCATTGTGCATAGAATGGTGAAAAAATACCCGGAACTCGCATCAGAGTTGGCGCAAAGCATAGAAATAGCTTGCGAATACGGTACACCCGGCATGAAGAACAGGGGCGGTAAAATATTAAAAGACCTTATGAAAAAAGGCTTACTCTAAAGGATAGCCTGCCATGGCATTTCCTGCCAAAAAACCGCCCGTCCAAGCCGCTTGAAAATTGAATCCTCCTGTGATCCCATCAATATCTAGGATTTCGCCGGCAAAATAGAGGTTCGTGCAAACCCGTGAACTGAAGGACTTAAAGTCGACATCGCGAAGGTCTACACCACCTGCCGTTACAAATTCATCTTTAAAGGTGCTCTTCCCAGAAATTTGGAAAACGGCACAACAGAGTTCCGAAGCTAACTGCTTCAGGTCTTTTCCTGCTAGATCGCCCCACGTTGCTGTACTTTTTATTCCAGCCGCTGCTACCATTGACTTCCAAAGGCGTAACGGAATCCCATAATGTGCATGGTTTCCGATTCTTTTTTTACCGTTGTGCTTCTTTTCTTCATTGAAATCTGCCAGCACCTCCTCTTCATCACGACCGATCCAATTAATCATAATTGGGAACCGGTAGAAACGATCATTAAGCTCTCTGGCTCCCCAAGCGCTAAGACGCAAGATTGCTGGCCCAGAAAAACCCCAATGTGTAATGAGTAATGGCCCAGAAGCCTCAAGATCTGAAGCGGCAACTTGAACAGTAGCATTCGGAAGACTTATGCCACTTAAGCCTTTAATGCGTTCATCTTTGCTATTGAAAGTGAACAACGATGGAACGGGTGTAACTATTTTATGACCCAATTTTTTGAGGTTATCCCAAACGGCTTTTGAAGATCCGGCTCCGATCATTAATTGGTCCGCGATATAGATTTGTCCGTGTGTAGTAAGCACTTCCCAACGTTCATCTTCACGCTGAGTAAAAGACTTTACCCCAGAGCTCGTATACACCTTAATTCCAGTGGCATCTGCAATTTCTTTAAGACAGTCTGCAATGGTCGCAGAAGAATCTGTAACGGGAAAAACGCGGTTATCGGGTTCAATTTTTAACTCTACCCCGCGATCAGCAAACCACTCCATGGTATCGCCCGGTTGGAATTTGTGAAACGGCCCCAATAATTCTTTCTCACCTCTCGGGTAATGCGTGACCAATTCACGAGGATCAAAACAAGCATTCGTCACATTGCAACGGCCGCCACCAGAGATTAATACCTTCCCCAAAACGTCTTTTCCTTTTTCAAGAATGACAATATTTGCTTCCGGTTGTGCCTCTGCACATGCTATAGCCGCGAAATATCCCGCAGCACCGCCTCCAATAATTATTACCTGTTCTGACACGGTCCAAAATTACGACAAAGTGATGCACAAAAGAGATGTTTAAAAAATAACATTAATGTATATTTGCAAACAAATCTACTGAAAGATGAACTTAAGAGAAGCACTGGAAGAATGCCTTCGCAAACGCCCCTTTATCGAAGAGGCTTTAGGAGAAGACCTGATCAATCTCAGCTCTCTTGCCCGATTAATTAAGCACGACATAGAACACCTTACCGGAAAGGAAATCAAAGAAAGTGCAGTGGTCATGGCAATTCGTAGACGAGAGCCGCGTCTTCAACTAAAAATGCAGCATAAACTGCAACAGTTCATTGGGACCTTAGGCGACATTATCGTTCGTTCAAATCTAGTAGCCTATACCTATAAGAAAACACCAGCATTGCCCTCAAAACAGGCGAAATTCATCACCCATATCGCGGATCTACCCAGCGGTTTTCACAGCTTCACCGGAGGTATGGAAGAAACTACTGTGGTGGTAAGTGAAGATTATACGCTTGCTCTTGAAAAAGCCATGATCGGTGAAAAATTACTGGATCGAGCCATGGATTTAAGCTCCATCACACTGCGTTTACCCGATAGCAGTTCGGAGGTTATTGGTCTGTATTACTTTTTCTTCAAGCACATCGCCTCTGCAGGTGTTCCCATCAAAGAAATTATATCTACCACTAATGAAGCGACCTTCATTGTACACAATAAAGACGTGAATGCCGCATTTGCAACTATAAACACCATCAAAAAGCCGCTGTAGAAAACCTTTAGTTTTTCACATTATTTGCAAATACCAGGCACTCTTACCAGATTAATTGGACTAATCTTTAAAACCATTATTATGGAAAATCATGTTCAATTAATTGGGAATCTAGGAATGGCTCCAGAATCCAAACAGATCAACAACACGCTCCGTACTTCTTTTAGCCTAGCAACGAACACGGTCTACAAAGATGCCGAAGGCACTAAAAAGACCATGACCGACTGGCACAATGTGGTTGCCTGGGGTAAACTAGCGCAAACCATGAATGAGTACCTTAAAAAAGGTGATAAAGTGGGAATAGCTGGTAGACTGGTTACTCGAAGCTATGAAGACACAGAAGGACAGAAAAAGTACTTTACTGAAGTTGTGGCTAAGGATCTGCTATTACTCAGTAAAAAGCCCACAGACGCTTAACTAGTAAGAACTCCCCAGCGCAGCTGTTGGGGAGTTTAACCTACAATCAATCCATTTTCAAAAACCACTTCTCCCAAGACCGCTGTTATAGGCTGCCCGATAATCAAAGGAGCGGATAAGGCCATTGCCGCTCCGTCAGTCTCTTTCATGCGTGGACGCGATGCTAAATCACCTAATTCATCCACCATATAATACATCCCTTGCGCATGGCCGTTCACATAATAGACTCTTTTAACAGCAATATCTACGCGCATTCTAGCATATAAAACACCCATAAACACCCACTCTAACTGGCCTTCTTTATTCTGCGGCAATGCATCATAAACCGCTGAGGGCTCATCGTCCGCATGCAACAATGCAACCATAGCATTTAATCCAAATAGACGCGCTTTCATGCGCTCAAAATCGTCCACACTTACCCCACTTTCAAAAAGCACATTAGGGATTCCCTGCGCCATAAGGTAATCCCCTACTGCCGTGGGGTAAAATTCGTCGCTGTAACGTCCAATTCCCTCTAACGGCACCCCCATTGTTCGAAGCGCATTACCCACTCGATTCATTACTGCCCTGCGCAGTGGAGTCATCGCCCGGGATTCGTCAGCAGAAGGAACTAAAAATGACGTATACGCAGGCTCCTTATTCACGTGAAAAATAGAACGCTGATCGTGCAGATTAAGACACAATTCGTGATTTCATTTATCCATCCAATGAGCTTAGCGCTCTCAATAGTTTGAAAGGCTCTGAAATCTCGATTCAAATCGATGGAAAGTCCGTTTCGACGAGTGAATCGAACATATGCATCTGGATTAATGACCGGTATGATATGTATAGAAAAGGCGCTTAAATCAATTTTCTTGCGTGTGTAGAGATCAATGAGCGAAAGCAACATGAACACACCTGTAGTCTCATTACCGTGCATACCCGCCCACATACAGATGCTACGCGAACCTGAGCCCAACGTAGTATTTAAAATGGGCCGTTCCTCAGATGAATAACCAATTATTTCCCAATTAAAGGCTGCCAACAATTCGTTGTATGCCATATACCACTGGTTATCAGATAAATATTTAGAATCGGAGGCTGTGAACATTGCCGTAATTTTAAAGGTGAAGTTAACGCACAAAGGCGAATTGCCCATCGAATACTACACGCTATGAAAAAAATTACGCTCGTCTGCCTCACGGCGCTAGTACTGAACTCAGCCTGCACTAAAGAAGAAAAGGTCTTGAACATTGGTTTTGGAAGCTGCAATGAACCCGATCAAACCCAACATCTTCTGCCTACGCTTAATACGGCATTGGATAGCCTTGATTACTTCATTTGGCTTGGAGACAACATCTATCTCAAAAATGGGCAATGGAACAGCTACGATAGCACAATGGCGCGCTATACTTCGGTTTTCGCTACGCCGGTTTTCGAAGACCTATTGAGTAAAAGCCATCATTTGGCGATTTGGGACGATCACGATGCAGGCCCAAACGACTGCGATCTATCGAATTTTTCTGGCTTTCCAACCACCATGCGTGCATTCAAAGACTTCTGGAAACCTGATTATCCCCAACCCAACACCAAAAGCTATTACGGGCGTAAGGTGCTTGCAGAGGGTCAAGTTGATCTCTTTCTCTTGGACAATCGAAGTTTTAGAACACATAAAGATTCAGCGAATGCCACAGTTTTTGGCGCTGAACAATTGAATTGGTTCCAAAACGCATTGAACCATTCCACAGCGCAAGTCCACATCATTTGTATGGGAGGACAGCTTTTAAACACGGCGAAGGTATTTGAGAATATGAGTAATTACCCTGATGAACGTGATTTGTTGCTGCAATGGCTCTCCAGTTCGCCTGGAAGACCTGTTGTACTGACGGGAGATCGCCACAGTGGTGAAATCAATGAAATAGTGATTAGCGGCACATCCATTCTAGAAGTCTGCGCCTCGCCGCTTACGGCAAATGCCCATCCCCACCACGATGAAATGAACAGGACGCGAATACACGAAAAGACCACCGATACACAACATTTCGGAGTGTTACAATTGAAACTTTTAGAGGAAATGGGTGGTACGCTCCGTGTAGGCCTCTACAATGCAAACGGAACAGCGCTGTTTTTACACCGTGAAACATTATAGATTATAGTTTTAAATATCTGTACTTCAGTATTTTAACAACTATTATGTGAATCTTTACTTCCGTTCTAGGTTTTTACAATACGATGATCTAGATTTCATAAAAACACAACTGTAACACCTTGTTTCACATGTGTGAATTTGATTACATTTGTAACTATGGAAGAGATTGTACAGCGTTTAAAAGCCTACATGGAACGGGAGGGACACTCACCGTCTAGCATGGCACATGCGCTTGGCATGAACCGCCCTACTCTAGTTCATATTTTAAACGGGCGGAACAAACCCAACCTGCAACTCATTCAGAAATTGTGCGCTTTTGACGATGATTTAGATATTCGTTTTATTCTCACCGGTGAGCGGTCTAAGAGCCGCAGCATGGCGCTTAAAGAAGTAATTCCCGTGCAACCCATCAAAGCACCGGAGCCAACCCCTACTCCTTCGCAAGCTGTAAAACAAAAATTGTTGGTATTAAATCCAAACGGAACATGGGAAACCTATACCAAAGAAGCGTAAGTCAACGTATATTTGTGAAGAATTCACAGAGATATGACAGCAAAGAATAAGGTTTTAATTGGACTCGTAATCGCAGCGCTCATTTCACGCATTGCACCACATTACCCTAATTTTACTGCTATGGGCGCTCTCGCGTTCATGGGCGCTAATCAAAACAAGAGTCTTTTTAAGATCATTGCTTTGACCTTTGGGGTACTTATGGTTAGCGACCTATTCATCAATAATTTTATCCATCCCTCTGGATCGTTCACATTGATGTACAAAGGCTCGCTATTCACATATGCTGGATTTATTCTCTATGCAGTAGCAGGCCGGTACGCAAAAACCGGTGCAAAAAGTATTGTTGCACTTGTCGCTGGATCGATAGGTTTTTTCTTGTTGAGCAACCTCGGTGTATTTTTGAGCGAATTCAGCCTCTTTCCTAGGACAGCCTCCGGTTTGGCAGCCACGTATGCAGCAGCTATTCCCTTCTATGCGCCAGAATTGATCTCCACAGCATTGTTTAGCGCTATCGCTTATGCTGCAGAGATCAAACTAGTCGCTACGGCAAAGGCTTAATAAATAATCTGTCTCGGAATGACTCCTGCGGGTACGGTTTCTACAACCGCACCGGTCGTATTGTATACACGTACTTCGCCACTGCTCGCGTAATCTTTTGCATCAAAGAAATACAAATTACCGTTGTGTGCATTTAGATTGTAGCCCCCGGGCAAGGTTAGAGTTGAATTGGGCCAATTTTGCCCTGGCGTCCATTTCACAATGGCACCGTCGTAAGATGCGTTCAAAAAATAAGCATCTGTTCCATCCGTTGATAAACCTATAGCGTGCGTTCCTATATTGCTTGGGGAAGCTACTTCTGTTGCGCCGCTTGAACTTCCTTCATACTTCCATATACTTGCTGGTGTATCATCGCCGATACCCCAGTTTTCGTCGCCCGAACAAAGCAGGTACAAGTCGTTCGCAATAACGGCAAAGGAATTAGGTACATCACCTACCGTATGATGCTTCACATCAAATGTTCCTAGATCAATCTCAGCCAATGACCACGGTCCCTCGTAGGTTCCTACTCCAACGAAGAGTTTATTGTTATAAATGGTCAACTGCTCCGTAAAATGCCCCATGTCGATGCTATCTACTAAACTACCGTTCGTTTTATCGAGTACGTAAATGGAGGAATCCTTCCAATTTGAAACAAACAGTCGATTTCCATCCGCTGCTAAATAACGCGGCTGCTCCACAGTGGCAGACCAGCTGTGCTTTAACGTGTTACGATTTACACCGTGAATGGTATTGCTGTTGTTCATTGCGATGTACAGCATGGAATCGGATTCAATCATGTGTTGCGCCACATTTCCTAAAGGGAAGCCATTTTCCAAAGCAAAGGCCGATTGGATCAGCGTATCTGCGTTGTAGGCTGTAATGGTTCCTGTTCCGGAACCAAAGGGACCTTCATTTAAAATTAAATGTAAATCCGTGTAGACCCCAGAAGTTCCTGCGGGAGTATCGGTAGTACAACCTGCGCCTAGCCCCACTATTGTGCCTAAAACTGCGAATAAAGATGTTTTTTTCATTGTTTCGAATTGAGTTTTAAATGAACTTGAAATGTCCGCCCGGGCATCGGGAAGTACTGATAATATTGTCTTTCGTTGTTAAATACATTATCGATCTGCAGCAACAGATTCCATCGATTGTTTGCCCCTGAAACGGTATAGGCTAATGCACACCAATACTGTGCCGGAATTTCGCCAATTGCGCTATTATCTCGAAGCGTATGACGCAGCCCCGTATAAAATGCTCGAACCTGAAGTGTGCCCTTGGGCAAGTGAAATTCTGAAGTATGGACCGCTTGTAGAGTTGGCCTGTATATGAGCGATTTCCCTACAATTGCGGGGTCATTATTGAGTGTAGCAAGAACTCTGGAATACTGATGCGTCAGGTTCATGTTGGTAGTGTATTTTTTCCATGACTGCGCAACAGCAGCAGTCGTTGTGCTCGTATAGACAGCGTAATAATTCTGCGGCGACCAATTCCCCGACGCGGCGGGTGCCCATTGAATCATCTTATCGTAGTACAATTGATCCGTTGTTACGTTCCAATTCCACTTTCCTTTACGGTGTAGCGCATACTTCATTCCATAGGAACGTTCCGCAGCTAAATTTGGATTCCCTCCTGGACTCCAATACAGTTCATTGAGTGTGGGTAACCGGTAATAGGTTCCCAAGGCAAATTGGCTTTGAATAGCACCTCGCGTATCAGTACGACCATAATGTATTCCCATATGGACATTGTTTTGATAACCCGCAGCTTTCAGCACTACCCTATCCTTTTTCGAAAGACTGAGGTTATATAAAACATGCGGCAAAAAGGCTGTAGCGTTTCGATTCGATCCGTCTGCTTTAAAGTAATTCGCCGTAAAATAAAGCTCCTGTTGCGCTGTTCTGTGGGAGTACTGTACCGTAGCCTGTGAATACCTGTTTGTATCTTTAATGGTCCATGGAGAATTTGTATCCGTATAAGCCTGCCATTCTCTTCCGGCATAGACCTGCCATTGATTCGAACGGTTTCTTATCGCGTACTTAAAGCGCAGCATATCATCTTCGAGATGATTCACGTATCCCGGGGTTAGAACAGAACCACTATTGTCTTTTTCACTCTGCGTATACCATAAGGTCGATTGCCAATTCCATCCCGATACTTTACCCTGAAACGACTGCAGATAGGTCAAGTCCGAATAGCCATTCCCGCGAAGTACACCGTTTAAATTCCCTATGGAGTACGGATAACTGTTTGTTCCTGTTGTACTTCTGAGTGAACTTTGATACCGCACTGTGCCAATGGAACCCCAAGAATGAGCAAACAAGCCCCGGTCACCAATGCTCGATGCTGAAAATAGGGTGCTCGTCCCACGCCCTTGAGGTAGTGTTGATGAGAGATTTAATGCACCTACAGAGCCCATAGGGGCAAGCGCACCACCGTTGATCCCATCGTACAAGACGGCGGTACTAAGCATTGAGGCAGGAACTAGACTTAGGTCGAGCACACCCGAAGCCATACTACTGATATCTATCCCATCCCATAAAACACGACTTTGCTCTGACGAAGCACCTCCAAAAGAAGAAGTTACTACACTCCCGGGTGAATATTGCTTTACTATAAAACGACTGTCCTTGATTAGGTAGGCGGATGCGCTACTAAGACTTGCAACTAGTGAATCTGCTTTTGTTTTGATCTCTTTTGAACGGAAGTTACCACTTAAGACATTCGCTGTCCAAAGTGTATCCACCTGGCTATAGAGCAGCACAGGCGTTAGCAGTACTAAAACTGAAACGATCAGGTTCTTCATTCTACACCAGTGCTTGACCCAGAGCACCATTTAAGGTTAGTGTAGGCCAAGTCTTCTGGCTCTTCGCTCCACTATTCCCCTTCCCGCGACAGCAGTGGCTATGAATAGCTTCAACACAAATTACAGCTTCTGGCAAAGCCCCGGACTTCAACCGGGTTCCTTCTTAAGTATGCGTTCCCGCAAACAACCTACTGTTCAAAGATACATTAAGAATAACTCCCTAAAACCTCTAGTGCACTATTATATGCACGTTCTATCTGCAGTGGATGCAAGGCATGAGGAAGGTTGGCGTGCGTCAATGCACTTAAGACTTTTTCTGTCGGCATATTACCCATTAATTGGTCCGAAGCGAAAGGACAACCTCCATACCCTTTTAATGCTGTATCTATTCGTTCACAACCAGCGCCTACAGCGGCTAGCGCCTTCTCCGCGGCCTCTTCATAAGTACTGTGCATGTGGGCGCCCCACGGAACAGCACTGTGGAGTTTCATCAATGAGCACAGCTCAACTACCCTTTCAATGCTTCCCTGTCCAGTAGTATCACTCAGCGAAATAATGTCCGCCCCGCAATGAAGCGCTTGTTCTAGACGCTCTAAAACTAGATCCGTATGATACGTTTCGCCATAAGGATTCCCAAATGCCATACTGAGGTAAACAACTAACTCAACGTTCGATTGCAACGCTAAATCCTTTACACGTTTGAGATCTTCAATAGCGCTTTTAATGTTTTTCCTGCTGTTGCGCTCTTGAAAAACTTCGCTTACACTGAACGGATAGCCCCAAGCATCAATATGATTGAATTCCGCTGCACGCCTTGCGCCTCCTTCACTAGCGACTATACTCAAAAGCTGGGTTTCCGATTGCGCTCTGGCTTCTTCCAAAGCCGCAAACAACTCCTGCGCATCGGCCATTTGCGGCATTGCTCTTGGACTGACGAAACTTCCCGCATCTATGGTGTGAAAACCACAATGCATAAGGTTTTTAATGTGTTTGATCTTCTCCGCAGTGGGAATAAAGTCATGAAATCCTTGCCAAGCGTCTCGGGGACATTCAACGATAGAAATGGTGGTCATTAGGATGGGTTAGATAGATTCCGTCCTAATTTACAAATTGCGGAGCATACGACGCACCATTGCAGGCCCTTCATATAAGAAACCCGACCAAACTTGAACTAAATCTGCACCAGCGTTCAGCTTTTCACGCGCATCTTCACCCGTAAAGACACCACCCACGGCTATAATAGCTATGTTTTCATCCAATTTTTCACGTAGATACCTCACCACTTCAGTACTGCGCGATTTAAGTACTTTACCGCTTAATCCGCCCGCTCCCATGGCCGCAACCTTTTGCGCTGAAGTCTTCAGTCCCGATCTAGATATGGTTGTATTTGTCGCTACGATGCCGTCGAGCTTCAATGTGTTTATAATGGAAATAATATCGTCCAATTGACCCTTAGTCAAATCCGGTGCTATCTTAAGCATCAACGGCTTATGGCCTAAACGATCATTCAGTGCTTTAACCTCGGTAAGTAGGGCCATCAATGGTGCTTTCTCTTGGAGTTCACGCAAATTAGGGGTGTTGGGTGAACTAACATTGACCACGAAATAATCGACCACGCTGTGCAATGCTTCTACCCCCTTTAAATAATCTGATATCGCGTCCTCGTTGGGAGTCACTTTGTTTTTACCAATATTTCCCCCAATGATAATATCTGTTTTCTTCTTCGCTAAACGCAGCACAGCTTCATCGAGACCGCCGTTATTGAACCCCATCCTGTTAATCACAGATTCATCCTCCACTAGACGAAATAAACGCGGTTTAGGATTCCCCACTTGCGGCTTTGGAGTGAGTGTACCGATCTCTATAAAGCCAAATCCAAAAGCACTTAGTTCATTGTAAAGCTTTGCATCCTTATCAAACCCAGCAGCTAAACCTATAGGATTCTTGAAGCGCAACCCCATCACTTCTTTTTCATGCCCATCCAATGGACCGAAAAACGCATTTACAAGATTGCTCACTCCTGGAATCTTAAAAGCCGCTTTCAACGTTTTAAACGTAAAATGATGCGCCTGCTCGGCATTCAGTGTAAAAAGTAATGGACGAATAATGGATTTGTACATCTATAGATTCTTTAGTCGCGCCAAATCGCGCTTGGCATCTTTTTCTTTTAGCGACTGGCGTTTATCGTAGTTCTTTTTCCCACGTGCTACGGCAATATTCATTTTGACCCAACCTTTTTCGCTGATAAAGACTTTGGTTGGAATTACCGTGATACCAGCATCCTTAGTGGCTTTTAGAATTTTTTCCAATTCTCTTTTTGCTAATAGAAGCTTACGCTCACGAAGCGGTTCGTGGTTGAAAATGTTTCCGTGCGACCATTCGGATATCGTCATATTTTTGACAAACAATTCTTCGCCCGCGAAATAACAATAGGCCTCTGCTATCGACGCTTTGCCCATGCGAACGGATTTCACTTCCGTCCCTTGCAACTGCATACCAGCGGTAAAGGTCTCAAGCCATTCGTAGTCAAATTTCGCTTTGCGATTTTTTATTTCGATTGTTTTCACCCTACAAAGGTACGTTACTCGCGATCTTTAAGCATAGGAACGAACGCCGCATCTCCTAACACCTTTTGAACAAAGCTACCATCCGATTGCTTGGTGATCTTTACCATTTTTTGGGTCCCTTCCCCAACAGGAATGATCATGATACCGCCTTCGATGAGCTGCGCCAAAAGGGCTTTCGGAACAAACGGCGCGCCACAGGTAACAATCACACGATCAAAAGGGGCAAATACGGGCATTCCCTTAAATCCATCGCCAAACTTTAATTCAGCACGATACCCGAGAGTAGATAGCATCTTTTTCGAGAAATCGAATAATGCTTTTTGACGTTCAATACTGAATAATTTCATGCCCAGTTCACATAATACCGCTGCTTGGTACCCACTCCCTGTGCCGATCTCAAGAACTTTCATTCCAGGTTTCAATTCCAGTAATTCCGATTGCCATGCCACGGTAGATGGATGGGAGATGGTTTGATCTGCTGCAATAGGAAACGCCTTATCCTGATAAGCATGCTGGTGAAAACTACTTTCGAGAAAAAGATGTCGCGGAATTCGATTCATAGCATTGAGTACGGCATCTCCAGCCAATCCCTTAGCTTTTAATGCACTACACATTATTGCCCTTTGGCCTTGGTAATATGAACTGTCCTCGTATTGCATGAATTGAAAGTACATCGAGAACAGACGGTGCGGTCTATTGAAGTACGCTTCTTTTTAACAATTTGAAAGACTAGGATGACTACATTTGTCTTATGTACAATTTGTCCTTTTTCATTGCACTTTTTGGGAGTATTGTGCTTCTCTCCTCCTGTGAGGATGAAACTGCTCCTGCAGTGGCTTATTTAGAAGTCACTGAGCTACTCGTTGCCGCTAAATCCAATGAAGGGACTTCTTCCGCAAAGTTGAATACCATTTGGGTTGAGCAAAACGGTCAACAAATTGGAGCGTTTTCACCTCCATGCCGCATTCCTGTCTACGCTGGTGAGAACCAGTCACTGCGCTTTATTCCTGGAATTGCACTCAACGGAGTGTATTCTCAACGAAACCAGTATGAGATGCTGGCTCCGATCGAAAAAAATTGGACTTTAAACGAGGGATCAACAAGAGTGCTTTCCCCAGAAGTTTTAACGTTCGAATACAATCCAACGTACACTGTCATGGTGATCGAAGATTTTGACGGCATTGGTTTAAATTATAACAAGACCGTGCAAAGCGATACGAATTTGCTCATAACTTCAGATACGAGCGAGGTGTTTTATCACCCCGGTGAAATGCCTAATAAAAGCGGGAAATTCGTCTTACCTCCCGTCACATTGGGAGAATTCAAGACGCTCCAAGCTTTCGAATTACCAAAATACGGTGCTAACGTATGGCTCGAAGTGAATTACAAAACGGACGTCGCCCTTACCTTTGGCATTACCGCTAACGAAGTACTACAAAGCGCTAAGACTCCGGTGGTAACGCTTTTCCCAAATGATCAGTGGAATAAAGTGTACATCAATCTCGTTACTGAGGTAAGTGGCTACCCCAATGCCATAGATTATAATTTGTTTTTTGGAAGTATCAACACCACCGACGATACCGCCATGGTACTGATTGACAACATAAAACTATTGTATTGAGTACCTCTAAACAGCTAGAACGTAAACTCCTCTTTCGTTATCTCCTGTTGGATATAATCGCTGGCACTGGTGCGTATACAGCCCTTCACCTCGTTCGCAAACTGTTCGTCGAACCGGAAAGATTCGGTGCGGCCATTCCAATCAAATTTGACCAGACGTTTGTCTTAGCGGCTACGGCTACTTCAGCTCTTTTTATAGGCATTAGTGCCCTTAGCGGTATTTACAGTGACCTCACACGAAAAAGTCGTTTGGCACAAGCCTTTAATACGTTTGGAGGTACATTAATTACAGCAGTTCTACTCTTTTTCCTGGTCTTACTCGATGATTATATAAAAGAGTACAGCGACTACTATTTGACTTTAGGTGTCTATTCCGGTAGTCTCTTGTTGCTCAGCGGCTTTTTTAGATTTACTCAAAGCACAAGCGTTAGGCATAAGATTGACAAAGGGACCCTGAATTTTCCTACGATACTTATTGGCAGTGGAAAAGATGCCGCAGAGCTTTTGGTGGCCTTTCAAAAAGACCGAAGTAAGGGCTATTCCTTTATGGGCTATTTAAGTACAACTGAGGCAGTTGTAGATGAGCGCATGAAGGCCATTCCTTTTTTGGGACACATTGACCAATTGGCAGATATCATCAATGACAATACTGTAGAAGATGTGATCATAGCGCTGCCGTCTGGGAATTCGGATCAAATCGCAGCAATGGTCAGCTCCATCGAACATAACGATGTGCGTATTCACGTACTCCCGAATTTGTTCAGTATTCTGTCCGGCCAGGTAAAAATGGAGAGTTTAGGACGTTCGTTGATTGAAGTGAAACGAGAATTGGTTAAGCCGCATGTCGCTTTTATCAAACGACTCTTTGATATCGTTGTCGCCTCGTTACTTCTCTTGCTAGCATCACCTTTCATTGTATTCTCTATAGCAATGATTGCTATCGGGTCGCCAGGCCCAATATTTTATACCCAAGAACGCTTAGGTAAAAACGGAAGAGCTTTCAAAATCATCAAACTGCGGAGTATGTACCGAGATGCGGAAGTACAGGGTCCACAACTCAGTAGCGAGGAAGATCCGCGCATCACACCTTGGGGCAGAACGATGCGAAAGTTTCGGTTGGATGAATTGCCGCAATTTCTGAATGTTCTAAGAGGCGACATGGCCATTGTTGGTCCCCGTCCTGAGCGTAGATTTTTCTTTGACCAAATCATCGCTGCAGCGCCACAATACCGGTACTTACTGAAGGTAAAACCAGGCATTACTTCCTGGGGCATGGTGAAGTTTGGTTATGCTGAAAATGTCGAGGAAATGATTGAACGTGCACGCTTCGATTTAATCTATACAGAAAACATTACTCTAGTAAACGATATCAAAATCCTGTTCTATACCTTAGTCACAGTCTTGCAAGGGCGAGGCAAATAAAGAACCACAAATCACCATTCATGAAAAACATTACCGTAATCGGTGCTGGAACTATGGGCAACGGTATTGCCCACGTCTTCGCGCAGAGTGGATTCAACGTCCACCTCTTTGATATCAGCGAAGCCGCTCTCGAACGCGCCATGAGTACCATCACAAAAAATATGGACCGTCAAATCTCAAAAGAGAAACTGACGGAATCACAAAAAGATTCGGCCATAGCACTACTAGCGACCGGGACAGATCTAAAAAACGCCGTAATGAAAGCAGACTTGGTAGTTGAAGCTGCAACGGAAAACACGGCAATTAAATTTCAGCTCTTCAAAGACATTGATGCACATGCACCCGCACATTGCATCCTCGCTTCGAATACCTCTTCCATAAGCATTACAAAAATTGCTGCGCAGACTGCGCGTCCGGATAAAGTCATTGGTATGCATTTCATGAATCCTGTTCCTGTCATGCGTCTGGTTGAAATTATTCGCGGTTACAGCACCTCTAATGCAGTATGTGATGCAGTTGTTGAAATGAGTAAAGCACTCGGGAAAGTTCCTGTGGCCTGTAATGACTATCCCGGCTTCGTAGCCAACCGTATTCTTATGCCAATGATTAACGAAGCAATCATTTCCTTGCATGAAGGCGTGGCAGACGTAGCCGCAATAGATTCAATAATGAAATTAGGGATGGCGCACCCAATGGGTCCACTTCAATTGGCCGATTTTATTGGTCTTGACGTATGTCTTTCCATACTTAATGTACTTTACGACGGACTCGGAAATCCGAAATACGCACCGTGTCCACTCCTAGTAAACATGGTTACAGCTGGAAAATTAGGGGTAAAATCAAAAGAAGGCTTCTACGATTATTCCGCTGGAATTAAAGAAGCAACAGTTAGTTTACAATTCAAATAATCGCACTATGAAATTACGTTTACTCCTGGCAGGAGCGCTACTCAGTTCTCAGGTTTTTGCACAAGTTGACCTCATTAATAAAGTAAAAGACAATGGCGCTGATGCTCCATTGGGATACGAATGGGAAACCATTGTTGATATCGAAGCTACACCCGTGAAAAATCAAGGAGCTTCGGGCACGTGTTGGTCCTACGCCACTACTTCTTTTGTTGAAAGTGAAATGATCCGCATGGGTAAAACACCTGTTGATCTTTCAGAAATGTATACAGTCCGTAAAGTTTATCAAGACAAAGGCGAAAAATACATTCGCCTTCACGGGTACTTAAATTTTGCTCAAGGCGGTGCTTTGCCTGATGTGCTTTATGTCATTAAAAAATATGGAGCTGTCCCACAAGAAGTCTACAATGGCTTGAACTATGGTTCTGAAATCAATCGTCACGGAGAAATGGAAGGTGCCTTAAAAGGTATTTTAGACGCAGTAAAAGACAATAAGAATGGGAAGTTATCCACTTCTTGGAAAAAGGCATTTGATGCTACATTAGATGCTTATTTGGGTGAGGAACCAGCGCAGTTTGGATACAATGGAAAAACCTACACTCCAAGGAGTTTCGCTGATGAGGTCATAGGCATCAACCCTGACGACTACGTACAACTTACCTCCTGGACACACCATCCATTTTACGAAGCTTGTCAAATACAGGTGCCTGACAACTGGACTTGGGGCACTTCGTACAATCTTCCTATCGACGAAATGATGGATGCCATTAACGCATCGCTGAACGCCGGATTCCCTGTAGCTTGGGCTTGTGACGTTAGTGATAAAGGGTTCTCTATTAAAAACGGTATTGCTGTAATGCCAGACCAGAGCTGGAGCGACATGAGCACTGAAGAGGCTCAAGCAATCTACGCGGGACCGCACGGAGAAGCCGTTGTAGACCAAGAGGCCCGTCAAGAGCAGTACGACAACTACCTGACACAAGACGACCACGGTATGGTCCTTCAAGGAATGGTTAAAGATCAGGAAGGAAATATCTTCTACATCGTGAAAAACTCTTGGGGCGATATCCCTAACGATTTCCGTCCTGGTTACCTCTATGCATCTGAAAGTTATGTTCGCTTAAAGACCATTAGTGTGATGATGCACAGCGATTCTTTGGAAAAATCGACAAAGAAGAAACTAAACCTATAATCTAAATCAACTAGATTTTTTCAGGAGCCGCTCACCGCAAGGATGGGCGGCTTTTTTTTATGGCTAAAAATGCACGATTCACGAGCAGAGCTAAAACCAAACCTAATGCCCCACCAGCCATGACATCCGGTATCCAATGTGCCATTAAATAAACGCGAGAAAGTCCCACTCCTATTACCGCTATGGCGGCTAAAATTTGAACTGAAATCTTTTTGAAATGAAGAGCCAGCAATGTAAAAAAAACGAACGCAGTTGTGGTATGGCCGCTGGGGAAAGCAAATTGTAAGGGTACTTCCAGCCCTTCTGGTAATAAAGTCTCAGACCATTTAATCACAGCCATAGGACGAGGTGACGGCGCGAAGACCAATCGTTTAAGAGATTGAACAACGATACTCGATACAATGCCAGCACTAAGAAACTCAAAAGCCATTAAATATCGCTTTTGCAAGACGACGGCGATAATAACGATCACAAAGAGATGCGCTTCACCCCAACTCGTAATTACCTCCATCCACCAATATCCACCGGGGCTGTACCATGCGTGGTGCAGTGCCAGCTGTGCCGCTACCTTATCAGGATAAAAGGATAAAAAAAGCCCGCAGCACATGATGAACAGAACTGCGGGTATGCTGTAAAATGGGATGTGCTTCATTACGCGCCTATAATGTGCTGGAGCTCATGTATCTGACTTTCCCAAAGCTGCTTTGCTTCCTCCACTTCATCGTCTTCCGCAAAATCCGTAACAATAATAGATGTATCGTTAGTCAACGCATCTACTTCAATTCTAAATTCGAAATACGTATCTAAACCATCCTCTTCATCGTTCAACCAACGAAAACGAACCATTTTGTCCGATTGCTTTTTTAACAGTCGAGCTTGCTCCTCTGATCCGTCCCAGAAAAAGGTAAAGAGTTCAGTTCTTGAGTTAACATCGTCACAAAACCATTCGCTCAATCCTGAAGGGGTGCTCAAAAATGGAAACAACATCTTTGGGGACGCGCGAAGTGGAAACTCTAACTCAAATTTTATTTTGTCCATGGTGGTACTTATCTAATTCATGCAATATAATAAGTCAAACGAAATAAGCAACACTTTGTGCAAAAACCCTTGAAAAAACTGCAGTTCTGACATATTCTCTATCTTCATTACGCTAATCATAAAACACCATGCAGGCTTCAACTTCAATCTTTCGTCAACCCATCATTTGGGTAGCTGCCCTCGGATACTTTGTTGATATCTACGACTTACTACTTTTCAGCATCATTCGAATCCCTTCTTTAACAGATTTGGGTGTTGAGGATGTAGGAGAAATTGGGATGCTCATTTTAAATACGCAAATGTTTGGTCTACTTCTAGGTGGTATTCTATGGGGGGTACTTGGTGATAAATTGGGCCGTACTAAAGTGTTATTTTATTCGATTGCCCTCTATTCGCTAGGAAATATTGCCAATGGTTTCGTAACAAACGGTGCACAGTATGCGTGGATTCGCTTCTTTGCGGGAATTGGACTTGCAGGAGAATTAGGTGCCGGAATTACTTTAGTTTCTGAACTCTTACCGAAAGAGAAGCGTGGTATTGGAACATCTCTTGTTGCCGGTGTCGGGCTCACGGGTGCTGTTCTTGCTTTTTTTATTGCCCAATGGTTCGATTGGAGAACGTGCTACTTCATCGGCGGAGGATTGGGATTACTACTGCTTTTTATTCGATTGAGCGTTTTTGAGAGCGGGCTTTACAAATCATTAGCCTCTGATTCAACCGTATCAAAAGGGAATTTCCTTATGTTATTTGCGACGAAGGAACGTTTTATGCGTTACCTGAGGAGCATATTAATCGGGTTGCCTACATGGTTCGTTGTAGGTATTCTCATTTCCTTTTCTCCCGAATTCGCACGCCAGTTAGGTATTACTGATACCATTGACCCTGGTATTGGAATAATGGTCAGCTACAGCGCCATAGCGGTGGGAGATGTTGCGATCGGACTATTGTCACAAAGATTGAAATCACGGAAGCAGGCCATGCATGTATTTTATGCCATCACTATGGTAGGTATGGTGGTTTTTTTCACGGCCTCCTCAGCATTGCAATTATATATCTCTACGGGCATCATGGGCTTTGGAACGGGTTTCTGGGCTGTGTTTGTCACCATCGGTGCAGAAAACTTTGGAACCAATTTAAGAGCCACAGCCGCCACATCTATCCCGAACATGGTAAGAGGTTCACTCAACGGGATTACGGCGCTCTTTTTAGCCCTTAATACGAAATTTACATATGTAGGCGCAGGCATCTTCACAGCTGTTATTGTGATGTTCGTTACCTACTGGGCCATTTCTGGTCTTCATGAAACCTTTGGAAGGGATTTGGACTTTTACGAGGAATAAAAAAGCCCTCTGAAGTTTTCACTTCAAAGGGCTTCCTGTAGCGAGAGGGGGGCACGATCCCCCGACCTCCGGGTTATGAATCCGACGCTCTAACCAGCTGAGCTACCTCGCCATTGAATGGGGTGCAAATATAATGCGCCTAATGAAATAGGAAAGTGATTTTTTGAATAATATCAACACATTGAATAATGAACCTTTAGGTACCGCTCTTGTTAAACAGCAAACAACACAATACTTATGGATACCCTCATTTATCTACTGACCGCCGGACTTTTAGGAACCATAGTCATTTCCTTTCGCATCATGCACCACCTGGCTAAAGAGATCGCTGACTTGAAGAAAAAGTTAGAAGCATAAAAAAAGCGGACATTGCCCGCTTTTTTTATCTCGTCAGTATAAGATCATAATTCCAGTAAAAACTGTTCCCAGAGTTCGGGTCATAATCCTGGTAATCGTAGTTTAAATGCATGCTGTCCTCGGCTTCATTAATGTACCAGTCTAAACAGGGCGCCCAATTCATATAAAATTCGTCGGTAGTCCAGCTGTACCCCCACTGTTGATACATGTGGTCGCTCAACATGGAAACATCGAAGGTTGCACTCCCGTGCTTCGCTAAATTTAAGGTACCTGAATGATCTTCATTCGCAGCACTAAGCTGTCCTACTGCTCCATGCGAACGGTTTAACTCAACGTTCCAGGGTGCCTTGTAAAAGCGTTCCGTATTCGTATCTGTGGTTGTTTCAGTTTCGCAGGAAGCAAAAAAGACAATAAACGGTAACAGCAATAAAATTCTTCTCATTGTTCGGATTAATTACGGGTAGTTGTTTTACAATAATCGGGCCGATTTTACCAACTAATCACAACTGAAGGACCGACAACACCAAAATTTTGACCTATCCCCATTTGCGAGGCAAACCTTCGTCTTTTCTTCAATGAATTCGATGTACTTCGGCGCTCATGGTAATTTTCATAAACCACCTTTCCGATGAACTCCCCTATTACTGCACCCGCAACTAATTCACTAACCCAATGATTGTGTCCTCGAATGTCGTAAAGTAGTGCTGTTCCAGCCAATGCGTAAGGCACCCAAGAATTATCAAAGACCTTACTATTTACTGATGCAAATGCAAAGAACATGGTTGCATGGTAACTAGGAAAGCCTGTACCATAGGCTTCTGAGTGCAGGTAAGGAACATGAAAATTAAAAAAATCCAACGGACTCTGAACGAAAGGATATTGACTATCTCTGTCAGACCCCATACCGCCCAAAGGACGTGCAGGACGATGCCGTGCTACTAAGGTCTTTAGAACAATATGACTTACAACATACGATTCAACAACGGCCTTAGTCGTAAGTATACCTGCCTCTTGCATTTTCTCGTTACCTAACAAAACGCCAGCTGCGTACATGGCGCTCACACCTGTATACATGTAGCCATCAACGCCACCACCCCATCTTCCCAAAACAGGTACACCAGTAAAAAGACTAGGAAAAGAAATCGCATCACGTACATACACATCCAACGGCTCTATTTGCTCCTGGAAAAACTTCGTGGTCTGATAGTCCGTCACGATCATCGCAAACAGTTTCACACCATTTGCAGTGAGATTGGGGTTCTTCAGCGGCCGATTAATAATCGCCTTCGCATCATCATCTATGGTCAATAAAGTATTTCGAATAATACCGACACGCGATTCTTTGACGCTCCGATCTATTTCAAAATCAAGCTGGGCCACCATGGGTAGCGAAAAGAAAAGCGCTGCAACCAATACGGCGCAGCGCTTCATAATACTCTTGTACATATTACTAAGGCTATTGGTTCCTTCGAAGATACTTACTCCCAAGTAAACAACGGGCGGTCCTGCATCATTTTTACAACTGCATCTCCGACCTCCTTAATGTGCGAATCTGAATCAATATTTGTCACCACACGGTCAATAAAGTCCGTAATGGTCTCCATATCCGCTTCTTTTAATCCGCGCGTAGTAATGGCTGGCGCGCCTAAACGAATACCTGAGGTGGTGAATGGGCTCTTGTCATCGAAGGGCACCATATTCTTATTTGCAGTGATGTGCGCACGAACTAAAGCCTGCTCAGTAGCCTTTCCAGTAACGCCTTTATTGCGTAAATCAATCAGCATTAAGTGATTATCTGTACCACCTGAAATAATATCATAGCCGCGATCTACAAAGGCCTTAGCCATTGCTGCTGCATTCTTTTTCACCTGCAATTGATAATGGAAGAACTCATCCGTTAAAGCTTCACCATAGGCAATTGCTTTTGCAGCTATAACGTGCTCTAGAGGTCCACCTTGAATTCCTGGGAAGATCGCCATGTCCAGGACATTCGACATCATTTTTACTTCACCTTTCATGTTGGTCTCACCCCATGGATTTGGGAAATCCTCACCCATCATAATCATACCTCCACGCGGTCCACGAAGGGTTTTGTGCGTAGTGGTTGTGACGATATGACAATGCGGCATCGGGTCATTTAGAATGCCCTTTGCAATCATACCCGATGGGTGTGATATATCTGCCAAAAGGATGGCACCTACCTCATCTGCGATCTCACGAAAGCGTGCGAAATCTATATCACGGCTGTATGCTGAAGCACCAGCGATGATCATACGTGGCTTGCATTCTTTCGCTTTCGCTTCAATAGCATCGTAGTTTAATACACCCGTCTCTCTTTCAACACCATAAAATTCCGCGTGGTAAGTTTTCCCTGAAAAATTCACAGGTGAACCGTGTGTGAGGTGTCCGCCGTGGCTAAGGTCAAAACCTAAAACAGTATCTCCTGGCTTCATCACTGCGAGGTACACTGCTGCGTTAGCCTGTGATCCAGAGTGCGGTTGTACGTTAACATAGGCTGCACCATAGAGCTCTTTTGCGCGATCACGCGCTAAATCCTCTACGACATCTACTATCTCACACCCTCCATAATAACGCTTACCGGGATATCCTTCCGCGTATTTGTTGGTGAGGACCGAACCCTGGGCCTCCATAACTTGCTCAGAAGCAAAGTTTTCTGAAGCAATCAGCTCAATTCCATTAACTTGTCGTTGGCGTTCCTGGGCGATTAGGTCGAAAATCGTAGTGTCTCTCATGATGCTTTAATTGAAGCGGTAAAAGTAGGGAGAACTCTTCGGTCTACCCAATAGATAAGCGCTTGAAGTTTTACACAATTAGAACGGCGAAGACCAACGTTGATCTGTGTATACAGTGCTTCCTGTCAGTGTTTTTACAAAGGCCTCCAATGCCTCACGTTCTTGTGTAGTTAGTTCCAGTTTGAGCGTGTTCGGTCCACGCTTCAAACGCTGGTCCAGATTAAGGTTATTCACATCTGGAATCACCTCATTATAATGTTCAATAACAGTAGTGAGTTCTATAAAATCGCCTGTATGCATCATAGGACCATTCGGATCTCCATTTGGCCCAATTACCTCGCGTAGCGACGGTGAACGCGTATTTGTGAAATCTGCGCTCGATGGATCACCAGCCACATGGTCTACCCCATTATTTAATGAATTGGGATCGATATCAAATTCAGGCGGTTGGTGACAACCTGCACAACCCGCACCACCACCGGTACGGACACCGTTGATATTGAGGCTTGGCGGTGTTAGAAATAGCGCTTTGCCTTGGTTCTCTTGAGCGGTGAAGTTTTGAAACGGCTGATTTAATGCCGCCAAATTTGTAAATCCATCATCAAATTTTGCATCAAAGCTCTCTATAGAATGAACGAAATCTGTGAGTGCAAGTGCGATTTTACCCGCTGTTACGGTGCTATCTCCGTCAAAAGTCCATGCAAAGAGTTCCTTGTAATAGGGTAAAGCCTGTAGTTTTTGTAGTAGAACATTTATTCCAGGCTGTCCGTTTGAACCGCTGAAACCCATTTCTATGTGGTCTTTAATAGGCTGCAAAACTTGGTCTTCAAGATCTAGCGCCCGCTCGTCCCAAAACATGCGCTGTTCTATGGCAAATCTATTATTTACCAAACGCATGCTGTGTCTGCTCGTCACTTCTCCGTTTAAACCTATACTTCGTTGTGCAGTGTCAGAAAACCCATGGGCTTGTTGGTGACAGGAAGCACAAGCGATAGTGCCATTATCACTTAAGGATTTATCATAGAAAAGGACGCGTCCGAGCGTGGCACGTTTATCATCGATAGCTTGTCCGTTGCGTACATCTTTCTGGATATACCGCGGGGCCTTGCTTTCATATGATAATGGCGGCTCAACGGGTAAAGCTTCACCAAATTGTGCAATTACCGCTTCAAAGGGCTCACCATAAACCGCACCTGGACCGTCCTCACAAGAGGAAACAATCAAGGCAACCACGAATATGACGACTGTTTTGTAGGACAACTTAATGGACTTTAACCTTGGAGCTGTTGGAATGCAATTGGTTTAATTGGTGACCAACTCCATTTCATCAATCAGCCAGTGCTGTTCAGCAAATTTATCAATGATAAAAAGCACATATCTACTATCAACCATAATGTTACGGCAGATGTTCGCATCGAAGTTGACATCGCTCATGGTCCCTTCCCAAATGCGATCGAAATTTAAACCGATGAGCTCGCCTCTAGCGTTAAGCACTGGAGAACCACTATTTCCTCCCGTGGTATGGTTCGAAGCGATATTACATACCGGTAGTTTTCCGTTTTCGGCATATTGACCATAATCCTTGTTGTCGTACAATTCAATAAGTTTGGAGGGTACATCAAACTCGTAATCGCCGGGCTTGTATTTTGCCATTGCGCCATCGAGATAAGTAGTAGTTCCGTAAGACACTGCATCACGAGGGCTTACTCCCTCTAATTTTCCATAGGTTACCCGAAGTGTACTATTCGCGTCCGGATAAAAATTGCGTTCAGGGAAAACTTCCATAAGCGCACGCATGTATTGCGCCGAAAGTTGGGTAGCCCGCTGCAACAGTTCATTATCCGGTGATACTGCGTAGAACGCTTGGAAAGCCGCTGTACTAAAGTTGTTTGCCGTTGGAGCATCTACGGCTAATTCTAGAGGCTCATCTTTCGTGGCCAATACTACAAGCGAGTCAATCTCATTATGAACCGTACTGACAAAAGTGGCCTCGTCCATGTCCCCTAACAGGTCTGGAAAGGTTTCCAAAGCCATGGATAACATTGCTGCAGTGGTTTTTTCACTGACGGTACGGCTATAGTTTTGATGGAACTCTACCACGGCTGCGTCCATGTCAAGGTCGGACTTCGCGCGTTGAAGTTTACTCATCAGTGCAAACCATTCCATACCGTAATAGATGGTTTCGATAAACTCGTTGCGTTTTAATTGGCCTTCAGCAATCTGGGTAGTGTTCACCGCAATTTCGCTTAAAAGTCCACTGTATGTATCCCATAAAACGTCGTCTGCAGCAATACGAGCAGTGAATTCTGCTTCGAGCTTGCGTTTGCGGTCAAGACCTTTCGAGAATTGGACCCCTTCAATCTGGCCAATCCATTTTTTCCAACCATTGGCAATACGCGCGTATTTTGACGCATACTTTAGCTGCACTTCAGCATCGGCGCGCATTTCCGCATCCATAATGGATAATAAAACGTTGCGAATCTCGACGCGACGGGCGTTTTCAACATTTACCAGTTGATCCATTTGAACTGCCGTGAGATACTCTTGTGTCCTGCCCGGATATCCAAAAACCATCGTGAATTCGCCCGTTGTGCGCGGTGCAATATTTACTTTGAGATGCTGGGCCGGTGTAAAAGCATTTCCATTATCGTCGTATACTCGGAACAAGCTGAAATCCCCAGTGTGGCGCGGGAAAACCCAATTATCTGTATCTGCACCAAACTTACCAATGGAGCTGGGTGGTGCACCGACTAGGCGGACGTCATTGTATTTGACGGTAGCAAGGAGGAAAAACTGGTTATTATTGAAAAAGGGGACTACTTTATAGTTCAAATCGGGATTTTCCAATTCTTTTGCTTCGAGCAAAGCCGCCTCGATGTCTTTGAATTTATCTCCGGAGTTCACCAAGGAATTGGTCACATCCTCCATATAAACCAATTGTTCAACGAAAAGCCCCGGATTCTTTAACTCCTCATCCATTGAACGCGCCCAGAAGCCGTCCTTAAGGTAGTTGTGCTCCATCGAGCTTTGTTTTTGAATTTCACTGTATCCGCAATGGTGATTGGTAAGCACCAACCCTTTCGAAGAAATGAATTCGCCTGTGCAAAAACCTCCAAAACTTACGATCGCGTCTTTCAACGAGCTGTGATTTACGCTGTAGATGTCTTCAGCACTTAATTCGCAGCCCATGGCCTGCATCTCTGCGATGTTGTTGTTCAGAAGCATGGGGATCCACATGCCTTCTTTAGCAACCAATTGGACACTAAAAACTAAGATTGTGATTAGGGTAACGATTTTCTTCATCTCTTCTATGTAATTTGCGGAGTGTAAACTTAAACAATAGCAATGAAGAAAGTAATGCTTAGTGTTGCAGCTGCGGCAATTTTAGCCTCCTGTGCACCTGAAACTGGCTTTGATCTCACTATAGATGCGCAATCTGCTGGAGATAGCCCTGTCAAATTAAGTCTTGAAAATCAAGAGGTGCTCTACGAAGGGACCTTAAGTGCAGGTAAATTAACCGTTCATATCGACGATTTCCCCCATCAATACGCCATGGTAGAAATTGCCGAGCTCGGAATGCCCGCAGTATACTACCACGACGGTGCAGATGTGACCATCACTATGGATTCTGTGGCAGGTATTGTAGTTGAAGCAGGAGTGTTCAATGATTCAGCAGAAGCCCTTCGCAATAAAGGGGCATTCTTCGATGCGACCATGATGACCTTAGAAGATAAATTCCGCAATGCAATGCAACTCAATGATACGCTCGCTACGGAACAAATTCGTGAGGAAGCAATGACCTTGATTGATAACCAAACTAAAATGACTCTGGACTTTGCTAAAAAGAACGACATTCTTGGTGCGGCTATCATTTTAAGTGGAAATACGAGCAGTTACGATATTGAGGATTTCCGCGCGGTTCGCGATCAAATTAGTGCTGAATACCACGAGTCACCAGATTACATAAAATTGGCTGAAAAAATTGCTGCTCTTGAAAAATCTGCTGTGGGCGCAACCTTTACCGATTTCAGTCAGGCTACCCCTGAAGGTGAAATGCTCAGTTTACTTAGTGTTGAGGGTAAACTCGTGCTTGTGGACTTTTGGGCATCTTGGTGTAAGCCTTGTCGTGCAGCGAATCCTGCTTTGGTTGGCCTATATGATGCCTATAAAGAACGTGGATTCAACATCATCGGTGTGAGTCTAGATCGCGATAAAGAAGCATGGATCAAAGGCATCGCTGAAGACGGGTTGCAATGGCCACAAGTCAGCGACTTAAACTACTGGCAAAATGAAATTTCTACATTTTACGGTATCCAATTCATACCGCAGAACTTACTCATAGATGAAAATGGCGTGATTGTCGGCAAGAACATGGAGCCTGAGGCGCTCGCACAGTATTTGGAGGAAAATCTCTAAGACAATCCCTGACGTCTTCGAAGTACCCATTCGGCGAATGCAAAACATAAGAACGCTCCCCAATACCACCACGCGGTGTGTTGGGGAGTTTTTTTTGTCCGCATTATAGATTTTCCCTTTAACTCCCATTGATCCAGGGCCGTTCGTAAAGTACCTATATCCGTTGCTCGCCACCATTCATCTTTCGAATAGCGTTCCCACAGTGCCGTGTTAAAGGGTCTGTGCTGCTCGATAGATGCAGGCAATACGGTAAGCGTTCTGCGCCAAGAATAATGCTCATCTAGCGCTTTTGCATCTAGTTCTACCACAAACGTCCCTTCAGTAGAAAAGGCTGTGGAAAAAACATAACCATTGCCTTCAATGGGCTCCACTTGAGGAATGTCAATAACCTCACCATCACGAGTAACCTTCATTTCAACCGCAGCGGGCTGCGCTTGTGCGCGATTATTCACAACGCTGACTACCCATTCCCCGTTCTGACTTTGGTACAGCCGTGTTGGACCAGCAACGCGCAGTTCATCGGGTCTTGCATCACGCAATAGACCTTTGATTAATGAACGAAAAACGACTCCCGTTTCTGGATATGCTAAGCTATTTTGGAACCAATTTATACCGCGTCCATTCCAATTCCCTCCTATGCGCATAACGTTCACCATTTTCTTATCGCGCTTAGTAATGGCATAGGATTCGGGTGCACCTAAGGCAACTAATGCTTCCGGCGTTTGAAGTTGGACAGCAACACCTTGAGGCGGATCGTTGCTTGAATCCAACCAGAGTATGGGTTTGTCGAGTTGCGCATCCAATTGTTCAAAGACCGCCTCTCCACCGCCAATAGCAACGGTTGGAAGTTGTTTTAACTGTTTTTTTGCCTCTTCCCATGAAAGTAAATGGTAGGTAAAACCCAACTCTTTCGCTAATCGGGTGACCATTCCAACGTGCGGATGCGGATACGGGTAGATGATTTGAATTGAATTAAAATAAGGTACCACCTCGACAGTTTCTTCAATGGCATCTACGACGCCATCTTTTTCTGCCGCTATTTGCAGTGTAAAAGTTCCTGGGCGATCCGGCGCGGTAAACGTGGCAGCTTCTGCGCGTCTTGTTTCTCCATTGAATGTAGCTTTAACAGAATTGGGCTGAGATGAGCATCTTACGCTATACTTAAATTGGGTCCCTACTTCTACCCTTTCTGGAACGATAGTATTCTTGATGAGTGGCGGTATTAAAAGAGCATTCGCCATTAGTAAAACCGAAGCCACTGGCCCCGTTCCTTCCTGATTATCTATATGCCCATCGCCTACATAGACCCATGGGAGCTCGTCGTTTCCTTCTTGCTGGGAGTTGAAATCGGAAATCACCCATTTGATCGGTGCTTTTTTTTCAAAATCGAGCAGCACTTCCAAAATCCCCTTAACCGGGGATTTTAATGAGCTCGAGGAATCTATTCGTAATGAAATTAGTTGCGGTTGTTCTATGAGCACCTGCTCTTCTCGCTCTGGTGCGAGCAATGCAAAGAAGAGCATTCCAATCCATCCAAAACGAAGAAAGGCCAACGCCCAGTAGGGCGTTGACCTCCATTTATAAAAATACGTATACCACGCAACAGCAACACCCGAAATAAGGGCCAGAATTGCAGCGGTAAAAAGTGTCATCAGGTAAGCATTCCACCACAGACGTTCATCACTTGACCAGTAATGTAACCGCTCATATCAGAAGCTAAGAAAAGACATGCATTGGCTACATCCTCTGCGGATCCACCGCGCTTCAAAGGAATCCCGTCTCTCCATTGCTGTACGGTTTTTTCATCTAAAACAGCAGTCATTTCTGTTTCGATAAAGCCTGGAGCTATGGCATTACAACGAATGTTGCGTGACCCTAACTCAAGGGCAACAGACTTGGTAAAACCAATAATCCCTGCTTTTGAGGCAGCATAATTGGCTTGACCAGCATTACCTTTGACACCTACTACAGAGCTAATGTTTACAATAGAACCGGAGCGCTGCTTCAAGAACGTACGCTGTACGGCCTTAGTCATGTTAAATACTGAGTTTAGATTTACTTCGATTACTCGATTGAAATCTTCTTCAGTCATGCGCATCAACAGCGTATCCTTCGTAATTCCGGCGTTATTTACTACGATATGAACGCCACCGAAGTCTTCCACAACCTGAGCCACTAAAGCTTCAGCATCTTCCATTTTTGAAGCATCAGAACGGTAGCCTTTGACTTGTGTACCGTACTGCTGGAGTTCTTGTTCTAACGCTTGTCCTTTTTCGACTGAACTTAAAAACGTGAAGGCGACATTTGCGCCCTGCTTTGCAAAGGTCTCTGCGATTCCTTTACCAATTCCCTTTGACGCACCCGTAATAATGGCGGTCTTTCCAGAAAGTAAACCCATAATTATTCTTTAATAGCGGTTTTATTCGGCAGCAAACCTACGGCAATTCCTTCTTTGTATGCAACAATGAAGGCTTTTTCAAAACCAATGTTTACCACCTTTTCTAAATACAATTGCGCTTCAGGAAGACTCGTAAAGCTACCAAGGAGAATGCGTTGAACGCCATCATCATCTTGCACTTTTAACTCACCCAAACCAGAACTTAATACACTGTAATCTAACTCATTAAAAGCCCCTACTTGAATAGAATATTCAATACCGAATGTAGGTTGTAAGGTGGTATCCTTTAAGGAACCGTCCTTCCACATTTCCACTTTTATGGCACTTAATTCTTCTGCGGATGGCGCGCTAAATTTCCAAACCCAAACCAAGGCTACGAGCAATACGCCGATTACTAAAAAGGGCCAACGTGAACTTTTTACAGTACTATCCTGCTGCTCAAGCTGTAAGCGTAAACTTTTGTTTTCTGCTTCGAGCTTCGAAATGCGTTCCTTAGTTTTTGGTGATAGAAATTCCATAGTAAGACGAAGGTCGTAAAAATTAAATTGCGTTAGAGCGGTGCAACCAAGATTCCTATTAACGTACCAATCATAAAAAGAATGGTCTGAATCACGAATCCTATGTTGTTTAAAATGACCAAGGCCCAGTGCATTTCCCCAAAGCGCTTCCACGTTAGGGGTGGTTTGCTCACGGGTTCCTTCATCCCCTCTTCGTGTGCTTTTTGCGCCTGGCTTTTTACCGCATAAGGTGCATTACAGTGCAGACACGTATGACTGTATTTATCACCCGTCAACTCTACAGCGTACCAAGCAGTACAAGAAGGACATTTCACCTGTTTCATTCAAACAAAGGTAGCGGTTCGCAGGAATAAAAAAGCCGCTCCCATTGGAAGCGGCTCTATTCCTTTATACATGCATCTATTTACCTAATAGTTTCGCCATTGCAGTTCCAAGATCTGCCGGTGAGTCAACTACTGTGATACCGCAATCGCGCAGAATCGCTTTCTTCGCTGCAGCAGTATCTTCAGCACCACCTACGATGGCACCTGCGTGCCCCATGGTACGTCCCGCTGGAGCAGTTTCACCTGCGATAAAGGCAACTACTGGCTTGGTGCCGTGCTCTTTAATCCAAAGACCTGCCTCTGCTTCAAGTTGTCCGCCAATTTCACCGATCATAATGATTCCTTCGGTTTCATCGTCGTGCATTAAAAGCTCAACAGCTTCTTTCGTCGTTGTACCGATGATGGGATCACCACCAATACCGATAGCTGTAGTCTGACCCAGACCTGCCTTAGTGCACTGATCAACTGCTTCATACGTCAGTGTACCCGACTTACTTACAATACCCACAGTGCCCTTATTGAAGATAAAACCAGGCATAATACCCACTTTTGCTTCTCCTGCAGTCATAACGCCAGGACAGTTCGGACCAATAAGTGTACAATCCTTATCGCTCAAATACGATTTCACTTTTACCATATCCGCAACTGGAATACCTTCAGTGATACAGATGATTACTTTGATACCTGCTTCAGCAGCTTCCATAATACCATCAGCGGCAAAGGCCGGTGGTATAAAAATGATAGATGTATCTGCAGCCGCTTTTTCAACAGCTTCAGCAACGGTATTAAACACTGGACGGTCAAGGTGCGTCATTCCTCCCTTACCAGGAGTAACTCCACCGACCACGTTTGTGCCGTATTCAATCATTTGAGTGGCATGAAACGTTCCTTCTTTACCCGTAAATCCTTGGACAATAATATTTGAGTCTTTGTTGACTAATACGCTCATGTAGATGGTTTTTCTGTGAGTTTGCCACAAAGGTACTACCCAAGCTTGAATGGATTTCCCTTCTTTTCAAATTTCTTTGCTCATTACTAATCGACGTATCTTTGTCCAATGCTTAGAGACGATATCATTTGTGCGCTGTCAACACCGCAAGGTGTGGGAGCCCTAGCCATCATTCGAGTCAGCGGGGCCAATTCAAAGGACCTCCTCTCTCCTTATTTCCATTCAAAGCGCGTGAATAAATCGGGCTTTACCTCACACGTTGCCTACTTTGGAGACTACAGCATAGCCGGGGAGCACATTGATGAAGTACTCATTACCTATTTCGAGGACGGAAAAAGCTTTACTGGTGAGGAGAGTTTTGAAATAAGCAGCCACGGCTCTCCCTACATTATCGGTCGTATCATGGAAAGTTTATTACAAGAAGGAGCCCGTCTTGCCGATCCAGGTGAATATACCATGCGTGCCTTTATGAACGGCAAGATGGATTTAGCTCAAGCGGAGGCAGTAGCGGATCTCATCCACGCGGAGAATAAAACGATGCATGACGTGGCTTTGCGCCAATTAAAAGGTGGGCTCTCCAACGAAATCACCCTTTTTCGTGAGGATTTAGTGCATTTTGCTTCGATGATTGAATTGGAATTGGACTTTAGTGAAGAAGATGTAGAATTCGCCTCTCGGGACCAATTGCTTAAAATGCTCCACAATCTTCTTCAAAAAGTAAGCACACTCATCGATAGTTTTAAATATGGAAACGCCATTAAAAAAGGCATTGCGACAGCCATTCTAGGGGCACCAAATGCAGGTAAATCAACCTTGTTGAATGCGCTCTTGGGTGAGGATAGAGCAATCGTCAGTGCTATTGCGGGGACAACGCGCGATACGGTTGAAGACACCTTTAACTTCGGTGGACTGACGTACCGACTCATTGATACCGCCGGAATTCGTGATACTGAAGATTACGTAGAGCAAATAGGTATTCAGAAAGCATTCGAACAAGCGGAAAAGGCGGACGTCATTTTTTACCTCATTGATGCCACCGCGGCTGAGGATGATCTAGAGTTGCGACTCGCCCATCTAAAAACAAGTGCACCACAAGCCCATTTGTTTGTTTGCATTAATAAATCGGATCAAGCCGCCACAGCGCCTATACGGGCAAGATTACATGAAATCGACTGTGAAATCTTTGATATCGCTGCGAAAAATAAAAAGGGACTCACGGAGCTGCTCGCTGCATTGAAGACCGCTACTGCATGGTCTGCCAATTCATCCTCACAAACCATCGTAACCAATGCCCGCCACGCCGATGCACTGCGTCGAACTGCGGAGGCACTGCAAAAAAGTATTGAAGCCGTAGAATTGAGCATTCCTGGTGATTTACTCGCTCAAGATTTGAGACTTGCGCTCGACGGGCTTGGTGAAATTACAGGTACCATTTCTACGGATGATCTTTTGGCGAACATCTTCAGTAAATTCTGTATCGGGAAGTAAACAATCAAAGTATTCTTGCTCTAAAACAAACTACACCAACCTGTTATACAGTATTTTACAAGTTTAATAGTTTTCTTTCTTTGCGTTGATAATTGTGTTTTTTGGCCATTCTTGTACCTTATTTGTACCTTTGTATAATCCCTCGTGTCATTTTCGGAGCATATTGGTAGTAATTCTTCCCAAATTGGACACTATAGGACATTGGTGGACACTATAGGACAATTATGAGTTCAAATATTACGGTTACAAGAAAGTGTTTAGAATGCGGTAATCACTTCACGGCAAAAACCACCGTGACCAAGTTCTGTTCTTCGAAATGCAACAGCAGGAACTACAAAAAAAGGAAGAGGAATGAGAAAGTATTAAAGGCCGATAAGACTTTCATGGATTCGGTTCGGACTGATTACAATCTTTTAGAAACAAAACCATTCCTAAAGGTCACGGAGCTTAGTAAAATATTGAATGTTAGCAGAAGTACCATTTACAACCTCATCAACAACGGAACCATACCTATCATTAAAGTAGGTAATCGCACTTTGATAAGTAGGAAAGATGTAGACCATATCTTTAAGCCCCATCAATCAATTAAAACAGAGCAACCGAAACCAATTATAACATCCTACTATACATCCAGTGAGGCTCAATTCCAATTTAGCATTAGTTACAATTGGTTATATCAATTGATACGAAGGCATAGTATCCCATTCACTTATCACGGAAGTCTTCTGATTATTTCAAAACCTCATCTCGATAACCTTATGCAAAGGAGGTCAAAAGAAAGAAAAAACATCAGGCAATGGAGCTCTGTGGCAGATTTGATGGAAGAATATAAATTGTCAAGAGACCAAGTATACGGTAAGACGAGTAAATATGAAATACCCAAAAAGAAAAAAGGTCGACAGATATTCATCTCTAAAAAACACTTTGACGAAATAATGAACCCTGTGATATGAAAACAACTAAGGTGAAACTCCGTACAAAGAAGATTTCTAAACATAGATTAAGTCTATACCTCGACTTCTACCCTCCTATAAAAGGGAAAGATGGCAGGATTACAAGGCGAGAGTTCCTAAAAATGTATGTTCAAGAGAACCCCAATACGCCACTTGAGAAGGAGAATAAGAAAGCCACTCTACTTATAGCTGAGCAAATAAGGTCAAGAAAGGAAAATGAACTTCAAAAACCCGAAGTATACAGCGAAAGTGAACGGGAACAGTTGGCTCAAAGAGAAAAGCGTGAGACACCGTTTATTGAATTGTTTCAACGCTTATCAAGAGAAAGACAGAAGACCTTACATGGCTCTTGGACATCCTCCTTGAATTATTATGTTGAATTTCTAAATGGTCGCGATATAAGGTGTAGTGATATAAACATAGATTTAATCAACGGTTTCAAATCTCATTTACTCACGACAAATAGTCTAAGGCGAGAAAAAATGAATTTAAGTGCGAATTCGGCCTTATCTTACTTCAATAAATTCAGGGCAGTTTTAAGATATGCTTACTCAAATGGATATTTGGTAAAAGATTATCGTAGCATGATTAAGGGCATTAGAGAGGAGGATTCAGAAAGGTCATTTCTAACCTCAGACGAATTATCGCGATTAGCCTCTACTCCATTTTCTGATGATATACTAAGAAGGGCTTGCCTATTCTCAGCCTTATCGGGACTTCGGTTCTCAGATATTAAAGGATTATGTTGGAAAGACATTAATGACCATAAATCGGGAACCTTTTTACACTTCAGACATAAGAAGACAAATAGCTTAGAAAGGCACCCAATAAGTCAAGAAGCGAGAAAACTTCTTTTGGAAAGAGGACTATCTGATAAACCAGTTTTCCCAAATCTTAAATACTCAGACCGAAATAATAAACGAATTCAAGATTGGGTAACAAGAGCTGATATTGATAAGCATATTACATTTCACTGTTTTAGACACACTTATGCTACTCTCCTGTTAACTGAGGGTGTAGACATTTATACTGTGTCCAAAATGTTGGGACAC
>JAGYIN010000010.1 GCA_018402665.1 Schleiferiaceae bacterium | reverse complement strand
TAGAGAAATTCTATCGAGATTGTAAGCTTTGTACCATAGGGGAGGGCACTTCTGAAATTCAAAAAGTCGTTATTTCGAGAAACTTATACAGATAATTTATTGCTGCTGCAGCGCTTGCTGCAATACTTAACATTTTCCCAATCGCGTTCCCATTTCTTGCGCCATGTGAAGGGTCTACCGCACGTGGCGCAAACTTTTTCAGGCAAGTATTGTTTCTTGTGCATAAACGTAAAACAATTCCACACATTGAAAGGTTCTGCAGTAGTTAAAAAACTTACCGACAGTGAAGTAGATCGGATTGTCGAAATGGCTTGGGAAGATCGCACACCTTTTGACGCCATCTCAGCCCAATTTGGTACTTCAGAGGCTGAAACTATCGCACTGATGCGCAACCAAATGAAGCCAAAATCTTGGCGCATGTGGCGTGCTCGAGTGCAAGGACGCGGAACGAAGCATATTGCAAAACGCGACTTTGAAGTAGGCCGTCACAAGTGCAGTCGTCAACGCGCCATCACGTTTAATAAGATTTCAAAGCGATAAATCCTAAACCATAATATCTGTAAATCAGTGTCTTATGTCGTTTACTCATTGTTCGTAAGCCATCGAATGAAAGACTTTTTTCTCATGAAAAATTGCCTTATTTTCGATGTTCAACCTGACAATTATGAATTTGAAACGTTTTCTAGCCATTGCAGTGCTTTCGTTGATGTCTTTTCAAGGCTATGCCACGCACCTTTTAGGTGGCGAGATTGTATGGAAATGTAAACCCAACGGCAAGTACCAGTTTACGCTTGTTCTTTACCGCGAGTGTGGAGGTATATCGTTACCAACTTCAGCACAATCGCTCGCTACGAATGCGGGTGTAAGTATTTCTTGTGCGTTCATCAGCACTACGGATGTTGTTCCTTCGTGTTACACAGGAACTACGACATGTGCTGGGGCTACTTCCGGAACGGGTAAAATGCAGAAATATGTCTACCGTTCAGGGGACATCACGCTGACGGGAACGCCTCCCGCTTCAGGTTGGTACTTTACATGGAGCAGCTGCTGTCGGCCAGGGACCATCACGAATGTCGTTAGTCCAGGAGGATCGAGCTACCTATTGCGCGCTATCATGTATCCTTATACCCCACCAGGGGCTACTTCTCCGCTTTCTGCTGGAACAGCAGCTAATCCGACATGTTTTGACAGCTCTCCAAACTTTTTAGAAGATCCACAGGTAATTTCATGTACGGGTGTGGATGTAGTTTACAACAACTTAGGTTACGATCCAGATTTGGATTCATTATACTACAACTGGTCGTACCCATGGGATGCCTCTACATTCTCAGCAAATCCATCGACCAATTCGGTCAACTTTGCTTCCGGTTATACCTATAACAGCCCCTTACCTAGTGGTTCAACATCAACTCCTGCTTCTATCGATGGTGAAACCGGCGAGGTTACCTTTAATTCAGGTGTAGCCGGTTCGTGGGCAACATGTGTTGTGATTGAAGAATGGCGTTGTGGTCAAAAAGTCGGTGAGATTTACCGTGATATTCCAATCGTTACCCTTGCGTGTACACCGCCTACAGGATTGTGTTCATCAGCATTTGTCGATGAAGCTCCGGATATGTCATTGACTCCTGATAATTCTTTGATGAACGCCACAGTATTGACACCCGTGACGAATGCATCAGGAGATACGATCTATTATTACACAGAGGTATTTCCTGGAGATACGGTTCGTTTTAAAATTACTGCATCTGATGCCTATCCTAACCCTAACTGTTCCTCCCAAAATATTCAGTTTAGCGCATCAGGGGGTAATTTGAGTTCGGCAGCAAACTATGGCAATGCCAACGCGTGTTTGTTTAATCCGCCTTGTGCGACACTCACCTCATTAAACCCTGGTGGTGTATTCACCTATCCAGGTTTGAACGATGCCCAATTCAATTGGAACATTACGTGTGACCACCTTTTCTACCAAGAGTACCAATGTGGTACCTTAAAGTCAGAATACTCCTTCTACCTCCGTATGCAAGATGACCAGTGTCCGATCAACCGTTTTTCCTACAAGAAGGTGGTGGTAAAAGTCAAAAATTACATGCCGGGTATGCCCAATATTGACAATACCTGTATCCAACAAGATGATCTAGGTGTCACTTTTGATTGGGTGGCTAATCCGGATACCGGATTTAATTGGGATTTCTATGTGATCAATCACATTGATACTTTAGGCAACACTACGATTGTTGATACGATCTACGATTGGGCCACTCAGTCCTACACACACACTGGTGCAGATCCCAATGCTGTCAATGGTTATACCATTCAAGTCGGAGGGGGTTGTGGACTCTTATCAGATCCAACACCGGTTATACAAAACATTCGTGTCGGTTTGCAGGCATTCCCGCCACCGCCAAACTCATCCATTGCTCAGCTTGATTGGAACTCTTGGATGCGCGGAAACGACTCAACTTCCTACGATGTTTGGGTTGAAGCACCCATAAATTCAGGAAATTGGACCCAGCTTGGGACGACAATGGATACGACCTGGACGGACACTGTCGCCTTTTGTGGTGAGTGGTTAAATTATGAGGTGCGCTATGGTGCAGCTTGTGTAAGTTCTTCCGACAGCGGATTCTTCTCGGATAAAACTCCTCCAGCACCTGTTGTTTTTGATAGTGTGACTGTTGCAGGTGGCAATCTAGCAGCGATGTCGTGGGAAGCGTCTTCAGATAGTGATGTCGTTTATTACCGCATTTACAGAAGAGATAATTCGGGCTTCTTGCAGCCGGTAGATTCTATTCTTGCATCGGATTACGCTACTTCAATGCCGTACATCTACCAGCTATCCAATGCTGCAAACGAAAGTGAAGAATATGTCATCACTGCGATTGATAGTTGTGGAAACCAAAGTAGTGTTGGGAATACCGTCCCATCGAGCACCATCTACCTATTTTTGGGCATCGATCCTTGTGATGGATATGCGCGTATTCGCTGGAATACTTATAAGACTTGGACACAGACGCAGCCGAAGGAATACAATCTGTACTGTGATATCACAGATCCACTAGGTGGTGTGCTCTCTGGGGTACTTTTAAAGGGAGGTACTTTAGATACGACGTTTAACCACTACGGTATCATTAACGGTTATACCTATTGTTATTATGTACGCGCCGTGGATACCACTGGAACCATCACAAGTACTTCGAATAAGATTTGTAACAGCTCAGCTGTGGTTCAAGGATCAAAGGTGTTGTATTTAGGTAGAGCATCGGTAACTTCTCAAAACGGTATTGATTTGTATGCATATATCGATAAAGACGCAGATGTTATTGATTATCAAATCCAGCGTGCAGACGCGGAGATTGGTCCGTATTTGACTATTGGTAATGTCGCTAAGCCAACCTTAGGTCCTTGGGAAGTCAAGTTCGTGGATTATACCGCAGATCCAATGAATAGAAAGTACTTCTACCGTATCGCTTCACGCGATTCATGTGGCGCGTTGGATACCTTGTCAAACCTTGGAACGAACATGCTCTTAAATGTAGAGGCCATCGGTAATCTTTCAAACACGCTGACCTGGACGCATTACAGAGAGTTTGATGCAGGTGTTGAAGAGTATAAGATTTACAGGTCTATTGATGGCGGTTCATCGTATTCGTTAGCGGCAACTACAACGGATTCAGTATTTAATGATGATATCAAACCTTATTCTAATTCTAAGGGTAAATTCTGTTACTACATCAAGGCCATAGCGAAAGACGGAATGATACCGTGGCGTGATGAATTTGGAGAGAAGTTTAATGCTCGTTCAAACGAGGCCTGTGCGGTGCATAAAGCGCGTCTATGGGTACCGAGTGCATTTAATCCCAAATCCGACATCATTGAAAACAGAAAGTGGAAGCCACAAGGTGTATTTGCAAGACCAGATAGCTACACGTTGTTCATCATGAACCGTTGGGGACAAGAGGTATTTAGAACCAATGATCTCAACGAAAGTTGGGACGGTAAGGTCAACGGTGAGCTTGCAGCTATTGGGGTGTATACCTATTATATTAAGTATAGAAGTATTGAGGATGTACCGATCGAGGAACGCGGAACCTTTACCTTACTTAACTAATTGTTAAAAGATTATGAATATAGCACGGGCGACCACAGGTCGCCCGTGCTAGTTCGTAGAAATTGCTTAATTTTGGGCGCAATTCAAATCGGAATTGCAATGCCTTACAACAACGACAAAGTTCTAGGTCTAGGACTTACTTACGACGACGTACTCTTAGTACCTAATTATTCTGAAGTCCTGCCGCGCGATGTGGATTTATCTTCTCGGTTCTCAAAGAACATTGGGATGAAGACCCCTATAGCAAGTGCTGCGATGGATACGGTAACTGAAAGTGCAATGGCCATAGCAATCGCACAGGAAGGCGGAATAGGCGTGATTCATAAGAACATGACCATCGAGCAACAAGCCGTGGAGGTGCGCAAGGTTAAACGTGCAGAAAGTGGGATGATTTTAGATCCTGTGACACTTACTAAAGATGCTACAGTCCGTGATGCAAACGCGATGATGGCGGAGTTTAGAATTGGTGGTATTCCCGTGGTCAATGAAAACAGAGAACTTATTGGCATCGTGACGAATCGTGATCTTCGCTTTGAAAAGGACAATGACCGCCTTATCAGTGAGGTAATGACGAAAGACCACCTCATCACGACCAAGCCAAACGGGAGTATGGACGAGGCAGAAGCGATGTTGCAAGAACATAAAATAGAGAAGTTACCCGTTGTTGACGAGCATAATAAGCTAGTAGGTCTTATTACCTATCGTGATATCACGAAAATTAAGATCAAGCCAAATGCAAATAAGGATGAATTCGGTCGTTTGCGGGTTGCGGCAGCCGTTGGCGTTACACCTGATGTTGTAGATCGCGTTTCCGCCCTTAATGAGAGTGGCGTTGATGCTGTAATTATTGATACAGCTCATGGACATACTAAAGGCGTAGTAGAAGCGCTACAACGTGTAAAAGCGAAGTTCCCTAATTTGGATGTTGTTGTGGGTAACATCGCAACTCCAGAGGCAGCTTTGTATTTGATGGAAGCAGGAGCAGATGCTGTTAAGGTTGGAATAGGTCCGGGTTCTATTTGCACCACACGTATAGTTGCAGGTGTAGGTTTTCCTCAGTTGAGTGCCGTTATGGAAGTTGCGAAGGCCATTGATAATAGAATACCAGTTATTGCTGATGGCGGTATCCGTTTTACAGGGGATATTGTTAAGGCACTTGCAGCAGGTGCCGATTGTGTGATGTTGGGAAGTATGTTCGCCGGAACAAAAGAAAGCCCAGGAGAAACCGTCATTTACGAAGGAAGAAAATACAAGACGTACAGAGGGATGGGAAGTGTCGAAGCGATGACAGATGGTTCCAAGGACCGCTATTTCCAGGATGTTGAGGATGATGTGACAAAATTGGTTCCGGAGGGTATCGTGGGACGCGTTCCTTATAAGGGTGAAGTAAGTGAGGTGATGTACCAATTTATTGGTGGATTGCGTGCCGGCATGGGCTATTGTGGATCTAAAGACATTCCTACGTTGAAGGAATCGGCCGGATTTATTCAAATTACAGCGGCTGGAATGCAAGAAAGTCACCCGCACAACGTAAGTATTACAAGAGAAGCACCTAATTACAGTAGAAGATAAAATGATGAAGAAATTGTTATGGATTGCCCTGGTTTTTGCGGGCGTACAATTGAATGCTCAAGAGGTTTTGTTTACTGTTGGTAATCAAAGTATAACGACTGAAGAGTTTAAGGCTGTATACGAGAAGAATAAGGGCGTTGGGGCTGCTCTAGACCCTAAAACGCCTGAAGAGTATTTAGAGCTTTACATAAATTTCAAATTGAAAATAGCTGAAGCTTACGCACAGCAGCGCGATACTGCAGCAAGTTTTAAAAACGAGTTTGGAGGATACCGTGCTCAGTTAGCAAAGCCTTATTTAAGTGACCAAGGCGCTGAGGATGAGTTAGTGAAGCAAGCCTATGAGCGCATGGAAGAAGAAGTCCGTGCTGCGCATATCATGATCGCACTTGAGGCAAACGCGCTTCCATCTGATACCTTAAAAGCATTTAAGCAGTTGTTGGATTTGCGCAAATCAATTTTATCGGGAAAAACGAAATTTGAGGACGCTGCGCGCGAGACAAGCGCCGATACTTGGAGCGCGAAAAATGGAGGCGATTTGGGCTACTTCACGGTCTTTAATATGGTCTATCCGTTTGAGTCGGCAGCATACGAATTGGAAGTGGGAGCGGTATCTAAGCCCGTCCGTAGCCAGTATGGCTACCATTTAGTGAAATTGCTTGACCGTCGTCCAGCAAGCGGTGCTGTGCGCGTACGTCATATTTTCTTTGCGGCTAATGGCCAATCTTCACTTCAAGAGGAGCAGCGTGCAGAACGCAGTGCCAAAGAAATTTACAGTAGACTCGAGAGTGGAGAGGATTTTATTTCGCTACTAGAGTTCAGCGAAGACCGTAAGACAAAAGATGCTATGGGAGAACTCCCCGAATTTGGAATCAACAAAATGATGCCGGCATTTGAAGAAGCCGCTTTTGCGCTGCAAGCACCGGGTGATTATTCGGCGCCAGTACAGACGAGTATAGGTTGGCACGTGATCCAATTGATTGAAAAAAAGCCTCTACCGTCGTTTGATGAATTGAAGTCTGAACTTTCGAAAAAAGTGAAACGGGATACCAGAAGTAGAGTTGGTGCTACACGCTTTATGAAACGTTTGAAGTCGGAATACGACTATACTATTGATGAACGTTCGTTGGGTCGCACCATGAACCTCGTCGATAAAAATGCTTTTGGTACTGGACTCTGGGAAGTACCAACGCTTTCCCGCGATCGTGTGGTCGCTACGTTTGCAACTGAGAAAATTTACCAAAGCGAGGTCCTGGAGTTTTGGGCAAAAAACCAGAACCAGAGTGGTGAAGCGGTTCGTGTAGAATTTCTACGTGTTCTTTTCAATACCTATGCGAACGATCGAATGATGGCTTATGAAGATGGACAATTAGAATTCAAGCACGCAGATTTTAGAAATTTAGTTCGTGAGTATAAAGAAGGTATTCTTTTGTTTGACCTCACACAAGAAGCGGTTTGGAACAAAGCTGCTAAGGATACGGCTGGTATTGCGAAGCATTACGAGTTAATCAAAGATGAATTCCGTTGGGAAGACCGTGTATTAGCTACGTATTGGGTGAGTAGTGATGAAAAATTGGCTAAGAAGATTGCAAAATGGACCGCAAAAGGAAAATCCGAGAAGGTTCAAGAATTGTTGCAAAACGAAGATGCATTAAGTGTTGCTGTACAAAACGGAACGTTTCAACGTGGAGATAATTCAGTCATTGAAGCCCTTTGGCAGCAGGAGGCTGGTGTTTTTGGTCCCGTTCAGCTAGACAACGGAAGTTTTGCGGTAGTGCAGATTGATGAATTCATTCCAAGCGCTCCTAAAGCGTTGAATGAGATCAAAGGTTTGGTTATAGCGAGCTACCAAGATGTGCTTGAGAAAGAATGGATAAGTGCCCTAAAAGCAAAATTTGAGGTACAGGTGAACGAGGAAGCTAAAGCTGCACTTATTCGCGAATTGCGTTAATGGTTAAGCCAATCTTCATAGGGCTAGTTGCACTGGTATCTGTTGCGTGTGTTTCAAATGGGACCGCGGAACCGGATGTTTTGGCAGAACTGGGCAATAAAAAGCTTCTCGTAGAAGATATAGCGGATCATTTACCAAAGGCAGGTCAGATGGATGCAGCAGATAGCATTTCGTTAGTCCACCGTTTGGTGCGCCAATGGGCTGAAAATGAGCTGTTGGTTGAGGCAGCTGAGTTTAATTTACAGACGGAATTGGCTGATTTCAATGAGCTCGTCAAGCAGTACAGAAATGATTTACTAAAACATGCCTATATCGACGGTTATGTGCGTCAACATCTAGATACCACCATCACTCCTGAGCAAATTCAAGCATACTACGATCAAAACTTGAGTAACTTTGAACTCAAGGAAAGTATCGTTCAGGCCTTTTATGCTGCTGCACCGCTCAAGGCCCAGAAGACGCAGGAGGCGAAGCGTTGGTTTTTATCCGATCGGTACCAGGATAAATATTTAGATTGGGCAGAAGTATTTGTGACGAAACAGAGCAATTACGGGGATTCTGCTTGGGTGCCGATGATGGATTTCCTGGATGAAATCCCCTTAGAATCGACCAACCCGTATAACTATTTAAACAGAAGAAAGAGATTTACCTGTGAAGACACTGCATTGGTGTATTTTGTGCAAGTAAATGCCCTTCGGATAAAGGACAGTTATAGTCCGCTTCCTTATGTCGAGGAACGCATTAAGAAAGTACTGTTGAACAAGCGTCGACTGACGCTCATAGAGCAGATTGAAGAAAATATTATTGAACATGCAATTGAAGAAGGCACACTTATTATACACTAGTTTATTCGCATTACTCTCTGTTTTTGCGAGTGCTCAACCCCAAACTGTCGATGGTGTAGCTGCCATTGTAGGTGGTGATGTCATTCTTAAAAGTGATATAGACGAGCAATACGACGTTTTCGATCGTCAGAATTTTGGGAAGCCGGTAACGTACTGTGAGGTTTTTGAAGAATTGTTGTTTCAAAAACTACTGATACACCATGCCGCTATTGATTCCATCTCTGTCGGGGAGGAAGAGGTAGAGTCGAACATGGATCGCCGTATTCAGCAGTTGATCATGCAAATGGGGGATCAGAAGAAATTAGAAGATTTCTATGAAAAATCCGTGGTGGAAATCAAAGAGGATATGCGCACCCTTATTAAAGAGCAACTGACTGCGCAACGTATGCAAATGACCGTGGTTGAAGGTATCGAGGTAACACCTTCTGAGGTGCGCGAATACTATGAAAACTTGCCGGGCGATAGTATCCCATTGATCAGTGCTGAAGTCGAATTGAGCCAGATTGTTAAGTTTCCTGAATTGTCTGAAGAAGCCGAGCAAGAGGTGATTTCTAAGTTAAAGGAGCTTAAAGGAAGAATAGAAAACGGAACATCATTCTCGTCAATGGCCATTCTTTATAGTGAGGATCCAGGTTCGAATAAGAAAGGTGGAGAGTACCAAGGGATTCAGCGCGGTGTGTTTGTGAAGGAGTTTGAGGCGGTCGCTTTTAATCTTCGCAAAGGCGAAATCAGCGATCCATTTAAGACGGAGTTTGGTTACCATATTGTTCAGTTGTTGGAGAAGCGAGGTGAAGAATTGGATCTTCGTCATATCCTTATTAAACCGAAGCTGACGCAGGAAAATTTGCAAGAAGCGAAGAATTTTTTAGACAGTGTAAGTGTGGCAATTGCCAACGGTGAGATGACTTTTGAAGAGGCTTCTAGACGTTTTAGCGATGATGAGCAAACGCGATTCAACGGAGGACAGATGAGCAATTTCCAGAGTGGTAATAATAAATTTGAAGTTTCCCAATTGGACCGTGGCCTTTTTGGTTTGATCAATACCCTAGAAGCAGGAGAAATCTCAGAGGCTTCATTTTACCGTACAGAGGACCAGCGTGAAGCGTTTCGTATCGTTCGTTTGGATGCGAAATATGAACCGCACAAGGCCAATCTTGATTTGGATTTCACCCGAATCAAAGGATTCGCTCTTCAGCAAAAACAGTCGAAGACTGTGGAAGATTGGAAAAACGAAAAATTGGCGGATACCTTCGTAAAGGTCAACGCGGGCTATTACGATTGCGCCGATGAGTTAAATTCATGGAACAGCAATAATGACTAACGAGCAAATCATAGCCATTCTTGAAAGTGCCCCCACGAAGCTTCACGCTTTTAAATCTGAAGTGGGCAAAGTAATTATCGGACAGGAAGAGGCGGTAGATTTGATTACGATGTCTATTCTTTGCCAAGGGCACAGCCTGTTAGTAGGAGTTCCGGGATTAGCGAAAACGTTATTAATTACTACCGTGAGTCAGGCCTTAGGACTCGATTTTTCTCGTATTCAATTCACGCCTGATTTAATGCCTTCCGACATTACCGGTACCGAAGTATTGAATGCTCAAAGAGCATTTACCTTTCATAAAGGCCCGATTTTTTCGAATGTGGTGCTCGCTGATGAAATTAACAGAACGCCACCTAAAACTCAGGCGGCATTGTTGGAGGCTATGCAGGAGAAAAAGGTCAGTGCAGCGGGTAAAACTATGGATCTGCCGCAACCTTTTTTCGTTTTAGCAACGCAAAACCCGATCGAACAAGAAGGTACGTATCCTTTGCCGGAGGCGCAATTGGACCGATTCCTCTTTAATATTTTTGTCGACTATCCAGCGCTCGAAGAAGAGCGCGCAGTAGTACGAGCCACAACCATCGGCGGAAGTAAACAGGTGAATCCCGTGCTTTCATCGACAGAAGTGCTCGATCTTCAGTTTGCATTACGCGCCATGCCGGTAACCGATGCGGTAGTGGATTACGCTGTATCACTTGTACGTAAAACACGACCTGGCAAGGATGGCGGCAGTAGTGTTGCAGAGCACTATTTTTCATGGGGAGCTGGCCCGCGTGCATCGCAGAATCTAGTATTAGCAGCAAAGGCGTTGGCCGTGATGAAGGGGGAAGGAACGCCGAGCACCGCGCATGTGAAGCAAATTGCTACAGCTGTCCTGCGTCATCGCGTCGTTATAAATTATAAGGCAAAAGGTGAGGGTTTGACGGTGGATGATCTGATCGGTCAGCTGCTCTAGTCTCTACTTCTGTTAAGACGCGTTAAACTTCTGATGCTTCCCATTAGATAGTTTTATTTTCGTGAAATGTTGAATCAACTCATTAGTAAACTACGCAAGCACGCATTGACGGCAGTTCTTACTGCTGCAGTGCTTGGTGCTTTGTTGTTGCAATTGAATTTGCTCTCGGGTGAATTGGAATTGCAAAAGCAGCAGTTTGATTCAGATGTCAGTGCAACTGCCTCAGCTATAAATGAGCGCGTGCGCCTATACGTGAAAAGAAAAAGTACCGGAGCGCTTAAACGCAGCACTTCTAATGATTCTACAGTAACCATTAATACGCCAATGGGTACGACCACATTGCGTTGGTCGGCTACTCAAGGCGCAGTGCCTTACGGTTCAGGGTTTGGGATGGATACGACCATGATTTCAGGATTTCTTGATGATTTTCAAAGTTCTTTACCGTGGGAAACGCTTATTTCTTCAGCGGAAATGGATAGCTTGCTGCAAAGTGAATTACGTGTTCATGGAATCCGTACGGCTCCGAAATGGGCCATTATTGAGAATGGGTATTTAAACAGTTTACTTAGTGATTCCTTTGAGACGGGAAAGGTTTCGTACAATTTCGTTTTAGCAGAAAGTTTTTTCGGTCCTACCCGTCAGTTACTGATGTATTTTCCTTCCGGTAAATTCTATTTAGCATCTCGTGTGTACCTCAATCTTTTTGTGACTTTACTGTTCTCAACGGTTATTTTATTTGCGTTTTTTAGTGTGCAGCGTCAAGGACGTAAACAAAAGCGTTTAGCTGCCGTAAAGAGCGATTTCATTAGTAATATGTCCCATGAATTCAAGACTCCGTTGGCGACCATCAGTTTAGCAGTGGATGCCTTATTGCGTAACGGAGAGAAAATGAATGCGGAGCAAATGCAGCAGTATTTGGGCATTATAAAGAGTGAAAACAAGCGAATGAATGCGCAGATGGAGAGCGTATTACAGATGTCGATGATGGATAAAGAGGAGTTGACGCTCACACTGGCTCCTATGGATTTAGAGGCCTGTTTGCGGGAAGCCGTTAGCCATTTTAAGCTCACAGCTGAACAGCGTCAGGGGTGGATAGATTTGGGCTGTGAAGCGGGTGAATACGGTATGGAAGGAGATTTAATCCAATTCAAAAGCGCCCTAACCAACCTCATTGATAATGCCATTAAATACAGTCTGGATGCGCCGCAGGTGAGCGTGAAATTGACTCAAAGTAACGAATTTAGAATTATGGTCAAAGACCGCGGCATAGGCATGGACGAGGATACCCAGCGGCAAGTTTTTGATCGATTTTATCGCGCCACAAAAGGGAACATTCATGATGTAAAAGGACACGGTTTGGGACTTTCCTTCGTTAAAGAAATTATAGAAAAGCACGGGGGTAGCATTCAAGTGGACAGTACGCTCAATATGGGGACCACTTTTACGGTGGTATTGCCGAAAAACGAATAACTATGGAAAAGCAGCGAATCCTATTAGTAGAAGACGACGTGAATTTTGGCAATATGCTCAAAGACACACTGGATTTTAACGATTACGACGTGACGCTCGAACGCGACGGAGTTCAGGGCTTACGTGCCTATAAACAAGGCTCTTATGAATTGTGCATTTTTGATATCATGATGCCGAAGAAGGATGGCTTGACCTTAGCCACTGAAGTAAAGGAGATTGATAATGGACAGCCACTAATTTTTCTGACAGCGAAGGGGCAGAAGGAAGATATTATTGCAGGTTACAGCGCTGGTGCCGATGATTATTTGGTAAAGCCTTTTGATACCGATGTTTTGCTTTATAAGATTCAGGCGATCATCGGTCGTAAAGCGGCTGAAATGGATGAAGAGCCCGATACTTTAAGCATAGGAAGTTTTATTTTAGAGCCCAAAATTCGTCAGTTAAGTCGCGATGGGGAATTGGTCCGATTGAGTCCTAAAGAAAGCGACCTTTTAAAAATGCTCATCCAACACAAAAACCAATTGATGCCGCGCAGCAAAGCGCTCTTGAAAATTTGGCGTGAGGACAACTACTTTACAGGCCGTTCAATGGATGTTTATGTCGCTAAGCTTCGCAAATATTTAAGGGTAGATGAGCGTATTCGCATAGAGAACGTTCATGGAGAAGGGTTCCGATTGGTCGAAGAAGCCTAAGATCTCCTTGTGCCTGGATTGACTAATTTCTCGAGGATGAGTTGCGACGCTTCTTTAGAAGCTTTCGTCTTTTTAATGCTGTAGAGTTGATCACTTGCGTGTTTCCTCACAGCGGTAAGATCGACAATTGGGGTTTTCGGGTAGCTTCCTGTATCCCATTGTTCCATATCCCACATCATCGGCGGAATTGCCCAAGGTTCATGCAAATGCGGCAAGGGTAGATCCTTTAGTTCGGGCAGCCATTGCTTAATGAATTCGCCCTTGGGGTCTTGATCGTAGCTTTGCTTAATGGGGTTGTAAATGCGAATGGTATTTACCCCGGTGTAACCGCTTTGCATTTGAAATTGGGTGTAGTGGATGCCCGGTTCAAAATCTGTAAACGTACTGGCCAAATAACGGGCACCGGCTTCCCAAGGCAACCAGAGGTATTGGCTGTAAAAGCTCACAACCATGGCGCGCATCCTAAAATTAAGATAGCCTGTCGCAGCAACACAACGCATACACGCATCGACTAGAGGTACACCAGTGGTACCGTTTTTCCATGCCTCAAATTTTTTCTCGTCCCAGATTTTTGAAGCATCTACAGCAGCGTAGGCCTTATTGATAGGGTGGAATTCATAGCTGCACGCACTTTCAAACTTCTGTATAAAGTGGGCTTGCCAGCGCAAGCGGTCGACAAATGCACGTTGGTTTTGCTTACTGCCTGCAAGCTCTACGACCTCAGCCATATGCCATACTTGACGAATACTGAGGTTCCCCCAGGCTAAATGCGGTGAAATTCGGCTGCACCCTTTTCTACTGGCTAGCGGTTTGGAAATACTCTGGGCATAGACTTTTATACGCTCCGTAAGGAAAGAATACAAAACGCGTTCAGCCCGTGATGCCCCACCTTTTTGTAGGTATGGATGGGCTTCGAAACTAGGGTTATGCTTCCACGAATCAAAGGGATTGGAAAGGGCTTGAAGTCCTACGGCATCTAAATCCGTACGTAGCGGTGCAATATCCACATAGTCGTACCAGTCTTTAAGCCAGTTTTTACGGTGTTTTAGGCCCCTTTTAACACCGCCGTAATCCCATTCATTCCAAGAAACATCATGAGCATCTAGGAGCGACTTTACGGCCTTATCTCTGGCGAAGGTCTTACCGATACCCGTTTCGCGGTGACTGTAAACAGCCTTAATGTTAAAGGTAGCTAGGCAGCGTTTAAAAAAATCTAGTGCCTCTACGTTTAGAAAGTGAACTACTTCTTTACCTGCAACTTCATTCAGGTCTTTAATGGAATCCCATATAAAGCGTTCATGCCGCGGATCATATGGTTTTTCGCTCCATAGCAAAGGTTCGTAAAGCGCTGCAAAAAGTACGCGTTCCCCTGCGGCTAATGCGCTTCGAATAGGAGCGTGGTCGTGCCATCTAAAATCGCGTTTAAACCAAACAATATGAATGGTTGGTTTAGTCGCCATTTTTTGTTGGTTTTACTTCAGGAAAGGGAAGATGCGCAACCGATTCGGGTATAAAATAATGCTGAAGACCCAGCGCTAGCAGGGGGGGAGCATCGAAATGTAATGTTCCGTCTTTACGATGTAGGGCCTTACCTAATCCCACCTTTTGAACACGTCCTACAGTGTAGATACAATCGTTCTTCAGTTTAAAATGCTCGTCAAATTCCAATTCTACCGCCCACAATGCAGCAGTGGGTATGGGATGTGTCCAGTCAGTGAGCTGTTCACAACGCCCGCCCAAATGTTCCCATTCAAAAATACCCTCATCATAAGAAGCACTGCAATCGTGCAAACGCTGGGTCTCAGCCTCTGGAAGTGCCACCAGTGTGATCCGTTTGTTTGTTCTATAATTGGTGTAGGAATGTCTATTGCCATTATCTGGACGAAATAAGATACTCATGCACGCTGGATTTGCTCCTACATGCGTCACATTGGTAAAGACTCCTGCATTCCAGTTACCCTCTGTTCCTGATATGGCCAGAAATGCGGTGCGTATACCAGAAATAGCGTTCATTAATCCGGTACGTTCTCTGCGTTGAAGACCGTCTAATGCTACAGCTGAAAACGATTCCTTCCACATGTTTAGAGAACGCTCTGTCCGCCGTCGATATGAACGATTTGACCCGTCATCCAGCTGCTTTTATCGCCTAATAAGAATGCTGCCATTTCTGCAATATCGCCCACTTCACCTACGCGCTTCATTGGATTATTCGCACCTATGGCCTCCTTCTTTTCCGTCGTACTGAGCAGTTTTGAAGCTAGGGGGGTATCTGTAAGGCTTGGCGCTATACAGTTGATGCGCGCTTTCGGCGCCCACTCTGATGCAATGGCGCGTGTCAAGCCTTCTATTGCTCCTTTAGAGGTGCTCACTGTGGCGTGAAACGGCATTCCGCGCTGCACGGCGACGGTTGAGAACAATACACACGCGGCAATACTGTCTTTGTTAAAGTTCTTTTGAGCTGCCTGTAAAGCTTTGATTGCTCCCATCACTTGAAGTTGAAAATCTGCTTCGAAAACTTCTGGTTTTAAGCCCCTAAAAGGTTTTAGGTTGATGGATCCTACACTGTACATGAGTCCATCAATATTTTCAGGCATGATGTCGTCCCATGAGTCGGTCAGTACATCGAATTCCTCCCACTCAATAGTATGGGCAGGTCCTTCATAAGGTGTTCTGCTAAAAACAGTGATTTGGTGTCCATCTGCGGCCAGTAGTTCTGCCGTTGCTTTGCCGATACCTTTGCTACCGCCAACGATTACATAGTGTTTCATAGTTACTTCTTCTAAGATTCTAAACCCAATTCTGGCATCAAGGTTCGCAGTTGTGCGGTATTAAAGACGTTGTGGCGTATTTTGGGGTTCCTTAATCACAGCACATGAAACGACTAGAAATAGGAACCGCGCCATTATCTTATATTGACTATCAGTCCATTGCTGACGGTTCTGTAGAAATCGCTCTTTCTGAAACGGCTCGAAAGAACATTACGGCATCACGTAAATTCCTCGAAGAAAAATCAGCGCGCAGCATTGCGCCTATATATGGAGTGAACACCGGCTTCGGGAGTTTGTGTTCTATTGAAGTGGGTGCTGAAGATTTGGGCAGGTTGCAAACCAACCTTGTGCGGTCGCATGCGTGCGGTACGGGTGAACATGTGGATCAAGCGATCATCCGATTAATCATCGCTTTGAAATTGAAGAGCTTTGCTGTAGGTGTCAGCGGGATTCGAATTGAGGTTTGTGAAAGTCTCGTTCAGCTTTACAATAGCGGCGCGCTGCCGGTTATTTATGCGCAAGGTTCCCTAGGCGCTAGTGGAGATTTAGCGCCACTGGCGCACATGAGTCTTCCCTTATTAGGCGAAGGAAGCCTTTGGTTTAAGGGAGAAATTGGAGAAACGCAAAAGGTTTTAGACCAATTAGGCCCCAAAGCCTGGGCAACACATACTTTGGCTTCAAAAGAGGGGCTCGCGCTATTAAACGGTACCCAATTCATGTCTGCGCATGGAATCTACGCGACGCTGCATGCACGCAGACTAGATTACTTCTCTGACTTTATAGGTGCCCTATCAACAGCAGCGCACGACGGTAGAATAGAGGCCTTTTCTCAAGGTGTCCACGCGACTCGCCCCCAAAGAGGTCAGGTTTTAACCGCCAAGCGTTTGTTTCAATGGTTGAATGAGGCGCCCATCATGCACAAGGAGAAAGTTCATGTGCAGGATCCTTACAGTTTTCGTTGCATGCCGCAGGTACACGGAGCATCTAAAAACGCCTTATGGCATGCGATGGAAGTGATCGAAACGGAAGTCAATTCTGCTACGGACAATCCTGTAGTCTTGGAAGAAGAGGATGCCGTGGTGAGCGCCGGGAATTTTCACGGTCAGCCTCTAGCCCTGGTTCTTGATTATATGGCATTGGCCCTGCACGAACTGGGCTCTATTTCAGAACGTCGTACCTATCAGCTCATTTCGGGTAGGCGAGGTTTACCCCCTTTTCTAACGCCAAATCCGGGTCTAAACAGTGGACTAATGATTGCGCAATACACGGCTGCAGGTATCGTCAGCCAGAACAAGCAATACTGTACGCCAGCTTCTGCAGATAGCATTGAAAGTTCGAACGGGCAGGAGGACCACGTAAGCATGGGGGCGAATGCCGCAACAAAATTGGTCAAAGTGGTGGATAATTTGTACCAAATTTTGGGTATTGAACTTCTCAACGCATCGCAGGCACTGCATCTTCGTAAAGCCGATGTAAGTGAGGAGATGCAAAGTTTTATAGCGTCCTTTCAGGAATTGGTCCCTGTGATTGATGAGGACCGCTATTTGCATCCTGACCTCATTGCTTCTCAACAGTTTTTACGTTCATGGTCTTTGGAAGATGATGTACTTTTGTCGCTCTAATCTGAGAATATCATGAGTAAGGACCCTTATGAAGGTTTACGGACGCAGCTGGAAGAACGCAATTGGCCTGCAGTATTTCTGTTCAAGTTCATCGTTCCGGCGGATAATCAAAAGATCGCAGAAGTCGAGGCGCTCTTTGATGCTAAAGTGGCACAAATAGAACTGCGTCCTTCAAAGACGGGTAAATTTGTTTCAGTAAGCGCTAAAGAAATGATGCTCGATGTAGACAGCATTATAGATCGCTATAAAAAGGCGATAAAGATTGAGGGCCTGATGGCACTTTAACTTACTTCCAACCTTCGTAAACGCCAAGACCGAAAAGTGCATAATCTAAACGCGCTGGGTCTTCGGGTTCAATGGCTCGAATGGATTGGTCCAATTCTACCACGGCTTTCCAGTCGTTTTGTTTCCTTTTCAATAGTCCTAAACTCCGCGCGACGCGGCCGCTATGCACGTCCAAGGGTAAGGATAAGAGGGCTGGATCGATATCCCAGAGCCCAAAATCTATACCTTCTTTATTCGTTCGAACCATCCAACGAGTAAACATGATTAATCGCTTACAGGCGCTGCCCTTGCTTGGATCGCCAAAGTGTTTGCCTGCGCGTAAGGGGAGTCCGTTAGCTAACAAATACCCTTTGAATTCTTGAAAACTGTGGCCCAGATGCGTGGCTCCTTCGCGCACATTAGCCTTAAAAAAGCCCCCTAAACTTTCGTGCTCTTGGTAGAGCATTCTGAGGCTGCGAGCGAGTCCTTTGATATCTTCAGATTGAAACGTACGGTGCACAAACCCATTAAAAGTCTCCAGGTCGGACTCGCTCGCACCGCGAATAAATTCTGCCGGTGAACGGTCCATACGGTCCATTAGGTCGTTGCTTTTCGCGATGATGGTTTTTCGGTTCCCCCAAGAAAGTGTTGCCGCTATAAGACCACTGATCTCAATATCTTCAGCAGTAGTGAAGGAATGAGGGATCTGAATAGGATCGTCTTGAACGAAACTGAATTTGGCGTACTGATCGGCCTTTTCCTTTAAAAATTGGGCCAATTCTTCGCGCGCTAACTGCTGCATAAAGGTTCCAGGAATTAAGCCGTAAGTAGACCGTCGGTCATGACCCATTGTTTTTTACCCAGTGCAGCGAGCTGATCATTATGGGTAACAACGACAACGGTCTGACCAAATTCTTCGTTTAATTGGACCAATAATTCATGAACGGCGTTCGCATTTGCACTGTCCAGATTTCCTGTGGGCTCGTCCGCGAGTAAAATACTTGGGTTGTTGATGAGCGCACGCGCAATGGCAACGCGTTGCTGCTCGCCACCGCTCAATTCATTGGGTAGATGGTGCGCTCGATCGGCAATGCCTAAAAAAGTCAATTTCTCTAGCGCATCTTTTTCAGCCGTGTCGTCCATTTTTTTACCGATCCACCGTGGGAGGAGCACATTTTCTAATGCGGTAAGCTCGGGGAGTAGGTTGTGAAATTGAAAGACTAAGCCAATCTTTTCGTTGCGCATCTGATTTAGCGCCGATTTATCTAAATCTTGAAGGGCGCGACCTTCGAAATCTATAGTACCCTCAGTGGCAGCGTCCAATCCTGCTATGAGGTGAAGCAATGTGCTTTTACCCGCTCCAGAAGGACCGACAATGCTCACAAAGTCACCGGTTGCAATGGTTGCATCAATGCCGCGAAGCACCGCTGTGGTTCCGTACGATTTCTTTATTCCTTTTAGCGCGATCATAAGTTGCAAATTAGACTATTTCAGTAACTCGGCATAATCTAAGAAGTATACGAGGCGTATCGAAACGACCTGATCCGTTCCCGTTTGGCTGATGTCCTTCATGTTGTTCCAATAATTCAGTGCAATTGCGTCGTCTGCCCTGGCAAATGACGCGCGGTACAACAGGTTGAGTTCACGTCCGGGTGCCATCCACCAGACGTATTTAAAGTCGACATTGAAGATGTTGATGCGTAAATCTTGATCGGTATAGGCCGAAGAAGGCGTTAAGCCACCCTCAGGGGTAAGGTGAAAAAGTTCTTGCGAGTCTATTCTATTCCAGGCATGTCGTGCATTTACGGTGAGGTAGGAATTGGGGCCAAACAAATATTGACCTTCCAGGCTTTGGGTAAATTCTTTGCGCTCTCGCATCGCCATTCCAATGCTGTCGGTGGAGACGGTTTGCGCCCAGCCAACGTTCCGGTGGTTGCCCATGGAGATTTCAGTTCTGAAATTGAATTGGTCGTTCACTCTGAAAATCAATAGGGAAGAGCCATAGTAACCTCGAGCCCCCCAATCGGCCCAGCGCCATTGCCCGCCTCGTAATTCATAGGCAAAAGGTTTTCTGAAATCTGAACTTACCCATGCGTTGTGCCAAAATGATGCAGGATTGATGCGGTATCTGCCCCAAACACGAGGGTCGTAAAAGTCGTATTCTTCAGGTCGCGCTTCGAGATTATAACCAAAGGCTAAGAAGCGCTTAGTTAATGCGAAATAGTTGTATTCTATGTGCACTCTCTCGAACCGTTGAGGCTCAAACAACTGGCGGTACTGCAAGGTCACACGGTTTCTTCTGCGCAGGAATCGGTCATTGGGTGCAAGCAGTTGGTGACTGAATGAAAAGTCTTGATGAATCTTATTCCCTCTGCGTTGGAACCCTAAGTCATTGGGATCGAAATTCGGGGTGACCAGGTCCAATTCGTGCTCCCAGCGCCACGCGCCCGTCTGTTTTCCCATTTCCCAGCCGCCAGCGACACCGGTATAGGGATTTTCCATATCGTATACGCTGCTTTGAGCGGCAGTAGCATTGAAAAAATGGCTGTTATTGAATAGGTTGAGATTCGCCGTCACGGCAGAAACACGCGCATCTCGGGTCGCACCGGTTGTGTTGGATCGAAGCACGTGGGTATTGATCAACCCAATGGAGTTATTGGAGCCAATGCGCTGGTCCATAGCGAAGACATTATAATTGGTCATCGGTTCTGTGAGTATCTCGACAGTGGCACCGGTGGAATCTTTACCAAGCGCATAATTATTTGCCGTCAATGCATTGAGCAGCCCGATACTAAGATTCCTATCGGTAGTTCCAGAGACTTTCGTTGCATTTAACATTCGAGTAAAACTCTGCGTCGTATTATCGAGATCACCCAGATTAGCATTCGTAAAGTTCTTGGGATTACCACCTATACGCCTGCTGTAGAAAAGTCCGGCTTTATTAAAGAGGTTGACACCCTCAGTAAAGAATTGTCGGTTTTCATCGAACCGTTGTTCGAAAGCTTCGAAGTTTACAAATTGTTCATCATAAGCTACTTGAGAAAAATCAGGGAGCAGCGTCATGTCCAGTGTAAAACTCTTGTTGAGTCCGATTTTAATATCTGCTCCAGCTGCTCCTGTACTGGTCGTATTGCCTGCGCTGTTGCGCAGAACAGAACCTGTAAAATTGGGCCTTAAGCTAATGCGTTTAGGTGGATTCACGACGCGTATACCTTCTAATACACCGCTTTGGAGGGATTCGTTATCAAAATTTCTATCTATGGGGTTCCAGCTGTATAAGGTACGCGTACTGCGAATGGATCGTTTAATATTGAACCCCCAAGGCTTCGGATCTTCGTCCTCCTTTGTCTCCGGCATGCGCAATACACGGTAGGGAATAAACATTTCTGCCTTCCACGCATGTTCCGTTTTTACTACGGCACTGTACCAAACCGCATTCCAACTTCCATCTTCGTCGTCGTCATTTGTTGCACGAGAATCGCCTTGAACACCAGCAGCACTGAGGTAAAAGTTAAAATCATTTGACCCATCGTTGAACGGGTTGATGATAATTTGCGCCCAGTCCGTGTTCGCGTTGACCCGATCTCTTGGAGTTAATTGACTCAATATTGGTGCAGTATCATCTATAAACTCAAAGGATATGTAGAGTCCTTTTTCCGTGTAAAATAATCGAACATCATCTGAAATTCCATCCGGAGTGGCGGAAGGCTCGGGAAAATAGCATCCTAAAGGGGCCAATTTCGCCGCGGAGTTCCACTGTGACTCCGTTAACGCGCCGTCGATATGCATGCCGTCATCAGGCAAAGCGGGAATAAATGCTGATTTTGGCAACTGCTGTGCATAGAGGCTACAGGATAAAAATGCCAGAAGGAGTGTTTGGTAGGTTTTGGGCATGCGCAAATATCGGCAATCGATTGGATAAATTGATTTAACAACTTTACCGGTTAAAAAGGTTCATCGTTCAAAGGTTGTACCCTAAATTTGTAGGCAAATCAAGGAACACTATGAACCTCCACGAATATCAAGGAAAAGAAATTTTAGCCGGTTACGGCGTACGTATTCAACGCGGAAAAGTGGCTCAAACGCCAGCAGAAGCTGTTGAAGTAGCGAAACAACTTACTGAAGAAACCGGTACCTCTTGGTACGTTGTCAAGGCACAAGTTCACGCTGGTGGTCGCGGAAAAGGCGGCGGTGTGAAACTTGCAAAAGGCATTGATAAGGTGGAGGAAGTAGCGAATAGCATTATCGGCATGCAATTGGTTACCCCGCAAACTTCGGCAGAAGGAAAAAAGGTACATCAGGTATTGGTGGCTGAGGATGTATATTATCCTGGTGAGAGTGAAACTTCAGAATTCTATATGTCGGTTTTGCTTAACCGCGCTACCGGTCGCAACATGATCATGTACTCTACAGAAGGAGGTATGGACATCGAAACCGTGGCAGAAGAGACACCACATTTGATTTTTACCGAAGAAATCGATCCCACAGTAGGTCTTGCAGGGTTTCAAGCACGTAAAATCGCATTTAACTTAGGTTTGAGCGGTGCTGCCTTCAAGGACATGACGAAATTTGTAACTGCATTGTACCGTGCATATGAAGGCGCAGATGCCTCTTTGTTCGAGATCAATCCGGTATTAAAAACATCTGATGATAAGATTTTAGCCGTTGATGCTAAGGTTACTATTGATGATAATGCTTTGTACCGTCATAAAGACATCGCAGAAATGCGCGATACCAGAGAGGAAGATGCAACAGAAGTGGAAGCTGGCGAAGCCGGATTAAACTTTGTGAAGCTTGACGGTAATGTCGGTTGTATGGTAAATGGCGCAGGTCTTGCGATGGCTACCATGGACATTATCAAAATGGCTGGCGGAAATCCGGCAAACTTCCTTGATGTAGGAGGTACGGCGGATGCAGCTCGTGTAGAGCAAGCATTCCGTATTATTCTTCGCGATGAAAACGTTAAAGCCATTTTAGTAAACATTTTCGGGGGTATCGTACGTTGTGATCGTGTTGCTCAAGGAGTTGTTGATGCCTATAAAAACATGGGCACTATCAATGTACCTATCATTGTTCGCCTCCAAGGAACGAATGCGGTAGAAGCGAAAAAATTAATTGATGAGAGTGGACTCGAAGTACACAGTGCGATTGCTTTGCAAGAGGCAGCGGACTTGGTACAGGAATTGGTCTAATCCTCGCAGATTCCTTTTAAATTAGCCCCGAGCCGAAAGCTCGGGGTTTTTTTATGCATATAGATATACTTTTAGAATGGAGTGCGACGCTTCTCGGATTGCTGTTCATATACGGCTTAATCGAACGGAAGGTTTGGGCGTGGCCCTTTGGAACACTTTCCGCTGTACTTTCCGTGGCATTATTCCTTCGCGCCGGCCTCTATGCGGAAAGTGGACTTTATTTTGTGTACGTTCTCATGGGCTTTTACGGTTGGAGGCAATGGTATGCAGGATCCTCTAGTGAGGGTATCGAGCTGATTTCGCTGCCACCAAAACTTCAATTCTTGGCTTTGCTCGGAATTCCTATCGCGCTGTTATTAGGTTACGCGCTAAATACGTTGCCTGGTGTGTCGTATGCATATTTCGATGCGTTTACCACTGTCTTTGGATTGTGGGCGACTTGGCAAGAGGCTAAAAGAATTCGTACTGCCTTCCATTATTGGATTCCTTTGAATATCGCTTCCGTGATTCTTTATGGAGTGAAAGGACTTTGGGTCTACGCCGCGCTTATGGTCATATATTCTGCAATGAGTGTGGTAGGATTTATACGATGGCGCAAATAATTCAGTTATTTTAGTGGCCAATTCGTAATTATTACAAGACATGCGCGCACAAGAATATATCGACCTCGTAAAAACAACGCTCGACGCTCTAGACTCCAACAGTTTGGACCAATTGGTCGATGCCTTTCATACCACCTACGAAAATGGGGGCAACATCTATACTATGGGAAATGGTGGTTCCGGGGCTTCGGCTTCGCATGCAGCCGGCGATTTCTTAAAAGGAGCGAGCTATGGTTTAGATAAACGATTCAAGATGATTTGTTTAAACGACAACCTTCCCTCTATGATGGCCATTGCAAACGACATAGGCTGGGAGAGTATCTTCGTAGAACCGCTGAAAAATTTCTTACAACCGCATGATCTAGTCATCGGTATTAGTGGATCTGGGAACAGTAAAAACGTCGTAACAGCGTTGGAATACGCAAATGAAAAAGGTGCTACCACAGTCGCCTTGAGCGGTTTTAAAGGCGGAAAAATAGCTCAAATCGCAACCATCAATGTTCATGCGCCCGTTATGGATATGGAAGTCACAGAGGATGTGCACATGGTGATTTTCAACATCGTGAAAAAGCAAATGATGGCCCGCTTAATGGGAGATAACCCATCCATGGGATCTACGTACGATCAAAGAATAGGATAAATGAAGCGTTTCGCGCTGATAGGAGCAGCAGGTTATATTGCTCCAAGACATCTGAAAGCAATAAAAGATGTGGGTGGTGTTTTGGTCGCGGCCTACGATCCTAGCGATAGCGTGGGACATCTAGATGCCTATTTCCCTTCTGCAGCATTCTTTACGGAATTCGAGCGATTCGATCGGCATTTGAATAAACTTTCAGAGCGTGGACAGGGGGTTGATTACATTAGTGTTTGTTCGCCAAACTACTTACACGATAGTCACATTCGCTATGCGCTTCGCATGAATGCGCATTGTATTTGTGAGAAGCCGCTTACGCTTAGACCATGGAATATTGATGGTTTAAGTTCGGTTAGTCAAAGTACTGATAAAAAGGTATATACGATACTGCAGCTGCGTTTACATGAACGAGTGATTGCATTAAAAAAGCAAGTAGAAGACCAATTAAAATCGGACCCGAATCACATCTTTGACGTAGAGTTGACCTACATCACTTCGCGCGGGAATTGGTATTACGCTTCATGGAAAGGTGATGAAGAGAAGAGTGGTGGAATAGCCACAAATATTGGTGTTCATTTCTTTGACATGTTGCATTGGATTTTCGGACCATTAGTGGAGCAAAAAGTCCATGTCCGCTCGCACGACCGTGCTTCGGGCGTATTGTTCTTTAAAAATGCGAAGGTGCGCTGGTTCTTAAGTATTAACGCGGCAACCTTGCCTGAAAACGTCGTGCAAAGTGGAGGGCGGATTCACCGCAGTTTACGCTTTGACCAATGGTCTTTCGACTTTACAGAAGGCTTTACTGAATTGCATTCGCGTTCTTATGCGCACATATTAAATGAAAATGGCTTTACAGAACGCGATGCGCAACCGGCCATTAGTATCGTTCACGGCATGCGCGAATCTCTACTAAGTGCTCTAGATTCTGAAGCACATCCCTTCGCTTCTTTGCCTCAAGATCCGCATCCTTTTTATCCAGTTAAAAATACGTAATCCGTTATTTTTCAATCTTTTAATAAGTAGTCAATAGTTATTCACACTCCTTAAAGAAGGGGCATAGTTTTAGTAGCTTTGAGAATACCTCAATAGCGACGCTACGCCTCTATGTTTTTAATATTTGATACTGAAACTACCGGTTTTCCTAAGGATTGGAATGCCCCTATCACGGATTTAGACAACTGGCCACGTGTGGTTCAGTTGGCTTGGCAAATCCACGATGTCAATGGTGCATTGGTAGAGGTTCAGGATCATATTATCTATCCCGACGGCTTTGATATACCGTTTAATGCTACGAAAGTGCACGGTATTTCTACTGAACGAGCGAAGAGCGAGGGCAGGCCGCTAACAGATGTTCTTGCAGAATTTGAATTGGCTCTTGAAAAGTGCGAATACCTTGTAGGTCACAATGTTAATTTCGATCTGAATGTTACCGGCTGTGAATATTATAGGGGACAGGGCGCAAATCCGTTAGATGCAAAAAAAACGTTGGACTCGTGTACGGAAACGACGGCTAAATTATGTGAATTGCCCGGTGGACGCGGAGGGCGATTTAAACTTCCAAAACTTGAAGAATTGCACCTTCATTTGTTTGGTGAAGGATTCGCCGAAGCACATAACGCTGCCTTTGATGTGGAAGCTACCGCACGTGTCTTTTTAGAATTACTTCGTCTGAAGGTCATTTCACCTGAGGCAATGGGTAAACCAGCGGGCTTTCTCGATGGATTCTATGCTGCTAATACGGCACCCATAGCGGCCATAGGATTGGCTGTGGACGAGGCGCGAAAAAAGCGGTCAAAAGGATTAGCAGGTGATGAAGCCTCTGAAGTCACTGCCGCGTCGGACCTTCATGCTGCAGATGTTGATTTTGCGCACTTACACAACCACAGTCAGTTTTCTATTCTTCAAGCAACGACCGTGGTTAGCGAATTGGTAAGGGCGGCAGTCGACAATGGCCATGCAGGTGTAGCACTAACGGATTTAGGTAACATTATGGGCGCCTTCCACTTTAACCGAGCGGTGATGAGTGTGCCTGGAAATCGCGAAGCTTATGATCACAATCAAAAGGTAAAGTAGGTGAATTGAGCGAGCCGCTCCAAGAATACCCGCCTTCGTTGGGGTTATTGGTTGCGAATTTTTTGTTTGTGAAGACCGTCTAGACCGCAGTAAGAAAGATGACGGGTACCAGATTGTGGTACTCGCAAAGAATAAAAATGGGTATCATAATCTTGCTAAGCTCAGTAGCGAAGGCATGCTGAATGGCTATTATTATGTGCCTAGAATTGATAAGGCTTACCTGCTTGAACATAAGGATGATTTGATCGTCTTAAGCGGTGGTTTGCGCGGGGAAATCCAACATTTATATTTGAACGTGGGTGAGTCGCAGGCTCGAGAAGCCTTGGAATGGTGGCTTGAGCAGTTTGGCGAGGATTTCTACCTAGAATTGAATCGACACGGCCTCGAAGAAGAGGACCACATCAACCTTCAATTATTAAAGTATGCCAAAGAATACGGTATAAAATATATTGCGGCGAACAATACGTTCTATTTGACTCAGGAAAATGCTGAGGCGCACGATATTCTGCTTTGCGTTAAAGAGGGTGCGCAAAAAAGTACGCCTATTGGTCGTGGTCGTGGTTTCCGCTATGGCTTCCCAAACCAAGAATTTTACTTCAAGAGCAAGGAGGAAATGGTGGAGCTGTTTTCGGACATGCCTGAAGCTTTAAATACTACAAAAGAGCTCTTAGATAAAGTAGAATTGTATCCTTTGGAGCGCGATGTATTGCTGCCTGAATTTGATATTCCCGAGCAATTCCAGGATCCTCAAGATACCATTGATGGAGGACAGCGTGGAGAAAACGCCTACCTACGACATTTGACTTACGAAGGAGCAAAAACGCGTTATGACGACTTAACATCGGAAATCACCGAACGCTTGGATTTTGAACTTGAAACGATCGCACGCACGGGCTATCCCGGGTATTTCTTGATTGTACAAGATTTTTGTGAAGCTGCGCGCCAAATGGGGGTCAGTGTGGGCCCCGGGCGTGGGTCAGCAGCCGGATCAGCGGTGGCCTATTGTACGGGAATTACAAATGTAGACCCCATTAAATACGATCTGCTGTTCGAGCGTTTCTTGAACCCCGAACGTGTATCTCTTCCGGATATTGATATTGATTTTGACGATGAAGGTCGTGATAAGGTCATTCAGTACGTTATTGATAAATATGGCTCTTCCCAGGTGGCTCAAATCATCACCTATGGTACGATGGCGGCAAAGAGCTCTATTCGTGATGCAGGAAGGGTGTTGGAATTGCCCTTGCCGGATACCGATCGTATAGCGAAGCTCATCCCGGATATGACTAAGCTCAAAAAGCTTTGGGAATTGGACGACAAGGAATTAAGAAGCAAATTCGGGTCCGAAGATGCCGCTTTGGTTCAACAACTCAAAGCGCTGTCAGAAGGTGATTCGCTTGAGGCCATGACTATCAATCAGGCACGCGTTTTAGAAGGTTCTGTGCGAAATACGGGCATTCATGCCTGTGGGGTGATCATTACGCCTAGTGATATTCGAGAATTGGTTCCGGTGGCTCGCGCGAAGGATTCGGAAATGTGGTGTACCCAATTCGATAATTCCGTGGTGGAAGATGCGGGATTGCTAAAAATGGACTTCTTAGGCCTTCGTACGCTGACCATTATTAAGGAGGCGTGTCGTTTGGTTAAACAGCGCCATGACATAGATTTAGACCCGGACAGTTTCCCTCTAGATGACCTCAAAACCTTCGAACTGTTTCAGCGTGGAGAGACTGTAGGGATTTTCCAGTATGAAAGTGCTGGAATGCAAAAATACCTCAAAGAGCTGAAGCCTACGGAATTTGCGGATCTCATTGCAATGAACGCATTGTATCGTCCAGGGCCATTGGAATATATACCGGAGTTCATTGATCGAAAACACGGCCGAAAGGAAATCGTTTACGATCTAGATGCCATGGAGGGTAAGCTTAAGGAGACTTATGGAATTACCGTATACCAGGAGCAAGTGATGCTGTTGTCGCAGGAATTGGCTGGTTTTTCAAAAGGTCAAGCCGATATGCTTCGTAAGGGTATGGGAAAGAAGCAGAAGTACATTATTGATAAGTTAAAGCCCATGTTCTTAGACGGCGGAGAGGAGCGTGGTCACAACAGAGACGTCCTTGAAAAAGTCTGGAAGGATTGGGAAGCCTTCGCTTCCTATGCCTTTAACAAATCGCATTCTACTTGTTATGCTTGGGTTGCCTATCAAACCGCCTATCTGAAAGCACACTATCCGGCTGAATTTATGGCCTCTGTCTTGTCAAACAACATGTCGGATTTGAAGACGGTTACGTTCTTTATGGAAGAATGTCGGCGCATTGGTGTACCCGTCTTAGGTCCATCTGTGAATGAAAGTTTATTGCGGTTCTCCGTGAATACAAAAGGTGCCGTTCGATTCGGAATGGGCGGTATGAAAGGTGTTGGCGAAAATGCGGTTCGAGAAATTATTGCGCAACGCGAAGCGGATGGCCAATTCAAAAACCTCTTTGATCTCCTTCAGCGTATCGACCTCCGCCAAGCCAACAGAAAAACCATTGAATGTCTCATTCTTGGTGGTGCTATGGATGATTTCGAGGGCACACACCGTGCGATGTACTTCTCAGAGGAGGAAGGCGGGCGCAGTTTTGTTGAAAAAGCCATCAAATATGTTCAAGGCAAAAAAAACGATGCAGAAAGTGCACAGGCCTCATTATTTGGTGAAGGCTCTGGTGAGGAGCTTCCACCGCCTACTATGCCCGATGTTCCTGAATGGCCATCTATCGTTGCCCTGAAAAAAGAGAAAGAAATCAATGGAATGTACCTCAGTTCGCATCCGCTCGATGATTACAGAACAGAGATTAAATATTTCTGTAACGCTACTTTGAGTCGATTGAATCACGTCGAGAGTATTTTGGGACGAGAGGTAACGGTTGCGGGTATAGTGACTGATGCCCAACATCGAATTTCAAAAATGGGCAAAGGTTGGGGCATCTTCCGACTTGAGGATTTTCAAGGAGATTATGAATTCAAACTCTTTGGTGAAGATTACCTCAAATTCCGACACTTTTTTGATAATGAGCAATTGCTTTACATCAAGGCGCGCGGCAGAAAGTTTAATCAACGGCAAGGGGAGGGCTTTATTGAGCGTTTGAGCGTTGATGTTGCAGAGGTGCGTTTGCTTTCGGAAGTGTTGGAGGAAAGCAGTAAAAGTCTTGAAATTAAATTGGACCTGCAGCAGTTAACAACGCCCTTAGTAGACGAACTTCATGAGCTTTTGTCGCTTCATCCAGGTAAAAAACGTGTGAAGTTGCACGTAATCGACCTCGAGGAAAAATTGGACATTAAACTTCCGGTTAAAGAATTTAAAGTGACTATTGCGAAGGATTTACTTCAGGTTTTAGAACAACACGACCATTTACAGCCAAAAGTGATTAGTTAAATGAAAAAGTGGATTTCGTACATATTCGTTTTAGTTGCTGTCCCTGCAATAGCGCAAGTGAATTGTGTGACTACCGCGGATCAATTGGGTCCCTACTTCATCGAGAATGCACCACTCATAACTAATGACACACTGGCTCCTGGAATAAAGGATACTGCTCGGGCATTGCAGTTGACGTTCTTCGTATCCTCAAATTGTGATACGCTTGATTTAGATACACTTTCTAGCACTTACATGGTGGAGTTATGGCATGCAAACGGACAAGGGGAATACAGTAATGTAGACGGGAATCCGAATGATTTCGCCTATCGAGGAAAATTGGAACTCACCGGGAAGTCTACGGTCTTTCACACAGAATTGCCGGGCATTTATCCCTTTCGTCCTTCGCATATTCACATTAAAAGTTATCTCGCAGATACTTGGTTTACAGATACTTTAGTAACCCAATTGTATTTTGAAGGCGATTCCCTTTTACCGTTTGATATAGCCAGTACTTTTCCAGAGCGTTGGATACGTCTAGATACCACGGCGAAAGGATATTTTGGAGGTTATGCTTTTGGTTTAGCCCTACATATAGGGGCGAATGAGCGCGCGAGTGCATCATGGAAGTGTTTCCCAAATCCAGCAACAAATACGCTCGAACTCAAAGCTACTGGTCCAGATCGGTCTATTCAAATCATGGATGTACGGGGTAGCGTATGTTTTGAGGGCACTGTGCCGGTTGGTGGCATGCTCGATATCTCCGATTGGCCGCGTGGCTCATACATCGTTCGTAAGGACGGTAAAGCCCAGTTGGTGCTGGTACAATAGGGGTTTTTAACAGCATGGGCTCTTTTCGTGTGGATAACATCAATGACCTCATAGGTGGAGCCTATAGGTTACAAGGCTAAATTGGTCCTACTTTTGAATTAAGAAAACGAAATACATTTTTTATGGCACTCGAAATAACAGAAGCAAACTTTGAAGAAGTTGTAATGAAATCAGATAAGCCTGTATTGGTTGACTTCTGGGCAGAATGGTGTGGCCCTTGCCGCATGGTTGGACCAGTTGTTGATGAATTGGCAGGTGATTATGAAGGCAAAGCCGTTGTAGGAAAATTAAACGTAGATACCGACGGTGCCGTTGCGCAGCAGTTTGGTGTACGTAACATCCCAACGCTTTTGGTATTCAAAAACGGTGAGATCGTAGATAAGCAAGTAGGAGCAACAAGCAAGCAAGTACTTGCCGCGAAGCTTGACGCCGCGATGTAAGCTACCGCAAAGCAAAATTTCAAAAGCCCCCAATCCTTGAGGATTTGGGGCTTTTTTTGTTCGCAATTTTTAGTTCTAAACAAAAATTGACTTTCACGATTTCACGTGCCAATTTGAATAGAAACCTCAAATATCGCACGCTATGAAAGCAATACTACTACGTTTACTTTTTTGGATCATTTGTATCCATCTTCCTTTTAAGGTTAATGCTCAATTGCAAGATTCTTTGGATTGGATCTATGCGAAACTGCCCACGCAATTATTCCCCACGGGATTATTACACGATGCAAGTTCAGTGCATTTATTTACGCATGAGACTCCTTTAGACCCTCATTTTCACAACGGAGAAGTGCCTGGCAGAAGTGCCAATATCGAGCGTTTACAGTATGTCTATATGGATCTGTATCATAGTCAATTACGAGATTCAACTGATGCATTATGTGCACAAAACAGCCTGCGTCTTTTACCTTGGGACACTTTGAAATTAGAAGGGAAATACAGCGATAAAGTGGATGTTCCTCTGATGTTGCTTTGGGCAACCTTTAACACCTTAGATTCTAACTCATTAGTTAAAGGATATTTAGATTATCAACACGGTCAATTCGATGTGGTAGATGAATATATTTTCGTTGATGATCAAGGGCTATATCCTTTTTATCAAGGCGACCCGATAAAACTCGCACAGCAAGCGGTATTGCAAGACACGACCTTTATTGGATCTGTCCTTCATTCATCTGTCTACAGTGAAACAAATACGGCACTTGTAACTTTCAAACTTGATCAAAGCGAGGTGTTTGAGAATATAGGCGGCATTGATAGTATACGTGTTGACTTCGCCGACGGAAATGGGTTTCGAAAAATAAATACAAACCAATTGATTTCCATTTCGTATCAATGTGCCACTTCCGACAGAGAAAACGCTGTGAAACAACTCCGTATTCGTGGTTATAAAGATGGGAAAACTGCTGAGAGCTTGCTAAAAGTCAATATTGTATTTAATACACCTGCGGCCCATAGAGTATTGCTTACGGATCAATTACCATCTCCATCATGTCTAACAACTGCAGATCCAATAGAAGGTGCACGGGTAACCATTAAATACGCCAATCCTGGTATGGGGTTGGAAAAACCGGTCTTAATTATTGAAGGCTTTGAATCCTCCATTCAGCCCTACGGTAATCTTACTTATGAGAGCATTAGTAGTGGCTATGTGTTTAACGAAAATGGTGATCGAATCTTTCAACACATGCATCCTTTAAGTTGGTTGTATGATTCCTTAACCACCGGAGGTTTTGATATTGTGCATCTAGACTTTCGAGAAGCAAAATTATCACTTCAAGAGAATGAGGTAAATGTATTGCGAACGTTGCGATGGATCAATGAAGAGAACCCAGCTGCGGAGATTACTCTGATTGGTGCTTCTATGGGTGGACTCATTGCTAAAATGGCCATTAATGATCTTGCAAATGCAGGCTGTTGCTACCCAATAGTCGGCTACGGTTCTTTTGATGTACCGCACCGTGGTGCTTTTATTCCTGTAGGATTACAGGCAGCGAGTAGGTATTATGCTGAATTATTGCCTTTAGTTCCTATGGCAAGGAATCCTTGGACGAGAGTCGTGAATTCTGAAGCGGCTCGTGAGTTACTCACAACACATCTCGATGCTACGGCGCTTAAAACGCATGAACGGTTATTGAAGTTGGCTGGAGCGCTGCCCCAAGGAATGCGTCGATTCGCAGTGGTCAATGGTAGTGATATGGGAATGCCACGTGCATTGCAGGATCCATTCAGTCGCTATTTTATGCACGGAATAAAATCTCAGATCTGCGTACGACATGCCGTTGGAGTACATCCAGATACCATCAGTTTTAATTTGCTAGGCTACCGTGATTCACTTGTACTCTTTGGGGTCGAGGCAGTGGGGCACAATCATTCCGGAACGTATTTGTTTCATGCTTCATCGTATCGACAAATCTTAACGGCGCTTCAAATGAATTGGTCTGCGACATGCTCCGCCCGTAAAGTCCAATTGATCGCGGCAATAGGTCCTTTGGTGCCTGGAGTTTCAAAAGCCATTCTCACTAAGGCGATAACCAAAAGACAAAACCGCACCAATCAACGACTTTCTAAAATGAAGCAGCGCATGACTGCAGGTTCATCTACAGTGGCGAAGCATAAATTTCCCTTAAACTATGAAGAAGTACCGGGTGGATGGACGGAGACTTCCACCGCATTTGAGCTGCCCGTACTGAGCAAAATCTACAGCCCAACGCATTGCTTTATTCCTTCATTCAGTGCTTTAGACCAAGGCGACAGCTTGGTGCATCATCCACTGCGCAACCTTGCGACGGCTTCTTTTCACCATTTTATTGCTCCCGGAATGATTCACGATCATGCCGGATCCAATCAAGCACACATCACTGTTGATTCTGCTATTATTGCTTTTGGATTGGCTCAATTGACTTCCATTTACGACCAAACAGTGAGGGATAGTTTAAAAACCGATTTCAATATTGCGCAACACGAGGCGTATTATGGTGCAACGCAAAGTGATTTAAGCGAAGTGATCGTACCTAAAAATAGAATTCTAGGGTTAGGCTTAAGTGGCGCCGTTGGTTCGGTAAATTCGGCTATTACGAGTGCTTCGAAACAAGAGGTGCATTGTTTCGTAGGGCGCGGTTGTTCCTCAGATACCTTACACATTTATGGAACGCTACAAATCGGGGAGGGTCCAGGTCGAAAAGCCTCCATTAGGGTGAACAACACAAGTGCCATTGTCCTACATAAAGGCGGTTCTTTGTTCATTGCATCCGGAAGCCAATTGGAAATCAGCCGTGGAGGTTCTTTAATCGTGGAAAAAGGAGTTTCTATCGTTTTAGATAGCGGTACCATTCAATTTCAAGGAGCACTTCATTTAGAGACAGATGCCGTATTTCACCCCCAAGGATTCGGCCGATATAGCTTCAGTGATTATGCCTACGTTGCAGCGAATAAAGGAGCTGTGTTTCATATCGAAGATGCAACTATTAGTGTAGCAACGACGCTTAAAATTCCTGCTGAATTGGACCAATTTTCACTCAATAGGTGTAGTGTTACCCTTAGCTCGCTGGCTACGCTTCGTTTGACAAATACTTCTCAACTTTGGAATACGCAGTTTATTAAAACAGGTAAAAAGCAAAACACCTCCATTTTAGTGTCAAGCGGTACAGTAGGATATCTCAGCACTTAGTGGAAGTCCTGCGCTAGGAAATTCGTGATTCAGTTGCTTGAATATGGCAAACACTACCATTTAAGATTTACATTTAGGATGCCGAGCAACGGCTGTACCGCAGTTATTTTCTGCAAATTCATTTACTGGCAATTCCACGGTGCCCATACATTTTCAGGTGGTGACTATCTTCTTGAGCGATCAATTTTTCAATAACGCCATAGCTGTTCACCGGTCCAGGTAAGTGGGTGCAGCTGAATCTTGCAGTTTCTCCTCAAACGGCAGCGTTGGATTGCAATCCCAACAAGCAAAAATCCATGCACATTGTTGCGACTTTTCGTACAATTCATTGGGGATAAAGGCGCTAAAAAAGGCCAAATAAACTTTACAAAATGCGGGCAATACCTTGAGAATAATTGTAGGAGTGAGTTTTCAAAGTCTAGAAAACTAGGAATTGCAGCAAGGACATAACACCTTTAATCAGCAGGTATTGTTTGATATTACGGGTAGTTTTATGGGTGTCAAAGGAATGTTAATTATAACTCCAATTTTACCACTCACTTATACGCTGATAACACCAGTTTTTCTAAAGTCAATACCAGCAATCACATTACTATTGGAAAAGACACGGTTTACTTATTGTATACCCTCGAGTCAACTCCAAGTTCATTGTTGTGAAGTCCAACTAAAGGGAGGTAAGAAATCTGAGAACGTGAATTGGTCGCGACTGTGATTCCATTCCACAGTTAGTAGCCTTCCCAAATCCTGAAATGAATGGGCTGAATTGGTCTTTCCACCAACAAGTACTGCGGCTGAACTTTCAGTAATTAATCCCCGAGGTGGTGTTAAATTCTATTGGAATATTTACCCATAGGTGCGCATCGAAAACAACTCACATAACGGGGCGCCGGTCTGTATTTATACGATTGGTCGACGGGGATCAAACGGCTCAATTGCGCTGGCTAGCCGACTATTAGTTAATTTTTTATCCTTGTGGATCTGGCCCTATTTTGGTAGTATAATTCTGAGACGATGTCGAAGCCAATTCCAATGGTAGATTTACCCAAGATCCATGCGCCTTATCAAGGCGAATTGGATAAAGCTGTACTGATGTAGTACATAGCGGAGGTAAGGCAGGTGGAGCTACCGTACAGGAATTCGAAGCGAAGGCATCGATTTATTTAGGCGCGCCTGTACTAGGCGTTGGCAACGGTACTGATGCACTTCAAATCGCACTTATGGCCTTAGCTATTAAGCCGGGTGACGAGGTGATTGTTCCGGCCTTTACCTATGCTGCAAGCGCTGAAGTTATTGCGATATTAGGGGCCGTAGCAGTTTGGTGTGATGTCAACCAATCAACCTTCACTATCGATCCGGATTCCGTCAAATCAGTACTTTCGGATAAGACTGCCGCGATAATTGCAGTGCACCTTTACGGTCAATGCGCCGATATAGAAGCATTAGAAAATTGTGCGCCAGGAATTCCTATTGTGGAGGACACCGCTCAAGCATTTGGTGCTGCCTTTACAGCCGGTAAGTATGTTGGTAGACATGCGGGAACAGTTGGGGCCTTTGGGACCTTTAGCTTTTTTCCCACGAAGAACCTGGGTGGACTAGGGGATGGAGGGGCAATTGCCAGCACGAATGCGTCGTTGCTAGCAAAAGCAAAATCTATTGCAAGTCATGGGCAGAGTAAAAAATACCATCATGATCAATTAGGCGTGAATTCGAGATTAGACCCTATTCATGCAGCAGCACTCATTGTTAAATTGAATTACTTGCCGCAAGCATTAATCGCCAAAGTCGGCATTGCGGGACAGTATTTTAGTGCTTTTGCATCTTTGAACAAAGGAGTTAAACTTCCTTTGACCGCATCTTTTTCGAACCACACCTACCACCAATTTACGCTTCGCGTTCCTAGTGAAAAACGTGATGATTTTGCTTCATTTATGAATGAAAGCGGTATTACTACAATGATCTATTACCCCATTCCACTTCATAAACAGAACGCTTACGCACACTTTGAACCGAGAACTTCACTATCGGTAAGCGAAAGTTTATCTAACTGCGTTATTAGTATTCCTGTGCACGAGGCGCTCGAACCACACGAAGTTCGTGCAATACGGGCTGCCGTAACAACCTACTTTTCCTAATTATGGGTGATTATTTCGTACATGAAACAGCTGTTGTTGATGCCGATGTTCAAATAGGTCAAGGCTCCAAGGTTTGGCATTTTTCGCACATAATGCCGCATTGTTCGCTAGGTGCAAATTGCATATTGGGCCAAAACGTATTTCTAGGTGATTCAGTAACAATCGGATCAGGAGTTAAAATTCAAAATAACGTTAGTGTCTACAGTGGTGTAGAGATTGAAGATGATGTCTTCCTAGGGCCATCCATGGTTTTCACCAATGTCAATGCACCGCGCAGTTTTATTGAGCAAAAAAATTACGCTAGAACCGTAGTTAAAAAAGGTGCGTCCATTGGTGCCAATGCCACAATAGTGTGTGGAAATACCATTGGTGCCTATGCGTTTATAGGAGCTGGTGCTGTGGTGACCCACGAGGTGCCTGATTTTGCCTTCATGTATGGCGTACCTGCCAAACAACAAGGTTGGGTGAGCAGGGCAGGTGCACGATTAAATTTTGACGACGGTACAACTGCTCTATGCGAGACGACCGGGGAAAAATACGAACTACGCGATGGGGTAGTCGCCGTAATTTCTCAATAATATGAAGGTCATCACTATTGTTGGTGCGCGTCCCCAATTCATTAAAAGTGCTCCGGTAAGTAAAGCGCTTCAATCTTATGGATATCAGGAGTTTGTGATTCACACAGGACAGCATTATGACCCGGGTATGAGCACTGTTTTCTTTGAAGAAATGGGCCTGCCAATGCCTTATGCTATTTTAAATTGTGGCAATCTCAAGCGAGATGACATGCTCACTAGGATGAGGAATGAATTGAAACCCTTATTTGATGCGATCCAGCCGGACATTGCACTTGTGTATGGTGATACAAATTCAACTTTGGCTGGAGCGCGCATGGCACAGGAATGTGAGATTCCGCTGGTTCATATTGAAGCGGGACTGCGATCTTATAATGATGAGATGCCTGAAGAACACAACAGAATAGAATCTGACCATATTGCAAAATGGTTATTTACACCAACACAACAAGCCACGGAAAATTTGAGGCGTGAAGGTTTCAAGGGACGCGTTATTGAACAGGTGGGCGATGTGATGCTAGATGCCTTGCAAATGTTTCAGTCCAGTGCTGTACACACAGAAAAAATGGGGCCTATTTCATTCTTTCAAAAGCCATTTGCCCTAGCTACGATGCACCGATTTGAAAATATCAGCCGTCTAGATCGATTGACTTTTCTCGTCGATCAGCTAAATGCGTTTAACGATACTGTCATGCCTGTTTGGATGCCATTACATCCGGCGACCGCAGTTCGCTTAAAAGAATATGGTTTGAATTTATCTGTTCATAGTGCACCACCGGTAGGTTACCTTGAAATGCTCTGGGCGTTGAAGCAAACATCGTTGGTATTAACGGATAGTGGAGGACTTCAGAAGGAAGCCTATTACTCCGATAAGCCCTCAGTTACCCTGAGAGGTGAAACCGAATGGGTCGAATTGATTGAGATGGGGGCAAGTAAACTTTTTGACCCCTCGCAAAACGAACCCCTCGAGCCAATAGCACGAAACATTCTTTCCACGTTTAAGCCCGGGACGAAAATGCCCTACGGTGATGGTAAGGCAAGTCAGAAAATTATCAATGTCCTAAGAGAGGGTATTCTTTAAGAATTCCTGCAATTTTGAGATGCAGGGCATATTAAGACTGTGTCCCATGGTAAAAGCATGGAAATTGTAGTTTGAATTAGTAGTCAGTAATTCAGACGTAGCGTGTGCCCATTCAAATGGTATTACGGGGTCTTCTGTACCATGCGATTGAAATACAGGGATGTTAGATACCAACGAAGCGAGCTGATTGCGCCATTCAGGTAGTGCATAACCGCTTAAGAAGACGTATCCAGCAGCTTCATATCCGCTAGCATAAATTGCGGTAGAAAGGATGGCGCCTTGGGAAAATCCGCCGATAACCATTCGTCCAGTAATTTGATTCGATGCAGTCCAGTCTTCGATGGCACCTAATACGAGCGACTTCGCCGAGGCTACTTCTTCGCTGTTAATGATTTTAGCACCGTTATTCCAATCAATCGGATACCATGCAAAGCCGCCCATGTCCATTGCGATTGGAGCCTGAAAGCAAACGAGATTGTAGTCCTTGAAGTAAGGAAGGAGACCGAAGAGATCTTCTTTATTGCTGCCGTATCCGTGCAATAAAACAAGGGTCGGTGAGGCAGCAGAATCGATGTGATCGATGTATTCTAGCATTAGTCGATAATGTCCCAAGTATGATCAGCCAATAATAAGACCTTATTTAAAAACTCGTAAGGACAGTTTCGCCATTCATGAGGTGCAATCATGCTGAGAACGTTACTCTCTTCGTCTTTCTTGTAGAGGTAATACGTATGATTGATTTCCGGCTTGAATCCCATGTGCGCCGAATAAATCTGTTCGCTCAGCGCTTTTCTAGCTTGAATTTTCCCGGCTTGCTGGGCCAATAACTCGATCTGTTGACGGATTTGATCCAGCTGCATGTCGGTCTGCATTTCCATCGCATTTACATCCAGACTCTTGTTTTTCAGTGTATCAACCGCTTGAAAGGCAGGTGCTGAAACGGAGGAGCCATAGGGCAGTAGATTTGCATTTTCGGCAATCTTTTCGGGATCAATAGGATTAAATGTTCTCTTCTTTTCTGACATGTCTCAAAAATAAATGATTCCTTCTAAAGGATTTCCAACAGCTTCTGCCGTTCCGTTTTTATGCTTTAAACAAGCTAATAGGGCCATTAGAGCATCCCATTGGTGCCAGTTCTTGACGTCGTGTTCGAGCTGGGCATTATGTAAATAGTCTCCAAAATTCAGCTCTTCGAGATAAGCACTATCTTTTTTATACCGCGTCATATCCAGTCCTAGAGTACCACAAACCATTTTAGGGTAGGTCTCAATAACCGATTCTATTTTTAATGCTTTCAGTTTTGCAGACAATTGCATCGCGCGTGCTGTTAACCCACCTAAAAACATGGGGCTCATAGCACCTGTAATTCGGTCGCACGCTCTGTAGTGATAGTTGTTGAACGAGCTTGGGTCAATGAAGACACCTGGCAAGCTTAGCGGTGCGTCAATCGCAACATTTTTGGGCTTCAAATCGTGGATCAAATTGAGGAGCCACGCATCGGCATCTTTGCCTTTTGCGCTTTGATAGACCTGTACTGTACCCGTAGAGGAGTAGCTTGCTGCCGCCGTAAAACCTGAGGTTTTACTACCGTAATCTATGCCTAATGCAACTACTTCCACTTACCGAAGAGCTCTTCCGTTTTCTGGACGCGATAATTAAATATTTCCTCCAGTTTGGGACGCACGATGATGGGGTGCGCAATTTTGCCCAGAATCCCAAAGGGAACTTTGTAATTGACACGATCAAGCATTTCTACTCCGCCTTCGATAGCTTTGAAGTGGTGCTCGTGATGCCATATGCTGTATGGGCCTACCCGTTGATCATCAACAAAATAGGTTGGCGCTTCGACATGGGTGATCTCTGTGGTCCAGTGCATCTTAATGCCGAAAAGAGGACTCACTTTATAGTGAATAAACAAACCGGGGTACATTTCATCTGGCGTTTCAGATAGAATGTTAAATCCCAGGGAATCCGGTGAAATGACTGCTAAATTTTCTGGCGACTGGAAAAACTTCCAGGCCTCTTCAATAGATATGGGAAGGCGTTGAGTACGTTCTAGGGTGTACATTAGGTGTAATGTTTAGTCTTTGTAACACCTGAATTCCCTATAAGTTCAAGCCTTTTCCTAGATGCGTTTCATTTGTTGCTTGATGTATTTGGTCTGTTCCGCAAGGACATTTTTGGTATCTAAACGCTTTACCTCAGTCAATAAAATCTGCGCTTCTTTTTTACGTCTTTTAGTCAAGGCAATACCGGCTAAATTCAATTTCGCTAACGCTTTATCTTGATCCATACGTAATCCTGTATTGAGCGCCTTTTTCAATAGTGTTTCAGCCTTACCCACTTTACGTTGGCTCTCGATCATTCCCATGAGAAGATAATAGTAAGCCAATTGGCTTTTAATTAAACTCTTCTCAGGATTACGAATACCGCCAAGCATCTTTTCCGCTTTAGCAACATCACTCTTACGCATGTGCCAAAGGGAGATAAGAATGCGTTCGTTTCTGAAATAGGTCAATAAAACAAGGGCTGCAGGAAACAGCAAGGCAATGCCGTTACCAATTTCACCATCTGCGAATTGAAAGCCAGACCAAACCAAAATTGCAGCAGTTACGCTTAATCGAATTATCTTACTGAACATCTCTATTATTTTTGACTTGGCAAAGAAACGAAGAAATGAGCACAACTGATTGGATGACCCTAGATATAAGCGAGAAAAGAAAATTATATCAAGAACTCTGCACGGGATTAACTCCGCACAAGCAATCCTTATTTAAAGCGAAGGTTTCAAATAGGACCCGGCATTTTTCGCTTGGTCTCGAAGATATGATGAAGACGCAAAATGCATCGGCGCTTATGCGGACTGCGGATGCCTTCGGCGTTCACCGAGTGGATATCTACGACAAAAACGAACGATTTAACGTGGCTTCTGGTATCTCTAAAGGGGTGGAGAAGTGGCTCGACACAGCTTTCTTTAACACCTACCAAGAGGGAAATCAAGAAGCATGGGCGGGCCAATTGAAGGCTTCTGGGCGTAAACTATATGTCACTGCTGTTGATCCTCGCGCCCGACCAATCACATCCCTAGATCCAACGGTGAGTGCAACGGTATGCTTCGGTAATGAGCAAGATGGTGCCACGGAATTACTACAATCATTGGCGGATGAATTGATTTATATTCCTATGCAAGGTTTTGTAGAAAGTTTCAATGTTTCAGTAAGCTGCGGGATTGTACTTCACTATTTAACGCACCAAATGGAACTTGCTGGCATCAAGAGGGGGCTTACTGAAGAGGATGAATTAAACACGCTTATACAGTGGTCACTTCGAACGGTGCCCAATCCGCACCAATACCTTCGCTAAAGTCTGTATTTAAATCCCTCTTGCGTATCGTGGGTCCAATTGATCACTTCCCACCGTACCAATCTTGCTAAGATTTCGATCGTCTTGCTCCTGTGCAACTGCATCACCTTTGCAGCTTTACTCACACTCACGTCGTCATAATCTTTTAGGTATTGTATAAGACGTTGTTCCTTATCTGTAAAAGCAACGGGGTGCTTCGATTCTTTTAAACGGTCCTGCTTCCAAACCTCTTTTAAAACGGCATTGGCGACAAAGTTCTGATCACCATCGCGATAGTAGGCCTTCAAACCGTCAATTTCATCAACCTGGTAGGGCTTTTCCTTCCCCTCAGAAATCTCTATTTCCCAAACTGTTTTTCCATCAATCTCATGTGCCCAAACTTCCAATTTTAAAGCAGGCTTTAAAAAAACTTCAGAAGCACTTTCTAACATGTAGATGTCATCTTCATCTTTTACACCGGCAATACTGCCATTATCTCGAACACCAACAAGTAACCTACCACCAGCTGTATTCGCAAAGGCGCTCAACGTTCTAGCTATCTTTCGTGCATCCGAAATACGGTATTTAAAGTCTTGCTCGCCATGCTCACCCTCACGAATTAGGGCATGCAAGTCATTTTGTGAAACTTTTTGGTCGTAATCTTTAAACATTAAATTTTATACTTAACTTATGTATGTGGATACGCTTAGATTAAATAACGCAGACATATTGTTCGTTGATGTAGCTAAAACTACAAACAGATTAATTGTAAGTAAGTTGTGCTTTTTACATGCTTTTCAAGAAATTATTCGTGCCATACCAGAACCCGTTCTAAAGAATAATAAAGAAGTACAAATCATTTGGGCGTTTAAACAAAATGGTTTTAACCTTTCCTTACTCCAATCACATTCCGTTTATTTTTTCGAAACCTTTGGTGCCTCTGCACGCGAAGTGTTGGATGCGCTAGAGCAGTACCGTTTGAGTTTAAATCTTATTGAAGACGATTTTTTTGAAACCTGTTACGAGGAGGTAGCCTGCTACCTAGAGGAACTCGAAGCGACCTATCACCGTATCACGGATTATAAAGCGCATTTTGACGGTAGCTTACGCTATTTATGTAACTAATTACTTGGTTACGTAGATCACGTCAACCATGGCTTGAACATCAGAGTTGCGACCAAACCAACGCGTTTTAAATTCTTCCGTATAGATTCTAATGTTTGCTATAGTTACGGTATCCCCGTATTCTTTTCTTGCTGCCGCTAACATTTTATCGTAGCTGATTAATCCATCGTGAAGTGAAATCTCCCTAGTTTTATCAGCTGCCGTAATTTTATCACTGTAAATGATATCTGGGTAAACCATAATGGTACCCACATAGGTCCAATTCTGTCCATACAAAGTGTTCGCAGTGTCGTACAGGCTGCGGTTGGGACTGGCACAAGAGTTCAAGAGGATACCTAAGGTTGCGATAAGTAACAGTCGTTTCATAGCAGCTGAATTTTCATCAAAAATAGGGCAAAAAAATAGCCCTTGTTAGGGCTATTAATTACAAAATTCACAATGTTTTGAGGCGTTCTCGCAACACTTATAAACAATTATTCGAGCGTTGAAATTGCCTCTACCATGGCGAACAATGCTCTTGAAACTTTTTCTCTGGGTAATCAGGTCGTATCTATTTTTTGATAACTTGTAATCACCAAACAAACCAATACAACCTACCCATGCTGTCTCAAAAAGAGGTTGAACGACTTCATTACGGGTTACTCTCCCACATCCAACTTAAGGGTGATGGTGATGCTGAAGCCTTACGTGCACTGAGCAATAAATTCATTCTTAGAAATGTCCATAGCGGAGATACTCTTTGGGATTTAGATTCCGAAAGTGGTGATCTTCATTTTATCCTCGAAGGAACGTTTGCTGAATACTTAAAACGAGGCACACAATCCTTTATTTTAAGGTTTTACCGTCCGGGTAAATTCGCTTTCTCGGAAGATTTACTCCTGTATTCTAAGCACTCTGATACTTTTGCTAAAGCATTATCTAGTGCAAAAGTAGCATCTTTACCCTCTGTGCATTTTCAGAATGCATTGCGTCAAGGAGGCTTAGGGGTTAAGTTGATGGAGGTATTGATTAACTTGAGTATGACTGAATATAGAAATACTACTTATGAGATGCTTCAAACTTCAGGAACAAATAGAATTCATGCTGCATTAGAGCAATTTCCTGATTTATTGCATTTAATTCCACGACGTGAGTTGGCAGATTACCTCGGCATTTCTAGAGCTTCGTTGTTTAGATCATTAAAAGAGATTGGTCATGAATAGCGGAGAGAAAGCGGCGATGCGAACCTACTTTGAATCGCTGCCAGTGTATTCAGCATATTTTGATGAAGCCATTGATGCCGTTATCGCTGCAATGGATTCGGGTATTCGCGCGGAAAAAGGAAGGGTATTGGTGGAATTGGGCGCCACGAACAAAGACTTCTGGTTTTTAAAGGATGGGTTCTTGAAGGAAATGTACCGCAGTCCATATGCAAAGGAGGATACTCTTTTTAATATGATACCCCCCTCATCCATATTTGTGAATGAGGATACTCTTTTCGCTAATCAACGTCCCCAACATTATTTTACGGCGTATACAAGTGTCGAGATTTTAAGGTTAAAAGAAGAAGACTATATGAGGCTGCTTCAGCAGTACCCTGTGGTAATTAACCTCTTATATTTAAGCGGCACTGCTGAAATTCAAAAGAGTCGAAGAGCGCGACTAAATATGTTGCGAATGAATAAGACTCCTGATCGTATTGAATGGGTGCGGCAGCAGCGAAGAGAATTGTATCATATTATGGATAGAATTACGCTTGCACAATACATCGGCGTGAGTAGGGCAAGCCTCTATAGAGCTTTCGAAAAGAATATAAAGTATCAATTCTGACACAAAAATAATCGCAGCATCAATAGGTCCGGTTATGAAGTTATAGACAACTATGATATCGAATACATTTCCGAGCGTGATGGAAAAGATTTTACTGGATGTTTCTCTAGAATTTGTTTGAAAGAATACGGTGAGCAGTTAGATGTTGATTTCGCTCTTGCCGGTTCCATGAATGTTTTAGGAGAAAAAGCCAGTACCACGGTACGGCTATTTGACGTTACGGAAGGAAAATTTATCATGAGTACCAATAGTAATTATGTTGACGTTTCTAAAAATGATCTCCTCATGGTAGAACTAGCCCTAAAAGATATGTTGGGTGTAGAGAGGTAGATCCAGACTTAGTTCGTCGCGTTACCGTTGCCAATGATTAAGAAAACATTCTGAATAACCCGTTTGACAGATCACGGGTTGCAGAAGGTCCTCGTATGGGCTTCGGTTTCGTGACGGGGAATAATGCGAGAATTTTAGCAAAGCCCTTAAGTGAGTGAGGTTTTAATCAGCAAATTCCTTTATAGTCGCAGTTTGGGTATCAATTCGAGAAAGCATATATCACCACTGGTAACTGGCTTTGGCCGAGATTGTTCCCATGATCTTTGGTCTTGAATCGAATCGGTTCATTCCAAATCTTACCATTTTGAATGGATTACGTTCTAACAATTCGGGTTAGGAGTTTGCCTTTGGCCCTACCATAGATGTTTCGAGAACGATGAACGGGCAGCTGGATAGTCGTGACGGAATTAGCTTCAGTACGGCATTTAATCAGCCCCCTCTGTGCACTAGCACAGAGGGGGTTTTTCTTTTTACCTTAGGCCCATGTTAAAACCGACCTTTGGCCCATGTCTATTCGCAGGAATTTTTCTGTTTTTGTCGTCCACGCATGTATTAGGACAAAATGATACGAGCATCGTTCTTCAGCAAGTAACCGTGATTGATCACGAAGATCCTGCGAAGGTATTAGTGAGGGCTTTACGGCAAAATTGGCCGAATTTAGAGCGTTCGGCGCCGAGCAATTTAAAATACTACAGCAGGAAATATTCAAGCAAGACGAGCGCTGTAGATTTTGAGCAAGTTGCCCATGTGTTTTTTGAAGGCTTGGTTCTGCGTCAAGAAATTCAAGCGTTTCGGGACTACAGCAAATATGTTCCAGATGATGGACGTTCCGTGCGGTTTGATGCAAGTTTCAACTTAAATCCATCGTTCGATTTTAATGGCGATCAAGATGCGGGTATACTTGAGAAGTACCCTGAAATGAACTTTGATCGTGCGTTCTTTTATCCATTCTCCTCGAAGGAATTGCCGCAGGCATCGGCGCGCACGGTCTCGGGATTGTTTGAGTGGGATGGGTGGAGTGTCTATGAATTTCGTTGGTTAAGAGAATATCTTTTCGCTGGGGAGTCCTTTGTAGAATTGGGTTTTGAGCCAAGACCAGGCAAGAGTGGATGGAAGGGGACGATGCTCATCAATGCAACTCAGCTACGTCCCGTATCGTTCAAAGGGACTGTTGGTGTGCTCACCTTAGAACAGACCTATACCAAGGGACATGTGTTTACCAATGCGTCCATTACGATGAAAAATACTGCTAAGAACAGTGTTTTTGAATGGAAGTTAGAAGGTGTGGATTTGCCGATCGAACCTACGGTGAAACGGGCGATGCAGGTGGGGTCGGTACCGATAGAGCAGATGCAGGATTTGAGTTATTGGGAGCAATACCGGCCGGAGGGCGAGGAATTGGACCAATGGACGCGAAGGCAAGACAGTTTAATTCGCTATCTCAATTCTGACGATTACCTCGACAGCATGGATGCTATTTACAATGCATTTCACTGGTATGAGCCGCTAGTTAGTGGCGTAGGGTACCGCAAACGAAGTCAAGGGACCAATTTTTATTTGAGCCCTTTGATTGGTCAATGGAACCTTCTAGGAATAGGCGGAGTGCGTTGGCGACCTACTCTGGTGTTGGGCAAGCGATTTGAAAACGATAATGCCATCAACTTTTACAGTAACCTTAATTACGGTTTTAAGAATCAGGACATGAAAGGCTCGGTGGATGTAGGGTATACCTATGCACCGCTGCATAATGGCTCCGTACATTTTAGGGTAGGAGATACCTATGATCAAATCACACAGAGCGTCGATCTTACGGGGTTGTTGGCGCGAAGGTGATTTCATCCAGAAAACCTCGCGAGAGGCTACCACAAGACGAGTGGTCACAGCTTATACCTGATTGGGGATTGAATACAGTAAAAGACAAAGTATCGAAGGGAATAATTCTGCCGATTATCGAAACGATTTGTTTGGATCCGCAATCAGCCGGGATTTTTAAAAACCCACACCGTGGCGCAGCGTTGGGCGCAGTAGCTTGATTCGGGTCCCCTTCCAACGCTTTATTTGAAGGGGCGACAAAAAGATAGTATTAAGCAGTCGTTGGCCAGATTTTAGATGGAGTTTGAAGCAAGGGATTCTCAATGTTTTTGGTTGTCCTGATGTTCATAATTTAAATACTTGTTCTCAGGTAGAAGAGAGAGTGCTGGGGCGCGCTTAAGAAAGCTTGCAATATAGTCCGGGTGGTTTTTTGAATGACCCGTCAACGGTAAGGTCTATAGAGTACAAATGGTTCTGGGCGTGGCGATTTCTACTGTTCATGAACCCGCGCCAGATGACGCGTGAAGCCAATGGAGACCTTGCGTCACCTGAGGTTCATGCAGGCCTTCGGTATTCATCACCTTTGATGGTTTCTTATTCGATCGGATCTCTGGGGTGAATCATGTTTAGGTTTTAGCCACATATTTTAGGTGGTATCATTTACCTAACAGTAATTTTTCGTATCTGAGACCTATGTGGGGTTTTGAGTGTAAAGTGAAACTTTGGCAACCCCCACACGTTTAGGCTGTATTATCTAACCAGTCCTTCGGATGCTAACTAGCTTTGTTTGGAAAATAGTGGACGCAAAGAGTACTTTTAAAGACCATGAAATTTTTAGTTTTTTCTGAGAACAATTTGAGTTTGAAGCATAAAATTGATCCATTTTCACATTTTTTATAAATCATAGGTACTTTTCTCACCATCTAAATTGCACAGGAATATTGCTTACATGAAAACATCATAGGTTTTATTCGCGTTTAAAAGGCGTTTTTGTGCATCATTTTGTATTGGTGCATTTAGTCCGCGTTTTTATATCCTTTTTGCGGTAGGAAAATCGCGCACGCCTGTTCATAGCGCTTCGTTGGGCATTTTCTTGACGTTGGAGGAAAGTCAGCGGTCCGCGTTTTAATCAACTGGCCCAGGCATCGAATGGCTTAACTACTGATCGCATTCGATGTACTTTTTTGTACCGCCGACGAGCGAACTCTTTACCATTGCTGGAAAGGCCGAGGTGAAAAGTTGTTACTATTGGTTTTTGGCAGCTCAGGCCTTAAAGGTTTTGTGGGTCAAACGTGAAAGTAAAGAAAGCCGCACCAAGACGCGTGAAAGTATCATTTCGGCCATTAAAGAGGGGCAAACTGTGCTGTTTCCAGAGGGTACTTCATGGGAGGGACCACAAATGTTGCCATTAAAGCCCGGCATGTTCTATGAAAGTGCAAAGCACGGCTTCAATATTTACCAATGGAGCTTGCATTTTGATTCCGCGAAAACAGGATTCCCGATTGGCATCAATTTTCTATCTCATCTTTGGGCCGTTTGCAGTGAGCCGAAGATTAATGCCTATGTAGATGTACGTAAAGTTCCTATTTCCAATGAGGACGCTGAAGCGCTGATTGCTGATGCTCAAGCCTGGTGGAAGAACAGTTTAGCAGGTTTGAACGAAGCCTATCCGGCGCGGGACAGTGGCTACTGGCCTGATGCTCGTCTCACGAGTCAGGCTTAATATTCTTCCGTAGAAAAAGGGAAGGCAAAGCGATCCATGTAAGCCTCGGTACTGCCTTTGCCTTCAGTACTCAAAGCGACGCGTTGTTTCAAAGGGATGCTGTCGCTGATGCGCTGTGTGAAGGCGATATTACCTACTTTGAGTAATTGGTCCGATGCGTCGAGGACGAGTGTTTGTACAGCAGCACTATTGAATCCCTCGATATTTAGTAATTCATTTAGTCGCTTTGGCGTAGCGATAACAACGTCCGCGCCGAAGTAAATATCCTCCTTTAGTTTCAATAATTGAGGCCCGGGATAGGCGGTCCAAACACGAAGGTCGGTATGTTTGCCTAAGGTTTCGAAGTGTTGTGCATATTCATCGGCGATTTCCGAGTTCTGAACCAGGATTAAGGCGCGTGCTACATCTTCGAAGCTCGCTTTAAGCTTGTGTATGATGGTCGCTGCGACTGCAATGCGAAGAGGAGCGAGATCCGCTGCGATGAGCCATTTATTCTGACCACTTTTTAAGGTACTGACTACGGCGCGTTGAGCAGTGCTAAAATCTTGTAGTTCGGCACCTTCGAGGGCGCTTACTACTTCTGTTTGTAATTTCAATTTTGCCATTTGCTCATCTTTTGTGCAAAACTACGGGGTCTTTAACAAACATGAGGTAAAATCTTGCACGGGTTGTACATTTAGAGTGAATAACAAGTTAACTCATGAAAAAGCTATTAATTGGTCTCGCCTTTCTATTGAACATTAGTGCGCCGGCGCAGGATTTGCATAAAATTGAACCCGAAAGTTGGTGGGTTGGAATGGAGATGAATACCGTAGAATTTATGGTCTATGGTAAAGATATTTCCCAATTGGTTGCAGAGAGTACGACGCTTGAAGTCCTAAAAAGTGAAGGATTGGAAAGTCCAAACTATTTGTTTGTTACCGCTAAAATCCCGGCGGATGCCGAAGTGGGCGATCACACTTTCGTTTTTCGCAACACGAAAGGCAAGAAAACAGGCCGTTTGACGGTGCATATAAAATCCCGCGAGGAGGGAAGTGCAGCACGTAAAGGATTTACCTCAGCCGATTTTATATACCTCTTGACCCCAGACCGTTTTCGTAACGGGGATCCAAGCAATGACCGTGTTAAGGGCATGCTCGAAGGCCCTGATCGCGCGTTTCAAGGCGGTCGCCACGGTGGTGATTTAGCGGGCGTTATTGAAAGTTTAGAGTACTTTAAATCGCTAGGAGTAAGTAGTTTGTGGCTTAACCCGGTGCTTGAAAATGATATGCCTGCGTACAGTTATCACGGGTATGCGATGACGGATTTGTACGCAGTGGATGCACGGTACGGTTCGAATGCATTGTACAAAGAATTGGCCGATAAGGCGAAAGAGAAAGGCATTGGTCTTATTATGGATCAGGTCGCAAATCATATCGGAAGTTCACATCCTTGGATGGCGGATCTGCCGAGCAAAGATTGGGTCAATCAATGGCCAGAATTTACGCAGACGAATCACATGAAAGTCAGCAGGTTCGATCCGCATGCTGCGGAGGTGGACCGCAAGCAGTTTACAGATGGGTGGTTTGTGGAGACGATGCCGGATTTGAACCAGCGCAATGAAAAATTGGCCCGTTACCTTATTCAGAATTCAATTTGGTGGGTGGAATATTTGGGACTGCACGGCATCCGAATGGATACCTGGCCGTATCCGGACAAGCAGTTCCTCGCGGATTGGACGAAAGCTATTTTAGATGAATATCCCAACTTTAACATCGTGGGTGAAGAGTGGGTAAGTGATCCCTCTTTGATCAGCTATTGGCAAGCGGGCACAGCGAAGATGGACGATTATACGACCTATTTACCAAGTGTTATGGATTTTCCGTTGCAATCGGCACTGATAAATGGGTTGAACGGTGAATCGGGATGGAGAAGCAGCATGACGAAGATTTACGAAAGTCTTGCCAACGACTACATGTACGGGGATGTCAACAACATCATGATTTTCCCAGACAATCACGATATGAGTCGTATTTATACGCAATTGGACGAAGACTTCGATAAATGGAAAATGGCGATGGCATTTCTGTTTACTACGCGTGGCACGTTGCAGTTCTATTATGGTACAGAGATTCTTATGGGAAATCCTGGAACTGAAGACCATGGTATTATTCGATCAGATTTTCCTGGGGGATGGGAAGGAGATCCTGTAAATGCATTCACCGGCGAAGGGCTTACTACGCAGCAGAAAGAGGCCTTTGCTTACATTCAGTCGCTGGCTAAATTACGTCGCGAGTCGTGTGCCTTGAATATGGGGACACTCTTGCATTATATCCCGCAGAATGAGGTTTACGTCTATTTTAGATCGTTCGAGGACGAGCATAAAATGGTGGTGTTGAACCGAAACAGTGACGAAGTATCGCTTGAATTGGGCCGATTCCAACAAGGACTCGAAGGCTTCTCAGCGGCGACCGAGGTTTGGACAGGAGAAACAATTGCCCTTAGAGAAACACTCACCATAGCGCCGATGGGCGCACTTATTTTTGATTTAAAATAGCCCATGAAGCCCTACTTTTTGCCCCTTATTGCAGCCCTGTTCTTGTTGAGTTGCAACAGCACTTCTACGCAAAGCGAAGTCACTGCCGCGTTGCAATGGGATACGGTTAGCGGGGTATCTACTGGAACGTTATTGCGACTGGATAGCTCGCATACGAAAGGTATAATTAGTGCGCGGCCGCTGGACGTTTGGCTGCCCAGCACTTACGATGGTAAGCGTAAACATGCGGTGCTCTACATGTATGATGGCCAGATGTTGTTTGATGCAAATTCGACTTGGAACCACCAAGAATGGCGTGTGGATGAAATCATGGACAGTCTGATTGCGATAAAAACGACTTTGCCGACCATTATTGTGGCGTTGCATCATGGTGGTGTCATGCGAAACTTTGAATACTTCCCGCAGAAGCCTTTTCAAACGCTGCGTGCACAATTTTCAGATTCTACCATGGCGGCAATCGCTTCCCGTTATGGATCCGACACAACATTCCCTGTCAAAAGCGATGCGTATTTACACTATATGGTAGACGTTGTGAAACCCTTAGTTGATGCTACATTCCAGGTCTATTCCGATAAAAGTGCAACGGCTGTAGCAGGGAGTTCTATGGGCGGTCTCATGAGTATGTATGCTATCGGGGAATACCCTGAGGTGTTCGGTACGGCCTTGTGTATGAGCACGCATTGGCCAGGCGGTTTTAGTCCAAATGAAGAGATTCCTAATGCATTCCAGAAATACTTAGCTGAAAACATCACACCGGATCGCGTTGGGAAAATTTACTTTGATTATGGCACAGAGACGCTCGACGCAATGTATGAGCCGTTTCAAAATCAAGTCAATTCCGTTTTAGAGGCCAATGGTTTTATCTCAGGAGAACGTTGGGTTACCCAAAAGTTTCCGGGTGCGGCGCACGATGAGAAGAGCTGGGCCAAACGCTTGCACATACCACTGACCTTCGCCTTTGCGAAACAGCGTTAACCAGATCGTGCGCCGCACCCGCGGCCGCGATACGCGGTAAAAAGAAACCCGGCGCCATAGGCGCCGGGTTTTCCTTTTCATTTATGTTGCTCAGTGCCTAAAAGGAATCAATGCATTGATTCAACGTTTGAGACGGACGCATGATTGCAGAAGCCTTATCATCGTTCATGTAGTAATAGCCGCCAATATCTGCTGCGTTTCCTTGAACTGCAATAAGCTCCTCGACTATGGTACGCTCATTTTCGGATAGCGTTGCCGCCAACGAAGCAAAGGTTGCTTTTAGTTCGGCATTGTCATTTTGATTGGCCAATTCTTGTGCCCAATACAGCGCTAAATAGAAGTGCGAACCGCGGTTATCAATTCCCCCCAATCGTCTTGTAGGACTCTTATCGGTATCTAGGAATTTAGAAGTAGCATCGTCCAAAGTGCGTGATAATACCGCCGCTTTCTCATTGCCGTCTTTCTCTGCAAAATGCTCTAAACTCACACCCAACGCAAGGAATTCTCCTAAGCTGTCCCAACGTAAGTAATTCTCTTTCGTAAGTTGCTCCACGTGTTTCGGTGCGGATCCACCGGCACCTGTTTCAAATAATCCACCACCGTTCATCAAAGGAACAATGGAGAGCATTTTAGCCGATGTACCGACTTCGAGAATAGGGAAGAGGTCAGTGAGGTAATCGCGCAATACGTTTCCTGTAACAGAAATGGTATCCAATCCTTGAACAATGCGCTCTAAACTGAAGGTGGTTGCTTCGATTGGCGACATAATGAACAAGTCCAAGCCGTCTGTATCGTGCTCTGGAAGGTAGGCGCCTACTTTTTTGATCAACTCACGGTCGTGCGCACGCTCGTCGTCCAGCCAAAAAACAGCTGGCATTTGTGTCGCGCGGGCGCGACGTACTGCCAAACCTACCCAATCTTTAATAGGGGCATCTTTAACTTGACACATGCGGAAAATATCGCCGGCATTTACCTCTTGACTCAACACTACTTTATCTCCAACTACGACCTCCACGCGGCCAGCGTCTTGCATCTGGAAGGTTTTGTCGTGTGAACCGTATTCTTCCGCTTTTTGTGCCATTAATCCAACGTTGCTCACGGATCCCATAGTAGTAGGGTCGAGTGCACCATTTTCTCTACAGAAATCGATGGTGGCTTGGTAAATTCCGCTGTAAGAACGGTCTGGAATGACTGCCTTTGTATCGCGTGCTTTACCGTCCTTATCCCACATTCTTCCTGAAGTGCGAATCATTGCAGGCATCGACGCATCGATAATAACATCGCTCGGTACGTGCAGGTTGGTAATTCCTTTATCTGAATTGACCATCGCTAGGTCTGGACCATTTGTAATGGCGGACTCTAGAGCCAATTCTATTGCTTGACGTTTCGCCTCTGGCAATTGGCCAATTTTCGCATAAACATCTCCCAATCCGTTACGAACATCGATACCCAAATAAGCAAAATCTTCAGCATAGTCAGCGAATACGTCTTTAAAAAATACCTCCACAGCTGCTCCAAACATGATGGGATCGCTCACCTTCATCATTGTCGCCTTCATATGCAACGAAAACAAAACGCCTTTGGCTTTTGCATCCGCTACCTGCTCCGTTAAAAATGCTTTGAGTTTCGCCATGTTCATAGTGGCAGTATCTATAATCTCACCCGCAAGTAAGGGAAGTGCATCCTTGAGAATTTCAACTTCTCCCGTGTTTTTTGTAAAACGAATTTGGGCAGTACAATTCTCTTCAAGAGTGGTACTGGTCTCGGTTCCGTAAAAATCACCTTCGGTCATGCTACTTACATGACTCGCGCTTTCAGCGGACCACTCGCCCATACTGTGCGGGTGTTTGCGTGCGTAATTTTTAACGGCTTTTGGGGCGCGGCGGTCACTGTTTCCCTCTCTAAGGACAGGATTCACAGCTGAACCTTTGATTTTATCGTACCTGCCTTTAATGTCTTTTTCTTCTGCCGTAGCGGCGTTTTCCGGGTAGTCCGGTATCGCAAAACCTGCAGCTTGAAGTTCAGCGATCACGGCCTTGAGTTGCGGTATAGAAGCGCTAATATTCGGAAGCTTGATAATGTTTGCTTCCGGAGTTTTTGCTAATTCTCCCAATTCCACTAAATCATTGGCAATACGTTGCTCCTCATTTAAATGGTCAGGGAACGTTGCAAGAACTCTACCCGCTAAAGAGATATCTCTCGTTTCCACTTCAATCCCTGCTTTTGCAGTAAATGCTTTTACTATGGGCAAGAAGCTGTAGGTAGCAAGCGCTGGGGCTTCATCTGTTTTTGTGTACAGAATCTTAGACATATTCGACGTTTTAGAGTGTTCGATTGATCGGGCGCAAATATAGGGTTCAACTTGCCTATTTCAAGGGCACTATCTGAACTTTGCAACCTTCTCCTCATTGCTGAGTTTATTCCCACCTACGTGGTACTGAACATTCAGTAAAAATTCTTTTGAAACGGCACTTTTCAGTAGATGATGAACCAATTCTTCTACCGCCTCTGCTTCACCTTCCACACTCGTACCAAAGGGACCGACCTCATAGGATATACCGACAGACTGTATCAATGCGATAGCTTGATCTACCGCTGCCATGGGATCTTCGCTGTGTAAAGGGATGAATTGAATATTGGCGCTTAAGACATCCATTAGAAATGCGTTTTACTACTGGATTCACACAATCTATTCAGTGTGAGCAATTCATGCTTTTTCAAATCACGCCAGGCGCCGACCGGCAAGTCAAGCTCAATATTCATAATACGAACACGCTTGAGTTTCGTTACGCTGTACTCCAAATATTCACACATTCTGCGAATTTGTCGGTTTAGACCCTGGGTGAGGATTATTCTAAAGGTTTTAGGTCCGATTTGCTCAACGTGGCATTTGCGCGTTACGGTATCCAAAATGGGGACACCATTGCGCATGCGGGTAATGAATTCTTGAGTAATGGGCTTGTGCACGGTGACGACATATTCCTTCTCGTGGTTGTTCCTTGCACGTAAAATTTTATTGACAATATCTCCGTCACTGGTCATAAGAATGAGGCCTTCAGAAGGCTTGTCCAATCTACCGATGGGGAAGATGCGCTGTGGATGTCCTACGAAGTCAACGATATTATCTTTTTCAACTCGCCGATCCGTGGTGCAAACAATGCCTCGAGGCTTATTCAACGCGATATAGACATGTTTTTCAGTACGTTCACCGACGACCTTGCCGTCCACAGCAACCACATCACCTTCTTGAACCTTTTCCCCCAATTCAGGGACGGCGCCGTTGATGGTGATGCGCCCTTGTTCAAGCAATTTATCAGCCCCCCTGCGAGAGCAGTGTCCGATCTCACTGAGGTATTTATTAATTCGTGTTGCCATGCTTCAAAGGTAGGGTTAAAGGCCTATTTGAACCCAACTTCCCACTAATGCACTGAGTCCCATGGTTATGGTGCCCCAAATGGTGATGCGAGCTACAGCTTTCCAAGCATTACTGCCGCCAATCCGTGCACTGATCCCACCGAGTAGGGTTAAAAACGAAATACTAAAGACGTACTCTATCCAATACAATTGATTCAAAGGAAAAAGAAAAATAAGTCCAAAAGGAAAGAGTCCTCCTAATAAAAAGCTCAGTGCGCTAGCACCTGCCGCTTGCAGTGGTTGTGCGGCCGTCATTTCATTGATACCCAATTCGTCCCGAGCATGTGCTTCGAGGGCATCGTGTTCGTGCAATTGACGCGCAACTTCAGCCGCAGTTTCTTCAGTAAGCCCACGACTAACGTAAATTTTTGCCAATTCACGCTCTTCCACTTCCGGCATTTCCTCAATTTCCTTTCGCTCGCGCGCCAGATCGGCTTGTTCAATATCCGATTGCGAACTCACACTCACATATTCACCAGCAGCCATACTCAGCGCTCCAGCCACTAAGCCTGCTAATGCAGCGACAACCACCGGGGCTTCTGAAGTACTTGCCGACGCAACACCCACAGCAATACTACTTACACTGAGTATTCCATCATTTGCACCTAAAACGGCAGCACGTATCCAACTGGACCGATTGACATAATGTTTTTCCAGATCACTCATTGCTTAAATAATAAAGGTGGAAGATAAGCGCTCTAGACGAGGTATCTAAAAGGGCGTGCCATTTGGTATCACTGCGCTGGCCTTTTGCGACGAATAAAGTTGAATCCCAATTAAAATATTTTGCGCTATAAGCATCTAACTCCTCTGCGTTAAGCAGCACCTCGAATTCGACGGTACGCGTACTGTCGTTAAGTTGACAATACTTTCTTTTGATTTTTGGGACATCTATTCCCGTGCGCAATTCGATGTGATCAATATTGAATTGGTCACAATCCATGCTTTGATAGATCGTGCTTGTAAGTGTTTTGCATCCTGCCATAAATAACAAGGGTAGACCTACAACAAACCCGAGAAGAATGAGTAGTTTCTTTGCCTTAATTGTTCTGTAAGGCATACGCATTCAAGGTAATGGCTATAGTCAACCAGATCACATAGGGTGTAAGCAGCCAGGTAAGTTGGGGCAGATAAGGCTTTGCCTTAATGGCCATGAATCCAACTACAAAGACTAGGAGGATAATTTCAATGAGCGCTAATCCTGTCCAATGGAAGTTGAAAAACAGCGGGTTCCAAAGGATATTCAAGACCAATTGGACCCCATAAATCCATAATATGCTGGTACGCAAGGCTTCAATTTGTACCGCCTTGTTCATGAAAATGCTCAAACATATCATGATTAGTGTCCACGAGACGCCAAACACCCATCCTGGCGGCGTCCATGGTGCTTTATTGAGGTTTGTATACCAACTGCCCATGGGGCCTTCACCCATCAGATAACTGCCCAGTGCAAGGGCGCCAAAGTTTAAGATAAAGAATACGAGGAGTTTCATAAGTTGTTCTTCATAAAGGCCGCAATTAGCAGGCCAATGCCTAAGCCGGCAATGATTCCTCCAACTAGCGCAGTTCCTCCTAAATACGGGATCAGTAAAAAGCCTAGACCTGTTCCAAGCATTAATCCGCCGCCGATAGCGAATCCTTGACGTGCTGTTACTTTATCTTCAGACATAGAGCATAATAAGTACTAGGATGATTCCTCCAAGGGTAAACCACAATCCCTTTTTAAAAATGAAAGATGATTTGGCAAACATGAAAAAGCTCGAAATGGCCAAAAAGAGCAGTGCCAATCCGAAGAAGATGTTGAAATAATACAAGGGATCTTCTGTGGTGGCTTTGTGTAAATGGGTCAATTTATCGAGCCAATAAGGCAGCTCTTTAACGGTGTAATCCGCCTCGCCCGTGACTGTATTGTACCTACCTTGTTCAAATACCATCACTGTCCCATCATTATCTGTAGGTAGTAAGTTTCGAATTTGAAGTGCTTCCCCAAGTTCAGGGGCATCTAAACCCGGTTCTACGGTAATTTCCTTGTGAACGGACACTTTAAAAGTAGCTGTTTTTCTAAAGATAAGAGTGATGCCGCTCAGTGCATAGACCATCATTATACCGGCTAAGAAATAGCCTAAATACCGATGTAAAACTCGAAATGTCATGTGTCAATAGTTTAGGTGGGAACAAATTACGATAGATTTAGCGCAAGCCGTTCCATTCGGCATAAAATTGGTCCAAAAAAGATTCCATAAAGCGGTGACGTTCCAGAGCCAATTCCTTTCCTGTCTTGGTGTTCATGCGATCTTTTAGCAACAATAACTTCTCATAAAAATGGTTGATGGTTGGCGCTGTGGATGCTTTATAGTCCTCCTTAGAAAGGTTGAGATTTGGCTCAATTTCAGGATCATAGATCGCTCGATGCTTAAAACCACCGTAATTAAACGTACGTGCGATTCCAATGGCACCAATGGCATCCAATCTATCGGCATCTTGAACTATATCCAATTCAATGCTTTCGTGCGTTCGCGCCACACTTCCACCTTTAAAACTTACGTTTTGTATGATGGCTATAATGTGTTCTAGTTTCGTTTCGGAGTAACCGTTTGAAACGAGCCAATTCCGCGCTGTAGCGGGGCCCACTGTTTCGTCGCCTCCATGAAATTTAGCATCAGCGATATCATGCAGCAACGCCGCCAAGGCGACAATTTCCGCATCACAAGACTCTCCTTTTGAAATAGCCTCAGCATTTTTCCACACGCGTTCGATGTGAAACCAATCGTGTCCGCCTTCAGCATTCTTTAGTTGACGCTTAACGAAGTCAATAGTTAGTAAAATGATATCATTCATATTGGCAAATGTGCTAATTTGGTACGGACAATAAAACCTAAGCATGAAACAATTTTGCCTTTTCATTGCAACACTGTTCTCAACAATCAGTCTCACACAATCTAACAACGCTTTGCATTTCGATGGGGCGTGGACGATCATGCAGTGAAAGTAAATCAAGGAAATTGCAGCGTTTGGAGCAATTGCACAGCTATAACAACCATTGGGTTCGAGGAGCATACTTCGAACTGGCGATTTATCCGAATCCAACTTCCGACTAATTTTGTTTAATGAATGCGCCAACAATTCGGGAGATTGCGCTTTACGATTTAAATGGGCGTTTACTTCAAACTTTAGTGGTTACAGAGGGTAGGGTATAACTTCGTGAACTTATTGCTAGGGGTGTTTACATCGTAAGAAATGTAGAATTAGGGTGATGTGCATTAATTTCGGTTCAATAGTTTCTCCCAGTCAATGTCTTGCAATTACATTTGAAATTCAAAGTTATCTAGTGGAACGCGGTAGAAGATTGCAAGAAATAACGGAAAGTAAATGGATGGACGCCTTTGGGGTGCTTCTCGTTCTTGTGATTTCTTTCGCTCTAGGTTTTCATAAAACCGTTCGTCAAGACCTACCCATAGGTATATTTTCAACTTTCGGAGCGGCAGGTTCCATGATGGTTACGCGCTTAGTAACGAAAAGGAATAATATTGGTAACCTAATTGGCTTACTTACAGCAGTAAATTCCGCCTTTGTGGATTATTTTCTGGGTAATGATGCAGCATTTCTCACGTATCCCATTTCCTTTTTAGGCGCGGGTGCATCGTACTTGTATTGGAAAAAAAGAAAGGACCGTGTCCCTAGAAAAATCGACGCCATCTACTTTATCAACATCGCAATAGCTTTTGCGCTCGGAGTTGCCTTAAACTATATAGGTTTTACCGACTTTTTGCGTGCACCTTTAGGCGATAACACAACAAAATTCACTATTACTGCAATCATTACGGGCATTACCTATTCGGGCATTTTAAATACGCCAAGAATGTATGCTGATTCGTGGGCTAGTTGGCAGGTTTACAACGTCTTGAAACTCTATCAAAACGTTTTGTTTGGTAATATAGCATACGTGGCGAAGTATGCATTTTACCTACTTAACGCTTCCTTAGCATGGGTGGTATGGCACAGGATTAGAAAAGGGCAGGATTATTCTGAAAAAGCCAACTAGCGCACGAGAATCCCTTTATCCTTTAGCACTGGTAAATCTTCTTTGATTGCAGCTTCGATAGTGTGCGGACCGAAAATGAATTTGCGATCTTTTAAGGTGTTTTCTTCAAAAAAGGTTACCCAGTATTCATTAAAAAGATGGAATACTTCAGGCATAATCGGCTCCAGTTTGGCTGCAGACTTTGCCGGTAAGACTTTTATAACCTTTCTGAGCGTAGCCGTTTTAACTCCAGACTTCGTATCCAAATTACTATAGCCACGACTTTGAATCATTACGTTTTCTAATGGGCTAGTATTGTCGTTTATTAAATGAATCCACCATTGCTGATCACCCGTATCATCAGTCATTAAAACTGCCGCTACGAAGACGTTTTTAACCTCGGGAATAAGAATATCTTTTTTCATGCCGTTTGATCTTGGGTTCGAATCTCGAACATTGCTGCCTTTAATATCAATATCAAATAAATGCGTTATTTTTAATTTAATCTAATTAAGATGAAACTGAGGCGTGTATTTATTTGTTTTTTAGTCCTGTGTCAGGCTGCTATTGCACAGAATAATAGCAATGTATGGGTCTTTGGCCGAGGTAATGTGCTAAATTTCAATACCACACCTCCAACAGCTTCTACTACTTCCTGGTCTTCTATCCTGGCTCCAAGTCACAATGCAATTAATCAAGAAGTAAATGGCTCAAATACTTGGTGCGACAAAAATGGGAATCTACAATTTTACTTCCTCAATGGGAAATACTACAATGCACAGGGCACTTTACTTCCTGGTGGTTCCATGACAAATTATATTCATTCCGCATTAGGAAGTGGGGGAATTCGATTACCGATAAAATCATCGTACTTCTGCAAGTCATTTCGAAGTGACACAATTTTTCATGTTTATGAATACAATCAAGGGTACAATAATACCTTTATAGATGCAGCGGGTAGATTTGTGCGCGTTAATGCGATTGTCAGTAATGGAAACAATTACTCGGTTACTACAATAGGGGACTGGACGGGGAATAATGGCGGTGGGACTTTTGACAATTTGTATTTATTAGCAGATCCTATTTCTCAAGAAAATTATCTATTTATATCGGAGTATATCCAAGGGACCAGACCAGATGTTAAAATGCTACGTGTTTCAACGCTCGGTAATGGGCTGAGAGAAATAAATAATACGTGGCTTTATCAACAATTTAATACGGCACTAGATTTTAAGATTCCTAATCGAAACCTAATACATTACAGTCCACTTTTTAATAAGCTATATGTAGCAAAAAGGCATGGGACGTCCACAAATTTTCGCAGGTCGCGATATATTCACTCCTATTCCTATGGTGGATTTGGCAATTTTATAGAGGATACTATAGCATTTCCCATTGTAAGTCCATACACCAAAGATTTTGATACCACGATGACTATCGGGTGTGGATTCTTCTCAAGCGATGGGAAGTACTTATTTTTAAAAGCGGACACTAGTTTTTATCCAAATGATTGGGCGCACATCTTCCGCTATGATTTAACAAGCAGGGATAGCGTGGATTTTGTAAGTAGTGCAACAGTAATTCCTCTGGATACTGCTGTAAAGCATATAGAGCTCAATGATTTACAGTTGGGCCCAGATGGAAACCTGTATTTCACATACGGAGGTCAGAGTCCGAATTTGAATGATGCTGGAAAACGATATGTAGGAAGAATCGTAAATCCTACAAGTTCCGATACTTCGCAAATGTATTCGGAGTTAAAGTTTGTCACCTATTCACCGTATTCGGCTTTTCACTCATTCCCAGCATTTTCGACGGACCAGTCCATGCCTCCTCCGTTCACTTTGCTAAGTGATTGTTCGGATTCTGTTAGTTTTAATTTTAGTTACAAGAACATTCCGGATAGCGTATGGTGGAATTTTGGAGACACCACGCTTGGTTCTCTCAATCATTCCATTGATAAAGAGCCGGTGGTGCATTACCCCTCTTATGGGAAACGATATGTTACGGTTCAGATTTGGTTACATGGAGACTTAATAAACGAGATAGGTGACACCATTGACGTACAACCTTCGCCACACGTCACCCTTCTGAACGACACCTTACTTTGCAGTGGTGAAAGCGTTTTATTGGATGCACGCCAGGGTTTTCATGCAGATTATTTGTGGAGCACGGGAAGTTCAGATTCGACACTGACGGTCTCTGAATCGGGGACCTATTGGGTTGAGGTGCAAAACTTCTGTGGTATAGCGCGGGATACCTTCAATTTGGTTGTGATAGATTCCCCAAAGCCAACGCTACGAGACACGATTCTATGTGATGAATGGACTTATGTAATGCGTGTGTATGCGGACTCAGCGGATTACTTGTGGAACACAGGAGATACAAGCCCTTCCATTGTTCCGCAATCAAGTTTAAACTACTGGGTTAAGATTTCTAACCCATGTGGAGAAATTGTGGATGAGGCCGACATTGAAATTCGTAGATGTATGTGCAATGTTTGGATTCCAAGTGCTTTTACTCCCAATGGGGATGGTGTCAATGAAACCTTTGAAATCAAGGTAGACTGCCGGGACTTTGATTTCACTTTAGATATTTTCAATCGCTGGGGAGAGCATATTTATCGGCAGACAAGCCTTGATAAACCCTGGGATGGCAGGCACAATGGCGAGGCCTTGCCAAAGGGCTTTTACACCTACCGAATCCAATATTGGGGACGAGACCAACAGGGGATTAGATTGAAGGAAGAAACGGGTACAATTAATCTGCTTCAGTAATGTCTCTTGTTGAATTTCCAATCTGTAAGATATTCGGGGAGAGGAGAATTGTGTACTGGTAGATGCGCCACGCATACACTGCGGTGCACGGCAAGTTTACTTTGATTGTTTACTTCCCAATACACGTCCCGACTGCGTTAGTCGAGACCGCAACACGCTTATTATCTGTCGTTTAGGTTCTAAACGCGCGCAACAAAAAAGCAACAAGTGTCTAAAATGGCCGTTTTGCTTGCAACAAATAAGCAACAAAGAACGATTAAACCAAGGTAAC
>JAGYIN010000001.1 GCA_018402665.1 Schleiferiaceae bacterium | reverse complement strand
AATCGTCATACACACTTTTAGCACCGATGAAGCCAGTGGCGACGGGCACGGCTAGCCATATTGGGGCTGTTTCCGCATGTACCCAGCCCACAGCGCTTTGAAGTTGCCAATCTCCAATTCTTCTAGTGGAACGTATCGAACCGCCGTAGGTCCCATCGTGGAAATGCAGATCCACAGCACGGTGCTCCCAGGGTAGGCTCAAACGGTGGCGCAGGGTGCCTTCATCGGAGGCGACACATTGGTAGCGTAAATATTCACCTTGCCAATTCCCTTTAAACCGACCCTCAAATAACTGCAAGGACCATTGTCCTCGGGCATCCCGCCATTGCACACCAAGGGCAGTGTGCAACCGCTCATCTTTTCGTTGCAGATAGCTCTCAAACAGTAAGTCGTCCCGCCACCAATTCCACCCCAATGCTTGTTCCTTTGTAGTAAACTCTCCAAACCAACGATGCGACTTCCACTGCCTTTTAAAATAGGCGGTACCCGCTCCATTCATTTGGCCGATACCCAAGGTGCTCTGGTTTCCCGTATATTCCAACGCACCACCTATTCCTGTGCCTTCATCGAGGCTGATATATATGCGACCACTACGGTATTGGCTGCACGCACCCAATCCATTTCTGCGCGTTCCGTAGCTACTAATGGTCCCTCGTAATCCTTGTGAAAACTGCTCGCGAGTACTGCTCGATCCAAAGCCATTGCCCCCGCTCAGCAAGCCTTCTCCAAGAACTAAGGTGTGCTGGCCCATAATCCATTTCGAGTCCATGGCACCTTTTTGTTTTATTCCGAAGAACGCCAAAGGTTGGGACGAGATAAAGGGTCCGTTTGCTGCGTTCAACACTTTTGATCCGCCCCATTCAAAGCGTTCATGATTACCGGTGCACTGCATTTTCATTCGAAGTCCGTCACGAAGGCGTCCGCTATAGGTCAATTGGCTCTTGTTTCTTTTCGGTCTTTCGCGTGAAAAGGCTAAGACCTCCGCTAGATCCTGAACTTCCTGTTTCGATAATCCCGGTAACCCAACGAGTTCTATAGGATCCATAATGTGGCCCATGTATTCCCTATACGCAACAATCGCATATACCGCTTCCTTGCTCAAACCGAACCATTGCCAAAGCCATTCCGGTGGACAATTATTAATGGTTAATGTATCCAGTACAGTGGACCTTGCAGGCGTCCATTCTTCTAAAAAGGACTGACCGCAGAGTACATTGCAACAGAACAGATACCACCACCATTTCATGGTGTATAGCTGAAAGTGGCAGGACCAAGCAGCAGCGTATTTCCGAGAACCACGCTTACCGTAAAGTGGTCTTTAGAATAACTGCACCCCATTGCGGAATAGGCACCTTGTTGCACCCAAAACACCCCAATTTCGTTACGTACATAACTTACTTGAGCGTACAGTGCAGCTGGCAAAAGGTCGTCTCGACACCATCCAGCAGCAACGGACCATTCTTTGGATATAAAATAATAGTGTTCTGCGCGGGCAATGAATTGCCCGCGATCATATCCCGCAGTTACACGTAAAATACTTTGCGCATCAGGTACGTAGGAAACGGTCGCGTGAACAACGGGATCGAAGTAGGAGGTCAAGTTCTGAAGTGCTGTGTACCTCATGCCTAAACTGCTTTCCAGCGTAAGGTTTTTGGTGAATGAAATAGGTGTGCCTAGGATTAGGCTGTATTGAGAGTAGGCATCTAGATGGGCGATGTCAATTATGGCTTTTCCCTTGTCGTGAAAGATTCCCGCAGTAGCACTGTGTTGCGGAAGGCCAAAGCTACGCAGTGCCAAATGTGTCTGTGGTTCGCACGGCCAAAACTGTAGCGGCGTGTAGATGAGGTAATAATAGAGGGCAATGTTGGTGAGCATCGTTGGGCACGTTTCCCAATAAGATGCTATGCCTTGCGGATTAAATCAACTTTTGTCAGCAACTAAAAGTTGTGAACGTCTCAATAATAATTGACCAATTTTATCCTAAAAATAAGAGGCGCGTGTTCAGGAACAGTGCTTGCACCTTTCTTTCCGTAGCCCAAGCTAGAAGGGAAAGCTACAACAACGGTTCCGCCTTCTCCCGGGATTTTCAATCCTTCTTGAAAACCTCGAACAAAAACCGTCATAGGCATATGATTGGAGGCAAACCAACCGTTCGAAAAAATTGTACTATCGAGTAAATACCCAACGTGCTTGAAGCTGACGTCATTCGTGCTATCCGGTATACGATTCACATTTCCAGTATCCACGATGTGATAAAATAAGCCGGACGGAGTTTGCGTAAAATCGAGCCCGGTGGTAGCAACATATGCTTCGATTTCCGCGATCTCACGGTTGAATCGCGCTTCTTCTGTGGTACAAGCCACCAATAGAATGAGCGTTAGCAGGAAGGGAAGTGCTTTTTTCATGAGGTCAATTTACGTAAATGATTTTTCAATGAGTTCCAATTTATGGGTTTGAATATGTTTCAAGAATGCTTTTGCAACTGGCGAAAATCGTTTGTTTTTTAACCATGCGAGCCGCCAGGTAGTGGTAATAGGTAAGCCCTTCGTTGGTATGATTTGTAAAATGCCTTCGTTGAGCTCGTTTCTGATGCCTATGATCGGCATAACAGATATACCAAGTCCGGCAATAATAGACTGTTTGACAGCTTCATTGGAGGTAAGACTCATGTTCTTCCTAGGGATAAGGGCGAGTTCTCGCATGAACTTTTCCATGGCTTGACGGGTGGCGGAACCTTCCTCTCGCAGTAAAAAAAGAAAATCGGTAAATCCCTTCTTCTTAATGATCTGAGCATTTTCGGTATTACTCACGAGAACCAATTCATTATCCATCAGCGCCTCGGTTTCTAAAGCAATACTTGTTGGCATGACCGATAAAAGCGCAAAGTCATTCGAATTACTTTCAAGACTTTCAATGACAGCTTTTTTGTTGGTCACATCTAGCTTGATATCAACGAACGGGTGATTATCTAAAAAGGTTTTGAGCAAGAAAGGCATCACATATTTACCGGTGCTTGCACAGGAGATATTTAATGTGCCACTAAGCTCCCGATCCTCGAAGCGGTCCAATTGTTCTAAAAGATGCACTTCGTTTAAAATCCGCTCACATTTTTGACGCACATCCTTACCTAGATCAGTCAAAACGAATTTTTTGCCTTGGTATTGAATCAAGGGATGCTCAAATTGATCTGAAAAAGTTTTGAATTGAATGGAGACCGCCGGTTGGCTGAGGTGAAGCATTGCAGCTGCTTTAGTAAAGCTGAGGCAATTTGCTATTGCATGATAAACCTCCAATTGACGCAATGTATACTTCATAATATTTCCTAATGGTAAGTATCAATAAAATAAATAAAATAAATAAAAACAAATGAATAATAAGCTTCATTTTTAAACAAATGTTAAGCACATGACTCCTATTAAACTCATTGACAGTAACTACTCTGGCGAAGAAGCCTTGGCGGTAATTCACGAATTAATCTCTGAGAAAATAAATTTCTTAGATCGTAAAATGTTTAGCAATGCGGAACGTGGTCTTCCATTCGAGCATTTTAAAACACGCCGGGATGATTTGAATCGCATTCGCGAGGGATTGAAAGCAGTCACTCCGTTCAATGAGGGCGAATCCTACAATATCTCTTGCGAAATTGTAGTGAATAAGGTCGCAGAAAAAAACAAGATTGCCTAATTCTCTCTTGTTTTCACTTTGTGTCAAAAGGCACTAAAGAATCAGAATCCTTTCGCTAACATTGTGTTATGAAAGGATTCTTTTTTACCATTAGCGTTTTATTCGCAGCTTCTTTACATGCTCAAATTCTACAGCGTTCACAGGGCTTTCCTGCAGACCCTGTAACTGCGCTTTCGTGGTGCGAGGATACGCTCTACATTGGGACGCAGGGTTCTGGTGTTTTTGTTTTGGTAGAACAGCGTATTTCGCCGTCACGGCGTTTTAATGAATTTTCGAGATCCATCGTGTACGATTTCGAAAATTGCGAACCGGTGACCAGTGGCACCTTACAAGCCTATCCTATATCAGTTTCTTCACCGGATGGAACCACCTACACTGCTGAAGATGGATTTTTACGTATTGAGTTCACCGATGAAGGCACTCGGATAGACGAACGGCCTTCAGGTATCTGGCATTTCCCGGACCTCGAAATGGCTCCCTATGATACCGGTCTTACTTTTGTTAGGAACGGATCGGAGCTCAGTGCCTATGCTCAAAATGATTTGATTGATGTATTTGTTGCAAAAGGGCTGATTTTTGACGTGGCATCGACGCCTTTCGGCCTGCTTTTAAGTACAGAGGCGGGATTATACCGCTGGGAAAAAGGCTGGCAATTGCGCTACGAAGGCCTACCCATTTTTGCTTTTGATGGACCCAGTGTTCGCACCCCCCTGGGTGTTATTGCGTTGGAAAAATTATTAGACAGTAACTGGGCGATGGATGATTTTTCCACTCCGTCTGATCGCACTCCTGCGCCTGAACCCTACTTTGACGTAGATACTATTGGCAACACGTATTATGGTTTTGGACCAAATGGGCTCGAAGTCTTTGATAGCACCGGAGCATTATATAGTATTACTTCCGCTCGAGGATTACCTGCTATGAGTCCAGGCAGTTATGATGTGGCGCTTAATAATGGAAATTTATTCGTTGCAACCCCAAAGGGATTATGGACGTTCATCAATGAAGGTAAGCCTAACGATTTACGCGACATCGGGATGCTTTTTTGGCAAAATGGCCTGCGAATTGATTCTTTTGAGGATCTGGAAATCGCCCCAACAACCATTGGATTTACCGTCCTACAGCGGAAGGTATCTGCCAGTGAAGTTTATGGTAGGTACCGTCTAAACGCGGGAGCATGGCAGTCTTTTTCTGTAGGTGAACGTGTGATCATGGAGCGTCCAGCACCACTAAATTATACCCTCGAAATTCAAACCAGTACGCGTTTAGATTTTGCTCAGGGAATGAATGCTGAATATACATTCACAGTGCGTGCACCTTGGTACAAACGTATTTGGCCTTGGGTGGCTATTGTTTTGGGTGCCGCATCCATTTTAGTAGTGCGTCAGCGAAAGACTAAAAATCGCTTGGAAGAACGGTTGCAGTTGCAAGAACGCTTGGCGGATGCGGAATTGGCCAGTAAGCGCCTGCAAATGAATCCCCATTTTTTATTCAATGCGCTCGATGCGATTTCGAATTTCATCTTTAAAAATGAGCCGAAGGATGCGGTGAAGTACATGGGAAAATTGGCGAAAATGATGCGATTGACGCTCGATAGTTCTCGAAGTGAAGCGATGGTATTGGCAGATGAAATGGAGCTGATCAATCAATATTTAGACCTCTGTAAATTGCGATATGGGAATTTTGAAGTGCAGTGGAAAGTGGATGAAGAACTAGATACCTTCGATCTTTACGTTCCACCCATGTTGTTGCAGCCTATTGTTGAAAATGCGGTGCAACACGCCTTAAGACCGGTTATGGCAATGGAACAAGAGGCCGTGCTGGTCATTCGAATCATTTTGAATGAAAACAGGCTTTGTATTTCAGTGGAAGATAATGGCCCCGGTATGCCGACGGAACTCACGTCCTCTGGTAGTCATGGGTTATCCATCATTGGGGAACGACTGGATTTATTAAGTAGGAAGCACGGTCAAACTTTTGAAAAACGCATTGAACCGCTTGCCGAAACCACTTTATCTACTGGAACCTGTGTTTCACTCATTTTACCCGCTGATTTTGGGCATTAAATAGTAAGTTAGGAGTATAATACGCCCCCATGAAAGCACTCTTGTTAGACGATGAACGTCCTGTTTTGGAATCCCTAGAGGGAAAACTTAAATTATTCTGCCCGGAAGTGGAAGTTGTTGCGGCTTGCCAAAGTGTTGATGAGGCGATCGCGGTGCTGAACGAGGAGGATATTGATCTACTCTTTTTAGACGTGAACTTAAACGGCGAGTCGGGTTTTGATTTATTAGAAAAAGCAAAAGGGACCGATTTTCCTTCCCTGATTTTCACAACTGCGCACGATGAATTCGCAATACAAGCCATCAAGCATGCCGCGTTGGATTACTTATTAAAACCCATTGATGCCGAAGATCTTGTAAAAGCTGTTCGTAAAGCGGGTACTAGAATTTCACCGGAACAGGCGGCAGTTGCGGAAATAGCGAGTAAGGGCGCACCGAAAAAATTGGTCATCCCTACGACAGAGGGAATGCACATTCTCAATGTCAGTGAGATTGTACGTTGCGAAAGCAGTTCAAATTATACGCAGTTCTTCCTCAAGAATAAAACCTCAGTGTTGGCTTCAAAAACCATGAAGGAATATGAGACTTTATTGCGTCCGGCGGGTTTCGAACGCGTACATAAAAGTCATTTGGTTAATCTAGAAATGATTGCTCGTTACGTAAGCGCCGACGGTGGATACCTCTTACTAACGGAAGGCTCAACGGTACCGGTAAGTAACCGTAAAAAAGAAATTCTCGTGCAGCATTTGAAGCGTCTCTAAATGCCGGCTCAATATGAACTAAATCATTTCTTCGCAAGTATTGGGTGGGTAGCACGGTTTATCTACTACTGGTTTACCTGCTTTATGTCGCCTATTTTATCCTTGAAATTAGATCGAACGGCGGCAGTCCTGGAGAACTGTTAAACTACCTTGTTATCTTGCCATTCCTTTTAATATTGGTCGCATACGTCTCCTTAGGATGGTGGATTATAAGACGATTGAAAGAAGCGATGCGGCCTAATGAAACGTAGCGAAAATTGTGCCTTATTTAGCGTATTTGGCTTTCACCTCTTCAGCACCTTTAAGCACCTTTTCTTTCAGGCTTTCTTTGTAGGCTACAATGCGCTCTAAAACCGCCGCATCCGACGATCCCACAATCTGTGCCGCAAGGATGCCAGCGTTCTTCGCACCGTCTAGTGCTACAGTAGCTACTGGCACACCGCCTGGCATTTGAAGGATTGAAAGTACGCTGTCCCAGCCGTCAATAGAATTTGAGCTGTGAACGGGAACCCCTATGACTGGAAGTGGACTTACTGAAGCAACCATACCTGGAAGGTGTGCTGCGCCGCCGGCTCCGGCAATGATGGCTTTAATGCCTCTTTTGTGCGCATTTTGACCGTAATCCATAAGCTTCTCAGGCGTGCGGTGCGCGCTGACGATATCTACTTCATAGGCAAGACCTAATTCGTCCAATACATCGATAGCTTGTTGCATAACTGGCAGGTCTGAAGTGCTGCCCATAATGATTCCGATCATACCTATTTGCTTTTGACCAATATACTATTCTTTGCCCACTCCGCGCGCTTGCGGGCTTCATCTCTATTTTTTGCCACTACCGTGACGTGTCCCATTTTACGAAATGGTCGGGTTTGTGCCTTACCGTAGATATGGATGTTTACACCCGGTTCACTGAGTAATTCGTCGTAACCTTCATAGACAACATCACCATTGAAGCCTTCTGCTCCGACTAGATTTGCCATGACTCCCGCGGCCTTGAGCTCTGTTGAACCTAAGGGAAGGTTAAGTACGGCGCGGACGTGTTGTTCGAATTGGCTCGTATAGCAAGCCTCTATGGTGTGGTGTCCGCTATTATGTGGACGTGGAGCTACTTCATTCACGAGGATGGCACCGTCTTTAGTGACGAACAATTCAACGGCTAATAATCCGCAGATATCATACGCCTCAGCCGTTTGTATGGCAATTTCTTTTGCCTTTTGTTGCAGTTTATCAGAAAGAACGCTCGGGCATAGGACGTATTCGACCTGATTCGCGGTGGGATGAAACTCTTGATCGGCCACAGGGAAGGTCTTCACCTCGCCGTTTTCGTTGCGAGCGACAATAACACTTACTTCAAGTTCAAAGTCCACAAAGGCTTCGAGCATGCCCGGGGCATCTGGGATAAGTGCTTTATCGGCTTCCTCTCGACATACGACAACACCAAAGCCATCGTATCCTCCTGTTGCAGCCTTCCAAACGAAGGGCAATGGCCAGCGCTCTTGGGCAGCTTCAAAACCGGCTCTTCCAGCTACCATCTCAAAGCGTGAGGTTGGGATATTGTGATCGGCGTAAAATTGTTTTTGCTTGGTCTTATCTTGAATGAGTTCCAGGCTATCCGGATTTGGGTGTACTTTTTTTCCTTGTGCACGAAGATCGCGTAAGGCTTGTACGTTGACGGCTTCAATCTCGATACAAACGGTATCGCAATCTGCGGCAAAAGCCATAACGGTATCGTAATCTTGAAGCGAACCCACGCTAAACGCATTGGCGCCAAACTGCCCTGGAGCATCAGGACTGGGGTCCAGCACTTTGGTTTTGATATCAAATTTACGGGTGGTGTAGAGCATCATTTTGCCCAATTGACCGCCGCCTAGAATTCCTAAAGTATAGTTCGTTGAAAAGATATTCTTCGCCATGTGCGCCAAAACTTTAGCGTAAAGGTAACTAATCTATACGCTCGACGCGGGCGACAAGCGGTATGGTGTATTGCTTTTTCGTGCCCAGTTCCGTCACTAATGCCCGAGTCCGTCGTTTTTCATCGTACCGGAAGTGTCGCCCTTTGAAGGTAAACTGCGCTCCCGCTTCGAGACTCTGAAGTAAAAGGTCTGTGGATTCGTCTAAAACTAATAAGGTTTGTTGGAGGTGTGGATCAGCGCCCACGGCTGCCTTTGGACTTTTTGCATGCTTTAAAAGTGCACGGCTATAGTGTTTAGGCCACGCTTGGTGCTGTGCCAATTCTATCAGCATTTCACGAAAAATAGCTTTCCATTCCTTACCGTGTGGTGCGGCGCGACGACCGTATTTTTCCCAAGCAATCAAATGCGCTATTTCATGAGTCAGTGTCGTTAAAAATTGAAAGGGTCCCAAGTCGGCATTCATCGTAATGCGAGCGATTTGCCCGAGGCGTGGCGGACGGAAGTCTCCCAATTTAGACTTTCGCGGTCTCGAGATAGCGATTTGATAATTTAAACCTTCAAGCCACTTTGAAAACAGGGGCTCGTAATCACCCGCGGGCAGGTAGGGTAGGAGATCATCGAATTGGGCCATTAACCCTTTGCACTTTGAGATTCAATCTGTTGAGAGAATGATGGGCAGTCGCAATCTCTTGCGCTCCCGCAGCTGCTTAAAAGTAGGCCGACGAAGACCAAACAAATCGCGATAAATTGCTTCATAGGAATGAGTTTCTCCTTCAAAGAAACTGTAAATTAGCCATATGATCACGAACTTTTTTGAAGGAATTGGTGCTTATGCGCTTTTAATGACGAAAGTCTTTAGACGCCCGGACCGCTGGAAACTTTTTTACCGTGCATTGGTAAAGGAAATTCAGTTGCTTGGTCTGGACTCTATAGGTATTGTGGTTATTCTTTCTGTCTTCATGGGCGGCGTTGTCACCATACAGACGGCCTTTCAGTTGAGTGATGATCCGCTAATACCCACCTACTATATTGCGATGGCAACGCGTGAATCCATTACGCTCGAGTTTAGCCCGACAGTGGTAAGTTTAATTCTCGCCGGAAAAGTAGGCTCAAACGTAGCTTCGAGTCTAGGAACCATGCGCGTGAGCGAGCAGATAGATGCGCTCGAAGTGATGGGGGTAAATAGCGCTAGTTTTTTAATTCTCCCTAAGATTGTCGCCCAGTTACTATTCAATCCAATCCTCATCATCATGTCCCTATTCTTAGGTTTATGGGGTGGAGCAATGGCTGGAGATTTGTTAGGCTTAGTTCCATTTGAAGAAAGCGTGATGGGATACAGATTAGAGTTTATACCCTTCGAAAACGCATTCTACGCACTCATCAAGACCGTAGTTTTCGCCTTTATCATAGGCTCGGTTAGTGCCTACAGCGGTTATACCGTAAAGGGCGGTGCCGTGGAAGTGGGTGTAGCGAGCACGAATGCGGTAGTGCGCTCATGTCTTGCCATTATTTTGGCCAATTATTTACTTACTGATCTCATCCTCACCTCATGATCCAAGCAAAGGGCATTATCAAGAGCTTCGGTGAGAATCACGTGTTAAAGGGCGTGGATGTCGATTTTTACCCCGGAAAAACGAACCTAATCATTGGTCGGTCCGGCTCGGGTAAAACCGTATTCTTAAAAACCATTTTGGGTCTATTCGAGCCTGATGGCGGAAGCATTCATTACGGCGATGAGGTGTTGGGCGAAATGTCAAAACAACGCCGAAAAACCTTACGCCAAGAGATTGGCATGGTCTTTCAAGGCGGTGCCCTGTTCGACAGTATGTCGGTCGCGGAAAATATACGATTCCCTTTAGAGATGTTCTCTGCAATGACGGAGCACGAAAAAGATGCACGCGTAAAATTTGTGATGGATCGTGTGCGATTAGAAGGTGCGGATCAATTGTTCCCAAGTGAAATAAGTGGCGGGATGCAAAAGCGCGTATCTATTGCACGCGCAATATCCATGAATCCTAACTACCTCTTCTGTGATGAGCCCAATTCAGGTTTAGATCCAGAAACAGCCATAGTGATCGATCAACTTATTCAAGAGATTACCCATGAGTTTGGCATGACTACCATTGTGAATACGCACGATATGAATTCGGTCTTAGAAATAGGGGATCACGTGGTATTTATGAAGGAAGGTCATAAGGTATGGGAAGGGACTAATGATGAGGTATTGGGCAGCACCAATGCCGATGTAGAAGATTATGTATTCAAGAGCAAGCTCTTTAAACAGGTGCGTACGGCACTTAGAAAATAAGAACCGTTTTTAGCTAAAAAGTAAAAGCCCGGATGCATGCGCATCCGGGCTTTTGGGTTTTGTGTGTTAAGCGAGTGAGGTTACTTGATAGAGATACGCTCTACAGTATTAACATCTTCACCTTCAACAGTCAAAATGTACATACCTTTTGCTCTGTCGCTTAGGTTAATCATTTTACGCTCACCAGCAACGAAGTTTTCGTTAGAACGGTAAACGATTTGACCCAATACATCAACTACTGTTACTGTAGCTGAAGCATTTGCGTTCAATTCTACGTTTATAACACCGTTAGATGGATTAGGGAATACTGAAACCTGAGTAGCATCTAGTTCATCAACACCTACCGAAGAAGTACCGCTCGCACGCAAAGAAATTAAGTGCGAGTATGACATATTGATACTCGTTTGGTCGTTTCTCCAAGCTGATGTTCCTGTCCATGCCGCGTAACGCGTTTCAGAGAACAGGAAGTTTGAACAGTTTGTAGAAGTACTGTCGTAATCTTGAATAAAGTATCCTTGAGGTGCAGAAGTATTACCTTCTCTGTAGTAGTAGAAGTAGAATGGGTTGATATCCCCGGTATTGTTCGAATAATCGATAGTATCCGTTGCCGTCAATCCACCTGGTAGGTATTCAATGAAGATACCTAACAATTCGTCACCCATTAGTGAAAAACCACCGTTCGGTACCTCAACACCTACAACAGCAACACCACTATCAGCCGTGCTGAGGTTGTAATCAATAACAGTTGTAGTTGTTGCAGTTACGCCACCCGCAACTCCACCATCAGAATCTCCTGCATACGCCATTGTTTTTGCAGTAGGTTGTACCGTTGGGTCAAGTGCAGCGAAAGTAGCCGCGTTGTACTGAACACCTGAGAATGGAGCTGAGAAGCCATTAGCACCTTTAAAGATGGTAAAGCGGATTTTATCCGAATTGTTACCATTAAAGATATCGTAACCACCAATCACAAATAGTGAATCGATCGTTACTTGATCACCTTCATCAAATTCATTATCGCCCCAACCGTAATAGTTGAAGTCATATGTTGCACCTACTGCGTGGTTATACGAGTTGCCGGTTGAACCGTCAGAGTATACAATCACTGTAGAGGAATCCGGTGTGGTTGTAATGGCACCCAACGTCATATCTGAGCTGTAGTACTGGTACAAGTAATCCGTGTAATCGTAGAGATCATCTACTGCACCACCTCTTTTGAGCATGATGTCTTCAATTTTTTCTTTAGCAGCGGTTGAAACTGGTAATTCCGCCTGCATCAAACGTGCACTCGCAGCGTCTTGACCCATTGCGTTAAAACCAAAAGCTACTGCAGCAAGGAGTAGAACTTTTTTCATAATTTTTTTTTCAAGTAAATTTTACGAGAACAAGATACGTAATGAAAACAATAATTTAAACTTTATGGACCATCATAATTCCGTCGCGGGCACTGAGAATAACCTGTTCTACTCTCGGGTCTTCTGCGACATGTCGATTCAGGGCTAAAATTGCTCGGGTATCCTTATCGTTTTTCGCCACTGGCTCCGTAACCTTTCCGCTCCATAAGATATTGTCAATCAGCATGATCGAATTTGAGGGCATGAGTGGAATTAGTTGCTCATAATAAGTTATTAGACCCGCCTTGTCGGCATCGAGAAAGATTAGATCCCAAGGTCTTTGCAGCGTATCAAGGACCTGTGCAGCAGGGCCAATATGTAGATGCATTTGATCGAATTTTGGGTGCTGGCCCCAATACTTCTTAATGATGGATTCTAGTTCTTCGTTGATTTCGACGGCATGGAACTCGCCACCTTCCTGGAGCCCTTCAACTAAAAAATGCGAGGCATACCCCGTGAACGTCCCTACTTCCAAGAGGTATTTCGGGCGCTTCATCATCGAGAATTGCTTCAAGATTTGTCCTTGAACGTGACCGCTGAGCATTCTGGGCATAATCACTTTTACCCAAGTTTCACGCTCTAATTCATCCAAATATTCCGGTGCTTTGGTAGTGTGAGCACTGATGTACTCTTGAAGATCGTCGCTAAGGAACTCCATGAATTACTGTTTTTTATAAATCAATTCAAAGGCTTTATCGGGAACGAGGTAGGCATTGGCCACTTCCTGAAGCTGTTCGGCGGTAATGGCCTGTATTTTAGATGCAACCGTCTCAAAATCATTAACCCGTCCAAAGTGTAAAAGGGCACGAGCAGCGCCAACGGCTGAATTGAGTCCATTGTCTTCGCTCATGGCCATTTGACCTAAAAATTGCTTTTTCGCCTTACTCATTTGCAAGGTGCCCAACTTTGTATCTCGCAGTTTTGCTACTTCTTTTGCCACTAGTGCGGCAGCTTTTTCGGTTTGTTGTGGATCGCAACCCAGGTATATACCCATCATCCCGACATCACTGTAGAGGTTGAGGTAACTTTCAATATTGTATGCTATGCCGTGCTTTTCTCTGATATTTAAACCGAGCCTACTGTTCATGGCAGGTCCACCCAGTATATTATTTAGCAAAGACAGGCTGCGACGATCAAAGCCATGAATGCCGCAGGTTCTCCATCCCACCATATAATGGTCTTGAAATTGCGCAAGATGCTCTACTACACGATCGGGCTGGCCATCGCCTTTGAAGGTGTTTTCCCAATTCGAATCGGCAAACTGAAAGCCGGCGAAAAGTTCGGCAACCGTGCGCTCAACGCGTTCGCTACCGAAGGGTCCTACCACGGCCAACTTAATGCGATTGGCAGTGTAGGTTCGCGATTGAAATTCAAGAATATCTGCACGCGAGAGTCCGTCTACACTCTCTGGAGTGCCTAAGATGTTCCTCCCCAAAGGGTCGCCTCTGAAAATATGGTCTTCGAAATCGTCGAAAATACTTTCGCCAGGTGCGTCTTTGTAACTGGAGATTTCATCTTTGATGACTTCTTTTTCCTTTTCTAATTCTTTTTCAGGGAAGGTGCTGTTAGCGAGTACATCGTAAAGCAATTCTAGCGCTCTACGAAAATCAGTTTTTAAGAAACTGGCATGTATAATCGTCTCCTCTTTGGTCGTGTATGCGTTGAGCTCGCCACCTACATCGTCTAATCGCGATAGGATGTGATAGGCCTTTCTTTTGGAAGTGCCTTTGAACAGATTGTGTTCAAGAAAATGCGCAAGACCTTGTTGGTGGTCCAATTCATCTCTAGCCCCAGCACGAATAGCCACCACTACGTGTGCTACACTGCTGCGTTGTGCTTGAAACGAACATTGAAGACCGTTCTCAAGTGTGAAAATGCGTTGTGTTGTCGTCATTATTTTTCGTCGATGACTTCAAGAATAGTTCTGAAGGCAAGTGCGTGCGTCCCCCACGCTTTCTCCGTTTTCTTGCGCAGTTCTGGTCCGTACATTTGCATGTACAGCTTAACGCTTTCAAGATCCGCGGCTCTGTACTGAATGCTGTAGCTCGGATTATCTTGTTCCTGTTCGGGAAAGACTTGTGTAAAAAGAAAACTTCTGAACATTCCGGTATCCATGACTTCGGGAATATGTTCCTTAACCATCCACTCCTTCCATTTTGCTTCGATGGATTGATCGACTACGACGGTAACATTGTAAATGTGTTGGCTCATAGTGCTAAGGTACGATACATGGTTCTAGCTTGTTCAAAATATAATCCCGCAGGATAGTTGAGCAAATACTGCTCAAGGGCCAATTGGGCTTCACTCTGCTTAAGTTCGAAGCGACACATGGCGGCGAAAAAGAGCGCATCTTCTTTCCACATGCCTTCTCCAGCGGCTTGTTGCACAAGCGAGAATTCAGCAAGAGCAGCTTCCCACTGTGCCCCGTCAAGGTAGAGCTTGCCCAACTTTAAACAAACATCGTCATAGAGTTCATGAGCAATCAAGACCTTTTTTAACGCTTTATATTTTTCAATGGCTTTGCTTGTTTTTCCTTGGGCCTCCAGGAGCATGGGAATACGAATGAGTCCGAGCCCTTCCATCAAGGTATCTTCAACAGAATTGGCACTGATCATTAATGCGTTTTCTAAAGCGTCATTTGCAATGGATTTACTGGTGCTCTGTAAAAGGACTTCAAGTTGTGTTTTCGCCCATGGAATGTCACCGCCGTAAAAGGCACACATGGCTTTTTTTAATCGGGCCATATCGCCTTCATCTGAATCTTCGAGCAACGTCTCAGCCCGAGCAAATTCCATTAGGGCATCATCAAAATAGCCCAGTCGGAGATTTGCTTCGCCTTGGCTGAGGTGGGTAAGACCACGTTGAAACTTTCGTGGGTAGCGCTCGCGCAATTGGGTTAAAGTAGATTCGAATTGGCGCAAAGATTGAAGGCTATCCGCGGGCACCTTGCCCTGTTCAAAGAGAAAAGTTGCCCGGTAGCGCTCCCATTCAAAACAGGCTTCACAAACACCTATTGGATAGCGATCTGATAGGGCAGAAATGGCCTCGATATTTTTAGTTTTTTCGTAGCATTTGCCCAATTCCAGCAGGACACTGTTCGTCCCGCGTTGCTGCATTAAAGCGGTCTTTTGGGTCAACAAGAATTGACCAATGGCTACTGCTATAGCATCGTCATTTGCTTCAAGCGCCTCACGCATCAACTGTAAAAAGGGCTGAATCGACGCGTTGCCGTCGTAGTTAGAACGCATGAAGGTAAAGGCACGATCAAAATCACCTTCTTGCCTCAGGACAAAGAGTAACAACTGTTCGACAAGGGGATCGGACGATTTCTTGATTGCAGCATAGAGTACTTTCTTAATGGCTGAATTGTGTACCCCATTAGGATCCTTGCTCAAATTATTGGCAATACGCATTTTGATACTACTGAGGTAGCCGCTGTTCTGTCTTGCCGCGAGAATATAAGCCTCGTATTGTGCTTCGTATTGTCCTAGCTGTGCGTGCAATTGCCCTCTTTCAAAAGCGGTGCGAACATTGGGCTGTGCGGCTTCTGCGATGAGGTACAGCCCAATCGCTTCTTCGATGTAATTGTATTTTTCCAGTTGTTGTGCGCTTGCCCGGACGGAGAACGGATTGTTTCGGGTGAGGTTTTCGAGCACACTAAAATCTGGACCGCGCCTCCCTAGGGTTTGGCTAAAATGCCAGTAGTCCACATAATAAGCCGGCTTAGATTGCCCATAGGCCCTGCTTTGTTTACGGGCCAATTTAAAAACCTTACCGGTATCTTCCAGCACCAAATACGCTTCAAGGAGTTTTTCATAAGCTGGTCCCACCGGATTTTGAGAATGCAGGTCTTCAAGACAAGCCGCCGCGGCATCAAACTGCCTTTTGATCAATAAACTGTCACAGTCTGACAGACCGTTTTGCCCAAAACTAAGAAGGGGAATGAGAAAAATAAAAAGGGGTCTAACGAATCGCATCGGGCTCCAAGATAAAGCCTTTTAAGGAGTCTAATTGTAGCACCAAGGTATCGTATGCTCTAAGGCAACTGAAACAACCCCCATAACTTTTATTCATTGTGCGGTCAAGATCGCGTAAAAGCATGGCCTCCTGATTGTAATAACCGATGGCAGTCGTACTGTCGAGATGACCTTTGAGAACATCGTGCCTTAAGTTCGATAGCCGTTCGCGGTGCTTCTCAGGATTTAAATCTTTGGCCGTTCGAACCCGATTTAAATATTTAGTGCAGTTTTTCATGGTCTCAAGTGGACCCGTATACATGGACTTAGGAACGTTCAGTCGTGCCATCTCATCCAGTTGTTCCAAGAAGAAAATTTGGTGTGCCCCCAAAACATCGGAAGCAGCAGCTACCTGCTCAGCATCAGTACTCGCGATAACCTGTTCATGGCTTTTGGCCAAAACAATCATGGAATCCAAACGGCTGCCCATCTCGATTTGCCAAGGCTCTTTTGTACAACTGATCACAAACAGGCTTAACGTGCAAAACAAAAGCAGTTTTCGCATGGACTAAACGATTTTATCGAATCCAGTATACGGAACGAGCGCGGCAGGAATTCGAATACCATCCTCTTGTTGGTGATTCTCTAGAAGGGCAGCTAAAACGCGCGGTAAGGCCATTGCAGATCCGTTGAGGGTATGACACAATTGGCTCTTGCCCTCTTCATCCTTGAAGCGCAATTTTAAGCGGTTCGCTTGGAAGGTTTCGAAATTAGAAACACTACTCACTTCGAGCCAGCGCTCTTGTGCCGCACTGTATACCTCAAAATCATAAGTGAGCGCTGAGGTGAATCCAGCATCGCCGCCACAAAGACGTAAAATTCTGTACGGAAGTTCAAGCTTTTCCAAGAGTCCGGCAACATGCGCAACCATTTCATCGAGCAAATCATAGCTCTTATCAGGGTGAGTAATACTGACAATTTCAACTTTATCAAACTGGTGCAACCGGTTTAATCCGCGAACATCCTTTCCGTACGATCCTGCTTCACGTCTAAAACAAGGGGTGTAACCGGTACTTTTTATGGGAAACTCTTTCGCATTTACGATCTCATCACGGAACATGTTCGTCACAGGCACCTCTGCTGTAGGTATGGCGTAGAGGCCGTCTAACGGCATTTCGTACATCTGTCCTTCCTTATCTGGGAGCTGACCTGTCCCGTATCCGGAAGCGGCATTTACAAAGTGCGGTACTTGGTATTCCGTGTAGCCCGCTGCTCTATTTTCATCCAAAAAGAAGTTGATCATTGCACGTTGCAAGCGCGCACCATGATTTTTATAGACTGGGAATCCAGCGCCGGTAATCTTTACGCCCAATTCAAAATCAATCAAATCATACTGATCTGCGAGATCCCAGTGCGGTTTAGCACCGTCGTGTAACGTTGGGATGGTTCCGACGCGTTTGATTTCTTCATTGTCGTTTTCATCGCGACCCGCCTTCACGCTGGAATGCGGAACATTAGGTAAGCTCAACAGGAGGTCGTGCTCTTCAGTGGCAATCAACTGTACACGATCACTGAGTTCCTTAATAGCTTCTTTCAGCGTACCCGTCTCTTCTTTCAGGGCATTGGCTTCCTGCGCACGACCACTCTTGAATAATTCCCCAATTTCTTTGGAGAGCCCGTTCATGCGGTGCTGGTTCTCTTCCATTTCGTGGCGAATGGCGCGACGCTTGGCGTCCAATTCGATTAGTGCATGTACGGTTTCGCTTGCATCTATACCGCGTTTTTTAAGGCCTTCAATAATGGCCTCCGGCTCCTGTCTGATTCGCTGAATTTGCAGCATGGTATTCTAGGTTTAGGCATCTACCGCAATCACGCGGTCGATCTCCGGTACATATTTTTTAATGGTCGTTTCAATACCTCCTTTGAGGGTAAAATCACTGACTTTACAACCTACACAGGCGCCGTGAAACTTCACCTTTACCGTGGTTCCTTCGATGCCCTCTAAAGTGATGTCCCCGCCGTCATTTGCGAGGAATGGTCTTACTTCGTCCAAAGCTTTTTCTATGCGTTCGTTCAGGTCACTCACGGTGGTGTATTTATTTTTTAGGTGAACAGCCGGCCATGGTTGTGATCCGGACTATTTCTGTTGGCGGCAAGTTCTCATTGCGCTGTGCCACTTCTGCTACAATATTACGAGCGATTTCCTCAAATGCCAACGGGATGTTCGTTCCCTCTTGCAATGCTGCAGGGCGTCCCACATCTCCGGCCTCACGAATACTTTGTATAAGCGGAAGTTCGCCGAGGAAAGGTACATCTAATTGGCTCGCAAGATCCTTTGCGCCTTCTTTTCCAAACAAATAATACTTATTCTCGGGTAATTCAGGCGGAGAGAAGAAACTCATGTTTTCGAGAATACCCAAAACAGGCACATTGATTTGATCCATTTGGAACATGGCAACTCCCTTTCTAGCATCGGCCAGGGCTACTTTCTGTGGCGTACTCACCACTACGGCACCCGTAACGGGCATGTTTTGAACCATGCTAAGGTGAATATCCCCTGTACCTGGAGGCAAATCAATCAATAAAAAATCCAATTCATTCCAATGCGTATCGTGGATCATTTGAGTCAATGCTTTCGTGGCCATAGGACCTCTCCAGACCACAGCTTGATCGGTATTCGCGAAGAAACCGATGGACATGATTTTAATTCCGTAGGCTTCTACCGGGCCCATTTTCGATTTGCCGTCCACGTGCACCGTCATGGGTTTTGCATGCTGCACGTCGAACATCAATGGAGCGGAAGGTCCGTAGATATCGGCATCAATCAATCCTACTTTAAAGCCCATTTGACGTAAACTGATCGCGAGATTTGCCGTTACGGTACTTTTTCCAACGCCTCCTTTACCAGATGCAATGGCGATAATATTTTGAACACCAGGTATAGGAGCACCTTTGATTACATTCGCGGCAGTTTCCTTGGACTTCTCACTTACGGTGACATTCACTACAACCTTCGCTTTTTCAGCGACTTGATCATGAATAGCCTTCATAATATCTACCTCCAGTTTCTTTTTTGCCTGAAGGGTTGGGCTCATGCTTTCAGCATCTACAATCACCTCATCGCCGAAGATTTGAATATTTCGAACCAAATCTGCTGCGACAATATTGCTTTCAGTACTATTGCCTACACTTTCCAGCGCTTTTAGAATATCTCCTTTTTTCATTGAGGTAAGAATTGAGTTGCAAAAGTAATAACCACTAACTTCACACTACGTTCATTTCTATGGATTCTAAGAATACATTGTTGATTACTGGTGCGACTGGCCAATTAGGCGCCTTTCTCCTCGCAGAATTGCTGGGTTGGGGGCAAAGTCCTGCATATTCTGGTGCAATCCTGTGTGCGAAGCGTCCTACATCTTCTTTTGAACAGCTTGAATACGTAGCATCGTTTTACGGTCAACCGTCAAAGGCAAATTTGAATCCACAGGTGCATTTCGTTGATTTGGATTTAGGCTATGGTGCTGGTTCAGCGGAGTGGCTTTCGGACTATTGCAAAAAGGAGCAACTCCCTCAGGTACATTCCGTCATTCATGCGGCTGCCGTCATTGATATAACGCCATCGGTGCGAGGTGGAAATAAAAATGAGCAGATCACTACAGAGATGCTCCACTTAGCTGAGGCATTGGGTGTGGAGCACTTTACACACGTCTCAAGCATAGCCGTTATGGGAGGAAATGCACCTTTGGGCCAAATCGAATATTTGGAGCCTCAAGATTTTCAGCCGACTAAAAAGAAAGTGGGATTGGGTTCTTATGCGAAAAGTAAAATCTTTTCGGAGCTTCAAGTTTGGCGAGCGCAGCAAGAAGGTTTGTCGACGACAGTAGTTCGGCCGGGTGTGATATTAGGTATGGGTCCTTTACACCGAGCGCCTCAAGAGTTATGGAAGCGCTTGTGGAAAGGAACCTTGCCTTTTGCAACCGACGGTTGTTCTGGAGTGGTGGATGTGCGTGATGTTGCGGCTATTGTGTATGCAGCTCATCAATCAAAGACGGAAGGACCGGTGGTCGCAGTAGCAGAACATCCTACTTTTTATGAGCTCTTGCAATGGATGCAAAGCGGCTTGGGTAAAACGCCTAAACTTTGGTTATTGCCTGCAAAGCCTTGGTTAAATCGAATGCGTGCGGTCTCATTTCTCTCGAAGTTCCCCTGGATAGGCAGCTACTTTACGGCGCAAATGCGCATCATGCTCTTTTCTAAAACGAGGTACAACGGTACGTCGGGTGCCGATCTGCTCGAAGGGGGCTACAGAGCCATTGCATCTTCAGCAATGGAGTTTGGTCAATTCATGCGCAGGGTAGCAGATCGATAGCAAAAAAAAAGCCTGCTCAAATGAACAGGCTTTTCTATAGCGTTGTGATTTCTTAAGCGTTAGGTTGTATGCTAACGTAAGATTTGTTGTCTTTTTTCTTTCTGAAAACGACTTTACCATCGACCAAAGCAAATAACGTGTGGTCTTTTCCGACACCTACGTTTTCACCTGGGTTGTGTTTCGTTCCACGCTGGCGAACGATAATGTTCCCTGCGATTGCTTCTTGACCACCAAAGATTTTGATACCCAAGCGCTTACTTGCTGATTCACGTCCGTTTTTTGAACTACCGACACCTTTCTTGTGAGCCATAACTTATTTATTTTTCTGCTTTAGCTTCTGATTTCTTAGGAGCTGCTTTTTTAGCTGCTGGCTTTTTGGCTGCTGGCTTCTTAGCTGCAGGTTTCTCAGCCGCGGCTGCTGGAGCTGCTTCTTTTTCTTCAGTTGCTTTGGCTGCAGCTTTTTTCGCTGGAGCGCTAGCAGTGATTTTGTTAATAGTGATTGAAGTGAAGATTTGACGGTGACCGTTCATCTTCTGGTAACCTTTTCTACGCTTCTTTTTGAAGATTAGAACTTTATCACCTTTTACTTCGCTGTTTACGGTAGCTTCTACTACTGCTCCGTCTATAACTGGGGCGCCAACTTTAACATCACCTTTTTCTTCAATGAGAAGGACACGGTCGAATTTAACTTTCTTCCCTGCCTCAACATTCAAGCGGTTTACGTACAAGCGTTGGTCTTTCTCAACTTTGTATTGAAGCCCTGCTATCTCTACAATTGCGTACATTATACTTGTTTTTAAGGGCTGCAAATATACAAGAAAGTCGTGATAAACAAAGTGTTAAAATAATCTGATGCAAAAAAATCTATCAGAACTTCATTAGGGCCGCGCTGATCCACCTCGTATATTTGGGCGAATATCAGAAAATTAACCTATTTCATGAAACGCCTTTTATTATTTGGAGCCCTGTTACTAGCAGGTGGAGCTCAGGCTCAGAACAACATCTCCTTTGAAGAGTATGACCTGGACAACGGTCTACACGTCATACTGCACGAAGATCATACGACCCCTATCGCGGCAGTAACTGTGCTGTACCACGTCGGAAGTAAAAATGAAAATCCAGAACGTACCGGTTTTGCGCATTTTTTCGAACACCTTCTTTTTGAAGGTTCGGAGAACATTAAGCGAGGTGAGTTCGACAGTTACGTTACTAATGCAGGAGGAGCACTCAATGCGAACACGTCACAGGATAGAACCTTTTACTACGAATTGCTTCCTTCCAATCAGATGGAGTTAGGATTGTGGTTAGAAAGTGAGCGCATGATGCATGCGAACATTCAGCAAATTGGTGTGGAGACTCAGCGTGAAGTTGTAAAAGAAGAAAAGCGTCAGCGTGTTGATAACCAGCCTTATGGATCGTGGTTGGAAAACATGATGAAGAACCTGTACACCGAGCATCCTTATAATTGGGTACCCATTGGTTCTATGGATCATTTGAATGCAGCCCAATTGGACGAATTCATGAACTTCTACAAGAAATTTTACATACCGAACAACGCGACCTTGAGTATTGCTGGCGATATTGATGTAGCAAAAACTAAAGAACTCGTGGCGGCTTACTTTGGAGACATTCCTGCCGGAACGCCCGTGGTTCAACCTACAGTAGAGGAGCCTGCTTTAGGCGGTGAGAAGACATTAACGGTTTACGATAACATTCAACTGCCTGCAGTAATGATGGGGTATAGAATGCCACCGCAGACTTCTGATGACGCCTATGCCTTACAAATGGCATCAACAGTGCTTAGTGGGGGTCCATCTTCTAGAATGTACAAGCGTTTGGTGGATCAAGACCAAACTGCATTGCAGGTGTTTGCCTTCCCATTCACATTGGAGCAAGGTGGCGCATTCATCACATTCTCATTGGCCAATGCAGGCAAGGGGATTGCTGATATGACTCCAGCTTTAGAAGAGGAAATTGCAAAACTTCAGACGGAATTGATTTCTGAGCGTGAGTTTGAGAAAATTCAGAACCAGATGGAAAGTGGTTTTATTCAGAGCAATTCTACGATGGCAGGTATTGCCGAATCATTGGCAGATTACCACACGTATTATGGTGATGCGAATTTGATCAACACAGAATTGGCCCGTTACCAGAAGGTAACTAGAGAGGATATTCAGCGCGTGGCGCAAAAATACTTGGTTCAAGATAACCGAGTAGTATTGAAATACCTTCCTAAAAGTGAAGAACCACAAGCTACTAACGCCCAATAAACCGCTACCATGAGAAAACTATTGTATTCTATTATCGGTCTATTTACTGCAGTAACATTAACTGCACAGGCAACTATTGACCGCACTACGGCACCAGAGCCGGCCCCTGCACGTTCCATTGAATTGGGTTCTGCAGCGCAATTCGAATTGAAAAATGGATTGAAAGTTTTTGTGGTGGAAAATCACAAGCTACCTCGAATATCAATGTCATTAATTCTGGATAGAGATCCTATCGTTGAAGGCGCAAAAGCAGGATACGTAAGTATTGCTGGCGATATGATTGGCGCAGGTACCAAAGGAAGAACGAAGGCTGTGTTAGACGAAGAGGTGGATTTCATGGGTGCCAATTTTGGAACCAGCGCTTCTTCCATTCGAGTCGGAGGTTTGAGTAAGTATACGGACCAATTGATCGACATTCTTTCAGATGTACTGTTGAATCCAACCTTCCCGCAGGAAGAATTTGATAAACTCAAAGCACAGATGCTTTCTGGATTGCAAGCAAATGCAGATGATCCAGATGCCATTTCAGGTAATCTTCGTGGTGCAACGCTTTACGGCTTAGCGCATCCTTACGGTGAAGTGATGACGGAAGCTACTGTCGAGGCGATCACGGTGGAAGATTGTAAGGCGTATTTCGATACCTATTTCCGTCCCAACATCGCTTACATGGTGATCATTGGAGACATCACGGCAAAAGACGCGCAGAAGAAACTTAAGAAGGCATTGAAAAAGTGGGCACCTGCGACGGTACCTCAACACGACTATGCGAAGACTGAGGTTCCTGCAGCACAGCGTGTCGTTATGGTCGATAAGCCGAGCGCAGTTCAATCTGTAGTTTGGTTGGGTAATGTCATTGATTTACCACACGGTCATCCAGATATTGAGCCGTTGCGTGTTGCGAATCAAATTTTAGGTGGTGGCATGTCGGGTCGGTTGTTTACGAATCTTCGTGAGGACAAAGCTTTTACTTATGGCGCCTACTCAAACTTTGGAGTAGATGAACTCAATGCCACATTTGGCGCATCTGCTAAAGTGCGTAATGAGGTTACAGATAGTGCGATCACTGAATTTTTAAATGAAATCGGTCGAATGCGTACAACGTCTGTTTCTGAAGATGATCTCATTGCGGCAAAAGCTAGTTTAAGCGGTTCTTTCGGGCGTTCGCTCGAAAGCCCTGCATCTGCGGCAAACTTTGCCTTGAACATCGCTCGTTATGATCTACCAACGGAGTATTATAACAACTATTTAGCTAGACTCGATGCGGTCACAGCAGAGGATGTTCTACGTGTTTCGAATCAATACATGGATGCAGATCATTTGACTATTACGGTGGTTGGTAAGGCGCAAGATGTCGCTGGTAAGCTTAGTGCTTTCGGTGAGGTCGAGTATTTCGATGCAAATGGTGCGACCACCGATGCACCAACCTTCCTCTTTACGCCAGAGGGTATTACAAAGGAAACCGTGATAAATGCTTTCTTCAACGCCATTGGTGGAGCAGAAGCGTTCCAGAATATCAAAGAATTGGAACAAGAGATGAGCCTCGTTGCACCAGGTATGCCAGGTGCTGTAGGTATGTACACAAAAAAAATCGTCCCTAGTTACTACGTTACCGAGCAAAGCATGCAAGGCATGACCTTGATGAAAGTTGAATACAAAGACGGTCAGGCAAACAGCAGCGGTATGCGCGGCAACGCGACACTCGAAGGGGAGGAATTGGCTTCAACTGCGAAAGAAGCTAAATATGTCATTAGTGAGCTCGAATGGTTAGAGGATATGAGTACCATCACTTTTGACGGTCAGACGTTGATGGGCGGTAAAGATGTCTATCAAATCACGGACGGCGATGCAGTGCATTACTTCGATGTTGCCACTGGATTATTACACATGAGCACAGAAACTACTGAAGGGCCAGAAGGCGATATCACCGTGACAACGGTTTATGATTCCTGGCAGGAAGTGAACGGATTAATCTTTGTGAAGTCTATTTCGCAGAGTGCAGGTCCACAATCTTTCACAGTCACTGTAGATAAGGTGACTTGGAAATAAGCAATCAATTCAATTGAAATTTTGAAATCCCTGCGGCGTTTGCTGCGGGGATTTTTATTTACGTCTGTTGACCAAATAAATACCGGTAATGATAACGCCCAGTCCCAAGAGGTGGTTCCATAAAATATGTTCACCATCCCATATGCCCCAAAGAATAGCCACCACAGGGATGGCATAGGTTACGGAGGAAGAAAAAAGGGCTGTGGTGATCTGAATGAGGCGATTGAATATAATGACGGCTATACCGCTGCCTAAAATGCCTAAAATGGCGATGTAGCCAAAATTGGTCCAAGCGTTGGGGTCGCGTTTAAAGACTTCAGTAACGCCACTAAGAAGGCTAAAGGCGATGGTGAAGGGCGCGGCAGTGGCTAAGCTAAGCGTGGTGATGGTGAGCGCTTTGAGGTGCGGTAAATTGGTCTTTAAAGTGTTTACGCTGGTGCCATACATCATGGTAGCAAGCACTCCGAAGAATCCATAGGCCAATTCTCCTTCGATAGCGAATCCACCATTTAAAATCTCTTCAAAGGGCAGGATGAGCAGCACAGCACCCAAGAGGCCTACAGCGACACCTTGCCATTGCGTGCCTGTGGCCTTGTGTCCGAAAAACCATCCGCCAATCAATACCGTGAATAAGGGAACCAAGGAATTGATAATTCCAACAACACCACTGTCTAAATGATTCACTGCTAAAGGGAAGAGTACATAAGGAATGGCATTGCCTAAAAAACCGACAATGGCGAGTGAAACCAAATCTTTCCGTGCAAAAAGCTTGAAATGCCGGAACCCAATAACGGCCATAAATAGTGCGGCGATGCTCACCCTTAGGGTGCCTACCTGGGTATAGGTAAACGAGGTTAGACCGCGTTTCATTAGGATAAAACTCGAACCCCATATGAGCGCAAGACTGATAAACATGATCCAGGGTAGCGCTGGATGGTGGGAGGGTTGAGTTTTCGACATGGTGCAAATTTGTGACAAAAGACACCATTGTAAACCAATGCGGCCGTAATTTTGTTGTAAAGTTTGGCTCTATGAAAAATTACATCCTCACACTTTCAGTTTTTGCCTTAGTTGCTGCCTGCAATGCGCCGGAGCCTGAGGTGCTCACGCTACCTACCACGGAAGTCGTAAAAGACAGTGTTGTCGCAAATGCTTCACAAGACCTTTTTATATCAGGCATGACTTGTGTGATGGGATGTAAAGGAGCGATCGAACAAAAGTTAAATGCTACCGAAGGTGTTTCTGATTTCCACATAGTCTTTGAAGATAGTACAGCGACCGTGCGTTTTGATAGTACCGTAATCACTGTAAATGAAATCGTTGCTGAGGTTGCTGCTGTAGCGGGTGGCGGATTTTATACAGCCACACTTTTAGACCAGTAATAGATGCAGCACAACCCTCTGGTTCGAAGACTAGCCACACTAAGTTTAGTATTCATATTTCTTGTCATTTTAGCGGGATCGGTGGTGCGTGCAACAGGTTCGGGTATGGGTTGTCCCGACTGGCCGCAATGCTTTGGTTACACTATTCCTCCGACAGATGTAGAAACTTTGACTTGGCGAGCAGCCAGAAGCTTTGAGGAGGGTCAGATGATTTTATTGAAGGACCAATTCTGGGTTGCAACTGCCGATTTCACCACTGGTGAAGAGTTTGCATCGGAGAATTGGACCCTTTTTGACCGACACGACTACAACATTTTTAACCCTGTGCACACCTGGATTGAATTCATCAACAGGTTGATCGGCGCCTTGAGTGGCTTACCCGTGTTGGCGCTTGCAATCATTGGGATGTGGGGCGTACGACGTAATGTTTGGAATGCAGTACTTTCTGTGGGCGTACTCTTTTTGCTCCTTTTTGAGGCTTGGTTAGGTAAACTGGTTGTGGACGGGAACCTCGTGCCCAATCAAATCACCATTCACATGATGGGGTCAGTTGCCATTGTTCTACTGCTGTTGGCTTTGCGTGCGAGAAACACACCATCACCAGCGCCGTTGCCAAAGCCCGTCAGAAATGGATTGTTGTTTTTATTGGTGTTGATCGTGGTGCAGATCTTTCTAGGAACGCAAACGAGGGAGTTGGTGGATGCGGCCTTCGATCGTAACGAATCCATCTTACGAACCAGCGTCATTCCATCGATAGAAGCGGTAATGCCTAAAATTCATCGCAGCTTTGCTTGGGTCATTTTGATCGTGACCAGCCTGTTGTATTACCTGCGTAAAAAGCACCGAGCTGTGGTCCCCGGTTTTGGCGCATTAATTTTTGCCATCGCTTTGGAATGGAGCGTAGGCGTTGTATTGTACTTTTTGGGATTGCCAAAAGCAATGCAGCCTGTTCATTTAGTGCTGAGTATCGGGATTTTAGCTTCGATCAGTTACCCACTTTTTTTAAGCTTCCGCAAGTCTTAAAAAATAAGTTAGCCCTCGATTTCTTCAGCCTTATCCCACTTTAGGGTTGCAATCATTTTTAGCACTTCATCCCTCATAAACTGAGTTACTGGGGCGAGACTATCCGCATTTGGTGTGCTGTAGTGGTACAATACGCCACGTAGGAAATGGGAAGTACTATCGGTTGCGTAGAATTGCGTTGTAGTCGCAGAGGCACCGGAAAATTCATAGTAAAGTCCATAAACACCCTCCTCCGGATACGCGAAAAATTGTTCCCGCATACCGCTTGCTTTTACCGTGTGCTTATAGGCGAGCTGTTGTGCATCACGGACCAATTCTTCAAGATTTTCAGTCACGGGCTTATACGTGAATTGAACCGTACTTAAGATCGAAGGATAGGCAAGATCCATCCAAAACTCAGCTGCATTTGTATCCGACAGGACGTCCTTTTTAATCGCCTTCGCTTCAGCGTTGATTTGAAGTTTAAAGGGAGCTTCAAAAGGCAATGCAGTATAGGTGTTCTGAGCCGGAAGACCAATTCTCATGTGTCCATTAGGGCGCGCAACGGGGTCTTCGCTGCACGAAGCGAGTAGTGCAAAAAGTACTATGAAAAGGCTATGCTTCATGATTTGGATTAACGGTTACCTTAATGCGTATCAATTTACGCTGATCTACGCTCTCCACTTTAAAAGTGAACGCATCATAGGTGATTTCTTCGTTTTTCTCTAAAAATTTACCGGCCAATTCCAGCACAAGTCCGGCCAGTGAATCACTTTCTCCATCGACCGATTCGAAGATGTCCTTTGGAAGATCAAGCACCCGGCAAAAGTCAATCAGCGGCGTTTGCGCCTCGAAAACGTAGTTGTATTCGTCGAGTTTGCTGTAGACTAGATCGTCATCGTCAAATTCATCACTGATCTCCCCAACGATTTCCTCCAATACATCCTCAAGCGAAATTACCCCGGAGGTTCCTCCGAACTCGTCCACGACAATGGCTAAATGGATTCTTCGTTGCTGGAATTCTTTAAGTAGATCGTCAATTTTTTTGCTTTCCGGCACAAAAAACGGTAGACGAATTAAATCTTGCCATCCGAAATTATCGGAGGCATCCACATAGGGAAGTAGATCCTTTACATAGAGCAAGCCTTTGATTTGGTCCAATTGTTCTTCATATACCGGAATTCTCGAATATCCCTTATCCACAATATGGGCTAAAGTATCGTGAAATGGCGCCTTAATGTCTATGGCTATGACCGAGGTACGCGGTGTCATTACTTCTTTAACTGTTGTTGAACCAAACCGGACGATGCCCTTTAATATGCGCTGCTCGTCTGCTGTGGTGTGTTCATCAGTGGTCAATTCGAGCGCTTGTTCCAAATCGTCCACGCTCAGTGATGGTCCACGTCCCTCAATATTAATTCTATTGATGGTTTTACTGAGACGCTTGCTGAGTGGCTTTAAGATTTTGTGCAATCGAAAAATGAAGGGGACGACAAAGCGGGCAAAGTTTAATCGGGCCGTATTTGCATATACTTTCGGTAAAATCTCACCAAAGAGCAAGAGCACCCCAGTGATGGCCAGTATCTCAATAACAAAGGTCAATAAAGGACTCCAGAGTTCGGGCGAGAAAAAAGTGTTGAGTAAAAACGTAGATAGGATAACGATACCCACGTTTACGAAGTTGTTGGATATTAAAATAGTCCCGAGCAATTCTTCGGGTTGATTCAAAAGTGCCTTGATATTATTATGTCTTGGAGTGTCGTCCTCAAGTTCTTCAAGTTCTCCGGCGCCTAATGAGAAAAAAGCGACCTCCGAACCCGAAATCAAGGCAGATAGGAGCAAGAGTAAAATGAGCACAACGATGAATGCAATCCCTGTGATGGTGGAGGCTTCAATGCTCAAGAATTGTAGCAGTGTACTGGGGGGCTCTGTTTCCAAATTACAAGTGTTCGTTCGACTTAAAAGGGAAGGTCATCTTCCTCTTGATTATTAGCGGCAGACGGTGCGGGATTTCCCATGCTTTGAACAGGGGCCTGTTGTGCAGGGGCAGGAGCACCATAATTTGAACTGTCATCGTTTGACATGCCCTCGCCTTCAGCGCGTGAAGTAAGCATAGTCATTTGATTGACTTGAACATCCGTGGTATATCTATCCGCTCCCGATTGATCTTGCCATTTACGAGTTTTGATCTTCCCTTCGAGATACACTTTGTGACCTTTTTTCAGGTACTTGTGTGCGACATCAGTCAATCCTTTCGCATTGATTACGATGTTGTGCCATTCTGTATTAGTTACGCGTTGACCGTCGCGATTCGTGTACGTTTCTGAGGTAGCTAGTGGAAACTTTACAATAGAACCACCGTTATCAAAATGAAGGATTTCCGGGTCTTTTCCTAAATTTCCAATGAGCATTACTTTGTTCAACGTACCGGCCATAAGCGAGTTTTTTTTGATTTTATCTTCATCCAAATTTAGGCAAATTTCGTCCTGGATTTACAGCCTTTTCGCAACAAAGTCAGCAATGATAATTGGCATACCTAATTCCTGAACCTCCTCTTTCGAGTAAAAGGAATAATCTCCCGAAATTTCGGTTTCAGACACTGCCCAAAAACTGCAATACAGGTCCTTATGGGATAATTTATGCAGCACAGGTTCTTCGAGGAGTTGACCATGCTCTGGTGCGTCATTAAGTTGCGGGAATTCGTACAATCCGGCCCAAATGCCATCTGTTTCTCTCTTTCTCAGGGCCATCTTTTCTGCCTTTTGTACGACGCCGAAGTGAAGGGTTTCTTTGGTGCGTTTTCCCTTTTTGAGTTTCACAGGCAATGCTCCCACCGAGCCGGTATTGAAGGCATGGCAGGTGTCGTTGAGCGGGCAGTACATGCAATTCGGCTTTTTGGGCGTGCAAAGTAGGGCCCCGAATTCCATAATTCCTTGATTATATTGGCCGGGGTGTTTGGTTCCCTTAATGCATTCGTTTGCTAAATTTTGGAACTCTTTTTGTCCTGCGGAACTGTTCGTGGCCGTATGGATTCCGAAATAACGGCTCAGAACACGGTATACATTTCCATCGACTACACCGATTTTCTCTTGAAAGCAGATGCTGGCTATTGCAGCAGCGGTATAGGGTCCAATTCCCTTAATGTTCAAAAGCTCGTTATACTTTTCGGGCAATTGGCCCTGGTATTTAGCGACAATTTGTTTGGCCCCTTTTTGAAGGTTACGGGCCCTATTGTAATAGCCTAATCCGGTCCAGAGTGCGAGTAATTTGTCTTCTTCGGCATATGCTAAAGCCGCTATAGTTGGGAAAGCTGCCAATATTTTATGGTAGTAAGGCGTGCCTTGCGCAACACGAGTCTGTTGCAAAATGATTTCACTTAACCAGACTTCGTAAGGCACGGGGGCTTCTTTACGCCAAGGTAAATCCCTTTTGTGCGTAGAATAGTATTCTTCTATGCTGATTCTGAAGCGGTTAAATCTATCCATGGTTCCTTTGAAGGGTTAAGATAATTTTATTCTTCATGGCTGTAAATAAGGAAAGTAGGTGTATATTTGCGCCCCTCATTAACCAAGTCCTTCGGGACGTAAAAGTATAGAGCAAATGACGAAAGCAGATATCGTTACTAAGATTTCTGATAAAACAGGAATGGAGAGAGGTGATGTACAAGCAGTTGTAGAGAGCTTCATGAAAGAAATCAAGCACAGTCTAGAAGATGGCAGCAATGTTTACTTGAGAGGATTCGGTTCTTTCATCGTTAAAAAACGTGCTCAAAAGACTGGTCGTAACATTTCGAAAAACACAACCATCGTCATACCAGCGCATTACATACCAGCTTTCAAGCCTGCGAAAGTATTCGTTGAAGGTGTGAAGGATAACGTACCTGTAGAATAAGTTGAAGAAAAGCACAGTCATAGCATTCTTAGTTGCTGTTGTATTCGCAGTAGTTCTTTGGCAATTGCCGAGAACGCCGCATCAGGATACACCAGAAATTGCTTCTGAAGAAGGCAATCCTTTAGACGCGAAGGTGGATGAAGCGGTAGCCATTATTCAGAATGGTGAAGGAGCGCCTATGCAGGCCATAGGAATGTTGTTAGAAGTGCTAAGAGAAGACCCGAATCACGAAAAAGCGTTGCTTTGGTTGGGTAACTTTTCTATGATGAGTGGTCAGTGGGACAAAGCAGTGGATCGTTTTCACCAGTTGAGTCAGTTGCACCCCGAAAATGAAATATATACGTTGAATAAATCACAAGCCTTACTTCAGGTAGGAGATACGGCAGCAGCTTTGTTGAGCGCGAATAACTATTTGAACACATATCCAGAAGCGAATCGAATCAAAGATTTTGCGGAGGGTTTATAGAATTAATAACACTAAAAATTTAGCATTATGCCAAGCGGTAAAAAACGTAAAAGACATAAGATTGCTACGCACAAGCGTAAGAAGCGTCTAAGAAAAAATCGTCACAAGAAGAAGTAAGCTTCTTAGTGTATGAAAACAGAATTAGTCATAAGTGCTAGTTCTGACCAAGCAGATATTGCATTACTTGAAGACGGAAGACTTCAGGAATTGATCAAGGAAAAAGGAGATGATAGCTTCTCCGTTGGCGACGTCTATTTAGGCACTGTCAAAAAGCTGGCAACCGGTCTTAATGCCGCGTTCGTAGATGTAGGTTACGAGAAGGATGCATTCCTTCATTACCACGATCTAGGCCCGCAGATAAAATCTTGGCAAACCTATCTCCGTCGCACCCTGAAAGGCAAGCAACTAAGCAATATCACCAATTTCAAAGCAGAACCCAACATTGAGAAAGAGGGTAATATTGGTGATGTACTTAAGCAAGGTGATCTCATCCTCGTTCAAATAACGAAGGAGCCCATTTCAACGAAAGGGCCTAGAATCACAGCTGAGCTTAGCATAGCAGGGAGATTTGTAGTGCTAGTCCCCTTTTCTAATCGCGTTAGTGTGAGTCAAAAGATTCGCGAGCGTGATGAAAAAGATAGACTTAAAAAATTGGTCAGAAGCATCAAGCCGAAAGGCTTTGGTGTCATTATACGCACTGTCGCGAAAGGACAGAGCGCAGAAGAACTGCAGTCAGATTTAGATAACCTGGTACGCAAGTGGTCACAACTCCACAAAGGTATTAAACGTTCTAATAAGCCACTGAGAATCTTCCGCGAAATGAACAGGGCTAGCGCATTTTTGCGCGATGTCTTCAATGAATCGTTTGCTTCAATCACAATCGATAACAAGGAATTGTGTGAAGAGGTAAAGGATTACCTCGATGAAATCAAACCCGGCGCTTCTAAAATGGTGAAAGAGTACAGCGGTCAAATGCCGTTGTTCCAGTTTTCCAGTGTAGATCGTCAAATCAAAGGTGCCTTCGGTCGCAGCGTAAGCATGACCAAAGGAGCCTACCTCATTATAGAGCACACCGAAGCCATGCATGTGGTTGATGTGAATTCTGGTAATCGCACCAATACTGCGGATAATCAGGAGTCAAATGCCCTTCAGGTGAATTTATTGGCAGCCGTAGAAGTGGCGCGTCAATTGCGTTTGAGAGATATGGGAGGTATTGTGGTTATCGATTTTATCGATATGAACAGTGCGGAGAACCGCAAAGCAGTGTACGAGAAAATGCTCGAAGAAATGAAGCGTGATCGTGCTCGCCATAAAATTCTGCCTATTTCAAGGTTTGGTTTAATGGAACTCACACGTCAGCGTGTGCGTCCTGAAACAAACATTATAACGCGCGAAGAAAACCCGGATAATTTGGTGGAAGCACCTATTCAGGTTATTGACGCTATGGCTTCAAAATTGGCTCAGATAGAATTACGTGAGGTGTATGTGCACGTTCATCCATTCATCGAGGCTTATTTAACGAAAGGACTCTTTGGCAGTATTAAAAAGTCCTGGCAAAAGAAGTTGCGTAAAAAGATTGTTGTGGTTCCTCGCGATGCATTTACCATGTTAGAGTGGAAAATGATGGATAAGGATAACAACACCTTATAAAAAACAGTAAACAGTGAAGAGAAAAACCCACCGTTGGCTTATGTCGACTGTGGGTTTTTTTGTTATTTAATAGCATGACAACTTCGGAAGCATTACAAAAACTACAGCGATTTTGCGCGTATCAAGAGCGAAGCCCGTTTGAGGTGGAGCGAAAGTTACAGCAGTTGGGTTTGCCTAGAGATCGGCACGAGGAGGTTGTGGCTCAGCTCATGGCTGATAATTTTTTAGACGAATATCGTTTTTCGGAGGCGTTTACACGAGGGAAATTGAACCAAAAGCAATGGGCACCGCGACGTATTCGCATGGGCTTACAAGAGCACAGAATTCCCAGAGTGACCATCGATCGTATCCTGGGGCAAATAGATCAGGATCTAGTCGCATCTAATGCACGCTATCTCGTTGAGCGCTGGTTTGAGTCTAAGTCTAAAGAAAAACTAACGGCTGCTTTACAACGACGTGGTTATGCCTTTGAATTAATTGCATCGACTTATGATGCAGTTCGAAATCAACGCGGTTAAAGAGGATAAGCCTATTTCTTAGCTCGATGAAGTTAGTCCCTAACCCTTCCAAGTGCCGCCGTAGCGGTAGTGGCTGTTCCCAGGCTTGACCTCCAAAACGCATGCTTCGCAGAGGAAGTACCAGGTTTTGTCAGCAGGTTTGTATTGTACCCTGAACATAACAGTATGTTCCTCGTTGCAGTCCGGACACTTCTTTACTTTCCCCATCGGTTGTGAAAACTAATAGGTCCTTAAGACGGACTTTACTTCCTTTAGGTGCGCAGGGGTAATATCAAGGTGGAAGACCATGCGGCATTTTCCTGGCCCCATCTGGCTAATGCCAATTCCCTTCTCTGCTAAGGTGCTGATGAATGCTTCCTGGTCAATATCCTCGTTCAATCCAAAGATCAAGATGTTCGTTTCAGGGGTAACTACTTTTTTTACCCAAGATTGCTGGCCTAAAAACTCAGCCATATCCTTAGCAGCGGCGTGGTCCTCGGCTAAACGATCCACGTTATTTTCGAGCGCATAGATGGCTGCACCGGCTAAGAATCCCGCCTGTCTCCATCCTCCTCCGATCCGTTTACGAATGCGTTTTGCATGTGCGATAAAGGCTTCGTTTCCTAAAAGTATAGATCCAACAGGAGCGCCTAGCCCTTTGGACAAGCAAATAGAAACAGTGTCAAAGGCAGCGCCATAATCACTTTCGCTATGGTTTTTAGCAATCAATGCATTGTAGAGTCGAGCGCCGTCAAGGTGAAACAAGAGTCCGTTTTTACTAGCTACTGCACGTAATGCTTCAATCTCCTCCCATTCGTAGCAGGTGCCTCCACCTTTATTCGAGGTGTTTTCAACCGCTAAAACGCTGGATTTAGGGAAGTGTATATCATCAGCTTTCAAACAGGAAAGAACACCCTCTGGATGCATAATACCACGGTCGTCTCCAGTAAAGGCCACAGAGGCGTGCGCGTTTGCTGCAATTCCGCCACCTTCATAGTTGTAGATGTGGGCATACGGGTGGCAAATCACCTGGTCACCTGGACTTAGGTGTGACATTAACGCAATCTGGTTTGCTTGGGTTCCTGAGACACAGAAAAGAGATCCGTCCATGCCAAAGCGCTCTGCCATCAAGGATTCGAGGTGTTTTACGGTCGGGTCGTCACCGAGGACATCATCGCCAACAGGGCTCTCCATCATGGCTTTTTTCATCGCGTCGCTGGGGCGAGTAACAGTGTCGCTTCGAAGGTCAACAGTAAACATAAATGCATCATTTAGATTGTACGTGAAGATAAGAAGGGTTGCTTAACTTTGTTCCATATGGTTACAGCAGAGCAGATAAAATCTTTAGGCGAGCGATTGGAACGACTCGAAACCTATCTCAACTTAGAACAGAAGAGAATACACATCATAAACGAAGAGGAAAAGACCGCTTCACCAGAGTTTTGGGACGATCCGAAGCAAGCAGAAATCACCATGAAAGCTTTACGTCAGGTTAAGTTTTGGGTAGAGGGGTTCGAGAAGGCTCAAACGCTTTTTGGCGAAGCGGAGCTAAGCCTTGAATTTCACAAAGAAGGGGAATTAGACGAAAAGGATGTCGAAGAGGCTTTTACGGCGTGTGAGGACTGGATTGAAGAATTGGAGTTCAAAAACATGCTCAGCGGCGAAGAAGATAAGCTGAGTGCTGTGCTTCAAATTACCGCGGGAGCCGGAGGAACAGAGAGTTGTGATTGGGCCAGTATGCTCATGCGTATGTATCTGATGTACGCAGAAAAGCAAGGGTTTAAGACAAAGGAGTTGGTGCTTCAAGAAGGTGATGTTGCCGGGATTAAAACAGTAACTATAGAGGTAGAAGGTGATTTCGCATTTGGCTTTTTAAAAGGCGAAAATGGTGTGCATCGACTCGTGCGTATTTCCCCGTTTGACTCGAATGCCAAGCGTCATACCAGTTTCGTTTCGGTGTATGTGTTCCCATTAGTGGATGATACCATCGATATTAAGATCAACATGAGTGACATTACTTGGGATACCTTCCGTAGTTCAGGAGCAGGTGGTCAGAACGTGAATAAAGTGGAGACCGGTGTCCGATTACGACACAAGCCGACAGGCATTATCATTGAGAATACAGAAACGCGCTCGCAGTTGGGGAACAAGGAGAAAGCCATTCAGCTTTTGAAATCGCAATTGTACGAGATGGAGATCGAAGCGCGCAATGCAAAACGTGCTGAGATAGAGGCTGGGAAAAAGAAGATTGAGTGGGGGTCGCAGATTCGTAACTACGTGATGCACCCGTATAAATTGGTCAAAGATGTGCGCACGGCAGAGGAGACCTCTGATGTCGATGGCGTAATGAACGGGAATATCGAACGATTCCTTAAGGCATTCTTGATGAAGCAGGGCGAGAGCGTGAATACTGATGAATATTAAAGAAGCGTTGAGTAATCGCGTTTGTTGAATGCACAATAGTGGGTGGATGCTGTTAGTATAGTAGCTATCTTGCTAACTATGCGCAATTTGAAATTATTTCTTGCCTTAATATGGACGCTGCCATTGGTGGCGCAGCAGGGTTTTGTGCACAATGAAGGCCAGTGGCAGGAGCCATTTAGCTTTAAAATCCAATTGGGCCCTAACAGCCTATTTCTCACACCAGATTCCCTGGTGGTCGCTGTGCTAGATCCTGCTGATTTTCACAGTGAACACATAGGCGAGCACCATCACTATTCAGATACACTGCATTATCACCATTTTTCGATGGTTTTTAAATCTTCACAAACCATGCATTGGATGGGGGAAGAGCCCTACGATGTGCCTTTAAGCTATTTTGTAGGCAAGCAAAAATATTGGCGTTCAGGAGTGAAATCATTTCATAAGGTGCGTGCCAGGAATGTTTATCCCGGTATTGATTTAGTGGTATATGAAGCAGCCGGTGGTTTTAAGTTTGATTGGGAGCTTGCCGCCGGTGCTGATCCGGAAGAGATTTCTATTGCTTATCATGGATTAGACGGTTGGCAGGTGAAGGGGAAAGAATTGATCCTTCAGACCCGGTTTGGATCCCTTGTGGAGGAGATGCCTTATGCGCTTCAAGAGGCGCGTACTGTTCGCGCCCGTTACAAGGAGGTAAATGGAAATTTGAGCTATGATTTGGGCCGATTCCAACGCGATGAACCGCTTACCATCGACCCCATTTATATTTTCAGCACCTATACCGGCAGTTCGGTAGATAACTTTGGGTATACAGCGACCTTCGACGACAGCAGCAACGCTATTGGTGGGGGTATAGCCTTTGGTGCGGGATACCCCACAACCTTGGGCGCGGTCGATATAGGTTTTAACGGCGGTCTATTTGATGTGGCCATCAGTAAATTTTCCGCCGACGGTTCCCAATTACTCTGGTCTACGTACCTCGGCGGATCCAACCTAGACCAGCCGTACAGTATGGATTGTGATGAAAATGGCAACGTATACATCTTAGGTTCCACTGGGTCAGATGATTTTGGAGTAACCTCCACGGCGTACGATACCTCTTTTGCAGGCGGAGCCTCTATTACCGCAGAATACTACACCTTCAATCAGGGTACCGATCTCTTCGTTTCAAAAATAAATGCAGCAGGTAATCAGCTGGTCGGTTCTACCTACATAGGTGGCGCGGGGAGTGATGGCATCAATGACAGTTTACGCTTTAATTACGGCGATAGTTTCCGTGGCGAGATCGAAGTCCAGCGCAACGGCGGTGCGGTATATTTTGTGAGCAGCACTTTTAGTAGTTCGTATCCTACCATAGCGCCAGCAACCACACATCAGGGAGGTCAAGATGGGGTCATCAGTGTATTGAATAGAGACTTAACCCAACTATTGGCCAGCACATACGCCGGCACCTCCGGAAATGAAGCTTTATACAGTATCGCTCTTGCGGACAAGCAAGGTCTTAATTTTCCATCACCGTCCTTCAAATTCACACCCTTCTACGCCTCGGGTTCCATTGGTCCTAATACGGATTCTTCTTTTGCTATGGGTTGGTTAAACGTAGCTTATGACAATAGCATTCCAACAAGTAACGATCAAGATGCACTGCTGCTTTCCGGCTATCTCGATCCGTTGGGCATAGGTACGGTAAACTTTGTGATGAGTGCCATTGATGTTCAGGCCGACAGTGGCTACAATCAGCATTTCTTTGTGGAGACACACAGTGAAACGGATACAGCCAGTGTGGTCACCGTAGTAGGTCAGCACAAAGGCGGATTAGTGGCCGATTCGCTGACTTGGGGTCAGCCAGGTAGTGCACAGTATTTTCAGCGCTACAAGCAAGACGGAAATTCGGGTTTCATCAAGCTTAAAACGGCAGTTTGGGGTGATAGCTCCCATGCTACCGTAGATGTCAGTCCTACAGCTCTACTGGTAGACGATTGCGGCAATACGTATTTCTCCGGTTGGGGCGGATCGCCCAATCCAGAGGGGAATACTGAGGATATGGCGCTAAGTGCGAATGCGTTTCAAACCACTACCGACGGAAGGGACTTTTATTTTTTAGTGCTAGATCCGGATTGGAAGTCACCGCGATTAGCCACTTACTTCGGTGGTACGGGACGCGAGCATGTGGACGGAGGTACCTCTCGTTTTGACCGGACGGGTAGAATTTTCCAGGCGGTATGTGCAGGTTGTGGCGGAACATCCACGTATCCTTCTTTTCCTAATAATGTATACGCGAGCAGCAACGGTTCGTCCAATTGTAACCTGGCAGTCACAGTCATTGATTTGGATGTTCAGAATGCGCGTGTTTCCGTGCAGCCCGATCCGCCCGTCTTCTGCTTGCCGAATACATTTTCAATCTTAGATTCCAGCATTAATGTTCAGGATTATACCGTGTATTGGGGGGATGGAAACACGACCACGAATAGTTCACTTCAAGGAGGGCATGTGTACGCCTCGCCGGGCACTTATCCTGTACAGGTTATCGGTCACGATACCATTTGTGATACTTGGGATACAGCCACCTTTACGGTTCAAGTCAATCCTGCTTACGATTCTGTGTATACCTCATATACCTATGATTTTTGTGATCCGCTTCGCGGGGTTACGGCCCAATTAATACATGCCAGCGACTCCACATTAGTAACGGATCGCATTTTGGATTGGACCATTTCGGGCGCAACATTTACTACCCCCCAGGTGATCACCAACCTGCCTTCGGCGGGCTACAATGTCATCACCCTTACCACAGTGGATACGGTCTGTAATGTCGTGCAATCCTTTACGGACACCTTGTTTTTTAGATTACCACCGTATTTGAATATGATCAGCGATCCTGAAGAGTGTACTTCGGACGAAACTGTTGATTTCATTCCTGTATTCAATTCGGTGTTCCAGGGACACAGTTGGCTGGTCAATAGTGTGGATCAGGGTAGTGCTAATCCGCTTCAGATTGCACAGTCGGGCATCTATGAAATTTCCATTGTGGGTTACGACAGCATTTGTGGTACCTCAGATACCTTGACAGCGACTTATGACATCTTCTTTGCTCAGGAACCCTTTACCGTACCTAACGTCATCACCCCGAATGGGGATAATGTGAACGATCGGTGGACCATTAACACGAATGAAGATTGGGACCGATTCCACGTCATTTTATTTAATCGTTGGGGAATAAAGGTTTTTGAAACCAATGCGCCCACGTTTAATTGGGGCGCAGATTACGATGGCGAAATTCTCACTCCAGGTGTGTATTTTTACCAAGTCGAAGCGGAGAATAGATGCGGCATCACCTCAGAAGAAGGAACCTTACACATAACCTATTAATATGATTACAATTTACCATAACCCACGTTGCCAGAAATCGCGTGAAGCATTGGCACTACTGGAAGAAAAGGGTGTTCAACATACCATTCGTCTGTACCTTAATGATGAGGAAAGCATGAGTGCGGCAGAATTTGAGGGCGTTTTAGATGCATTAGATATGGATGCGATAGACCTCGTTCGTAAGAATGAAGCCGTTTGGAAGGAAGAATATAAAACGTTGGAACTGGATGAAGATGAGATTATCCTCGCGATGATTGAGCATCCAAAACTAATGGAACGTCCTATCGTGGTCAATGGCGATCGTGCAGTGGTGGCGCGTCCGGCAGAAAAACTTTTAGAGGTACTGTAGAAAAATGCAGGCACAAAAAAGCCGACCCATGGTTACGGCTTTTTTTATATCAGTCGGCAGAAGTATTCTGCTGTTTCGTCTTTGCTATGACCAATAAGCGCGTGCGCCTTAGGATTGGTAAGGCTACAAGCCGATCAATGTCAACCAGTACCCAACAAAAGGCCTAGAAAAGCCAACATTGAAAAAGCCCATTAGTGCTACTACTAAGAATACGAGGAATCCTAAAATTTCATAGTCGTTGATTTAAGTCAGTGTAAGGCCAGCAACACAAATCGTTCTATCGGAAATCTGTACTTAAATTTGTAATAGAAATAAAATCCTATAATCACACAAGCGAACAGCATGGAATACAGAATAGAACACGACACCATGGGTGAAGTAAAAGTGCCATTGACGTAGTATTGGGGTGCACAAACGGGCGTTCACGCAAAAAGCAACAGATCGGGCCTGCCGGTACCATGCCGCTCGAAATCATTGAGTTTTGCCTATTTGAAGGCTGCAGCGTATGCAAACTGCGACGCTGGCGTTTTACTCTGTGGAGAAGCGCGATCTTATCGCGTCGGTTGTGATGAAATCTTAGCCTTAAGCACAACGACCAGTTTCCACTGGTAGTTTGGCAAAACAGGCTCCGGGTACGCAGAGCAACATGAACACGAATGAGGTCATTGATGACGCGTCTGCTGATTGCTTTTGGTGATGAGCAATGGCATTTCACCCAAACGACGATGTCAATAGAGCCAAAGCTCAAATGATACCTTCAACAGGAATGCACATTACGATTTATAAGAAAGTTGTAGAAAATACGATCCCCTCTGTTGAGCTATTGCGCGATACGCTTCAAGCGAAAGAGTAAGCGTTCTGGAATGGTAAAAAAATTGGCGTACGCACCTTATGGATGACGCCACTGACTATGGAGTCAGGAGTTCTCTGTATGTAAGCCAATTAAACCATGGACTTAAAGCTTTGCGCAACACGCTCGATCACATGAGTGAAATTGCATTAGGCCGGAACCGCTGTGGGTACAGTCAGCTTTGGTTCTCTGAAACGTTGGCAAAGTATATTGCGGAATTTACCGGAATGCCATTCCGTACTGCGAAAATAAGTTTGAGGCACTAGCGGCACACGATGCGTTGAGACTGAGACGCACGGCGCATTAGACCATTGGCTGTAAGCTTGAATAAGATTGCGAATGACATTCATGTTGGCTTCAGGTCCGCGTTTCAGGTATCGGGAACTCACTATTCCAGCGCTTGAACGAGCCGGGATCGTCCATCATGCCACGGCAAATAAATCAGCCCAGGCTGAGGCCATCACTATGGTGTACTCAGGTCATGGGCAACCACACTGCTGTATCGCCGGTGCTCAAGGTCATTATGAACTCAATGTTTTTAAGCCGGTCATGGCTTATAATGTATTTACAGAGTGCCAGAGCTTATCAGAGGATGCTTGTGAAGTTCAATGATAATTGCGCAGTAGGTATCGAGCCAAACTACAAGGCCATAGAGAACCATTTGAATAATTCATTGATGTTGTTGGTGACCGCGTTGAACACAAAAATCGGCTATGAAAAGGCCGCAAAGAAAATCGAAAACCGCACATGAAAATGGTACAACTTTGAAAACGAGCAATGCAACCTGGGTTACCTGACAGCGAAGAGTTTGATCAATTAGGTTCGTCAGAAACCATGAGGTGAAACTGTAACAGCTGAGGTTTTTGTAAACAAAAATCCGCGGCTCGTCGAGCCGCGGGATTTTTCTTATTTCACTAATACTGAATCTGCTTCTAACCGAAGTGCCAGCCAATTCGCTAGCTGATGTGCTTTTTCACGTTGAGCACTATCTGAAAGCTCCTGCGACCATTGGATGAAAGCTACCGGTAATCTCGAGCCTGAGGTTGAATCCGTGATCCCACTTTGCAAGGTTCCCAGCGATAATGCCCGTACTTCGGGATAATTGATCTGAACCTCTTTGGCGAGATTCGAAGGAATTAGTTGGCCCTCTAGCAAAGCGAGTTCTACTTCAAGTGCGGCAATTTTTTCCGCATAACTCTTTGCCTCGGCACGTCCTTCTGAATAGAGGTTTACAAGTTTCGACAGTTCCATTAAGCTCTCATTTCTATGGTCGCCTTGAATGATGGAAAGGCTGCCCTTAAACTTATCTGAGAAGATGGATTCCCATTGAGATACCAGGTCTTCAGGAATGAGTTCGCCAAACAAAACAATATTGACCTCCGGTAGCCCCCCTGCAAAGTTGATTTCTTCTTTAACCACCTCAGTTCCGGGATAAACGACTGTTTCCTCTACAAAGTTGTGCACTTTCGTTTGTGCCAGGGTATTCGTTACGGTGCGGTAAAAGATCCAAATGGAAGGAACGATAACCACAATTAAGGCAATAGAAAACATCCGCTTCGTTTTCTTTTCGCGATTGGGATCCATTAGGGTGACTATAGGGAATCGCAAGTAGCGAACAACAATAGTAGTTGCCGCAGCAATGAGTACACTGTTGATTAGAAAGAGGTAGAGTGCTCCAAAAAAGTAATTCCATTGTCCATGTGCTAAACCAAATCCAGCAGTACATAACGGCGGCATCAAAGCCGTAGCAATGGCCACGCCGGGTATAACATTTGATTTCTCTTTTCGAGATCCGGCTAAAATACCCGCGAGGCCACCGAAAAAGGCGACAACAACATCAAGCAGCGTAGGGTTTGTCCGGGCAAAAAGCTCATTTGAAGGAGTAGAAATAGGACTAATCGTAAAATAGAGCGCGGAAACGATAAGCCCAATGCCCACTGCGACCCCAAGGTTTTTAATGGATTTTTTAAGGAGACTAAAATCGTTGATTCCCAAACTAAGCCCTACCCCCATTATAGGGCCCATTAAAGGTGATATGAGCATTGCGCCTATGACCACCGCGGTTGAATTCACATTGAGTCCAATGGAGGCGATAACAATACTGAACATGAGAATCCAAAGCGCAAAGCCTTTGAATTCGACATCTTTTTTGATGCCTTCAATCGTATTTTCAGGCTGCGCAAAATCTAACAATGAAAAGCGCTCTCCTAGAAAAGAAGCGATGACAGTGCTGAACTGTTTCCAGATGCTTTTCAATACACTGGCTGTGGTGTTGGTGGCTGGTGCTGCTTCAACAGCACGCTCCTCCGTGGAAGTATGGTTCTCGTTCATTGACGGTGTTTAAGCGCGTACTTAAACATAGCAAATTTATACGAATGCTTCGCCCAATTCTATTTTGACCGCTTTTACAATCTGTTTGATTGCCTGATCATTACCTTGGGGAAAGGTTAAGGTGGTCGATGCAGTCTGTACAATGATCTTATTATGAAGATCAGTAAGCACTAAAGCTTTGTCTTTCGTTGCGTTCACGACTAGACAAGAGGAGCAATTTTGAAGTAAAACATGCCCCCCGACGACTACATTCTCTGCAGTATCTTTTGTGCCTAAGTCGTAAATGGCCCCCCAGTTACCTAAATCTGACCATCCCATTTTCGCAGGAATCACAAAGACTTGGTCTGCACGCTCCATGAGTCCATAGTCTATAGAAATGTTATCACACTCACCATAAATTCTTTCGATACTTGCTTTTTCGTAAGGGGTATCCAGATCATTCCAAGTCTCACCTAAGGTGGTCATAAGTTCTGGTAAATGGGTATCTAAGCCACGCGACAAGGCATCGATGTTCCAAATAAACATACCTGCATTCCACAAGAAGTCACCACTTTCTAAGAACTTCTTTGCGTGTTCTAAGTCGGGTTTTTCGGTAAATGCTTTTACAGCAAAGCTGCCGTGATCGTCTCCTAAGGCTTCATTGTATTGAATATAACCGTAGCCGGTTTCCGGTTTATGCGGTTGAATTCCGATGGTTACGAAACAATCCGACTCTTCAGTTTTCGCTAATCCTTTTCGAACCGTAGCCTCAAAAGCTTCTTCATCCGTTATGAGGTGGTCTGCCGGTGTAATAAACATGTTTGCATTAGGATCGCGCTTTTTGATTTTTAAAGTAGCATATGCGATACAAGGGGCAGTATTTCTGCGAAGTGGTTCTAAAATGATATTATGTTTGGGAAGATCTGGCAAATGTTCCTGGGTTAAGGAAGCGTAATTCTCGTGCGTAACGACCAGAATATTTTCTGGTTCAAAAATCCGGAGTACACGTTTATACGTCTGTTGCATTAAACTCTCACCGGTTCCTAAGAAATCTAAAAATTGCTTTGGGGTCTTTTCTGTGGACATGGGCCAGAATCGGCTCCCAATTCCCCCGGCCATAATGACACAATATGGAGTACGCATGGTATGGTTCAGTGTTTCAGTGTGTTGTTGGTTCGAGAAATATCCTCAAATCGGTTACGAAACTACGATTTTCTCGCTTTGCGCGGTATCTTCGTGCCCCTAATTAAATGCTATTTCCATGTTAAATCTAGTCCTGTTCGGCCCTCCAGGGGCAGGTAAAGGAACACAAAGTGCCTTTTTAGTAGAACGTTACCACCTCGTCCATTTAAGTACGGGCGACCTCTTTCGTTACAACATTAAAAATGAAACGGAATTGGGCGTTTTAGCGAAGTCTTACATGGATAAGGGCCAATTGGTACCGGACTCTGTCACCATCTCTATGCTTGAAGATGCCGTAAATAAAAACCCGGAAGCAAAAGGTTTTATTTTCGACGGATTCCCGCGCACGAATGCTCAGGCAGCCGCGCTCGATGCATTTTTAAATAGTCAAAAGACGGGCATTACCAGTATGATTGCTTTAGAAGTTCCAGAGGATGAACTTCGTGTGCGACTTGCAGAGCGTGCAAAAACCTCTGGCCGTCCTGATGATGCTGATCCTGCAGTGATTCAGAACAGAATTGACGTTTACAACAGCGAAACAGCACCCGTGAAAGCATTCTATGAAGCGCAAGGCAAATACATAGGCATCAACGGTGTAGGCTCTATCGAGGAGATCACGCAGCGTTTATTAGCTATTATCGATGCACTTTAGAGCTTAGGTCGACACTTCACAATACAATCGTATTTTTGCAAAGCAGTTTCCCAGTTAAGGGAGGCTGCTTTTTTCACATTATGGCTGGAAGCAACTTCATAGATTACGTAAAGATTTACTGTAAAAGCGGGCGCGGTGGCCGTGGATCCACACACCTATTGCGCAACCGCATGACCTCAAAAGGGGGCCCAGACGGTGGTGACGGCGGTAGAGGTGGACACGTGATTGTTCGTGGTAATGCTCAAATGTGGACCTTATTACCACTTAAGTATCAGAAACACATCAAAGCCGCTTCAGGCGAGAACGGTAGTGGTCAAGAGCGCACTGGTGCTAATGGAGAAGACCGTTATATTGAAGTTCCTCTAGGTACTATCGCTAAGGATGAAGAAACAGGCGAAGTACTCTTTGAAATCACTGACCATGGACAAGAACATATACTTGTGAAAGGCGGTCGCGGTGGATTAGGTAATGTACACTTTAAGAGCTCGACCTTTCAGACGCCAAGATTTGCGCAGCCTGGTGAGGATCCCGTGGAAGGATGGTTTATTTTAGAACTGAAGGTCCTTGCTGATGTTGGCCTTGTAGGATTCCCTAATGCAGGTAAGAGCACCTTATTAAGTGTTGTGAGCGCAGCCAAACCGGAAATCGCGAACTATCCCTTTACAACACTAGTGCCAAATTTAGGCATGGTAATGTACCGCGATGCACGTTCTTTCGTTATGGCAGATATTCCGGGTATTATTGAGGGCGCTGCAGAAGGAAAAGGATTGGGTTATAGGTTTTTGCGTCATATTGAGCGCAATGCTTTATTGCTGTTCATGGTTCCTGCGGATGCAGACGACTACGCGAAGGAATACGAGATTCTCTTGAATGAATTGGTAAAGTATAATCCAGAATTAGCAGATAAGGAACGGATTTTGGCCATTACGAAAAGTGATATGATCGATGAAGATCTTCAGAGTGAAATCGCGGCACAGTTACCTTCGAATATTCCACACCTTTTTATTTCATCCGTTGCGGGTAAAAATATCATGCAGCTGAAGGATCTAATCTGGGAAAAATTAAATGCTCCTGCCTAATGTTTGAGCAGTTAAATAGCCTTGATACGAGTGCATTACTTGCATTAAATAGGCTGTTTCCTGCAAGTAGCGATACCTTTTGGATTGCGGTTACGAAAACCATCAGTTGGTTGCCCTTATATGCTGTGCTCATTCAGAGGCTCTACAGTTCAAGCAACAGGGTCTTGTTTGTACAGCGGCTTGCACTCGTGGTGCTGGGGTTGTTGCTGTTTGATCAAGGCGCTGAGTTTTTCAAATACACGCTTGAACGCCCCAGGCCATGTCATGAAGTAGAAGGTTTGAGAGTTTTAGCACATTGCAGTCCATTTGGGTTTTTTAGTGCCCATGCAGCAAACAGCTTTGGACTTGCTTTTCTTTTTCGAAAATGGTTGCACTCAAGCTGGTTCCCAATCCTATTACTTGTGGCCATCCTTCAAAGTTTTTCACGTATTCATTTAGGCGTACACTATCCATCAGATTTGCTTGCCGGAGCACTATGGGGATTTCTCATTAGTTTCGTCTTACATAAAATCGAATCTACATGGAGTTAAATGCAATGGCCTATCTGGCAGTGTTTGTAGGCGGTGGAGGTGGTTCTGTTCTGCGATTTGCAATGTCAAAGGCCATCGTCGCAAACGAATGGCTTCAAGGCCACTGGGCTACATTACTCATTAATGTTTTAGCAAGCATTGTCTTAGTAGTCATTGTCGATGCTTATGACGATAAGTCTAAACTCTTGTACTTATTACTTTTAGGAACTGGATTTTGCGGTGGGTGGTCCACTTTTAGTGCTTTTTCGATGGAGACGATCCACTTGCTTAGTGCGGGAAGAACGATAGAGGCCGTTCTTTATGTGAGTCTATCTGTACTTCTCGGTGTAGGAGCCGCCTTTGCTACCGTGGTTTGGCTCAGCCGTGAACACACATCGTAATTGCTAGCGAAGCAAACTGAGGTGGCCTCGCTTTTCGATCAATTTATCATTCTGCCCTTTCGCGAAAACCGTCCAGGTATACACCCCTTGAATGGCTTCTTTTCCGTTGGGATGCATACCGTCCCAACCTGTTGATGGATCGGTAGTTTCGAATAATACTTCTCCCCAACGATTAAAAATTTTGAAACTAAATGCTTTGATTCCAACAGCGGTCGCAAAGAAAATTTCATTCTTCCCATCACCGTCTGGCGTGAAGGCATTAGGAACGAAAATGAGGGTCTCTGGATTGATTCGAATAGTTGCCTTGGAAGTATCTGGACAATCAAACGTATTTATAACGACATGTTCCACCTCAAACCAACCGGTGTCGGTGTAGGAATGATTGAATTGGGCTTGATTGTAATAAATACTACCATCACCCATGTTCGTTAGGATATCGTCTGTAGGATCAGCAGCTAAGTCCGTGATTTCAATATTCGAAGTGTAAATGGTGGCGTTCGTAGGATCTGCAACGAAGGAACTGGTTGGTGATGGATATACCGTAATGAAATCGGCATACGAAACAGTGATTGTATCCGTGCATCCTTCAATGAAATAAATAGTGAGGTTTAAATCATAGGTTCCCGGATTGGCATAGGTATAGACAGCATTGCTATCATTGCTCAACACACCATCCCCGAAATCCCAATTGTAAATGACTTGCCCGTCTGTTATCGTGCTGTCCCAGAAGGCAACGGTAAATGGCGCACATCCTATTTGGTTTTCAACACTAACGTTGGTTTCGGGTCTTCTATAGATGCGAATCGTATCAAGAAACGTGTCCTCACAACCGTTTTCCTCAATGGTAAGACTCACATAGTGATCCCCCCAAGTGCTAAATACGATGGGCGGTGGGTTCCAACCGGTAAATGTTGGAATGCTTGCGTCCAAACCGAAGTCCCAATTGGCCACTGCATTTCCTCCGTTCGAGCTTTGATTTTGAAAGGTGATTAAGTTCTCATCAAAACAAACGGGTCCGGTGAAAGAAAACGCAGGATTTACAGGATTGTAAAGTTCATAGGTGACTTCTGCGGTATCTGTACAGGGGTATCCTGGGTTCAAAATCAATTGAATGGTATAGGTACCCGTATCGCCATAAGTATAGGTAGGGTTTTGACCCGTGGCCGAAGCGCCTGGATTGTTTGGGTCATTGAACAACCAAAGGTAGTTCGTCCCATTGTAGGAACTGTCTAAAAAGGTAACCGTGGTTCCATTACATATGGTATTGGGCTGAAAATCTTGTGGGGTTGGATTGGAGACTACATTGCTCTGGCAAACCATTACATTGAACTGATAATCCCGCCTTAGCGTTGAAAGCAGGACGCCATTCGAGTCGTATTCCTCCGCACACACGGCGAATACGTATTGCCCTACACCAGTTGGAGTTCCCGTAAGTATACCTGTACTGCTATTGATAGCGACCGTAGGAGAGGTGGGTAGAGGGTAACCTGTGGAGTAAGGGAATAAAAATGGGACCGGGGTATAAGGCGGAGCGCTTGGAGGGTTCGGTGCAGGACTGTTTTGCGAACCTCCGTGTAACGGTTGACATAAAGAATAAAAAACACTATCGCCGTCCAATTCTAAAACAGCGAAATTAATATTCAAACTGTCGTCCTTACACATGACAATAGGTGGGTCTGAAATAAAGGCGCAACTGCTGTTACAGACAGAATCTTGTGGAGGTATTTTAATATAATAGGAACTGCCCCAAGTACCTGAATTCGCAACATTTGAAATGGTGTTGTTTCTACAGCAGCGCTGGTACGTAATGGTATATCCGTGGGTCGCTGGCTGCAAGGTTACGTTCGTCGTGTAGGTCGCTTTTTCCGTACACACATTTGGCGGTGTTTGGAGGCAAGGGTTATTTACCACTGCGGGTATCCCTACAATGGGCCCGCGCGCCACCATCACGGTTTGAACAACTGTATTTTGATTGGGACCACCGTAAATGGTTATAGGTGCTTGCATGTCGAAAGGCGCGCCGCTCGAATTGCAATCCCGATAAATCGTCAGTCGTATTTGGTAGGTATTGCCATTCGTTCCCGTTCCTACGCATTTATAGGAGATTTCACCACCCACTAAATGCGCTGCCTTCGATGAGAAGGAGAGGAGAAACAGGGTGATAAATAGAACGATTCTACGCATGGTTTAAATCTACCAATAATTATGCCCCAACGGACAATTAGAGTATGGCTAAAGTTCTCAGTGGTAGTACATGCTCAAAACCTTTTTCCTTTAACCACTGCTGATTTTTAGAATAACGGGTGACTAACACGAAATCACCGCCCCAACCACCTAAACTCTTCACCGCCCCGTTGTATCCTTTGAAGAGGTGTTCACTCACGGGCAGAAGTCCTAAATGGCCTCCTATGAGTTGTTCGTGCTCGCGCATTACAGATTCTATACGCTCCATAGTGGATGCGTTAATAAAGGCAGAGGTGAGTACGTTGATTTCTTCGATTTGCTGCTGGTTAAAGGGCTGTTTTTGCACCAAGGTTAAACTTTCAGAAGTCAATTGCTTCTTACCGCTGAAAACGAAGGCGAGATCATCCCCAAAACCCGCAGACCACCCCACGGGTGTGGCTTCAGCGGAACCTTTTTCGATACGATAAAGAATGGGGCCTGCAGCAGATGCACATGCCAGGTCGTATCCGCTTCCGCCGTGCGCTTCATGAAAGAAATCTAGAGGATCTAGATTCGCGAATTGGGCAAGTAAACTGGTAAAAGTACTGGAGGAACCTAGACCCCAACTGCGGTCAAATTCAAGATGAGTTTCAAAATGAAGTCCACCCGTTAGTTTATCACTGTTAGCCGCTACAATTTGAAGTTGCTTTACCAGATGTTGGGCTTCCTTTGGCTGGTCTGTTTTTACTATTTCGAGTTGTGAACTAAGCAGTACATCAAGCCAACAGTCGCCTTGAACGGTATATGCTTGCCAGTGAATGTTTGGCGAGTCAAAAGATCGAACATGCATCTTTTGGCCTAAAGTTGTAGGTACGGCTAAACCAGTCGCCCCCTGGGTAATGGCATATTCTCCAGTGAGTAAAAGCTTGCCGTGGGCATAAAATTCCTTCACTGTTTATTGGCCGACTTTGGGAACGGGAACACCGCGTAATTCACAGAAATAATTCACTACTTCTCTATGATGAGGAACTTTGTCTTTGAAGTAATTCGCGATATGGATTTTCTCCTCCGGTGTAGCTTCAAGCTGCGTTAAAATATTCATCAAGTGCATTTTCATATGACCTTTTTGAATACCCGTAGTTACTAAGGCACGTAATGCAGCAAAATTCTGTGCGAGGCCACTGACGGCTACTATGCCCATTAATTCTTCAGCATCGGGATTTCCGAGCATTTCCAGACTTTTGACCACTAGGGGATGCAGCTTTGTCAATCCTCCAACAACGCCAAGCGATAATGGGATTTCTATCCAAAAAGTAAATACGCCGTCCTCTACTTTACAGCCGGTAAGGCTTTTGTAACTGCCTGAACGCGAGGCATGGGTGTGACAGGCGGCTTCTACTGCACGGAAGTCATTTCCTGTTGCAATAATCACCCCATCGATACCGTTCATGATGCCTTTGTTGTGAGTAGTCGCTCTATAGGGTTCGGCATTAGCTATTGCGATTGCGCGCTCGAATTTTCGGGCGAATTCTGCTGCGCTTACTCCTTCGCTGGCCAATTCTTCTACCGGACAACTTACACTTGCACGAACGATACAGCGGGGAGTGTAGTTACTTAGAATACGCATCACTACTTCAAGTGAGTTAACATCTAAGCGGTCATGGCTTGCTACAAAATTTTCAAGACACTTCGCCATCTCCTCTAGGTTGGAGTTGATGAAGTTTGCCCCCATGGAATCACAGGTTTCGAAAGTGACTTCTAGTTGGTAATACGCTTCGAGACGATCGGTAGCATCAATAAATTTGATTGATGTGATACCGCCACCCCGCGCCTCCATATTAGCAGTGAGCTCTGCAGTTGCTCGGCGCAATTCTTGTTCAAGTGAACTAAAATCTTCTTTTAAAGCACTGGCATCGCCCGTATACATGAAATGTACATGACCAATTTTTTCCGTACCCAACACCTCGGTTTTGAAACCGCCACGGGCCATCCAAAATGCAGCGCTTTTTGCCGCCGCCGCAACCACTGAACTTTCTTCAATGGCCATAGGAATCGTGTAAAGTTTGCCGTTGATTTTGAAATTTGGCGCGACACCATATGGCATGTAATAATTGCTCATGGTGTTTTCAATGAATTCGTCGTGACGCTTCTGAAGTGCCTCGTCTTCATGCCAATACGTGGTTAAGACAGATCGTGCGGCATCCGCATCTTCAAAATTATTGTTGACGAGCCATTCAAGTTTGGCGGCTTTGCTCAGTTTTGAGAATCCTTTGATGGGATCTTTCATGGTGGTGTAATTATAATGTCAAAGATAACCCTACTGCGCGTAAGAATGTTCAAAGTGAGCAGGTTAGTTCCCTAAAGGCACTTCAATCAGTAAGATTCTTGATTCCGGGGCAGTGGCTTTTACTGAAATGGTATTGGTGTCCCAAATTCCAAGGGCATCGCGGCGGCTTAATTGGTACTCGCCCAACTCAAATCCACCTTCCAGTACAAACGCATAAAGACCATTGTTATCCGATTTCCACTGGTATTGCGCCCCTTCTGAATCATCAAAGTGTCCCATATGGAACCACGCATTTTGATGTATCCACACTCCAGCATCATCAGCAGAAGGGCTGAGCACTTGGTGCAGAACATTCTTCTGATCAAAATCTGGAAGTTGCTGCTGATCGTAACGCGGCGTAACATCACGTTCATTTGGTATCACCCAGATCTGGAGAAACTTTACTTCCTTGTCCTTATTGGGATTGAATTCACTGTGGGTAACACCAGATCCTGCGCTCATTACTTGAATTTCGCCCTCCTTGATGGTCTTCTCATTTCCCATAGAATCGCGATGTCTTAAATCACCACTGAGAGGAATAGAAATGATCTCCATATTGTCGTGCGGATGTGTCCCAAAACCCATTCCAGGTGCCACGGTATCATCGTTAAGCACGCGCAACAAACCGAAGTTCATTTTTTGGGCGTTGAAGTAATTCGCGAAGCTAAAACTGTGGTGGCTGTTCAACCAGCCGTGATTTGCATGACCTCGTGAATCGTGAGGATGAAAAATGGTTTTCATAGTTTCTTTTGAATAGATGTTATAACAACCATATAAACTAGAAATGGTTCATTTTCACGATTCATCATGGTCCTTAGAGGGAGTTTTTTTGAATTTCGATATCGATCGCCTTCTGAAGATTAGCCAATTCACGAGAATATTCAGTTAAAGCCTTTAGGCGACGTTCGATCTCATCAGAATTGATGCGATTGCTTTCTTCTGAAACTCTATTGATGTGTTCCATGACGTTCTTCACTTCAAAACGCATGCGATTCACCAGTCTGAATTCATCTTTCTTTAAAGGGTGCATAGTTGTAGCAGCTTTACCCATCAAAATTCCGAAGTTTACGCCTACTCCTCATCAGCGGTCAACTAATTTTGTTAACAAAGCGGATTGTTGGGGTTCTATTCAAGTGGATGTGACAATCCAAAGTTTATTACCTTTTGCCCATGAACGGTAGGGTACGGTCGATTGGCTTTGCACATCATTCAGTACATCAATACACCTAAAAATTTGATATGAAAAAAATCATGTTTACCCTGCTGATGGCAGCCTCTGTTGCGGCCTCTGCGCAAGCCTTCCCATTCGATTTCGAATCTACAACCGCCGGTATGGTAGGTTATGACGGGGCAACCTTTACCATAGTGTCGAATCCAAGTTCGGTAGGTAATTCTAGCGCTAATGTCGCTAAGATTGTGAAAGTAAATGCTGCCGATTTGTGGGCAGGAGGAAAGATTACATCAGTGTCTTCACTGAACTTTACTAGCGCTGCATCGAGCGTATTGTCTATGAAAGTGTACACGACTCAACCCGTGGGTACCGTCATAAAGGTAAAATTAGAGACTCCTTATACTAGCGAGGTAGATGCAGTGACCACGGTATCTGGCGCCTGGGAAACGCTCACGTTTGACTTTGGAATTCCGGCGCCTTCAGGGAGTGTGGACTTAGTCATTATGCCCCAGCCGTTTACACCAGGTGGGGGAAATACCTTCTACATTGACGATATTGAGCAGGTAGCTGGTATCATTGCTACACCGAGAGTGGGATTACCCGTAACTTTTGAATCGGGTACCACTGCACGTCATTTCTTTGATTTTGAAAGCGCTATTATGACAAGCGTGCCTAATCCTGACGTAGATGCAGATAATGGAAGTGCAAACGTCGGTAAGATTGTGCGTTACTTAGGTGCTCCGTATGGAGGAAGTAAAATCACCTTTGCAAACAATCTGGATTTCGTAAATCATCCAGTAATTACCATGAAAGTATGGACCTCTGCACCAATTGGCACAAATGTAACTTTGAAAGCTGAGAAACCTTTTTGGGGTGAAGAGCGTAGTGTTCAAACCACGAAAACCGAAGAGTGGGAAACACTATCCTTCGATTTTACAAATGCACCGACTGATATGCCTACGCTGGCTTTGTTGTTCGACTTTATTGCGGGTAGCTCGAACATTGGCGATGGATCGTCAACGTCTACCTTCTATTTTGACGATATAAAGTATGCGAATGTGGCTATAGGGATTGAGGACGAGTCGAAAAATGGGATGTCTATTTATCCCAACCCAACAGCAGATCACTGGGTAGTCAGCTACCCTTCGGTTGATTCGTATACAATACAACTTTATGATTTAAACGGTCAGCAGCTGTATCATGCGTTAAGTAGTGGCCAAACGCATGCAATAGATGCATCTCATTACGCAGCGGGAGTTTATCTTGCTAAGATTCAATCTGGTAGTAACGAGCAAACCGTGCGTTTGATCAAGTACTAGGCATTTAATTGAGAAACTAAGTTCCAAAGTGGTAACCAATTTCCGTTGGTTACCACTTTGGTGCAAAAAGGCCGGGGTAGTTCGCTATCTCGGCCTTTTTTGTAGCTCCTGCACAATGTGTTGCGAGGTCTAATAAGCCTACTGTTTTCGCGTGTTTGGGTATAAAAAAAGCCCCTCAGTCAAACTGAAGGGCTTTCGGGTGGTGGTGATGGACGGAATCGAACCGCCGACACAAGGATTTTCAATCCTTTGCTCTACCAACTGAGCTACATCACCTGCCGGGCGGCAAATATACACCTACAATTCAAATGTGAAAGCACATTCAATGAAAAATTAGAATCTCACATAGAATTGCCAATAGATGAAGGATTTAACGACCTTTGAGTTCATGTTAATTACTATAGACATAGGGAATACCCGCATTAAAATGGGGTTGTTTCAAGGAAGGGACCTCCTTAAACAAGAGGCTTTTGATATCGATGCGTTGGCGCAGGCGCAAAGCCTTTACAAGACGTGGGACACTGCTGGTGTTCGTTCCATAGGTATTGCCAGTGGGGCAGTAGATGTGAATTGGTCCAACAGTATTCACTGGCTATCTATAAACGCTCCATGGCCATTAGAGGTTGCTTATAAGACTCCTGATTCTCTAGGTTTAGATCGATTGCTTTTTGCATCGGCCCACTGGTTAGAGCACCGTCAAGATCTTATTACGGTCGTAGCGGGAAGCTGTATTACTTATAATATTGTTAAAAATGATGCCTTTATTGGCGGCGCAATTTCTCCAGGATGGGCCATGCGTTACAAGGCAATGCATGCATTTACAGCAGCGCTGCCACTCCTTGTTAAAACTAGTGAAACTCATGTAGTAGGGGCCTCAACGGAAGAAAGTATGTGGGCAGGAGTGGATACTGCTTTACCCATAGAAATTGATGGGATGATTCGTTCGATTCAAAAAGAAACAGGCATAAATCTTGTAATCATTTGCGGTGGAGATGCAAAGGCCTTGTCAAACCACCTAAAAAGCTACATATTTGCACCCTCGAATTACGAACTATATGCCCTGCAGCGCATTGATGAATATTTTCAAAGTCAATCAGTTAAATAAATCCGTTGGCACCGTAGTGCTAACGTTGATTATGCTGTTTTTGGGGGCGCCTGTATCCGCTCAAACCAACTCAGTAAGCCCACTTAGTATTAACGGAATGGGTGAGACGACCTTCGGAATTACTCCTTCCTACCTTGGAATGGGGGGTACCGGCATCGGCTATGTCGATCGCTACACCATTAATGTTTTTAATCCTGCGGGTTACGCAAATTTGGAATACTCCACACTCGAGATGAGTGGAGCTCACCGAACTTTTCGTCATCAAGTGATTAGTGAATCTATCGATCAAGATAACTACAACACGTACTTCGACTACTTTGGCTTTGGATTTAAGTTTGCGGATTGGATCGGTGGAGCATTCTCGTTAAGCCCTTATGCGGCAAAAGGATACAATGTTAGTGTAGCAGATTCTTCGGACGATTTCGGAATTTACGAATACCGTTCTATCGGTTCTGGCGGTTACGACCAGTTCACCCTCGGGCTCGCTTTACAACCTGTTCCGTGGTTTAGCGTCGGAGGTAATGCACGCTATGTCTTTGGCGAAATGGAAACAAGCAACAAAACCATTTTAGCCAACAACCAATTCCTTTCCGTTAGCAAAACAAATAAAACAGGAATTAGCGACTTGACTTTCGACATAGGAACACAGTTGCAAGGAGATATTGAACGCTTCCACATTGTTGCAGGTGCGGTTTACGGTTTTGGAGGTTCTATGAATTCGCGTCAAATTTCAACGCAGTATTCATTTATTAATAGTGGTATCGTAGAAACCCCGGTCGACACATTATTTTACAATCTGGCAGAAGAAGGCAGTATCATACTCCCTACCTCTTCGGGATTTGGGTTCGGTTTGAGTAGAACGATCGAAAATGTACCCGTAAATGCTTGGGATTTGGTTGTGGACTACCGAAAAGTGAATTGGCAAGATTATAGAGACTTTACTCCATTAGGAGGAACGCCGTTGCAATCGGCTATTGCCGCTAGTGAAAGAGGGAGTGTAGGCCTAGTAATGGTGCCTGCCTATGTGATCCCACAGCTTAGACGCAGCTCGAATTACTTTGCCATATCAAGGTACCGGTTCGGTTATTCAAGAGAAAAAGGTCAATATTATTGGCAGGAGCCCACCACTGGTACAACGTACGTTACGCAAGAGCTCAACTTAGGTTTAACGCTTCCTATTATTTATAGAAGTTTAGCTCCTGGTGAACAAAAGGCAAGCTTTTTGAATATTAGTGTAGGAAGAGGAACCCGTTGGAGTGGCGTGGAATCCGATTTAAAGGAAGATTATTGGAATTTGAACTTTGGGATAACACTCAACGACAAATGGTTCCAGAAATTTAGATATAGATAAAAACGTGATGATTATGAAACGAATCCTATTTGTATTCGGTATTTTATTGATGAGCTTTTCTGCTCAAGCACAGGAGTCGAAATGGGGGAATTCCATTGCCGATTCTGTTTCTTGTTTTCAGAACTATAACATCATGGGTTCTTACTACCAAAGTAAGGACTATGCAGAAGCCTATGATGCGTGGAAAGCATTGTATGAGACTTGTCCATCAGCGAATATTCGCATCTATACCTATGGTGATAACATCATAGAGGCAAAAATTAAAGAGACGAACGACGACGCTGCAAAGAATGTTTTGATTCAGGAGTTACTAGCACTGTATGATGCGTTTGCCCTGCACTTCCCTGAAGAAAAAGCAAATGCGATGTCCTCAAAAGCGTATCATTTCTACAATTACTACAAGAAGGATGCTGACAGTATTTCTAAAGCGGTAGTCTTGTTCGACGAGGCAAAGTCGCTTTTGGGTGATACCATGTCAGTGGCGCATACAGACCGTTACTTCCAGGCAAATGTCAAGGAATTTAACAAAACGAAAGACGTTGATCGATTGTTTGAGGTGTACAACTCGGTATTGGTTTCGCTAGAGTTCAACTTTAATACGTTCAATGTTGAAAACTACACGATTGAGCTCAAGGCAGATTCTGTTTTAGGATTCATTGCGTATGCTGATAGCATTCGCCCTCTGGCTGAAGCTGCAAAGGCGGCATACGAGTTGGAATTGGCTGCTTACGATTCTACAAATGCGTACAACAACTCTTCGAAGAAGCGCATGAAACAAGCAGCGAAACTTCCACCGTTAGTTAAGCCAGAATTGGATGCAGCTACACAGGCGTTGGTTAGTGTTTTGGAAAAAGCGGACGAACTAAAGACAAAGTATGAATTGGATGAGCAAGGCCTAACTTCTGTGGACAAGCGTAAGATTTCGAATAATGAAATCCGTTTGAGAAACATTACTAAGGTTCAAAGCAACATTGAGAAAATTTTGAGTCCGCTTTTGACTTGTGATAAACTTACGTTGATTTATAACGAGGAGGCTTTCGAACAGAACAAGGATAATATCGAGTGGTTGAAACGCGCGGGTAACCTGTTACAGAAAGAACGTGTAGGCGATAACGGCGAAATGACTTCTTGTACAGATAATCCTGTATTTATCTCTATCGCAGAAACTTTGTACGAGATAGAGCCAAGCGCACAGGCGGCGTTGAACATGGCGAAATTAGGGGTTAATAAGAGCGATTGGGCTATGGCGAAGAAGTACTACACTGAAGCCATCGAGCAAGAAGAAGATTTACGTCGTAAGGCTAACAGCTACATGGGATTGGCGTATGTCAATCAAAAAATGGGGGCACTTTCTGCGGCCAAGAGCAATTGTCTTAAAGCAGGTCAACTTCGCAAAGATTGGGGTAATCCATATTTGTATTTAGCGACCTTATACGCTGAAGCAGCAGGGACATGTGGTGCAAATGCAGTTGAGAAAAACGCAGTGTATTGGGCAGCAATCAACAAGTTGAGCTACGCAAGAAGTATTGATCCGAGCATTGCGAATAAAGCGGCGAAATTAATATCTGCCTACACGCAACAAATTCCAGATAAGGGAATTTCGTTCCAATTGGGCTACAAGGAAGGCGATAAAATCAACATCGGCTGTTGGATTAACGAAACAGTAAGCGTTAAATTCTACTAGAGCATTTACGCTGTCATTTATATTTCCCCTAGACGAAAGTCTGGGGGATTTTTTTTGCGCTTTTTTACCGACCTTCGTTAGGATGAAAGCTCTCTCTAAAGCACCCAAATCGCTTTTCATTTTGGCAGCGATTTTTTTTATGTCCTGCTCGAATGATTCAAAGGACGTGGCTGCAGTCAGTAAGATACCAGTAGTGTTTCCGTTGAATGAGCAGCACGGCGCGCACATCACCTATAGTGATAGCGGGCAGAAGGTTCTAGAAATTCGTGCAGGATTGTTGCAAGACTTTGGAAATATGGATCCGGCATACGTTTTCTTTGGGGAAGGTATAACGGTGAATTTCTACAGTGCGAATGCAAAAACAGCAACGGTCTTAAAAGCGGATACCGCAAGACAGTTGAAGAAGGAGGATCTTTGGGGTATCGGTGGGAACGTTGAAGTAACGAATGGAAAAGGAGAGCGAATGACCACAGAATTATTATTCTGGGATAAAAAAGAAGAGCGTTTGTATAGCGATGCAAAGGTTCAGATCTTATCCGATGGGCAGCTCATCAGAGGCAAAGGCTTTGAAGCAGATCAATCTTTCAATACCTATCGCATTTATAAGGTTCAAGGAGAAATAACAGTAGATGATGAATAAAGCATTACGATTTATAGAGATTTTGTGGCTCGGTGTAGCGGCGGTAAGCGCAGTGGAGATCTATGTTAATTGGGGTACGAATTGGCAGAATACGATAAAGTTTACACTTTTTCTGGGAGCCGGGATATTCATGTATTTCCTCCGCAGACGATCACGTCTTAAACAATAGAAGCAAGAAACATTGGAATATCTTTTACCTATAGTATTTGCTGTATTCTTTTCTGCGCTGTTTTCAGGCCTGGAAATGGCGTATTTGAGCATCAATAAGCTGCATGTTGAGCTTGAACGACAAAAAGGCGGTATTGCCTACAAGGCGTTGGGTTATTTAGTAGATCGACCTGCGGCATTTATTGCGGCCATTCTAGTGGGAAACAATGTTGCATTGGTGCTCTATGGAAATTATATGCACCGTTTACTTACTCCTGTTTTTGAAGGATGGGGTGCCATGGAATACCTCATTCTACTTTTAGAAACCTCCGTTTCAACGGTAGTTATTTTAGTATTTGCAGAATTTCTACCTAAAACGTTGTTTCGCCAAAATGCGGAGGGACTCATGCGTTGGTTGAGCTTGCCTGCATGGTTGTTGTTCTGGCTGTTGCGTTTGCCTAGCGCATTAATGCTTGGCGTAAGCCAGTTCTTCTTGAAGTACGTATTTCGAGTCGAAGTACAGGAAGAAGAAAATGCTTTTGGTCGCATGGAGCTCGATCATTATGTAAGGGAACGTGTCCCAAGGACAAGGACGTCAGAGGGAAATGATGAAGTAGATCCGGAATTGGAAATCTTCAAAAATGCGCTCGAATTCCCAGAGACTAAGGCCAGGGAATTTATGATTCCAAGAACTGAAATAGAGAGTGTCGAGGTTAATGAACTTCCCGAAAAGGTGCGGGCATTTTTCATAGAATCGGGATACAGTAAGTTGTTGGTTTACGAAGAAAATATCGATAAGATAATTGGTTATGTCCATGCATTCGAGCTGTTTAAAAAGCCCGACCACCTAAAACGAGTGCTTCGGCCGGTTGCATTTATTCCAGAAAGCATGCGAGCAGATGAGATACTCAATCTCTTCACTAGGGAGAAACGCAATATTGCGGTGGTCTTGGATGAACATGGGGGAACCAGTGGAATGATTACGCTCGAAGATGTAATAGAAGAAATCTTTGGGGAAATAGAGGATGAACACGACACAGAAGAGTTGCTGGAGCGTCAAATAAAAGACGGTGAATGGCTCTTCTCAGCGCGTTTGGACATCTCAGATATCAATGAAAAATGGGGACTTGAGCTTCCACAGAGCGAAAATTACAATACGCTTGGGGGCTATATTTTGGACCTCTACCAGAGCCTTCCGGAGAAGGGAACGGTGGTTCGCAGTGAGCAGTACTTATTCCTCGTACAAAAAACTAAGGCAAACAGGTTGGAAGAGGTGCTTGTAAAGGCCAATTAATTGGCGCCAATCCTTATATTCGCAGACTCATTCATTTAATTGCAAGATAATGGCAACAATCCAACGCATCAGACAGCGCTCAGGACTTTTAGTAGTCGTGGTGTTTGTAGCACTCATTGCTTTCCTCCTAGGAGATCTATTCCGCTCCGGTGGATCTAAGTTTTTTGGAGACCCAAATATCATCGGAACCGTTAATGGACGGGATATCACGCGTCAAGAACTCAGCCAGGGAATGGAGGAGTTACGAGCGGGAAATCCAGAACAATACGCAAACACTAGCAGCATCCAGCTCGCCAACTTTGTTTGGAATAACATTGTTACTAAAGAGTTGCTGTCTGCAGAATTAAGTGCAGCAGGCATGAGCGTAAGTGAGCAGGAGATTTATTTTGATATCATTACCAACCCAAATATTCGTCAAAATTTTACCGGTGCTAACGGGCAGTTTGACGAAAACATGTTCAAGAGTTATATCGCGCAGGTTCGCGAGAATCGTGATGCTTCCGAACAATCAGTAGAGATGTGGACGCAGTGGTTGGCTTTCGAGCGCGCAGTCGCGAATCAAGCACAAAACTTCAAATACACCAACGCAATCGAAAAGGCGATTTTTATGCCGACCGGTCTTGCAGAGACGGAAATTAAACGAGGCGATGCGCAACATCCAGCGCAGTACGTTTATGTCCCGTATATCGATGTAAACGAAGATGAAATCGATGTTACCGAAGAAGATGCAAAGCGTTATTACAATGCGCATAAAGAAGATTTCAAACAGGAAGAAGGACGGAATATTGAATTCATCAACTTCCCGTTGGCCCCTTCTGAGTCGGATCGTGAAGCAGTGCGTGCGGAATTGGCCACTCTTTCATTAGAATGGATGAATGAGGAAGATGATTCTGTCTTCGTTAATTTACACAGTGATGTTCGTTTTCAATCGGAATACTACACCACTACAGAATTAGTGGGTACTGGTTTGGATACACTTGTAGACGGACAATCTGTAGGGTATCAGAAGGGACCTATTGATTTAGGTGGAGCTTTTGCAGTGGTTAAACTTGTGGATAGAAAAATTGTCCCAGACAGTGTACAGGCACGTCATATACTCATCCCATTCGCTGGAGCGACAAGAGCTGATGCTTCTATTACACGCAATCCACAAGAAGCAAAGGTACTGGCGGATAGCTTGTTCGCATATCTCGAAGAGAACCCTGCCGCTTTCGAATCTGTAAGTGAAGAGTTTTCTTCAGACATTGTCGCAAAAGAAAAAGGCGGTGATTTGGGTTACTTCTCTCGCGGCGCAATGGCGAAGCCTTTTGAGAACTTCTGTTTCTTTAAGAAAAATGGTGCCATGGGGGTTGTTCCTACGCAGTTCGGTTGGCACGTTATTCAGGTTACGGATCAGAAGGGTTCAAACGACGTCTACAAGATTGGCCAAATCATTCGCGAGATTTTACCTTCGGATGCAACTATTCAGAATCTATACAATCAAGCTTCTGGTTATGCTGCTGAGGCGCAAACCGCAGAAGATTACCGTGCTCTTGCCACTGAAAAGGGATTCTTCTTGCGTCCAGCACGTAATTTAGGTCGTTTTGAAGAAGTAGTCTCAGGATTAGGTTCTGCACGTCGTGTAGTCCGTTGGGCTTGGGATGAAGAAAGAGAAGAAGGTAACATTGGTTTGTTAGAGAACGATGGTAAAGGGTATGTAGTTGTTGTTTTAACAGATAAGCTCAGCGAGGGAACGACTCCATTTGAATTGGTTCAAGGCCAGTGCTTGGAAGCGGCGAAAAAGGATGCGAAGAAGTCTTTGATTACGGAGCGTTTGGAAAATGCTCTAACGGGTGCTAGTACTATTGAAGCGGTTGCAACTGCTGCTGGTAAAGAAGTACGTACACTTAGTTTCCGCATTTCTCAGTTTAACATTGCCGGTGTAGGTAATGAAGCTGAAGTAGTAGGAACGATCTGTGGTTTAGAGCCCGGCGCATTAAGTGGTGTTATCGCTGGTGATAATGGAGCCTTCGTGGCCATTACTTCTCCTGCAACGCCTGCGCCTGCAATCGACTACTCAAATATGGCACAGAATACACAACGTAGTCTTCGTAATCTAGTAGGTACTCAAGCGTATAAAGCACTTGAGGATAAGGCTAAGATTGAGGATATGCGTTATATGATGTTCTAATAGATAGCCATTAGGAAAATAGGCTTTAAGCGCGCGAGCCGATGCAGATGCATCGGCTCGCGTCTTACCCATTACGAGAGACGATTCCAGCGTTCAGCGTCAGGCTTTACGAAAATGAAAAGCAGAATAGTGAATCCCCACAGCGATGAACCGCCGTAGCTAAAGAAGGGAAGAGGTATGCCGATGGTGGGTACGAGCCCAATAGTCATGCCTATATTGATGAGCCAGTGTGTAAAAAGGATGCTGGCTACACTGTACCCGTAAACACGCGAAAAGGTATCCTTCTGCTTGTCAGCGAGCCAAACAATGCGACCAATCAAAACAGCGAATAGTGCCATAAGCAATGCCGTTCCTAAGAATCCCCATTCCTCTCCGATTGTACAGAAGATATAATCTGTGCTCTGCTCAGGTACAAAGTTGAGCTTTGTTTGGGTACCGTTCAGATAGCCTTTGCCCGTCCATCCTCCAGAACCAATTGCAATGAGGCTTTGGAGCGTATTGTATCCGGCTCCTGTAGGATCGTCCTCAAGCCCAAGCAATACTTTGATACGAATTTGCTGGTGCGGTGCCAGAACGCGCTCCATGACTTGACCTACGGCGAAGACGGTGACGCTCGCAAGGGCAAATAAGGAGGTGTTAATGGCAATTGGTCCGCGTTTTTTGGGGAGGATAAGGAAGAGTAGAAGCGAAATACTCCCTAATAAGATAAGGGCAGTCTTAAAGGGCAATAGTAATCCAATGATAGCAAGTGCAATCAGTGCTAGCGCAGCACCGATGTAATAGCCGGGCATACCTTCACGGTAAAGCACTAGCAGGAGGCTTAAGTAGACGAGTGTAGATCCTAGATCGGGTTGAAGACCAATGAGGAATCCCGGAAGTAAGAATAAGGTAGCGGCGATTAATCGGTGCGACCATAGTTTTAAATTGGTGCGGGATTGCCCTAAATAAAAGGCAAGCATTAACGCCGTGGCAAACTTCGCAACTTCCGAAGGCTGAAGGCTAAAGGACCCTAGGGCATACCAACTCCGCGCACCACCTATTTTTTTTCCGACAAACAGTACACCGATCAAAAGGAGGAGGGTTAGGATGTACCAGAACGGAGCGAAATTGGTCCACAATCGGTAATTTGAAAGAAGGATACCTAGAATAATAATAAAGCTTCCACCAATGAAAAGTAGTTGCTTCCCGTATTCCTGAGTGAGGTTGAACAGTGACGCTGCCTCTTCATTGTATACAGCAGAATGGATGCTTAGCCAGCCCCAGAAAACAAGGACCGTGTAGATGAGCGCCACTACAGGGTCAATCTTTAGCCGGTTTCTATTTCTTCGGTTTCTAGCCATTAGAAATTTGCTTGGTAGGTACTGTCCTCTCCGTATATGGCAATGTGCTGTTGGCGGTATTCCTCGTGCAGGTCTCCTTCAAACATTCGTGCTTCTAAAGCAGGACGGGTGATGGTGTCGGTGAGGTACTTTTCAGTCATTAGGCTCGCGATTGGCGCTGCCCATCGTGATCCCCAATACCCATTTTCTATAATAACTGCCAGTGCAATTTTTGGTTGGTCCTTCGGCGCAAAGCTTACAAAAATACTGTGGTCTTGCCCGTGCGGATTTTGGGCAGTACCCGTTTTTCCGCATTGGGAAATATGGGGCATACGTGCTCCTTTTGCGGTTCCGTTTTCAAATACGGCATACATCCCGTCGATAACGACTTCAAAATGCTCTGGATCAACAGTCGTGTATTGTGGTGTGGTAAACGAGGAATCAATAGGGCCATGGTCCGATTCCTTAATGATATGTGGCGTAAAGTAGTAGCCGCGGTTTGCGATCGCTGCGGTCATATTGGCCAATTGAATAGGCGTAGCAACCAATTCCCCCTGCCCGATTCCATTCGAGACAGAAGTTGCCCCTTTCCATGTGGAATAACCTAAAAATCGGTCGTAATAATTTGCGTCGGGAATAAGACCTTTACGTCCTGTCGGTAAATCATTCCCGAGAAAAGTACCCAATCCAAAACTCTTGACATGATTGCTCCAACGGTTCATGCCAGCATGTGCATCACCGTCTTTATCAATAGTTTTTTGATAAACAGTACAAAAGTAATTATTGCAGCTCTCAGAGATGGCCTCTTTTAACGCTAGCCTGCCCCCTCTGCAATGACAAGCGACGTGCAATGAGCCGAAGTGGAAGCCGTGGTTACAAGTCATCGCGGTTTGCGGTGAAATGACACCTTCTTGTAAACCTACTAATGCGCCGATGAGTTTAAACGGCGATCCCGGTGGGTATTCGGCTAAGATGCCACGATCAAATAACGGTTTATTGATGCTGTCGTAGTACATGCGCGTATAATTCTTACTGCGCAATCGACCGACCAATTCGTTAGGATCGTAACTCGGAGCGGTAACTAGGGCAAGAATTTCACCGGTTTCAGGCTCTATAGCCACAATAGATCCACGTTTTCCTTTCATCAATGCTTCACCATACCGCTGCAGTTCGAGATCTATGCTGCTGACCAAATCTCGTCCAGGAATAGGCATCTCATCGTGTGCCCCTTCTTTCCAGCTACCCAGTCTGCGGTTTCTGTGATCAACAGTGAAATAGCGCTTGCCATGCGTTCCTTTTAAAACCGCCTCGTAACTCTTGTCGATACCGCTTTTGCCCACTAAATCTCCTTGTGAATATTCGGGATTCACGCGAATAAAATCTGTATTGACTTCTCCGATAAACCCGACTACATTCGCACCATTCGTATGTGGATAGTTTCTTAGAATCCGTTTGGATGCGTAGAACCCTGGAAAGGCCTTGAGTTCTGATTTAATTTGTGTGTAGGTAGATTTAGAAAGCATCTTCATGAACATGCTGCTTCTAAAATAACTGTAGTGTTTTGCCTTCTCTAGTCGAGCTTTGATATCCGCAACCTCGAGGTCTAAAAGACGTCCAAGCGCGGCTGTATCTAAATCCTTGATTAAATAAGGACTCACCATTAAATCATACGCTGGACTATTTCCTACGAGGAGCCGACCGTCTCTATCGTAAACATAGCCTCGAGGCGCATAAAGTTTTTCCGCCGCTGTTGCGTTGCGTTCAGCCCTTGCGGCATAGTCGTCGTTAATGATTTGCACCTGAAAGAGTCGATACAAAAAGAGCAAACCGACTAAAGCGATTCCAAGATAAAAAGCACTACTACGCGGCATATTTTTTGGAGAATAAGGCGTGAGTAATAGCGAGCAATATCAAAGTGATTAGACTCGAGATTAAAATTCTTACAAAAAGGAGTCGGGGATTGCCAAAGCCATAATTCTCAGCGGTAAACAGCACCATGTGGTGCAATAAAACGAGTACTGCTGAAGTGGTTAAATACGGGGCTAAGGCGAGGTGTGAAACGCCTTCATTATCGTCCGATTTTCTATAACCAATGAGCGCGTTTTCCACCCACGGTTTTACCGTAACCAAAGTCAAACAAGCCAAGGTATGTGCTCCACCACTCTGTTCAAAGGCATCCATAACACTACCCACGCCAAAGGCTATTGCATAAAGCCCAATCCTTGTTACACCGAAGGGCAGCCAAAGAAAAAACCACAAATAGAGATAGGGATTACCGTAGACCGTTAAAGGCAGATCCTGCAGGAGTCCCCATTGCACGAGAAGCACTAATGCCAGCCACACTGTGTTTTTCACTATGCTCATAAGGCGGGAATTTGTAATGAATCTAATTGCGCTACATCTTTTAATTTGCTGATGTAAAGCCAATTCATGTTTTTAAAATCGGCACTCAGCGCCACTTTCGCGGTCCAAGTCAGGTCTTCACTGTTTTGAACTGCACTAATGATGGTGCCCGTTAATGTCGACGGTCCAACCGAAGTACGCGTAAAACTGTACACACTATCACCGGGTAGGGGTCGATTCTCTCTTTGGATATCAATAAGTGTTGCCCATGAAGGATCGGAACCGTCCCAGCGCAATTCACCCAGACCCTTTTCAGGAATGCGTGCTCCAATATTCCCTTTACTGTGCAGTACTGGTATAATGTGCGCATACGCATCACTTACTTCAACCACTGATCCGACCCATCCGTCCGGTGTCATGGCACCCATTCCTGGCTGAATGCCATCTCTGCGGCCGGCGTGAACGATAATGTAGTTGTTCCTTTTGGTGTAGGAATAATCAACGACGCGTGCCGGTATAAAATCGTAGTCTGTAGAATTTGAAAAATGATTGGCAGAAGCGCGTGTCCCTCCTGAGCGAAGTGCTGCATTCTCGCGGGCCAATTCTTCATTGATCGCCTCAAGCCGCCAATACTGCTTCCAGCCAGATAAACCATTGTGTACGCTCGCGATTGTTCCGAAGCCCACATTGTTCAATTTATGTTCCGCAACGGGGTTTTTAAGCGAATGGCGCAATAGCGCAATGAGCACGAACACTATGAGCAACAAAGTGCTTCGATACTTTGCCAAGAAAAGTATCAGTTGCCGCATAGCAGAGTTTTATTTAGCTTTCTAAAATCGTCTTGAAGTGTTCGATGTTTTTCAACACGATACCTGTACCTCTAACGACAGCGCGTAAGGGATCTTCAGCAACATAAACCGGTAAGTCGGTTTTCGCCGAAATACGTTTGTCTAGACCGCGAAGCATAGAACCACCGCCGGCGAGATAGATTCCGCTATTGTAGATATCTGCTGCCAATTCTGGTGGTGTATTACTCAGTGCTTCCATCACAGCATCTTCAACGCGCGTAATGCTTTTCTCAAGGGCACGGGCTACTTCTATGTGTGTGACCTGAACTTGCTTTGGCTTACCAGAGAGAAGATCACGTCCTTGAACAGAATAAGGTTCTGGGATTTCGTCCAATTCTTCTTGCGCTGCACCAACAGCAATTTTTATGTTTTCAGCTGTGCGCTCACCCACGTAAAGGTTGTGTTGCGCCCGCATGTAGAGGGCAATGTCGTTGGTAAAGACATCACCAGCGACTTTAATGCTCTTATCACAGACAATACCACCCATCGCTAAGACTGCGATTTCAGTTGTACCGCCACCGATATCTATGATCATATTTCCTTTCGGTTCCAACACATTCACACCGATCCCAACTGCGGCTGCCATAGGTTCGTGAATGAGGTAAACTTCTTTGGCATTGGCACGTTCTGCAGAGTCTTTAACCGCACGTTTCTCGACTTCCGTGATTCCCGAAGGAATACAAATAACCATACGCAAACTGGGCGGGAACAAACGTTTTTTAAATGCCGGGATACTTTTAATGAGCTCACGAATCATGTGCTCAGATGCTTCGAAATCAGCAATCACACCGTCTTTCAGCGGACGAATGGTTTTTATGTTTTCATGCGTTTTACCGTGCATCTGTCTCGCCTCTTGCCCAACGGCAATAATTTGACCCGTACGACGGTCTTGTGCAACGATAGACGGGGAGTCAACAACCACCTTGTCTTGATATGTGATTAGCGTATTGGCTGTACCCAAGTCAATCGCTATATCTTCTGTCATGAAACTAAACCAACCCATGTGCTGAAGGTAATAAAAATTAGTGTTTGAAGTGACGAATTCCGGTAGTAACCATAGTCATTCCGTTTTCATCACAATAGGCAATACTTTCTTTGTCACGAATGGAGCCTCCAGGCTGAATAACGCAAGTGATTCCGGCATGATCGGCGATCTCTACACAATCCGGGAATGGGAAAAATGCATCAGAAGCCATGGCAGCACCATTGAGGTCAAATCCAAAGCGTCCCGCCTTCTCAACCGCTTGATTCAAAGCGTCTACGCGCGAAGTTTGTCCTGTTCCGCTCGCAAGGAGTTGACCGTCTTTTGCGAGGACGATAGTATTACTCTTCGTATGCTTACAGACTTTTGCTGCGAAAATCATGTCGGCAATTTGCTTTTCCGTTGGAGCCAATTTTGTAACGGTCTCCATATTCTTTTCACCTTCAGTCAGCGCATCTTTAGCTTGTACGAGTGTTCCATTTAATACGGTACGTACATTAAATGCCGGTACTTCATAGTCTTTCAGAATAAGCAGAACCCGATTTTTCTTAGAACGCAAAACCTCCAGCGCATCGTCGTCGTATGCAGGCGCGATAAGTACCTCGAAAAACAACGTGTTCATTTTCTCTGCGGTTGCCTTATCTACTCGTCTATTCGCTGCGATGACTCCACCAAAAGCACTAACCGGATCGCCAGCTAATGCGTCGTCCCAAGCTTCTGCAAGCGTAGGACGTGTGGCTAAGCCACATGCATTATTGTGTTTGATGATTGCGATGGTTGTTTCTTCAAATTCTCTGATCAGATTAACTGTTGCATCAATGTCCAAAAGGTTATTGTAGCTCAATGCCTTTCCGTGAATCTGTTCGAGTGCTTCATCAAGGTTACCGAAAAAGGCCGCTTCCTGATGTGGATTCTCGCCGTAACGAAGGGATTGCTTTCTGCGGTTGCTCATTTTTAGATCTAAGCGGTCTCCGGCAAAATAGCGGTGAATGGCCGTATCGTAATGGCTGCTCTCGTCAAATGCTTCTAATGCATAGCGGCGACGCACCTCTAATGTCGCACCAGCTTCACTGTGTAAGACAGCTAAAGCATCTTCGTATTGCTCCATATTCGAAATGATCCAGCAATCGTTGAAGTTTTTTGCTGCTGCACGGATCAACGAAATGCCGCCAATGTCAATTTTCTCGATGATATCTTGTTCCGGTGCTCCCGAGGCTACTGTCGCTTCAAAAGGGTAGAGGTCAACGATCACAAGATCAAAGTACGGGATCTCAAACTCACTCATCTGCGCTTGATCGCCTTCGTGCGCTCTTCGCGCCAATATTCCGCCAAAGACTTTTGGGTGCAAGGTTTTTACACGACCGCCTAAAATGGAAGGGTATAAAGTCAAATCTTCAACGCGTTCCACGGCAATGCCGCGATCTTCGATGAATGCTTGAGTCCCTCCTGTGGAGTAGATCGTAGTACCCATCTCTTTGAGGGCGTCAACAATGGGGCCTAAGCCGTCCTTGTGAAATACAGAAATTAAGGCGTTTTGGATGCGCATCAATGTGTGTGTTTTTGAAAAATAATGGAAGAAACAAAAGTAATGTTTTCATGCCGTGGGATTGTCTTTTTATTCTCCTAATTTTGAAGGAAATCCCTACCGCATTGCTACTGTTATTAAGACTTGTTCGAGAAAGTGTACTGTTTGCTGTTATTTCATTGGCAGCTAATAAGTTACGTACGCTATTGTCCCTTCTAGGCATCACCATTGGCATCTTTGCCATTATCCTGGTTTATTCCATAGTAGATTCGTTGGAAAAGAACATTCGTGACAGTGTGAGCCAGCTGGGTGATAACGTTGTTTACATTCAGAAATGGCCTTGGGGCGGAGGCGGTGAGTATGCGTGGTGGAAATATTTGAATCGGCCAGTACCGCTGAAAAATGAATCAGAACTTTTGCGAAAGCGGAGTCAGTATGCTGAAAACATCGCATTTGGAAGTTCTTTAAACGGCGCGACGGCAAAGTTCGAGAGCAACAGTACGAGCGGCATAGATGTGCTGGGCACGACGTTTGAATATGCCCAAATTTGGGACTTTGAACTTACAGAAGGCCGCTACTTTACGGAGTTAGAGATGAGCGCCGGTCGGCCGTATTGCATTATTGGGGCAGATATTGCTGAAGGACTTTTTCCGAATCGCGAGCGCTGTGTAGGGGAACGCATTACTATTGAAGGGCAAAAATTGACCGTTATTGGTGTTTTTGAAAAAGTGGGCCAGAGCCTCGTAGGTCAGAGCTATGATCGCCAAGTATTGGTGCCCTTTACATTCGTTCGTACCGTGGTCAATACCGATCGAAACGATCAAAATTTGATCATGGTGAGTGCAAAGCCGGGTGTGCCTTTGGACCAATTAAAAGATGAACTCACCGGAATCATGCGCTCGCTGAGAAGACTGCGTCCCGGTGCAGATGATGATTTTGCTTTAAACGACCCTTCGCTCATTAAAAATCAGTTGGACTCTCTTTTTGGAGTGCTGGGTATCGTCGGTACTGTCATTGGCGGATTTTCTATACTGGTTGGTGGTTTCGGTATTGCAAATATCATGTTTGTCAGTGTGCGAGAACGCACGAATGAGATTGGCATTCAAAAAGCGCTTGGCGCGAAGAACTTTATGGTTCTTTTTCAATTTTTAACGGAAAGCGTTGTGCTCTGTTTGATCGGTGGAATTATGGGCCTTTTACTCGTGGCATTGGGTGCATATGCAGCGACCAAAGCGTTTGATTTTGAGATCGCTTTGAGTGTATCGAATGTTTTTGTGGGAATTGGCCTAAGTGCTTTGATTGGATTGGTTTCCGGCTTTGTTCCAGCATGGATGGCGGCCCGCTTAAACCCCGTCGATGCTATTCGAATGAACGCCTAGCTAGGTTACAAGCGGTCGGCAATGAATTGTGCCACCCATTCTAAAAGTTCATGGTCTTCCGTTGTAAACGGGTCCAATTCGTGTGAGTCGATATCGATCTGACCGACCAATTTATCCTCTGCGTAAATAGGGACGACAATCTCGCTTTTTGTTGCCAAACTGCAGGCCAGGTAATTATCTTGAGCATGTACATCAGGAACTTCAAAGGTTGCTCCTGAAAGTGCTACTTGACCGCAGATGCCCCGTCCGTAGGGAATGCTGGTATGGTCTGTTGCTGCACCGACATAGGCCCCTAATTCCAATTGACTTTTAAGGTCATTCATCCAATACAACCCCGTCCAATTGTAATAAGGCACCCGTTGATCAAGCACTTCCACAGTTATTTTTTGCAGGGCATCACCGCGCAAATCCACATTTTTTAATAGCTCCGTTTTAATGTTTTCGAGTTGAATAGATGTCATAACAGCAAGATTGTTGATAGAATATCGGTTTAATTGAGTAAACGTAGCACGGTTATTGCTTTTGAAGTGCGAAATTAGCAACAAGCTAAGTACAATAATTGTTGTGCTTACATTAATTAACCCAAATACCTGATATGAGAAAACTAATACTCTCATTGGCATTAATGGGATTCGCATGGTCTGCTCAAGCGCAGTCTACCTCCAACGAGTCTCTAAGTTTGCAGGCCTGCCAGGGCGATACCATCGTCTTCGGATTCAATATCACCTCTCCATTTAATATAGGCAATACCTTTTCGGTGGAAATGAGTGATGCCAGCGGAAACTTCGCTGGAAACTTCGTCAGCGTCAATGCCCTTCTTGCCTACGGCGTGAGCACTGGCAATGAAATAGATGTGCTCGTTCCAGACAATACTACCCAAGGGGTTTATAAATTTAGAATGATCAGCTCTAACCCCGTGGTTATTAGTGATACCATCAGTAACGTGATCATTGGGGCAAATCCGGAAACTGCGATTACGGCGTTTAATTGGTTTGATAAGGCAGGCGAAATCACTTTTTGTGAAGGAGATACCGCACTATTGGTTGCAAATCAGCCTCCTGCCGGTCAGTCGTACACGTACCAATGGTTAATAGGTGGCGGCCCCATGGCTGGAGAAATCAATGATACACTCTTCGTCATTGCTAGTGGTACTTATGCACTCGAGGTAAGCTCGAATCTTTGTGATGCAACGTCAAATGATACCATTGTCAATTCGTACACACCACCTACAGATGTCTACGCACAGAGTGGGTCAGGTGTTAACTATGTTGGGATGGACTCCATTCGCATGTGTTATGGGACGGTTGCTACCTTAGAGTACTTTGCCTTTCCTTCGCCGGGAATCACCGACTACAAATACCGTTGGTTGAAAGACGACAGTACCAATATTTTCGGTCAGCCCGTGATGTATGCATTGCCTAACGACACCTTAAATACCATTGATGTCGATACCACCGGTACGTGGTATCTAGAGGTTACTTCAATCCCTGGAGGTTGTGTAGATACGTCAGAAGTATTTACGGTTATAGTTGATACGGTGCCGGCTACTGTTGTAGATGTTGCAATGTGGTCGTACCAAAGTTTACCAACGACTACCCTTTGTTTGACGGACTCTGTGATGCTTGTCGCACAAGATACCGTTCTTAACAGCAGTTGGGAATACCAATGGCAAGTGGCATATCCTTCTGGTTCTGGGAACTGGCTCAATCTTGCAAACGATACTTTGCCTTGGCTAAAAGTCGATACTTCGATTGTCGCCGATACCGCAGATTACAGGTTAAGTATTATCAACGAAACGTGTTCGTTTATCACGAACGAGACAACTGTAGACTTTGTGAATTTCCCTACGTTGACCATCCTACCAGGTGATTCACTTGGAATATGTGTGTACGATAGTGTGCTTGTAAGTCTGCAAAGTAATGCATTGACATTCGCTTGGAACGGAGGCCTTTTTGTAGGTAAGCAAAACTTCATCAGTCAACCGGGTCAGTACATCATCGAAGCCTCAGGCATCAATCAGTGTAAAACAGTAGATACTTTAGATGTGTACAATTATAATCTAATTGCTACAGCTACTGCATCTCCACAGATTATTTCACCAGGAGCTGCAACGACCTTGTCTTCCTCAGGCGGAACGTCGTACTACTGGTTTGCAGATGCGCCAGCTACGTTTAGCAATCAACACGGTGTAATCACCTTTGCATTGCCGACAGCAGATACGACAACATTCTTCATTCAAGTAGAAGATTTGAACGGCTGTACGGATACAGCAAGCGTTCAGGTTTTTGTAAAAGAACAAGATTCAGCAGTGATTTATGCTGCAACTTATGGAAACATTCAAAACGTCATTACGCCAAATGGCGATGGACGTAATGATGTACTCGATCTTAGCGGCATCACTGCCGGAGACGATTGTGAATTTACGGTATATACGCGCTGGGGTACACCCGTGTTCAATCAGGAGGTATACAATAACGCGTGGGGCGGAACGACCGATGGTGGTTCTGCACTCGAGGACGGAACGTATTATTTTGTGTTGACACACAACAATGAGATACGTGTGAAATCGGCTGTAACCATCTTAAACAACTTCTAATCATGAAAAAGTTAGTATTTACACTCGCATTGGTTGTTGGAAGTTGGACGGTTCAGGCCCAGCAGCTTCCCTTAATTTCAAATTATTTGAATACTGCACACCTCTTTAATCCTGCTTTTAGCGGATTAGACGGGAAAACGGAGATTACTGTTTTGAATAGACGTCAATGGACGGATATTCAGGGTGCTCCCGAAACACAGTTCATGGCGTTCAATGGCAATCGTGAAGACCTGAAATTTGGGTACAGCGGTTATGCATTTAACGACGTTACGGATATTGTTTCACGCGCAGGATTCTACGGTTCCTACGCATGGCACGTAAAGTTTACCGATCAAAATAGCCTAAGCTTAGGTCTAGGTGCCGGTTATGTGAACAACACCATTAACGTGGGTGGTATTCGTGTACAGGACGATTTAGACCCGGTATTATTCTCTGCATTAAATAGAGCCAAGTTTGATCTGAACTTTGGGTTTAACCTCAAATTCGGCGACTTCTCTTTCGGAGCAGCAGTACCGAACATTTTAGCGCCTAAGGTAGATTTCTCAGACAACTACGTCATTAGTCCCTTCCAGTATCAGTACATGCGTCACTATGTAGTGAATACTCAATATGATGTGAACTTGCAAAAGGGTCTCATGACCTTAAGTCCTTTTGTTACCGTTCGCGCGAATGAAGTAACTATTCCACAAGTAGATGCGGGTTTAATGTTTAACCATAAAGAGTACTTCTTTATAGGTGCGGCATACCGATCATCTTATGCGGTAACGGCGAATACCGGAGTGCATTTGACGGAAAACATCACTTTGGGCTATGCGTATGATTTTTCGCTGAATACCTACGGTTTTGCATTGGGTAATTCGCATGAATTTATGCTCCGCTATTCTTTTGGCGAAAGCAAAAAAGACAAGCGATTGGAGAATGAACTAAAAAAATTGAAGGACCGTCAAAATCGTCAGTCTGGAGATCTTGAAGACCTTCTGAACGACCGTCTTGATGAATTCAAGGATGAAGTTTCTGCTCAGCAGAAAGAGCTGTTTGATGCAGAAAAAGAAAACCTAAAAGGAGAACTTAGTGAAGCCGTTTCTCAGGCAGCAGCGGGTTCTGGAAATAACGGCTTTAATGGAAATGGCGCTGCAAATGCTGGTACTGTTGGTGGTAATGGTGCGGGTGCAATGAACAATGGCGCCAACAATCAAACCGGCGTATACCCGAACATTACTTATCCGCAAACGCCACAAGGCGGTCAGGTGAAAAGCAATATCAAAGGCTACGATCCTAACCAATACGCAGGAAATGTTCAGGCGGGTTCACGCGGTTACTATGTGACTGCCGGTGTGTTCGGTTCTGTGACGAATGCCAACAAACTTCAGGCACGTTTGAGCAAACAAGGCATTGCTTCTGATGTGTTCCAAGATCCAGGAAATAACATGTACTACGTCTTCTTATTGAAGTTCAACAACTACGAATCAGCGAAACAAGCGCAGACGAGTGGATTTAACGGACAGTACGGTGGCAAGCTTTGGATTAAGGCGCTGTAATACATAGAAGAGAAAATAAAAAAAACCGGCGCATCGCGCCGGTTTTTTTTATGCCAAATTTTGAGTTAGTTTTTTTTTGCTTCCCGCGTTGGGTAAATAAGGTCCGGGTTGGTTGGGGTATTGTCCTTAGCGAGCTTTCCGCCGTTTAAGATGCGCTCAGCTTGGGTAAGGTGCCTGGCGATGTGTGGGATAATGATTTCAAGTGCGGTAATGGATTTGATCTTAAACGGCGGCAACGCTGAGGTCACCTTGGTATTACACAAATCCTGACTGTTAGGAATGATTCGTACCAACTTTTCAATCTGACAGAGATCCGCAATGAAGTTCTCCATGACTTTCTGCGGAGCAATTTTTAAGTCCGGATTTCTCAAGCGGCGTGGTTTTAGTTTTCTGGGTGCGGGGATTTTCAGTGCTTTCGCCTTGGTTATAGGTTGCATCCATACCCGCGCTTTTTTCGTGAACCAGCCCATTTTTATGCTGCTGGATTCCTTTGCTTCAGGCAATTGGCACACTTTAGTCAATTGCGGCAGATACACCTCATTCACATTGTTGATGTGTTCGATGCATTCAATAGCAGACCACTGTTCCCCTTCAGGAATAAAAAAGAGCTCTTCGTCTTCTAGGAAGTAGAATGCCCGCTCAAATTGTGCTTGGTGTTGGGCCAATTCGTTTAAGCGGTTTACTATGTATTCGGGTGTTTGCATGCGCTATTTTGAGTCTTCTTCCGTAGTAATGCGATGGAATACTTCGTAAACGCCTTGTAGGTGCATTATGTTTTGAACTACAAAGGTGAGTTGATCTCCTTTTTGTTTGATTTGAACGCTCCGTGAGTGCGTTTGTAGATAACCTAGGACGTCGGAGAAAATGGGCAGTTGGTAGTATGGACTATTATTTTCAGCCGCAAAGTGCGCAATGAGCTTACCGCCTTTAATGATGATTTTCGTGAAGCCAATGTGCTTGGCGAGCCATTTAATGCGGATGCTGTACAGCAGGTCTTCGACTTGTGGGGGAATCGGTCCGAATCGGTCTTCCAATTCTAATTGGAACAGCAACAGATCTTCCTCTTTTTCCAGCTCACCCATGCGCTGGTATAATTTCAGGCGCTCTTCGATATTATTGACGTATTCGTCAGGAATATGAAGCGCGAGATCAGTGTCTATTTGAACCTCATCCACGAAATGCGAACCTTCCGTTTTATCCGGTTGGTCGTACAAATCTTTGAATTCATTCTCTTTGAGTTCATTCACCGCTTCGGCCAGAATCTTTTGATATGTGTCGAAGCCCATGTCGGAAATGAAGCCGCTTTGCTCGCCGCCCAACAGATCGCCAGCGCCCCGAATTTCGAGATCCTTCATGGCAATTTTAAATCCAGAACCCAGATCCGTAAACTGCTCTAAAGCTTGGAGTCGCTTGCGCGCCTCATCTGTAAGCGAGCTAAGTGGTGGTGCAATCAGTTTACAGAATGCCTTTTTGTTGGAGCGTCCTACACGTCCGCGCATTTGGTGCAAGTCGGACATGCCAAAGTGGTTGGCGTTGTTGATAATGATGGTATTCGCATTGGGCACATCTAAGCCACTTTCGACAATAGACGTAGCGACTAAAACGTCGTATTTCCCGTCCATAAATTCCAACATGATTTTTTCCAATTTCTTCCCGTCCATTTGACCGTGGCCTATGGCAATTCTCGCATCGGGTACCAAACGTTGAATCATTCCTGCGACTTCCTGTATGTTGCTGACTCGATTATTGATAAAGAAAACTTGTCCACCGCGTTGGATTTCGTAACTCACCGAATCACGAATGGCTTCTTCTGTGAATCCGATCAATTCTGTTTCAATGGGTTGCCTGTTCAGTGGAGGAGTAGTCATTACACTGAGGTCGCGTGCGGCCATCAGCGAAAATTGTAGGGTGCGCGGAATAGGCGTGGCGGTCAACGTCAAGGTATCAACACCCACCTTCAGCGTCTTTATTTTATCCTTTACCCCTACGCCAAATTTTTGTTCTTCGTCCACAATGAGGAGCCCGAGGTCTTTGAATTCCACGGTCTTACTGACCAATTTATGGGTACCGATAAGAATGTCCACTTTGCCACTTTTAAGATTCGCTAAGGTCTCGCGTTGCTGCTTGGCCGTGCGAAATCTATTGATGTAATCTACGGTTACGGGAAAACCCTCCAGCCGTTTGGTAAAGGTCTTGAAGTGTTGGAAAGCGAGAATCGTGGTTGGCACAAGCACAGCGACTTGTTTACCATTTGCAGCAGCTTTGAATGCTGCGCGTATGGCAATTTCAGTTTTACCAAAGCCCACATCACCGCAAATGAGGCGGTCCATTGGCATGGGGCGCTCCATGTCCTTCTTCACTGCTTCCGTCGCCGAAACTTGGTCGGGCGTGTCTTCGTATAAGAAACTGGCTTCCAATTCATGTTGGAGGTAGCCGTCTGGTGCACATTCGAAGCCAATAGCTTCTTTGCGTTGAGCGTACAATTGGATCAAATCAAAGGCAATCTGCTTCACCTTCGCTTTCGTCTTCTTTTTCAGCGACTGCCATTGTGGGCTGCCCAGCTTATTCAATTGCGGGGCCGTACCATCTTTACCGTTGAACTTACTGATCTTATGCAGCGAATGAATGCTGACATACAGAATATCGTTGTCGCGATAGACCAATTTTATGGCCTCTTGCACGGTACCGTTATTGTCGATTTTTTGAAGCCCGCCAAACTTACCCACACCGTGGTCTACATGCGTTACATAATCGCCAAACTCTAATGCGTTGAGTTGTTCTAGTGTGATGGCCTGTTTTTTCTGGGCACCGTTTTTAATGTTGAACCGCTGGTAACGGTCGAAAATCTGGTGATCAGTATAGAGATAGACACCGGCTAGTTCGTCTTCAAAACCTTCGTGTAAGGATGTGGTAGTAGTGTCGTACTGCGGGGCAAGCTCCAAATCCTCAAAAATGGCCTTGAACCGGTCTATTTGCTTTTCGTTCGCGCACATCAACACGGCCCGCTTGCCCCGCCCATCTACATCGAGTAGGGTTTGAGCAAGAAGATTGAAGTCCTTATTAAACGCGCGCTGCGGAAGTGCTTTGCTTTCTATGGTTTGCGTATGCCACTGGGCTTTACCAAATTCTACGCGACTGTAATCCATAAGATCACGCTTCATCGCATCGCCCGAAACAAAAAGCTCGCTAGGCGCACCACGTTTCACGGTATCTCCCAGCTGCTCGTAGGTTTCGTGGGCCAATTCCATTAATCGGTCCAAACCTGCCGTCAGCAATGAAGGCGTATCCAACCATACCTGCGTCTGCTTAGGTAAATAGCTTAAAAAGGAGCTGCGTTGCTCGAGAAAGGTTTTGTTTTCAACGTTCGGAACGATGCTCATTTTGCTCGCCTTCCCTATGGTGCGTTGGCTCTCGATATCGAAATAACGAATACTCTCTACCTCATCGTCAAAAAATTCTACCCGATACGGGTGGTCTTTTGAAAAAGAGAAGATGTCCACAATACCTCCGCGCACCGAAAATTGTCCGGGACTTGTGACAAAATCCACCCGTTCGAATTGGTATTCAAAAAGGGTTTCGTTTAAAAAATCAATCGATATGCGTTCACCCACATGAAGCTTCAGGGTGTTGCTTTCCAATTCCTTTTTAGTGACTACTTTTTCGAAAAGTGCTTCCGTGTAGGTGATCACTAGAGGTGAACGTCGTCTGCTGCTGAGATGATTGAGTACCTCTGCGCGAAGCAGAACGTTGGCGTTATCGGTTTGAGCCACTTCGTAAGGTCTGCGGTAAGAAGCCGGGTAGAAATAACACGGCACCTTAGGCAGGAGCTTTTGAAGGTCGTTTTGAAGGTAGGCGGCCTGCTCTTTACTCTGTGCGATCAGGAGTTGAGGAGCATCGGTTTGTACAAAAGCCGCAGCGGCTAAAAGAGCAGTATGAGAGCCACCTGCGGTGGCACATCCGATGGCTGTGCGTTGGTTGTCTTTGGCAGCCTCAACTAAGGCTTGAATGAGCGGGTGTTCATCGTAATAGCTAAGTAAGTCTGCCAGTTCCAAGGGTTATTCTTTGTATTTCTGCAAAAATGCATGGGCGGTCTCGACCATACGCGGCGATCCTATGAAAATAGGTACCCGCTGGTGCAATTCCGTCGGGTCTATTTCTAAAATTCGCTTTGCGCCGTTCGTGGCCATGCCGCCGGCTTGTTCAACAATAAAAGCGAGTGGATTACACTCGTACAGAAGTCGAAGTTTACCATTTGGTGCCATCGTTCCTGTGGGGTAAAGATACACCCCGCCTTTTATAAGATTGCGGTGAAAATCGGAAACTAATGAGCCTATGTAACGGGAGGTATAGGGCCGATTTGTGGCTTCGTCAAACTCTTGACAATACTTCAAATACTGCTTTACCCCAGTGGGAAAGTGCACATAATTCCCTTCGTTAACACTGTAGATTTTACCCTCGGCGGGGATGGTCATGTTCGGGTGGGATAAACAGAAAACTCCGATGGACGGGTCCAGCGTAAACCCGTTCACACCATTTCCTGTGGTGTATACCAGCATGGTTGATGAGCCGTAAACGACATACCCGGCTGCGATTTGTGCATCTCCGGGCTGTAAAAAATCTTTTAAACTGACCGGACTTCCCGTAGGTGTGATGCGGCGGTAGATGGAGAAAATAGTCCCCACGCTCACGTTAACGTCAATATTAGAGGATCCATCGAGCGGATCCATGAGCACGATGTATTTTGCGTCGGCATGAATTTCGTCGTCGAAGCCGATAAAGGAATCTTCTTCCTCGGAAGCGACACCGCAAACCTGTCCCATGCTGCGAAGTGCGCGCATAAAAGTGTCGTTCGCTATGACGTCTAATTTCTGTTGCTGTTCGCCTTGCACATTTTCAGAGCCTATAGCGCCTAAAATATCTGCCAAACCGGCTTTATTGATTTCTCTATTCACCACTTTCGCAGCAAGGCGAATAGAAGTCAAGAGTTGCGATAGTTCTCCGGATGCAAACGGAAAATCTTTTTGGTTCTCGACGATAAATTCGCCGAGCGTGGTGGGTTGTACCATGGTCAGTGGTTCTTTGGTTGTGATAGGTGGGAGCAAGTTAGCCATTTTCTGTGGGAATCGCCTGAAACTAAAGATTACCTTTACCCTATGAGATTCGACGGACAAGTACGTGCTAAAAAGCACTTGGGGCAACACTTCCTCAAAGACGAAAGCATCGCGGAGCGCATTGCGGCTGTAGTTCCTTTTGAGGGTGTAGAAAAAGTATTGGAAATCGGCCCAGGTATGGGCGTGATGACGAAATATTTGTTGAGAAATCCGTCCATAGAAACGTGGGTGATTGAGATCGATGAGGAGAGCGTGAGTTATTTACAAGCGAACTACAACCAACTCAGTGCCCGTATTTTACAGGAGGATTTCTTGAAATGGAATCCATCAAGAACCTTTGGCGATACACCGTTCGCCCTAATCGGTAACTTTCCGTACAATATTTCTTCTCAGATTGTTTTCAAGGTATTAGAAGAGCGCCATCAAATCCCTCTTTTTGGCGGGATGTTTCAGAAGGAAGTGGCCGAGCGTTTGTGTGCTCCGCCGGGGAATAAAACCTATGGTATCCTATCCGTTTTATGTCAAGCGTATTATGATTTAACATACGATTTCACAGTGCCGCCTACAGTATTTAATCCGCCGCCAAAAGTGGAAAGTGGCGTAATGCACATGGTTCGAAAATCGACGGATCCCGCTATTTCTTTCGCTATTCTCAAACGCGGAGTTAAGGCTGCTTTTGGACAGCGGAGAAAAACGTTACGTAATGCTTTGAAAGTCCTTAACTTGCCTGTAGGCTTCGACCATCCGTATTTAACGAAACGTGCGGAGCAACTGAGCCATTTCGAGTTTGTCGAATTGCTAAATGCCATTGAAGATGGAAGAACTCAATCTTAACGACAGAATTTTAGAAGCGGCTGGTGCTACAGACGCGTCGACTTTTGAGGCCTTGATGGAAGGTATTCACGCTGCGGACATTGCTGAGGTTTTAGAAACGATGGAGGTTGATGAGGTGGAGAGCCTTCTCGATCGGCTTGATTCTGAGCGTGTAGCGGATGTGTTAGTGGAGATTGATGAAGATCTTCGGGCTGATCTTCTTACACGTTATTCCACTGAGGATATCGCGCATGAGTTGGTCGAAAACATGGATAGCGATGATGCTGCGGATATGTTGTCAGAACTTTCAGATGAACTCACAAAGGAGGTACTCTCTAAGGTTGAAGATGTCGAGCAAGCCAAAAAAATTGCACAACTCCTTACACACGATGAGGATTCTGCGGGAGCTTTGATGGGTACGGAATTAGTCAAGGTAAATGAGGGGCTAACGGCTTTGCGTTGTGTGGCCGCAATGAGGAATCAAGCTGAAAATATCGACCGCGTTCATGCGGTATACGTAGTCAACGATGCGGATATTTTGGTGGGTACATTAAGCTTAAAGAAACTGCTCACAGCAAAACGTACTGCCAATATCACGGATCTCTACACTCCTATCAAGCATACCGTACTCTCAAATACCCCAGCTGAGGATGTGGCAAACATGATGCAGAAATACGATTTATTTGTTCTGCCCGTAGTTAATGCAGCGGGCGAATTGTTGGGTCGAATAACTTTAGATGACGTCGTTGATTTTATACGCGAAGAGGCAGAGCGCGACTACCAATTGGCTTCAGGTTTGACCGATGAGGTCGAAAGTGACGATACTGTTTTTGAAGTTACTAGAGCACGCATACCGTGGTTGCTGATCGGTCTATTTGGCGGATTGATAGTGGCACTGATGTTGGGTGAAAACGAAGGCGATATAAAATCGGTGCCAGCGTTAGCCTTATTTATGCCTTTAATTGCTGCTATGGCAGGAAATGTTGGAGTTCAATCGTCAGCAATCGTAGTTCAAGCCTTGGCCTCGGATAAAAAGGAGCAGAACATCATTGCTAAACTCTGGAAAGAATTATTTGTGGGTTTGGTAAATGGACTCATACTAGCGAGTACGATGTACGGGGCAGGCTTGCTTTTGGGTTATGACCAATTGGTCACCTTGACGGTTGCCGTCTCTTTGCTCGCTGTGATTATCTTCGCTTCCTTGTTTGGAACCTTTATACCGTTGTTGCTCAACAGGTTTAAAATAGATGCTGCACTTGCAACAGGCCCATTTATTACTACGGCCAATGATGTGATTGGATTGATTATTTATTTCCAAATTGGTCGTTATATCATCGGATACTGATGAAGGCATTACTCCTAGACGATACACATCCACTCCTAGAAGCAGGGTTGAGCGCGGGTGGATTGGAATTGGTCCGTGCGTTTGACGAACCCTTGGCAGCGCTCACTGAAAGGCATGCTGATGCTGAAGTGATTATCATTCGTTCTCGCCTGAAAGTAACTAAGGATTTCTTGCATGCTTTTCCTCAACTTAAAGTCATTGGGCGTCTTGGCGCCGGGCTGGAAAATATAGATGTTGAAGAGGCGGCCCGAAGGCAGATCGTTTGTCTGCGCGTACCGGAGGGAAATGCACGCGCAGTTGCGGAGCATGCTTTAGGAATGCTCTTGAGTTTACTCAATCACTTGCCGCGTGTTCAGCGCGAGATCAAAGAGGGAAAATGGTTGCGTGAGTCGAACAAGGGCCGTGAGCTCCAGGCCCTCAAGGTGGGGGTGATTGGCTACGGTGTAATGGGTGGCACCTTCGCACGTTTACTTGATGCGATGGGCGTGACGGTACTTGCTTTTGATAAATACAAAACAGGCTACTCAGAAGGTGGTATCAAGGAGTGCACATTACACGAGCTCTACAACGAATCGGATGTCATTAGTTTGCACCTGCCATTAACAGCGGAAACTCGGAACTATGCGAATGCGGATTTTTTCGCTTCATTCGACAAACCCATTCACTTTATCAACACCGCGCGTGGGCCCATTTTAAATACAGCCGCTCTAGTAGCTGCCCTTGATTCTGGGAAAGTGCTGAGTGCAGGATTGGACGTATTGGAATATGAGAAGTCCAGTTTTACAAGTCTCTTTGAGGGACCACTGCCACCGGCATTAACCGCTTTGCTTGAACGTGAAAACGTGTTGTTAAGTCCACATATTGCCGGCTGGACCAAAGAAAGCTTCGAAAAAATGGGCGCAGGATTGGCGCAAAAGGTTATGGATTCAATTCGTTCATCGCTTTTGTGAGAAGGCTATCCGGAATGTGCTTTACATTTAAATACATAAAGGCATCTAAGCAATTTCCAAACTTCGGATCGATGTTGAACCCAACAATTCGGGCATTCTGACTTAAGTATTGTCGGATCAAAACAGGAAATCGTATTCCGGCAGGCTCGAAATTCCGTACCATACGTTGAAGACTTTTTACGTCGTTCGGTAATGCATTTACTAATGCTTTGTGGGCATCTGAATTGAGTTTTGCACGGTATTCAACTTTAGCTTTTACATGTTCCGCGTATTCGGCGTCGTAGTAGTACTTTTTTATATAGGCAGCTATTAAGCTTCGTGATGTTTGTGAAAACGCATTCGATATGCTAATGCAGCCAAAGATGTATTGAATGTTCTCTTGCTGTGTGATTCTTAAAATTGCTTGCCACAGCATAAATAAGGGCATCGGTTTCATTTGGTATTCTTCTCGTATAAATGAACGACCCAATTCCAGTCCATCTTTAAGTAAATAGTGGCCTTTATGATGAATTTTAAATAGACTTCGAACATAAAAGCCTTTGATGCCGCGCTCCTTATAAATCTGCGGTCCTAGACCAATACGATAGGCACCAACTATAAGTTTATTTTTCTTGTCCCAGATTACGAGTTGATGAAAATAATCATCGAATTCATCGATATCTGTAGAATGTCCGGTTCCTTCTCCTACTGCTCTGAAAGTGATCTCTCGAAGTCGACCAATTTCTTGTAGAATTCGTGGTGCACTACCAGGGTAAAGTAAATAGGCTTTGAGATCTCCTTTTTCTAAAAGTAAAGACGATTGAGGAAGGGATTCGAAACAATTACGAAGAATTTGCGGTGGCACGGGATCCGAAATCTCTGAAACCTTTCTGAAAGATGGTAATATTTGGCGCATTATCGAGGATTAATGTACAAGAGTACCGCTCAAATTTTACCTTTTGATTAATGCAGGATTAAGTTGGTGTGTCATATCTGTTTAAAAACAAACTGAACGATATCCGGGGTACGCTGCTCAAGGAGAATATCGAGCCCGTTTGTTTCGCGATCCTCATCTTCTTTGCGGTAATGGCGAATGGTTAAAAGAGCTGTGTCGGAAACCAATTCTAAATCGAATAAGTCGGTCAATTCGCCCATCACTTTTGGGACGATAATAGGGTCGTGATTTATACAGAATACAGCCTTAGTTGCAGTATTACGCATGAGATTGACGACGACGCCTTGATCCGCAAACAGCTGGTAAATGGCACTGAGGTGGTGTTCTGCGATAAACGCCAAATCCTTAGTCTTTAACTGAAGCAGTGCCTGATTTTTCTTTACTATAAAATTGGGCACTTCCGGTGAAGCGCGTTCGACACCACCTATCGTTGTTCCTTCCGCTGCTGGGTCTACGAAACTTTTGATGTGCAAAGGAATGCCTTTCTTCTTAAGCGGCTGAATGGTCTTGGGGTGAATGATTGATGCCCCATAAAAAGCAAGTTCAATGGCTTCGTTGAAGGGTAATCGGTCAATCTTAGTTGTGTTTTCGAAAGTCTTCGGGTCGCCGTTTAACATACCAGGGACATCTTTCCAGATGGTTAAGCTGTCGGCACCCAAACAGAACGCGAAAACAGCACCAGTATAATCCGAACCTTCACGACCTAAAGTAGTCGGCTTTCCTGAGGCAGTAGCGCCTATGAAGCCTTGAACCACATTCACTTTACCCGAATCTAAACGATTTTGTATGGCTGTTGTCGTTTCTTCCCAACGTACAGTGGCCCTTCTGAATTGGTCGTCTGTATGGACCAGAAGTCGAGTATCCTGCCAAACGGTAGGGGTGATCGTGCCCATAAATGCAGCGATAATTTTCGTTGAAATGAGTTCCCCGTAATGAACAATAAAGTCATAGGCCTCGCCAAAAGACAGGTCGGTCCGATCAATACCCGCGCTTACCTGATGAAGGAGTTCTTGCACTTCCGATTTTACAGCACCGGGTTCTTCAAATAATGCTTCAATAATTTCAAAGTGAAATTTGCGAATCGCACCGATTTTTTCCTTGGCCAATTCTAGTTCATTGCGGCTCCAGTGCCCAACAACTTCTTCAAAAGCATTGGTTGTTTTACCCATAGCACTGACTACCACGACCATTGGGCGCTGTGGAAACAGACCAATGATTCGAGCGACATTTCGCACACTGTCGGCGTCTTTCACTGAAGCGCCACCAAATTTGAAGACTAGCGGTGTACTCATTTCAAAGCATTCAATTGTTCGCGTGTCAACGTACCCAAATGCCATTCGGGGTCGAGCGTTGCGTTATATTTTTTGTAGAAATTCAAAGCGGGTTCGTTCCATTCTAGAACCGTCCATTCCATTCTCCCTACGTTCTGTTTTACTGCCTCAGCTACGACCTGATCAAACAATTCTTTGCCCAGACCTGCTTTGCGATATTCGGGCTTTACATAGAGGTCTTCAAGGTGTAGTGTGGGACCTTTCCATGTGCTGTAGCGCGGGTAAAACAGGGCCATTCCAACAATACCAATCTTTAAATCTTCCGCCACAAAGCATTCAAAGCGCTGCTCTGAAAAGCCGTGCTCCTTTAAGTCCTCTGGGGAAATAATTACAGCATTGGGTTCTCTTTCGTAAATAGCCAATTCCGTGATAAGCGCGTGTACCGCAACCATATCTTCTTTTACTGCCTTGCGAATCCTAACCATAGTGTTACGAAGGTACTGCAATCTCTGCTTCTTCCTTTCCTTGTGTTACGATGTCGTGGTACAAGCCGTGTTCTATCGTTCCCCGAAGCAAATCGTCCATCGTTTCGCGTTCGCGAATCAGATAGGCTTGGTCACCTTCAATCAGTACCTCTGCAGGTCGTACTCTGCTGTTGTATTGAGAAGACATGCTGCTGCAATAGGCACCTGCGTTATGAAACGCTAACAAGTCGCCATTGCGTACCTCATTTAATTTTCGGTCGTAACCAAAAGTGTCTGTTTCACAGACATAACCGACGATAGTGTACAAACGCTGCTCGCCATCGGGATTACTAATATTTTCAATGTGATGGTACGCATCGTACATCATGGGTCTTGGGAAATGATTGAATCCACTATTGACCTGGGCAAATACGGTAGATGGTGTGGTTTTCGTGCTGTTTACCTTTGTGATAAAAACACCAGCTTCGCTCACAAGAAATTTTCCAGGTTCGAAAATGAGTTTTAAATCGCGTCCATATTCTAAACAGAATTCCTTGAACCTCGTGCTCATTTTGTTTCCGAAACTTTCAATATCTGTAGCGGATTCCCCAGGTTTGTAGCCCACTTTGAATCCTGAACCAAAATCGATAGAGGTAAGCTCTTTGAAATCGTGGGCAAGATCCATTAATAAATCTGCGCCCCGCATAAAGGCATCGATGTCTAAAATATCGGATCCCGTATGCATGTGAAGTCCATGTACGTGCAGCCCCATATTATGCACGATTCGGTGCAGATGACGTACTTGATGAATAGAGATTCCAAATTTAGAATCAATATGACCCACTGAAATTTTTGCGTTGCCACCGGCCATAATGTGTGGGTTAATACGCACACAAACGGGTACAGAGCTCCCAAACTCATTAGCAAACTCTTCGAGCGTTTCGAGGTTGTCAATATTGATTTGAACACCTATTTCGACAGCCGCCTTGATTTCATCAATACCCACGCCATTTGGTGTAAATAAAATCTGATCAGGTCGAAATCCGGCGTGCAGACCCAATTCAATTTCCCCTAAACTTACTGCATCTAAACCCGCGCCAAGCGAACGCATAAGCTTGAGTATATTCAGATTATTGAGTGCCTTACAAGCGTAGTGAATATCCACATCGATGGAAGGGTCAAAAGCCTGCTTCATTCTTAAATATTGACCGCGAATAGTTTTCGCATCATATACGTAAAGCGGGGCGCCAAAGGCTTCCACCCACTGTGCGGCATCGCCTAAAGGGAACTTCGTCATGGTTAGCGTATTTGCCGCAAAAGTACCTGGACTTTTAAGCAAAAATGCCAAATGAAGCTAAATAGTCTAAAATATTACAGATTGTTAAAATTATAACAAATGACTGTTTGGATTTTCTTTTTCCGCTATGGCCTCAAAGGCTGTTACTTCGAAGTTGGTTCGCATCCGACTTTATTATTTCAACGATGCTCGGGTCGAGTAGTGTAGAGGTATCTCCAAGATTGGTAGTATCTCCTTCCGCCACTTTTCGAAGAATACGACGCATGATTTTTCCTGAGCGTGTCTTTGGCAAACCCGGCACGATTTGTATTACATCGGGTTTAGCAATGGGCCCAATTTCAGCAACCAAAGTGTCGATAATGGATGTTCTCACGGCTTGAACATCCTGTGTTCCTCCATCAACTATCACATATGCATAAATCCCTTGACCTTTAATATCGTGCGGGTAACCGACAACTGCACTTTCAGTAACAAGAGGCGAAGCGTTAATGGCATTTTCTATTTCTGCTGTGCCAAATCGATGACCACTCACGTTGATCACATCATCTACACGACCAATGATTCTGTACATGCCTTCTTCCCTGCGTGCACCGTCACCAGTAAAGTAATAGCCTTCGTAGTTACTGAAGTATACATTCTTGCAACGTTCGTGATCTCCGTAGGTCGTACGAAGCATAGACGGCCAGGGGTGTTTAATGCACAAATACCCTTCAACACCGTCGCCTTCTATTTCGTTGCCTTCCGCATCAAGAAGCACAGGTTGTATTCCAGGTAACGGACGTCCGGCATAGGTTGGTCGTTGCGGACTTAGGTTACCAAGCCCCGATATCATAATACCGCCAGTTTCGGTCTGCCACCACGTATCCACTACGGGACAATTGCCACGCCCAACCTTATCGTGGTACCAATGCCATGCCTCTGCGTTTATGGGCTCACCTACAGATCCAATCACTTTTAGTGCCCCCAGTGCTGCGCGATCTACAAATTCATCGCCGCAGGCCATAAGGGCGCGGATTGCAGTGGGTGCAGTGTAGAATTGGTTCACACCATATTTATCGCAAACATCCCAGAAACGCCCGGCATCTGGAAACGTCGGTACGCCTTCAAACATGAGTGTTGTCGCACCGTTGAGCAGCGGTCCATAAATAATATAGCTGTGTCCGGTGATCCATCCCACATCAGCGGTACACCAATACACATCGCCACGCTCGTACTGAAACACATTTTTAAAACTGTATCCGGCATACACCATGTAGCCACCGCAGGTGTGTACCACGCCCTTTGGTTTTCCAGTTGAACCTGAAGTGTACAAAATGAAAAGCAGGTCTTCAGCATCCATGGGTTCAGCAGGGCAATCTGTATCCACTTCCACAACGGCTTCGTGATACCAACAGTCACGTCCCTCTACCATAGTCACGTCCCGCCCATCCCGGCGAACAACGATCACGTTTTCTACAGACGTGCACTGTTCTAATGCTTCATCTACGGTTGCTTTTACAGGTAAAGCTTTTGCACCGCGATACATTCCATCAGCGGTTAAAACACAAACACACTGACTATCGTTGATTCGATCCGCTAAGGCATTCGAAGAAAATCCAGCAAATACGACGGAGTGTACCGCACCAATTCGTGCACAGGCAAGAACGCCAATGGTTAATTCGGGAATCATCGGCATGTAGACGGCAACCCGATCTCCTTTTTTAACACCTTTCGCCTTTAAAACATTCGCGAAACGACTTACTTCATTGTGCAATTCGCTATACGTGAGGCGTACTTCTTGTTCCTTTGGATCATTCGGTTCCCACAAGAGCGCGATATCCGCTCCACGTTCTTTAAGATGGCGGTCAAGGCAGTTTTCAGTAATGTTCAGACGTCCTCCTTGAAACCATTTTACTGCGGGCGTCTCAAATTCCCATTCAAGCGTTTTATGCCAAGGCGCTTGCCAGCTATATGCTGCTGCAATTTCTTCCCAAAATTTAACAGGGTCATTTATTGATGCGGCATAGGCTTTCTCATAATCTGAGAAGGTCCTTAGTTGAATTTGATCCATTGGTCCGTGAGTTAGTGGTTCTGAATCCAATTTAGGACAAAAAATTTACCTTCTACTTCCGAAATAAGTAGGCCTTTCTGCTCTAAATACTTTGGTGATTTCATGCGTTCCAAAAGCTGCTCGTGCTCAAGCACTTCAAAACTGGGTTTGTGATTGTACTGAAGCTGGGGTCTCTTGATTTTATAGGTTTTGACCCAATTCATTACGCTTACATGTGAGATACCTAGAATGCGTTCAATTTCACGATAACTCACCCCTTCTATATAGAGCTGAAGGGCTTTAACGACGTAATAATCAGAGATGCGTTTGCCTAATTTTTGTACTGTGAAATAGTAGTTGCATTCTTTGCAACGGTAGCGTTGACGCTCTTTAATTATCCCACTTTTCACATAGCTTGCGCTGGAACATTTAGGACAATGTTTGACTTCATTCATGGCGGCGGATGGTTTCTAAAGGTTGGAAAATACTAAAAAAGTTACGCATAAAAAAAACGCCGCCCGATTAATAGGCAGCGTTTATTCACTCTGTTTTTGGGTAAAGTACCCTATTGTATTTGCGCTAAAGCGCAGGTCTAGGTCATCCTGAGGGTTTCTTCCGCCCTATGCGTATCGACTACCTCGCTCACAGTGGCCATTACTTTGAAGAAACCGCGTACATCTTCTTCGCTAACTTCAGCCAATACCTGATGGTTAAAATCCAATACCGCTTGCCTACTGTAGTTGCGCATTTTTAAGCCTTCCTTCGTCAATTTTATTAAAACGCTGCGACCGTCGTTTGGATTCGATTCTCTTGCAATCAAGGCCTGTTTTTCTAAGCTGTTGAGTAAACGACTTAATGAGGTGCTTTCCATGCCCATTTTCGGTCCTAGGGAAGTGGAAGGGGTTCCGTTTTTAATATCAATGTTCAATAATGCAAATCCCATTGCGACGGTGAGACCGTACTGGGCTACTTGCTCATTGTACATTTTTGACAAAGCAATCCAGGATTTCCGGATTTGAAAGTCAAAGGTTTCTTGTGGTTTCATACTTCTAATGATGAAACCAATATACTAAATTATACTATGCACGCATAGTATAATTTAAAAGTCTAAACTTCGCAGCAGCTGAGGTAGGAGTAGGTAGTTGAAATCGTCTATAAATTCAGATTTGGCACTGTTTAAGGCGGTTTCTTGTGAGGCAGAAATGGCTGTTCCAGATATGGTTGTGCTGTTCCAAAGCATAGAGTTGTTTTCAGTGCTCAAGAGTGAAAATTGGACTTCGATGCGAACTTTGTGGCGCACCATCGAATCACGAACCTGCCCAACTCCTGCAGTTTCTGAAGCCATCTGACCATTACACTCTAGAACCAGTTGTGCAGATTTGAGACCGCCAATACGAAAGTCTTTTGATAGACTCTTTTCTAGCTCATTGACCAATTCATCTGCTCCATTACTTTCAATGTACACCGTTGGCTTTTCAAAGTGTACTGCGATTGACGCCCCCCATTGGCTTTTATTTTTAAGCCAATTTTTTGTTTCCGTATGGGCAGATTGAATACGATCCCAGTCCCAGGCAAAGAAGAGGGTAACGCGCGTTTCAGAGCCTGTATGTATGCATTGAATGGTTTGTTCTTGAAGCATAAATTGTCCCGAGCTTGAAGAAAGGGCAAGAGGAATCTGCTCTTGACCTTCTTTCGGCTGTTCATACTGTGCGCGAAATGTTGCAGGTAAACCTAGATAAGCCGGCTTCACAGGAAGCAAATCGATCGCTCCGATAACATTTTCAATCGACCGCAGTGCTTCGGTGGCACTCGCATTTAATTTCGTTCTGTATTGGATGTCTCCAAACAATTGAAAGTCGTGGGCTTTGTCTAAAGCGTCAACAAGAGCGCTTAAGCGAGACGACGCTGAAAGGTTAGCATCTTTTGCCTCAAAGACCTTAGTATTGATCCATTCCATAGCTGCAGCATCTTGTAGTGCTTTTTTGCGCAGAAAAGATTCAAGATCGAGACGATATAGTGTGTAGTAACGCAATTCGTCTGCATAGCTTTCTACCAGTTCGTAATCATCTAAGCGAAGGGATGAGGTTGATGTAGTGTTCGATTCAAACGCGCTATTAAAACCCCCAGCATCTTCTTTTTGTAAGAGTTTGGTTTCGTCGTAAATCTCGCTTTGAACTTCTTGCGCCAGATCTGCTAAAGCATTAGAACGGGCGGCCTGTTGATAGGGAACGTTTGGATTAATGAAGCTGTTGCCCATTCCATAGACGTAGATGCCGCTGGGATCAATAGGCTTGCTTGAAATCCATGAAGGCGGCGCATTTTTTTTAGTGCCGCAACCCCAAAGCAAGACAGCAACGAAGAGTATCCTTAGTTTTTTCATTCGCGTATCAACTTTTGAGCTAGAACGTAATCTGCTGCTTTTTTAGCCAGTATTCCAACGGCATCTTTCCTCATGGACGAAGTGCTTTTAACGCGTTTATTTCCTTTACGTAAACGATTCAACCGACCGCTATCATTAGATCGTCTATCGCTCGGGTGCGCTTTGTGTTGGTAGCGCCAACTGCCCGAATATAAATCGCCTGATCCGGCATATTGGATGTAATGAACTTCATCAGCGAAATCTTGGTGGTAGGTCTGGGTCCATAAAATTTTAGATGTGGCTCTTTCAACTAAAGCGACCTGCATGTCGTAACTGGCTTCATTGCGTTTGTGATACTCTGTGAAGGTCACTTTTTTATATTCCACTTTTTTCACCTCTTCACCCTCCTCATTTTTCTCAGTAACGTAGTATTTCTCCCATCCCTTTTTCGTCTCTTCAAAAAGCTTTCCTTCGTCCTCGTGGGCATGAGTAATGATCACCTTCAGGTAGCCATCGGCCGCCAACAATTCCTGCGTTACAGCCGATTCGTTTGTTGAGCCATTGATGATCGCTTCTTGCTCTTGTTGTAGTAAATCAAAATTGGTGCGGTCCAAAAGTTCTAGAAAAGGATCTTTTTCTCGTTGGATTAAAGAAATCACTGCACTCTGCAATGCGGCTGACATAGTTGCCTCACTACCGGTAATGTTTGGGTCTGAAATGATGCCTAGTCTGTACTTTCCGCGCTCAATCGCTTGTTCCTCTAATTTGCGCAGGAGGCTCTGCTTTGGATATTTCTTTAGTATGGGTTGCAGCAAGTCGTATGCATTGCGATACTCCGCATTTTCTAAAAGTTCAAGCGCTGCGACATACAGGGGTTCGACCTCTGCAAACTCAAGAAGTTCCCCAACGTCTTTGTAATCCGGGTCCAATTCCTTGATTTCCAAAAGGTTCTTTTGAGCGCGTTCGTATTCCCGCGTACGGATCCATTTCTTCGAGCGTTCGTATTTCTGTGCTAGAAAGCGGCCCAATTGGTCCCTGTAATCCTGATCGTAAAAGCCTTCATAGCGGCTCGTATTCATGTAAGGAACTAAATAGTTGCGCCATTTTTCGGCATCGCGAAACTTATAGATTGACGCACTGTCATTGCCGTCTGCGAAGCGGTAGCTTGTGAAAAGCTCTTCAAGCAAAGCACTACCGGCGTCTTCCATAGCAATGCGGTATTTGACCTTGTTCGGCTTGCGGTCGATCGCTCTTTTATATGAAGTGACGCTTTCCTTGAGCATGCTAGCTTCGGCATACTTTTTCCCCGATTTAAAGTGGTACTTCGCACCTTGACACCCACTTAATGCGAGTGTCAAAATCAAAATCAATCCAAAATTCTTCATTTTCTTCATCGGGTTGTACAAAACAAAAGCCGTGCCTTAGGGCTTAAAGGTAGGTCACTCCTTATTTTTATCCTATGAAAGATCCATTGATTCTGCTGTCTCCATCAAAAGGAATGTCTAATGAACGCCAACCTGTGCCTAGCACGGCGCCTTCTTGTGCGTTCCCCGAAATAACTACAGCGGTAGCGAAGGCGGTCCAACAGTTACCTTCGGACGAGGCACGTTCACTATTTAAAGTTAGTGAAGCGCTTTGGCCCGCCGTGGAAAAAATATGGTTGGAAAATTCGGAATCGTTCATTAATGTCTCCAGTGGCTTGCAAGGGTTAACGGCCTACAATGGTGAAGCGTTTAAATTTCTTAATTCGGCGGAATTGACTGCTGAAGGAAAGGCAAATGCTCTGCGGTCTTTGTACGTAATGAGTGCATTGTATGGTGTCGTTTCTAGTGCCACGTATATTGTGCCCTACCGCCTTGAAATGCAATCCCGGTTGCAAGTAGCAGCGCATAAAAACTTATACAGTTTGTGGCGTCCTATTTTAACCCAATGGGTCAATGCTACAGATGCATCCTTCGTTTTAGACGCCTGCAGTGGCGAATACAGTAAGGCCATTGATTGGAAAAACGTGAAGCACCCGTATGTTCAAATAGATTTTAAGCAAATGAAAAACGGTCAATTAAAGTCGGTGTCTGCCTTTAGTAAGCAGGCACGAGGTGCTTTTGTACGTTGGTGTTTAGAAAACAATATAAAAAAAATGGAGGCGTTAACATCCTTCAGTGAAATGGGGTACAGAATGCACACGTTTGACGATAATAAATTGGTATTTTTGAGGGATTCACAATGATTATGAAGAATATAAAACACATCGCCCTTGTGGTGGCAATAGCAGGAACGACTATTCATGCAACAGCACAGCGCACAACTGCCTTTTTAGAGTGGGGTGGATATGCAATGACACAAAATTACCTCGGTGATGTAAACGGAGGAAGTTTAGGGGCATTGACCCAAGAGGCTCGCTTTGGATTAGGGACTCAACTCAAATATAATTTCAACAGTTTGCTCAGCGTAGGTGCAGATGTAAACTATGGAAGTATCTACAGTCACGATAACCTGCATGGGAACGCAACGCGAGATTACCAGGTTGATACGGATCTTTTAAATGTAAACCTGTTTACGAATGTGCATTTTATCCCGTTTGGAAAATACAATCAACGCAACCACCATACCCCCTTTATTCATGTTGGAGTTGGTGCATTGACCTACCAGCCGCATTTAAATACGAATGCGCAATACCCTGAGGAAATTGCCTTGTATCCAGGCACCGGTCATACCTACACGTATGCCGTTGGTTTTGGTTGGAGAATTCGTAGGTCGCTGAAAAGTTTTTACAACCTAGGTATCTATTACAATGGATTTGGCGTTTCTAACGTGGAAGGTTTTAACTACACTGCGGAATATTTAGAAGCGAACCCTGCAGAGCGCAATGCACTCGATGGAAGCATCACGTTTAAATTCGGAATGAGTTTAGGTTTCTTCGAGCAATAAGTTCGGCACAGCCTTTGAACCATATATTGGGCCCTCCAAAAGAGCGGCCCTTTTTTGACCTTAAATGACAGCATGACGCAGAATTTGAGGCAAACCCTAATTGATTTGGATGAATATGGACACATTGTCACTTAGCGATATTATCAGCGAAAACACGGAATTTATTCCGTTAATGACCTCTGACGAAGAGGTTGAAATTCAGGACGACCAACTCCCAGAGTTACTCCCTATTTTGCCTTTGCGAAATACGGTGATTTTTCCGGGTGTGGTTGCGCCGATCACTGCCGGTCGCGATAAAAGTCTTCGCTTGATTAAGAGCATTAAAGAAGATCAGAAATTTGTTGGGATGATTGCTCAGCGCGACGGCAATACGGAAGACCCAGGTCAAGCTGAGGTATTTCCGACTGGAACGCTAGCGCAGATCGTAAAGAGTTTTAAAATGCCCGATGGCAATACTACGATCATCATTCAGGGTAAAAAACGCTTTAGGATTTTAGAGTGGGTGGAGACCGAACCGTTCAACATGGCGAAGGTGGAGTTCCTACCCGAGTTTGTTCCAGCTGAGGATGATGCGGAATTTACCGTACTTATGGATTCGATTAAGGAGATCGCGGCAAGATTAATTCAAGAAAGCCCGCACATTCCTAGTGAGGCGCAAACGGCATTGGATAATATCAAGAGCAATACGTTTCTACTCAATTTTATTGCATCGAACAGCAGCATGAATCTCGAAAAAAAGCAAGAGGTTCTGGAGTTAGATTCGCTGAAAGATCGGGCAGTAAAGGTGTTGGAAGGATTGAATCTCGAACTGAAAATGCTCGAGGTGAAGAATGAAATTCACGATAAAGTAAAGCACGAATTCGATCAGCAGCAACGCGAATATTTCCTGCACCAACAGATGAAAACCATTCAAGAAGAATTGGGTGGGAATAGTAGTGAAGGCGATATCGAAGAAATGCGTCAAAAGTCAAAAGGAAAGACTTGGGACGATAAGACCGCAGAACACTTTGAGAAGGAGTTGCGTAAGTTGCAACGGTTGAATCCGCAGATGCCTGAATTTGCCATCCAGCGAAACTATTTAGAGTTCATGCTGGACTTGCCTTTCGAAAGCAAGGGCGATGCAAGTATAAATCTGAAATCGGCTCAAAAGGCATTGGATAACGACCATTACGGTTTGGAAAAAGTGAAAGAACGCATTTTAGAGCATCTTGCTGTTCTCAAGCTTAAGGGAGATATGAAAAGCCCTATTCTTTGTTTAGCGGGGCCTCCTGGGGTAGGTAAAACTTCATTAGGTAAGTCCATAGCAGAGGCCTTAGGTCGTCCTTATGTGCGCATGTCCTTAGGCGGGCTTCGTGATGAAGCAGAAATTCGCGGACATCGAAAAACGTATATCGGCGCAATGCCAGGACGCGTTTTGCAAAATATGAAGAAGGCCGGTTCGAATGACCCAGTGTTTATTTTGGACGAGATAGATAAATTAAGCTTCGGCGTAGGTGGTGATCCTTCTTCCTCCATGTTGGAAGTTTTAGATCCAGAGCAAAACAACAGTTTCTACGATAACTATTTGGAAATGGGTTACGACCTGAGTAAGGTCTTCTTTATTGCTACCGCAAATAATCTTGGTGCCATTCAACCCGCCTTGCTGGATCGTATGGAAATCATTGATGTCTCCGGTTATACAACTGAGGAGAAGGTGGAAATCGCTAAACGTCATTTGGTGCCGAAGCAGCTTGAAAACCATGGATTAACGAAGGATCAATTCAGCATTGGAAAGCCCGAATTAAAGGCGGTCGTCGAAGGTTATACTCGTGAAAGTGGCGTTCGTTCATTAGACAAAAAGGTGGCAAAACTCATTCGTCACACCGCAAAGGACATCGCCATGGGTGATGCGGAGGTCGTCAAAATAGAGAAAGATACCATTGGTACTATACTCGGCCCTTCCAGAGAACGAGACAGTTATGAAGGCAACCACCATGCGGGAGTAGTTACTGGATTGGCGTGGACCCCTGTAGGTGGTGATATTTTATTTATAGAAAGCTCTATAAGTAGAGGTAGTGGAAAAGTAATCGTTACCGGAAATTTAGGCGATGTGATGAAGGAGAGTGCAACCATTGCCCTGGCCTATTTAAAGAGCAATGCGGAAGAACTGGGTATCGACCCTAAACTTTTCACGTCGTACGACATCAACATCCACGTACCTCAGGGTGCCATACCGAAAGACGGTCCGTCAGCAGGCATCACCTTACTCACCGCATTGACGAGCTTATTTACACAAAGACGTGTGGCAGCAAAACTTGCCATGACTGGCGAAATTACCCTTCGCGGTAAGGTATTGCCGGTGGGTGGGATCAAGGAAAAAATCTTAGCTGCAAAGCGTGCGAAGATTACGACAATCATACTTAGCGATAAGAACCGTAAGGACATCGAGGAAATTGAGGCGCATTATTTAAAAGGAATGACGTTCCATTACGTTGGTGAAATGCGGGAAGTTTTGGATTTAGCTATCTTAGACCAAAAGGTGAAAAATGCAAAGAAGCTAGTACCTGTGGAAGTTAAAAAGCCTTGATAAGAGCCCTTGTTATAACTGTTTTTTGGAGTTCGCTGGCCCTCGCCCAAAGCGGAGGAACCGGCGTGTTCGCATTTCTAGACAGGAGCGTTTTTGCTGGGAGCTCTGCTCTAGGTAATACCTCTTACATCAACCCTGGTCCTGTAGGCGCCTTTGCGGTGCAAAACCCGCTGCTACTAAATGATAGCACTTTGTTTCAACTTGAGATGAGTGCAGCGGCACTTGGGGAGGGCATTCAGTTGCTTCAGGGCAGTTATGGTTTTAAGATTAAAGGACATCCTGTAATTGCGGCTGCACAGACCATTCAGTATGGGGAGTTTACGGCTACAGATGTCTGGGGAAATAACTTAGGCATCTTCTATGCCGGGGATATAGCATTATCCCTGGGAACACCATTGGCGGAATGGCGTAACTGGCGCTTTGGGATGACCGGTAAGTTAGTTAACGGAACTTATGAAAGTTACCAGAGCTGGGCATTGGCGATGGATCTTCAAGCGATGACCCGATTAGAGAGCGGAATAGATGTTGCTGTTTTATTGAAGAATTCGGGTAGGCAATTGTCTACTTTTGCAGGAACTCGAGAAGCACTGCCTGTAAATCTTTTAGTGGCATTCGGTCAAAAATTGGAACATGCGCCATTTCGTTGGGTACTGGTAGCAGATCAGCTGAACCGACCAAATTTAGGCTACGACGATCCTAATCTTGTGACAGTAGATCCCGTTACGGGTCAAACGACACAGGGCACCCAATCTTTATTAAATCTGGGTTTACGTCATATAAGTGGATCGTTGGAATTTTTACCTACACAACGCTTGCATATTATGGCAGGGTACAGCTTTAGACGTCAATTTGAGATGGCCTTAGCTGACCGGAGAACGAGCGGCGGCTTTACGCTGGGTGCGTCGGTCTATTTTTCCAAATTCCAGTTGCACTTTGCCAATGAATTACGCAGTGTTGCTGGGCGTATGAATACCCTATCTTTAAACCTAAATTTATAAGTATTCCTTCATGACCAAGCCGCTCACAATTGCCATTGATGGACACAGCTCGACCGGAAAAAGTACGCTTGCAAAGGCACTTGCAAAATCCATGGGGTACGTCTATGTAGATTCTGGAGCGATGTATCGTGCAGTGGCTTTGTATGCCTTACGTAAGGGTTGGGTGAGCAAAGAAAGCGGTTGTGATGCTGCTGCGATTGAAGGTGCACTGGATCAAGTGCAAATCACCTTTGAGTTGGACGCGGCCGGTAGCAACGTTACCTTCTTGAATGGCGAGCGCGTTGAAGAGGAAATTCGAGAAATGGCGGTGAGTCATGTCGTTTCCCATGTGGCAAAACTATCTGAAGTACGACGTCATTTGGTTGCCTTACAGCAGGCCATGGGTCGCAATGGGGGTGTGGTGATGGACGGCCGCGATATTGGAACGGTAGTTTTTCCAAACGCAGAGCTCAAGATCTTTATGACCGCATCTGACGATGTACGAGCTGCGCGGCGTAAAGCAGAATTGGATCAAAAAGGACAAGCCGTTTCCTTTCAAGAGGTGCTCGAAAATCTGAAGTCCCGAGACAAAGCGGATATGGAACGTTCGGATTCTCCGCTCATAGCGGCTGAGGATGCACGTACTTTAGATAACAGTACCATGAATCGTGAGGATCAATTCGAATTGGTCCTGGGTTGGGCTCAGAACTTACTTTCCTAGGCTTTAAAAAGCGTCTAAGGACGTTTTGCCAATTCCGTAATGCCGCCTTTTACCACTTCACCTTCTTTGACAAGAATTTCGCTATCAAGTGGCAGGAATAAATCCACGCGAGAGCCAAATTTGATAAAGCCGTATTCCGAACCTTGAAGAGCGAGATCTTCTGGTTTTGCATACATGACGATACGGCGCGCAACGGCGCCAGCGATTTGACGAAACAGTACTTTTCCCCAACGATCATTATCGATTGTGACCGTTGTACGTTCGTTGAGTGTCGAGCTTTTTGGGTGCCACGCTACAAGAAATTTTCCCTCGTGATGAATGGCTTCTGCCACCTTTCCGCCTAATGGATAACGATTAACGTGTACGTTAAACGGGGACATAAAAATGGATAACTGTATGCGCTTGTCTTTTAGAATTTCATCTTCAAAGACTTCTTCAATGGTTACTACCTTGCCATCTGCAGGGCAGATAATAGCATCAGGATTCAAGGTTACTGTACGCTTAGGATTGCGGAAAAACTGCAGTACAATAGCATAGAGTACGACACTGATGGCGAGTGTAGCGATGTGTAGCCACTGTATATCGGTCAAATATTGAACCAGGGCATTAATGATGAACAGAGCGATGAACGACACCGTTAGTGTTCCTTTTCCTTCTTTATGGATGGTCATATGAGTTGTATGTAATAATAAACTAAAGCGGCCACGGGAGCGGCGGTTATAAAACTATCAAGGCGATCTAAAGCGCCACCGTGACCCGGTAAAAATACACCTGAATCTTTGATATCCGCTTCCCGCTTTAAGGAAGAGGCAACCAGGTCTCCAAAAGGCGCAGTAATCGCTACAGTCAAGGCTAGGGAGAGCGCTGCCGATGCAGAGGTCCATCCGATGTAATGATTCACTACCACGCCGACAATCAAGGTGCCGATGATGCCTCCAATAAAACCCTCAATGGTTTTTTTGGGAGAGAGTTTTGGAGCCAAAGGACGTTTGCCGAACTGTCGGCCTGCGAGGTAAGCGAAGGTGTCGCTGGACCAAATCATAATGAAGATGAAAAGAATGAGCCAGGGGAAATCTTCAGCGACTTGAATGAGATACGCCATAGGCAACCATATATAGGCTAGTGCGAATAAACCTCGACGCATTTCGTGCGCTGGACGTTCAGCGCGCAGTAGTGTAAGGGCGAGCAATACACCAATAAATAGAGTCGAGGAAAGGAGTTCCATGGGGCTACCCCAGCCAAAATATACGCCAAGCACAAGGGCAGAAGCGGTAAACGCGAGTAATGGAAACCTGCTTTGAACGTCTAAAATTCGCGCAACTTCATTTAGCAAAAGCAATGTAAATACTGCCAATAAGTACGGTCCGAAGTTACTGTAGCCGAAGGTTCCGATAAGAACAAGGGCGTAAATCCCTCCGTAGAGTGCGCGCTTTCCCATTAGGCTTCGTCTTCAATCAAAATTAAAAAGACTGTTCTTCCTTTGTTTGGGTCTGCAGAGGCCAATTCAACGGCTTGATCGTGTGGCGCTCGGATTACCGCAATGTTAGAAGGTCTATTATCGCGGTATTTTTGATTAATTGCAGTCAGACCGTCTCTAAGATTGGGTACGATTTGAGAAGTGTGCGCAATAAGAATGTGGTGCTTCGGCAGATCTCCTAATTTTCTGCCGCCGGTGTGGTGCGAATGGATCATAATACCACCATTGAATGCAATGAGCGCTTCACAGGTGCTCAGTACTGCGGGATACTGGCCGTCGTTCTCAAACGTGGTGTCCAATTTCGTGTGATTACTCCAATCTGCAATGGCTGGACTTGAAATATATACACCACGCCATTGCTGATCACCAGCATATTGTTCTAGTGCATGAACGGCTTCTTGTAAGCTCGTACAATACATAAAATTACCACCGCCTTCCGTGAACGTCTGAACGAACTTCACGTCTAAAGGCTCCTCTTGTTTAGGTGCGAACTTTCCTGCAGCACTTTCGGCTGTCCTCTCGCTTTTACCGAGGAGACTGGATCTAAGTTTAGAAAGAAATCCAGAGGATTTTCCCATAGCACGATTGACGTTTTATCAAAAATAATACGTGTAAAGCAAATACAACTGCCCGCGCCCCGTAGCTATTAACAAAAAACCGCGGCCCAACGGGCCGCGGTTTTGCGGTGCTTGTTTATCCTAAAGGCTTATTCTTCCTTCGCTGCAGCGACATCAGTGTAGGTATCCGCTTCTTCTTCAATCCCTACGTTGTTAGTATCCTCAGTAGATTCCTCTGTTTTTACCTCATCAGAGGTAGGCGCTTCGGCTGCTGCAGCGGGTATTGCCTCAGCGGTAACTTCCTTTTTTTCTTCCTCTTTGTCCCACGGACGCTTTCCGAAGATTTCTTCTACATTTTCCTTAAAGATGACTTCCTTTTCAAGCAATAGATTCGCGAGCTGGTCTAATTTTTCACGGTTGTTTTCCAGCATCTCAATGGCGCGCTCGTACTGCTTTTCAATGATTTTACTGATTTCCTGATCTATGGTTTCAGCGGTTTGTTCTGAATACGGTTTATCCATAGCGTATTCGTTCTGACCCTGACTATCATAGTAGGTTACATTTCCGAGCACATCATTTAATCCGTAAACCGTGACCATTGCGCGCGCTTGTTTAGTCACCTTTTCAAGGTCGCTTAGGGCACCGGTGGAGATTTTGTTAAAGATGACTTTCTCAGCAGCGCGACCGCCCATAGTAGCGCACATTTCGTCCAGCATTTGATCGGCCGTTGTGATTTGACGCTCTTCAGGTAAGTACCAAGCTGCACCTAAGGAACGACCACGAGGAACGATGGTAACTTTTACTAACGGAGCTGCATGTTCGAGCAACCAAGACGTGGCAGCATGTCCTGCCTCATGGTAGGCGATGACTTTCTTTTCAGCTTCAGTAATGATTTTTGTTTTCTTTTCTAGACCACCCACAATGCGGTCAACGGCGTCTAGGAAATCCTGTTTTCCTACAGCCTTCTTCTCCTTACGCGCTGCAATAAGTGCTGCTTCGTTACATACGTTGGCGATATCCGCACCGGAGAATCCAGGGGTTTGTTTACTTAAGAGCGCTACATCGACAGTATCGTCGGTCTTGATGCCCTTAAGGTGAACGCCGAAGATGGCTTCTCGTTCGGTCAATTCCGGTAAATCCACATAGATGATGCGGTCGAATCGGCCAGCACGCATCAATGCACGATCGAGAATGTCTGCACGGTTAGTGGCAGCCATAACAATCACGTGTTCATTGGTGCCAAAGCCGTCCATTTCGGTGAGTAATTGGTTCAACGTATTTTCACGTTCATCATTACCTCCGGAGAAGTTGTTTTTTCCTCGGGCTCTTCCGATCGCATCAATCTCATCAATGAAGATGATACAAGGGGATTTTTCCTTGGCTTGTTTGAACAGGTCGCGAACTCGTGACGCGCCTACACCTACAAACATTTCGACGAAATCAGAACCTGATAGCGAGAAAAAGGGAACTTTTGCTTCACCGGCTACTGCCTTTGCAAGCAATGTTTTACCGGTTCCCGGAGGGCCGGATAGCATGACACCTTTTGGGATGCGACCACCGAGGTCAGTGTATTTCTTTGGATTTTTCAGAAAGTCTACAACCTCTAAAACCTCTTCTTTAGCGCCAGTCATTCCGGCAACATCGTTAAAGGTGGTTTTTACTTCGGTATCCTTATCAAATACTTTGGCGCGCGATTTTCCGATATTAAAAATTTGAGAACCGCCACCAGCGCCACCGCCGGCTCCTCCCGACATTCGACGCATCAGGAACATCCATACTGCGACCATCAATACCAATGGAAAAACCCACGAAATGATATCGGTGAGGAAATTATCCTGCGTTTGGTAGTTGACGGGTATACGGTCTTTGATGCCCCGTTCTTCGTAGTAACCTTTAATCCGGTCTTCGAAAGTTGTGGAAGGCATTTCAAAGACATAGTGTGGGCCGGGATTGATCGCGTCGCTGTAATTCGTCTTGCTCACGTCATCATAGCGTTCACTCTCGCGCAGGCTTTCTTCTTTAATGAAGACCTGGACCTTGCGATCATTCAAAATATTTACATGGTCGACATCACCTAGTTCAAGCGCCTGCTCAAATTCCTGGTAGGTGGAGCTTTTAGTGCTAAAACTCATTGCGGTATAGATCTGCATGCCAATGAATAAGGCAAATACGATGATATAGATCCAATAGAAGTTGAACTTATTACCGCCTTTTTTTGGACTACCGGGCTTTTTACCGTCGCCGATTGAGCCTTTGTTTTTTGCAAACTGCTTCTTCAGCTTGTCGATTTGATTCTGGTTGGGATTATCTGCCATAAGGCCTAATCGTTTTCTATAGTTGTTATTTCCGCATCACCCCAAAGGCTTTCTAAATCATAAAACTCGCGGATTCCTTTTTGGAAGATGTGCACGACAACGGTGACATAGTCCATGAGTACCCATTCTGAATTATCACGTCCTTCGATGTGCCACGGTTTATCTCCAACGTTTTCACGTACCACTTTGTGCACGCTGTCGGATAAAGAATTTACCTGCGTATTCGAATTCCCTTCTGCTATGATGAAAAAATCGGTGACTGCATTTTCTATTTCTCGTAGGTCTAAGACAGTAATGTTCTGTCCTTTGATTTCCTGTAGTCCTTCTACGACAAATTTTTTGACGAGCTCAGACGAAGCTTCGGGTTTTGTATGCATTAAAATGTATTGTGTATTTGTTCTTAAATTACCAAAACATATGCCATCTTCGGCATTCGATCAATAATGGGGCACAATGTCGGGAATTCTTCCCTTTTATCAGTTAAAAATAGTAGATAGTACGCAGCTTGAATTAAAGCGTATGCTGCGGCAGCATGGAGGTCTAGAATCTTTCAGCGCAGTGCTCGCAGGGCACCAAAGTATGGGGCGTGGCCGCGGGGTGTCAAAGTGGCACGACAGCCCTGAAAGTAGCATGTTATTGTCCATTTATGTCAAATGGCCTGTTCCGTTAAAGGAGAGTTTTGAGGTAAACCAGCGGGTTTGCGTCGCCTTGAGGCCACTGTTACCAGAAGAGGTCTTATTCAAATGGCCCAACGATCTTATGATTAAAACGAAAAAATTGGGCGGTATGTTGATCGAAAATCACTGGTCGGGTATGGGAATTAAAAGCAGCAGTATTGGAATAGGCATCAACGTAAACCGTACGGAAGAAGCGCTTGAACGGGCGGCATTTCTAAATGAGTGGGTTGGCGCTAAACGGACTCCTGAAGAGGTAGCGCGAGCAATTCAACAGCGATTTGCGCATGAGCTCACGCGCAGTTTTGGTGCGGGGGAACTAGCCAATGCCTTCAAAGAAGTCTTGTGGGGTCAAGATCAACCGCAACCCTACCTCATTCATGGAAAGGAAATGGCAGCAACGGTAGATGCCGTTGCAAATAACGGCCGTTTATCGCTCCGCTTTGAGGACGGTAATATACAATCCTATGATATGGATGAAGTAAAGTGGGTAGATCCTAATTAAAGATTATTTTCCCCACTGGTCAGGCTGTTCTCTCCATTCTTTGAGAAGCGCAATCTGGTCTTCTAGAATGGCTCCCTGCTGTGCCGCTTGCTCAAGAAGATGGTGGTAGTCGCTTAGGGTGTTGAGTCGAACGCCTGCTTTCTCAAAATTGGTTCGTGACAATTCAAAATCGTACGTGAAAATGGCCAACATCCCCATAACACGGGCACCGGCCTCCTTCAAAGCATCAACCGCCTTTAAAGACGAGCCTCCAGTGGAAATCAAATCTTCTATTACGATGACAGATGCGCCGCTTTCTAAATAGCCTTCTACCTGATTTTGACGTCCATGACCTTTGGCTTTGTCGCGTACATAAACAAACGGTACCCCTAAGTATTCCGCAACGAGCATGCCTATAGCAATGGCACCTGTTGCAACTCCGGCGATGTAATCGGGCTTGCCATAAATCTCTTCGATCTGCTTCGCAAATTCAATTTTCAAGAAATTTCGAATGGTTGGAAAGCTCAGTGTGAGGCGGTTATCACAATAAATTGGACTTTTCCACCCACTAGCCCAGGTAAATGGATTTTCCGGTTGTAATTTGATGGCCTTAATTTGCAATAAGCTCTCCGCAGTTCGAAGGGCAACTTGTTTGTTTTGTATCATGCTCCAAAATTACACCAAAGTTTTCATTCATAAGGCCATATTGGTCGTGGTGCCGGGTGCTGTTGCACCGGAGTTTATCAACACTTTATCCACCGCTAGGCAAGTCCAAAAGTGGCTAAAAGGATGTTATAAAGAGCCTGTGAATCAGGTGATTGAGATCGGCATCGAACACGATTTCTGGTCCCTGTTTTTGACCTTACACCATCATATTATCGCCGGTGGCGGTTGGGTTAGAAATGCCGATGGACATTTGTTGGTCATTGAGCGTAATGGGAAATTGGACCTTCCTAAAGGTAAGTTAGAGTTGAGAGAAACTATTGCCGTATGTGCCGTTCGTGAGGTAGAAGAAGAATGTCGTGTCAAGCGATGTGAAATTACGGGGCCAGCGGTTAAGACCTACCATTGCTACATTCACAAAGGTTCGTTTGCACTGAAGACGACGTACTGGTTCCCAATGAAAACGGATTACGCGAAAAAACTTAAGCCGCAAACCGCTGAAGGGATAAGCGCCGTATACTGGGCGACTCCTGAGCTGATCAAGCAGCGTCTTACAGAAATCCCATCGTATAACAGCCTAGAAGAAGTTTTTCAAGATTTCGCAATTCAAGAGGCCTAAGGCTTCACCGAAGAAGGTACAAACTTTGTGAAATCTCCACCATAATTGAAGACTTCTCTGACAATGCTAGAACTGATGTACGCATAGCGCGCACTCGTTAAAAGAAAGACGGTTTCAAGTTCAGGGGTCATTTCGCGGTTCGCTTGAGCAATGGCTTTTTCGAATTCAAAATCCGCGGGATTACGGAGGCCGCGCAATAAAAAGTTCACACCCTCTTGTTGTGCAAAATCTACCGTTAAACCCTCGTAGTTGACGACTTTAATTTTCGACTCAGCGGCAAAAGTTTCCTCGATCCAAGCAATTCTCTGCGCCAATGAAAAGAGGTAGTTTTTAGCATTGTTGGTTCCCACGGCGATTCTAATTTCATCGAACAGCGGCAGTGCACGTTGGATTATATCAACGTGTCCTAGTGTGATGGGGTCAAAGGATCCTGGAAAAAGTGCAATGCGTGTCATAAGTTGAAGTTAGCGATTCTTTTCTTGATGAGCCATTATGTGCTCTTCTGCGAGTGTGCTCAACACGTCTTTTAACGACCAATTTCGTGAAGCCACCTGTTGTGGAATAATGCTCGCAGGACTCAGTCCAGGTATGCTGTTCACTTCAATCAGTACGGGTTCCTCCTTTTCATCAATGATGTAGTCGATACGGACGATCCCTTTCAGGTTGAGCAGATCGTAAACGCGCTCAGAAGTCGCTTCGATTTTTGCACTTAGTGCAGCAGAAATTCTTGCGGGAGTAATTTCCTGGGATTTTCCCTTATACTTTGCTTCGTAATCAAAAAAGGCCCCTTCGGTGGGGACGATCTCAGTAATGGCAATAGCTCTGCTTTGGTCCGATTCGATGCTTTTTGTATCAAAATTGAACGCAGTGCGCACCACGCCACAGCCTACTTCTTTTCCAGTGATGCCTTCTTCGACAAGAATTTGTGGACCTTCTGTAAATGCGTAGGCAAACGCGGATTCGAGTTGCTCGGGTTCTTCAACGCGAGAAACACCATAACTGGATCCAGCGCAATTGGGCTTAACAAAAACCGGGAAACGCCAGTGCTCGAATGTGGTTATTCCAGGAAATGCATTGAATAGCTGTCCCTTCGGCACACGGATACCCGCATCTCTTAGGACCGCATTGCATTGGGCTTTGTTAAAAGTCAACGCACTCTGAAAGGTCGGGCAGGTGCTGTGCGGCAGGTTCAGCAGTTCCAAAACGCCAGAAATGTGACCGTCTTCGCCCGGTGAGCCGTGAATACTGTTAAAGACGTAATCGGCCCCTAAATCCTCAATACGCACACTTTTGCCTTCGAGTGAATAGCCTGAACGGTCTACGATTACGAATAGAGTTCGATATCCTGCCGATTCAAAAGCAGCATACGCCGTCTGCCCTGAGGCAAGACTGATCTCGTGCTCGGAAGAGTATCCTCCTGCGAGAACGACTACGGTTTTAACGCCATTTTCCATAGTTGTAAATGTAATGCAACTCTGCTTTCGATAGCGGGACGATAAAAAGTATCTTTACCTCATGAAGCAGTGGATACTTTTTCTTTTTAGCAAGACCTTTTTAAGGACAGCGCTCTTCTCTGTTTTGGGTGTGCTGTTGGTCGTTGCGGGGGTATTGTGGTGGATGCACAGTACGACGCATCATGGAAAAACAGTGAGTGTACCGGATATTCGATTGATGCAATTGTCGGAAGCGGTCGAAGCACTCGAAGCAGTGGGGTTGAACTATGAAGTGATCGATTCAACACATTATGTCCCTGGAGTAAAAGAAGGGGCAGTCGTCGAGGTGTTTCCGCAAGCCTATGCAGAGGTGAAATTGGGACGTACACTTTTTTTGAGTACCAATCCATCTTCCTTGCCGAAATATCCGCTGCCAAATTATAAAGACCAGCTGGTCAGTTATGTGATCAGCAAGTTTCAAGACAAAGGTTTTTTTGTAGATAGTCTTGTGCCCATTCCCGACCTCAGTCATGACCTCGTTTTAAAGGTGGTAGACTCAAAAGGAGTACTTGCAGCAGAACAAGCCCCTTATCAAACGGGGAGCCATTTTGTGCTATACGTCAGTGCAGGTGAAAGTGATCGCAATGCATTCTTACCTGATTTAACGGGATTGACTTATGCGCAAGCCCAGCAGACGCTGATGACCTACAGTCTAAATTTAGGAGCGACTATCATAGATGGGGAAATAAACGACACTGCTGCTGCGTTTGTATTGCGGCAGTTTCCGGAATTTAATACAGATGCTGAGGTGCCTGTGGGCAGTTCAGTTGATTTGTGGTTGACTTCGGACAGCACTGCCGCCTATGTGCCGGACGCACTACCCGTAGATTCGTTACCCCAATAAGTTAGTTATGCGACTTTATCTCCTCGTTTTTTTTGGTGCATGTAGTATTGCGCAAGCGCAAGTGTTCGAACAAACACTTCCGTTGAGCGGCGCAACGACAGCGCCCTTTAGTATAGAAACGACGGATACATTGAATCCTCCTTTTGTTGATGATTTTAGCTACCGCTCTGATCGACCTTCGACGGAATTGTGGAGTGATCAGGATGTGTGGATCAATGATGCCATGCCCCTGTTCCAAAACTCTATTGGCGTCGCTACGTTCGATGGATGTAATGCCTATGGAAAGCCCTATCAACCTGGCAACATAACCACTAATGGTATTTCAGACCGACTAACCTCGAACTACATCAATCTCCAGGGGGCGGCGGATGTTTGGCTTTCATTTCAATACCAACGCGCCGGTAGAGGCGAGGCACCTTCATCTGCAGACAGTTTAGTCGTCTCTTTTTATTCGCCCGAAGATTCGACTTGGACTCAGGTTTGGGGCGAGAAAGGAACGGGAAATGCAGATGCTTTTAAAACGGCCATGATACCGGTTCTGGGCAATCAATATTTAAAGAAGGGTTTCCGATTCCGATTGGCCACCTACGGCGCACGCGGTGGTGCATACGATGTTTGGAATGTAGATTACGTGCAGCTCGATAAAGATAGAAATCCAGGGGATTCCGTTGTGACTGAGCCTGCTTTTGCTCGACCCCACCCACTCCTTTTAGGCAATGGACCCTATACCTCTTGGCCGTGGTGGCTCAGCATGAGTAATGCGATAGCGAACCGCCCCAATACCCTCACCTTTACCTACCGCAGACTAGGGACAGTACCTTCTGGAGGTTGGAGTTTAAACTTGGGCCAATTCCGTTGGGAGGAAAACGGAGTGCTCATACAACAACAAACGGCGGTTCCAGTAATCACGACGACGCAGCACGATCAGGATTTAACCTTTGATGTCGCTGTGCCATCCGGGGCGCTAGGTACGTTGAGTGGTCCTACAAACGTCACGACTAAAGTTTGGTTTGACGGTTCGGCGGCAGGGACGCGACAAAATGATACCGTACACGGCACGCTTGAGTTAGACAATTACCTTGCCCTTGACGATGGCTCGGCAGAGCGCGCATACGGCATTGATAATGTTACTGGCTCGCGTGTGGCGCAAAAATTCAATACCGGTGGTTTAGGGTCAAACGATTCTTTGAAAGGTGTTTCCATGAACTTCGCCTGGTTTAGGGATTCAGTATATTCCTTTAGATTGGCGGTTTGGGCGCCTGCGGATTCAGGTTCAGCGCCCGGTGCACTAATCTATTTGACAGATTCTGTGTACCAGCATTCCGACCATTGGAATCGCAATGATTTCTTCCATTTTGCATTGGACTCTGCCGTGGACATTAGTGCTTATTCGTCTGTATGGATCGGTTATGTCGATGTTTCTGCGGCCACTACCCTGTATGTAGGGCTCGATCAGGAACGTACATTGCCCAATGCTATGCAGCGTTATTATGGCGACGGCTTTAATTGGTACCCGTCTTTAGAACCGGGTGCGTTATTGCTTCGACCTTTTTTCCGGTACACTCCCGCAGATATGGCCGTAGAAGTTACTTCAGCAGCAGCATTCCAAGTGTATCCTAACCCCTCAACCCACATGGTGAGCGTTGCTTCAAAAAAAATGGATTCCTTCGACGTTGCATTTTTGAATTTGAATGGACAAGTACTCTTGCAGGCGAGTGGCGAAGGCGAAATAGAATTGGACATCTCCGCAGTACCTAGAGGACTGTACCTCATACGCACCCTTCAAAATGGCGCGTTAACTTATACTAAATGGATGAAAATTTAATGGACGAGCAGCACGACAGTACTTCTAATGACGAATTGTACGTCCACCACAGCTTTACTGCAGATAAAGGTCAGAATCCCCTGCGCGTAGATAAATTCCTTTTCAATTTTTTAGAGGACACTTCGCGCAGTCGAATTCAAAAGGCTGCCGATGCAGCGTCCATTCACGTGAATGGTCTGCCTGTGAAGAGCAATTATAAAGTAAAGGCAGGCGATACGGTAGAATTGGTGCTGGCAGATCCGCCGCGCGATACAGAGATTATTCCAGAAAACATTCCGTTGGATTTGTTGTACCGTGATGAGCACGTTATTGTCGTGAATAAAGAAGCAGGCTTGGTCTGTCACCCTGGTCATGGAAATTACACCGGAACTTTGGTCCATGCTTTAGCGTATTTGGCTGAAAACCTACCCATAGGATCTAGCGGCGAAGAACGCCCTGGCTTGGTTCACAGATTAGATAAGAATACCACAGGTGTTATGGTGGTGGCCGCTTCAGAATTGGCCATGAGCCATCTTGCGAAGCAATTTTATGACCGCACCACACAACGTGAATACATCGCGATTGTCTGGGGCAATGTGAAGGAAAACGAAGGAACCATCACAGGCCACATCGGTAGAAGTCTATCCGACCGATTACAAATGGCAGTTTTCGAAGACGGAAGCGAAGGAAAACATGCAGTAACGCATTACAAGGTGCTCCAGCGCTTTGGTTATGTAACGGTTGTCAGTTGTAAACTAGAAACGGGTCGAACGCACCAGATTCGTGTTCATATGAAGTATTTAGGCCACCCTTTGTTCAATGATGAGCGCTACGGTGGGGATAAAATTTTGAAAGGAACAACGTTTACAAAATACAAGCAGTTCATCATGAATTGCTTCAAAGCTTGTCCCCGTCATGCCCTGCACGCAAAGAGTTTAGGCTTTACGCATCCAAAAACAGGCGAACAACACCGCTATGAAAGTGTTTTACCAGAGGATATGCAGGAAGTCATTCGTAAATTTGAAAACTATACGAGCGCTGTTGAACCGCATAAAGATGAAGAAGAGTAGGTTAATTTTAGTGCCATTGGTCTTTTTGTTCATAGCTGCGAGCTGTGGACCCGATGAACCATTGCACAATCCTACGCCACTGTCTTTAGCATACCCATCCCATTTCCCTACTCCCGATGTCCCTGCAGATAATCCACTTACTGAAGAAGGTGTAAAGCTGGGTCGTCATCTGTTTTTTGATCCAAGACTTTCTGGCGACAATACCCAAAGTTGTGGATCGTGCCACAGTCAAGAGCATGGATTTGCGGAGCCCTTTCAATACTCTACGGGAATTGACGGTATCACAGGTACAGTGAATGCCATGGTATTAACGAATATGGCTTGGCAAGAGTTCTTTTTTTGGGACGGACGCGAAAATAGTCTAGAAGATCAAGTGCAGGATCCGGTGGTGAATCCTATTGAAATGCATGCGCAATGGCCGGATGTCATCGCGAAATTGGCCCAGGATCCCACCTATGTTGAGCTGTTTGCAGACGCTTTTGGTACGGATGACCCTATCACTAGACAACATACCGCGAAAGCTTTGGCTCAGTTCGTTCGTACTATCGTAAGTGGGGGTAGCAAGCTCGATCAGTATGTACAGGGTACCTATACGTTTACGCCTTCAGAACAATTGGGTTTTGATATTTTCAACAACGAACAAGGCGATTGTTTCCATTGTCACGGTTTAGCGACCACAGGATACCAATTGGGTGCACACGGACTGCTGCAATTCACTAACAATGGATTAGATAGCATTTATGCTGTAGGCGCAGGACGTGAGGCGGTTACGGGGGACCCTTCCGACCGTGGTAAATTTAAGGTCCCGTCATTGCGCAATGTTGAATACAGTTACCCCTACATGCACGACGGTCGTTTTCAGACGCTTGCCGAGGTGCTAGATTTTTATGAAATGGGCGGCCATCCATCACCGACGCTTGATCCAAACATGAAAGCGGTGGGCGTTGGACGGAACTGGTCTGTTGCACAAAAACAAGGATTATTAGATTTCTTAAAGACGTTTTCAGACCCCGTATTTTTAACGGATACGTCATTTACAGATCCCTGGTAAAATGAAATTACTCTATACCGGCTCAGCCTTTATAGAACCCATGTTCCCTAACATGCCGCACAACGTGTCGAGTATTTCGACGAGGATTATTGCGGATTTTCCTCAAAAGCACCGTACCCGAATTGTGTTAAAAATTAACGGGGAAGGGCACATTCAATGCGGACTAAACTCCCATATCCCGGGCATGCGTTGCATGATGATCAGTAAAAAAACATGTCCGATTTAGGTATACTCACCGGCGAAAAGGTTGCTTTTGAAATTTTTGAAGACCCAGATCCTCTCGGTGTTGCGGTGCCCGAAGTGCTCAACGCGCTTCTTGCGCAAGATGAAGTCGTAGAACGGGCGTTGGAATTCTTTGAAGCGGAGCGAGAGAAATGGGTCTAAAAAGGGAAGTGGTAGATTTTGGCACGCCTTTTGGATAAAATCTTTCAAGGACTCCGTACCTTAACCTACCTAAATTAACAAACAGTAAAACCGTGTATTATGAAAGCGAGAATCCTTTTAGTGGCTGTGGCCAGCGCAGGACTATTATTAGCTAGCTGTGGTTCTAAAACAAAAGTGCCAAAGGGTGAAATAGAACAAGTTTTGCCATGTTCAGAGTTTAAAAGTGATAACAAGACGTTCCGCGTCTACAGTTTCGGTGAAAGTGCCGATATGAATGTTGCTAAGAAAAAAGCGCTGAGTAATGCGCGTACTGAGCTCGCTGGAATGGTAAACAGTACCATGAAAGTAGTCGCAGACAACTATGTGAAGAGCATGGAAGTCAATAACGTTGAAGAGGTATTGGAGCGTTTTGAAGAAAATTCACGCACGGTAATCAATGAACGCATCAGTGGTGCTGTGGTAGTTTGTGATCGTGTGACTCAAGTGCAGTCTAGCGACAAGTTCAAATACTACATTGCGATAGAATTGGACGGAGAGAAAATCGTGAAGGACTATTACAAGGCACTTTCGAAAAACGATAAGATCATGGTTGATTACAACTATGAAAAGTTCAAAGAGACCTACGAAAAAGAGATGGAACGCGCAGGTAGGTAACTACACGTACGCGTCAAGCAACTCAAGAATTATAGCGTCCCACGATCTGCTCGAGAGCAGATCGTGGGATTTTTTTTGCGCGGGGTTTCCGTTGAGTGCTGCGGTAATTACAGACACAGCTGCCTTTTTATCTGCCATATGAATGGGCGTGCCAACAGGAGCGAGTGTTTCATTCATGTCTGCAACGTCATTGTACAGTACGTGCATTCCCTGTGAAACGGCTTCCCAGCCCACCAGTGAAAAGGATTCGAAATGCGAGGGTATGATAAGTACGCGGTGCGAGCGAAGCAAACGTTTAAGTTCGTCGCCAGCGGTAAAGGGCAGGAATGATACGTTCGACCCGGCTTGGTCAAGGCACTCATGGTAATAGGTTTTCTGATTCGCATTGGCATCGCCCACAACAGTAAGCGGCCAATTATTTTCAGTAGCCCAATTGATTATGGTTTTTTGATTTTTCAGCCATTCAAGCCTGCCTAAAAGCAATAAACCTTCACGTTTTTGGCGCTGCTCAAAGGGCGATAGAAACGATGCGCCAATACCAAGCGGTACCGTCTTAACTGCACAATGCAGGGGCCCAAAGTCACTTTCAATGCGTTGCGCCTCACTTTTGGAGGAGGTGATTAACAGGTCCGTTAATCTTAGGAGTCCACGCACGCAGGATTTTTGGCCGTGTGCCAGAAACCATACGCCTGGGAATCGGTCACTGCCGTTGAGTGCACGCCCAAGGGTTTTTGCATATTCTAAACCGTGCTTGCCCAACAGTGAATATAACCGTGGGAAACGCTGCTGGTCTGCAAGACTGTAATCGACATAAATACTGCTGAGAATCTTCTTGCCTTTGAACGATTTAAAATAAGGCAATAGGTCCGCCGGTCTCCCAAGGTTGAACCCGTGAAGTACAGTGGCTGAAAGGGGCAGGGATTGCCCTGCGGTAATGATGGTCGCTTCGTGCCCACAGCGGCGCAATGCAGAAGCCGTTTCCTCCACTTGCACTGTATCGCCTCCGGGCTGTGTATACAGGGTTTTTCGTGCCAGAAGCACTACATGCATTATTCGGCGATCATATTGTGTGCTTCTAAGACGTCGAGGACATCATCAACATCTACATCATCAGAAAATGTCAATGGTTTATTTGGAAGCGCAGTATCTACACTCCAGTTTCCTTCGCCGAGTAAAGCATTAAGGTCCGATTGTACTTTGGCGATACATCCGCCACAATTGATTTTTGAATCTAGGGTCATTGTAATGGTTTTTTATGAAGTCGCAGTGAGTTAACCACTACGCCCAAGCTACTAAAACTCATGGCAATACTCGCCATCATTGGGGTTAATTCTAATCCGATTGGGGCGGCCAAGAGACCTGCAGCGATAGGAATGGCGATAAGATTATAGCCGAAAGCCCACAATAAATTGCCTCGAATGGTTTGCATGGTCAGCGTGCTCAGTTTGAAATAGTGTGCCAATTGCGGTAATCCTTCTCGCGTCAAAACCACAGCAGCACTTTCTTGCGCTACCGCAGTTCCGTGGGCTAGGGAAACACCTACATCGGCGGCATTCAGCGCAATACTATCATTGATCCCGTCGCCAAGCATTAGGGTTCGGCCTTGCTCTTGGTACGCCTTTACCAAATCTACCTTGTCGTGCGGCTGTAATCCGCCGTGGTACTTCACTATACCTAAAGCTTTGGCCGTTTTTGCAACCGCTTCTTCCACATCTCCCGATGCGATAATGGGGGTGATGCCACGTTGCTGCAGTTCCCGTATTAATAGCGGTGCATCAGGATGCAAGGTATCTTCAAAGGATACTAAGGCAATGAGACCTTTTTCGCTAAAGCAGAGGGTGTGTGTATAGGGTGCGATCGGAGGGGGCGTCCCTGTGACTTCAGTGAAAAATTGTCCCGAACCTATGTAGTACTGGTGTCCATCAATCTTTCCTTGAATCCCTTTACCTGGAACTGCCTTAAAACGCGTCACCCTAGGTAATCCATCCGCATTTCCAAAGTAGGTAGCTAAGGCATGATTGAGCGGATGCGTACCCTTTTCATTCAAAGCTGCCACGATGGAACGCGATTCCTTGTCGCTCCAGTCAATCCCGGTAACGACGGGTTTTCCTAGGGTGAGTGTCCCGGTTTTATCGAGAATCGCAAATTTTACTTCGCCGGCCAATTGCAAGGCGGCAGCGTCCTTGATCAACAATCCATTTTTACTACCTATTCCAGTTGCCGCTACTACGGCCAGTGGTGTGGCTAATCCCAGTGCGCATGGACATGCGATGACGAGCACATCAACGGCATAGACCACTGCCTTCTGCGAATCAAAGCCAAAATACCACACTAACCCGGTAAGCAAACTCAAACCTAAAATGGTAGGCACAAACACCTTAGATATGCGATCGGTTAATGCTTCAATAGGGGCTGCGGTGCCCTGTGCATCCACAACAGCATCGATAATGCCGCCCAAAGCACTGCTTCGTCCTGTATGAGTCACGCGTACCAGCAACCCTTCATGGCCGTTCATGGTACCTGCCCAAACTTTCGATCCAATTCCTTTTTCCACCGGAATAGGTTCCCCGGTAAATGTGCTTTCATCGATGGTGCTCCTGCCTTCGACGACTTTTCCGTCTACCGGCACGCGTTGTGCGGGCGGAATCCAGACCAATTGGTCCAATTCCAGCGATTCAACCCCTACCGTTCGCTGCAAACCCTCGTCCACCAAAATAGCCTCATTGGGCTGTATCGAGAGGAGCGCAGTTAATGCTTTACTGTTCGATAACTTTCCACGGTCTTCCAAAAGCTTACCGATGAGTATAAAATAAATAATCAAGCCTGCACTTTCGAAATAGACCTGTTCGTGCCTGCCCATAGCCCATCCCGCTATAGAGTATCCGTATGCCACTAAGGAGCCTAAACTCACTAAAGTATCCATATTCGTGCTGCCCATTTTAGCGAGTGCAAAAGCCTTTGCGTGAATGTTCCTTCCGAAGTACATGCTGAGTGCGGTAGCAAGTAAAAATTGGAGTACAATGCTCCAACTCGCATGCATGTGCATCATGCCCACAATGAATAAGGGAACGGCAAGGGCTGAAGCAGCAATCAGTTCATTGCGTTTGCGGTCTACCGCTTCTTTTTGATGCTTTATCCGCGTTCGTGGACTGATGTAGCTGGTCGTAAGTTCGTACCCTGCTGCAGCTAAACTTTTTTGGAGTGCAGGAACGTCTAAAACTTCTGTATCTATAGTTGCTTTAAAGCTGCCGCTGGCGTAGCGAACCTGCACGTTTTCCATACCGGGCGTGCCTGCGGCAATGCTATGCGCACTGTGCGCACAGCCTGCACAAGTCATTCCTGATAATGCCCACTGTATTTGCTCTTTTGCCATGGTTCAAAGGTAGGTATTGCGGATGGTAAAAAGTATCTTTGAGCAATCGCATAATTTGTTAAGAACCTCCATGAATCCACTTATAGATTTTCCGTCCACACCGCACGAAGCTTTAGCTTTCGACCGTATTAAGCCCGAACATTTCTTGCCGGCATTGGAGCATTGGATCCAGGTTGCTAAAGCACGCCAAGCAGCCATTGTGGCCAATTCTGAAGCCCCCACCTTCGAGAATACTGTGGCCGCATTAGAATTCTCCTCCTTAGAGTTAAATAAAGTGAGCAGCTGTTTTTTCAACGTAAATAGTGCCGAAACGAACGATGCCATTCAGGAAATCGCGCGCGAATTTTCACCAAAATTGACGGCATTTAGTAGCGAGACGTTATTGAACGAACCCTTATTCCTACGGATTAAAAGCGTTTACGAATCGGGGCAAGACCTGGATACCACGGAAGCACAGCGCTTGCTCAATGAAACCTATGAAAGCTTTGTGCGCAACGGTGCTGCACTCGAAGGTGAGGATCGCACACGATTGACGGTTTTAAATGAAGAATTAAGCACATTGTCATTGACTTTCGGAGAACATGTCTTAGCAGAAACAAAAGCGTTTCAGTACTATACTACGGCCACCCAGGACCTTCAAGGATTGCCAGAAGATGTGATTGAAGCTGCGGCTCAACTCGGGCAGCAGCAAGGTAAAGAAGGCTATGTCTTAGGTCTAGATATGCCTACCTACATGGCTGTTATGAAATATGCCGACCGTTCAGAATTGCGTGCTCATTTTTACCGAGCTTTTGGTTCGCGCGCCGCTAAGGAGAACGAAAATAACAATGAACAGGTCATCAAAGATGTGGTCAATAAGCGCATGGAGCGGGCCCAATTGCTCGGGTTCGATTCTCATGCCCAGCTGACTTTGAGCAAGCGTATGGCGAAAACCCCGCATACCGTTTTGAACTTTTTAGATCATTTACTGGAGGTAGCTAAGCCAGCGGCAGAGCGGGATTTAAAGGCTGTATCAGACTTTGCAGCCGCTCAGGGTGCGGATCTTCCTATTCAACCGTGGGACTTTAGTTATTGGTCAGAAAAGTTGAAGATGGAGCGTCTTTCCCTTGACGATCAAGCTTTGAAGCCCTTTTTCAAGCTTGAAAATGTTTTGGAGGGTGCCTTTACTGTGGCAGGCCGGTTGTTTGGACTTCATTTCAAGCAACATTCTGGTGTACCGGTTTACCACGAAGATGTAGATGCCTATGAAGTCTTTGATGCCGACGGTAATTACTTGAGTCTCTTTTACACAGACTTTTTCCCTAGGGAGGGTAAACGCGCTGGTGCTTGGATGACGAGCTATCAGAGTATGTATACCAAAGAGGGCATCGAAGTACGTCCTCATATCAGTATTGTTTGCAATTTCACAAAGCCGACCGCTTCAAAGCCTTCGCTTCTTACGTTTAATGAGGTCACCACCTTATTTCACGAGTTTGGACATGCATTGCACGGAATGATGGCGCGTGGAACGTATCCGTCACTTACAGGGACGAGCGTGTATTGGGATTTTGTGGAACTCCCTTCACAAATCATGGAGAATTGGTGCTACCAGCCTGAAGCATTAGCACTATTTGCGAAGCACTATGATACCGGTGCCGTCTTACCTACAGCATACATTGATAAGATTAAAGAAAGTCAGACCTTCTTGGAGGGATATATGACCTTGCGCCAGCTGAACTTTGGCTATTTAGACATGAGTTGGCACGATAGGAAAGAATCATTTGAAGGCGATGTGGCTTCACATGAAAAGGCCGCAACTGCGCACACTTCATTATTTCCAGAAGTCGGAGGGACGCTTTCCAGCACGGCATTTAGCCATATTTTCCAAGGTGGATACAGTGCAGGATATTACAGTTACAAATGGGCTGAGGTATTGGATGCCGATGCTTTCGAACGATTCGAAGAAGAAGGCTTATTCAACCCGCAAGTAGCAGCAGATTTTGCCATGGTCCTACAAAGTGGAGGAACCGTTGCGCCGGATGAACTGTATCGAAACTTTAGAGGCCGCGATCCTAAAGTGGATGCGTTGTTAAAGCGTGCAGGAATTCTCGCTTAAAGGAGACTGCGGACTTTATACTGGAAACGCCAATACAAGGCAATTGCCGCAAGCAGCAGCCCAATCGCTAGCCCGATCCAAACACCTAAAGGACCGATGCTCATAACTACCCCAAGGTAGTAGCAAAGAGGTACAGCGATGCCCCAATATGCAATAAACGCAATCACTGTTGGGATATTCACGTCTTGAATACCACGCAGGGCTCCTAGGGTGGTGGCTTGCAGTCCATCGGGTAATTGGAAAATCCCAGCAGCAATCATCAGTACTGCCGTGTATTGCAATACTTCGGGATCTGAGCTGTAAAATTCGGGCACGATATTGCGCAATACAATCAGCAGACCCATGGTTAACACCATCATGGTTAACGTCAAATGAAATAGGCTTTGTCCTGCCAAACGAAGCATGGGTATGTCTCTTTTACCCAATTGGTTGCCCACTCGAATGGTTGCGGCGGCACCTAATCCACTGACCATCATGTAGCTCACGGAAGCAATGTTTAGTGCAATCTGGTGGGCGGCTTGTTGTACCGGACCGATCATCCCTACAATCACTCCACTCATCGCAAATGCACCGGCTTCGAACACATATTGTAATCCGCTCGGCACACCGATGACTAATATATCCTTAATGCTTTTCCAAGAAATTTTGCTGCTGCGCCAATGGCTCCAATAGCTGGCGAATTTTTTATGCTTACGGATGTATACGGCCATCCCTGCCAACATAAGAAAGCGCGTACTCAAGGTTGCTAGCGCTGCCCCTGCAAGGCCCAGCTCAGGGAACGGTCCCCATCCTGTGATTAGGGGATAGTTTAATAAGATGTTCAACACATTCGCAACTAGGCTCACGCGCATGGCTGCTTTCGTATCACTGAGCCCTTCTGCAAACTGCTTGAATGCGAAAAAGCTCATCATTGGGACGATGGATAAACCGACTAAATGGATGTACGGGAGCGAAGCTTCAACGACCCGTACGTCTTGACCCAGTAGGTGCGCGAATTGAGCGAAAAGTGCCAGTACGCCGTACACAAGCAAACCCAATACAGAATTTAATACGAGCCCGTTTTTAAAATACTTTACAGCCTCTGCAGGGGCTTCTTTTCCATCTGCACCTGCAATTAAAGGGGTCAGTCCATAGGCGACCCCGATAGCGAATACCATGGGGATGATGAGTATGGAGACCGCAAGCGATATGCCGGCTAATGGGATGGTACCTAGAAATTTACCTACCATGATGGAATCAGCGACAGAAACGAGAATTTGGCCCAATTGGCCAATCATGACCGGATAGGCCAATTTCAAGCTAATCCCGTATTGGGATTTATATGTGTTCCATTGATAGGCCACTTCGGCTTAGAGATTGTAGCGCTCTACCTCACGAGTATAAAACGCTTCTGCCTCCGCGATCAATCCTTCTAGAATTTTAGTCAAATCCCCCTCGCTTTCATCGCCGATATCGTCTAACCATTTCACTTCATCGTTCTCAAGATTAAGAATGAATGAGGGGAATTCAGTATGAACGATGTATACCGCCTCAGGTAGATCGGTATTGTCTGCAACTAAGAATTTAGGAAAGTCCATTTGTATCCGTTTTGTATGGCAAAAGTACGCCTATTTACGTGCGAACGTACTTACATCTGTCGCACTAATTTCCGAACCGCCTAAAATGTGTAAGCGTTCGATGACGTTTCTAAATTCTCTAATGTTACCCGTCCAGTCGTAGCCTTGTAAAGCGGTAACTGCCTTTGCGCTGATGGACTTAGCGGGAACCCCATAATCGTCTGCGATTTGCTGTAAGAAGTGTTGCGCCAATAGGGGGATATCCTCTCTACGATCGTTCAAACCAGGTACTTCAATAAGAATGACACTCAAACGGTGGTACAAATCTTCGCGAAACTTACCGAGCTCAATTTCTTTTCTCAAATCTTTGTTCGTCGCAGCCAATACGCGAACATCTACCTTAATGCTGCGGTCACCGCCCACGGGCATGATTTGATGTTCTTGTAATGCGCGCAATACCTTAGCTTGGGCACTGAGGCTCATATCGCCAATCTCATCGAGGAAAAGGGTGCCGCCGTGGGCCAATTCAAATTTCCCTTTACGGTCTTTTTGAGCGCCTGTAAAGGCACCTTTTTTATGACCAAAAAGCTCACTCTCAATTAATTCTGCAGGTATAGCGGCACAATTCACCTCCACCATGGCATTTTTCGATCGAGGGCTTTGCTCATGCATTTGATGGGCGACCAATTCTTTTCCAGAACCGTTAGGTCCTGTGATCAATACACGCGCTTCTGAAGGTGCGACTTTTTCAATAAGTCCGCGCAGCTCTAGCATGCCACTGCTCTCGCCAATCATGGTGTACTTCTTGCTGACCTTCTTTTTAAGCGTCTTTACCTCTTGCACGAGCGTCTTTTTTTCTAGTGCATGGCGAACAGTACTTAATAATCGGTTTAAGTCAGGAGGCTTGGGTAAATAATCGAACGCGCCTTTTTTTAGGCAATCTACAGCTGTATTAATATCACCATGTCCACTGATCATGATCACGGGGACTTCAGGATTTATAGCCATCATGCGCTCTAGCACTTCCACTCCATCCATGTGAGGCATTTTGATGTCGCAGAAAACGAGATCCCAAGCACCGTCGCCAAAAACTTCAATGGCTTGTTTGCCGTCCGAAGCTTCCTGGACGTCGTTCGACGCATCTTCTTCGAGGAGTATTTTTTTCAGTACGCGACGAATGGCTTCTTCGTCTTCAATCAATAATATTCTGCTCATGCTCAATTCTTAAAGGGCACCAGATGTGGTGTCATCGTTTTCTGATGCAATATTCTCGCCAGCACCCACAATTCCGTCACCAAATTGCTTAACACGTTCAGGTCCTTGCCAAACGGTACGCTGCGGGAATGGAATAATGATTTTATTTTCACGGAATTCACGGTCGATTTCAAAGCGCAATTCACTCTTGATTTTTTCAACGTGAAATAGATTCCGAGTGTAAAAGTTCAATTCGAAAATCAGCGCACTATCGCCGAAATCTTTCAAAATCACCAAAGGTTCCTGACCGGGTTCAGATTCTGGGTGATCCAATGCCACCTGTTTTAATAGGGTGGCAACCTGATGCGTGTCGCTACCAAAAGCCACGCTTACATTGACCGAGAAACGGGTCGTTTCTTCACTATGGGTCAGGTTAACTACAATTTCATTCGTTAGCTTACTGTTGGGGACGATGATTAGAATATCATCTCGGGTGCGTACCGTAGTAGTGCGCAGACCTACGGCTTCCACCTTACCAAATTGGTCTTGAAGTTTAATAATATCGCCAACGGAAAGGGTCCGTTCCATCAAAATAATTACGCCTGAACTTAAATCTTTGAAGGCATCTTGTAACCCCAAACCTAAACCAACAAAAAGGGCTGTTGATGCAGCTAAAAGCGTGGTGACTTTTACACCAACCGTTTCCAGGGCCATGACGATGACCACGGTATAAATCAGGTATTTAGAGATTTGAAGAATGGTGTATCGACGTCCCTCGTCGTAGTTCACACCCATGCGGCTTCTCATGAATACCCGCCCCATGGTCCAGATGCCTAAGCGCGCCGATAGAAATAGAAATACGACTTGAAGCACCCCTTTTACGGATAGTCTTACGGTATCGTAGCCCCAAATCTTATAACTAAGAAATGAATCTATGAAGGCACTGATGTTTTCTAGTATTTCAGCCATTTGAATAATTCTTTCCAGGTTACTTTTTTGCCATACATTAAAATACCAACGCGGTAGATTTTACCGGCGAGTCCCACCACAGCAAAAAAGGTAATGACTAATATGGCACCACTTAAGAATACCTCCCATAGTGGAATGCCGAACGGTAGTCGTATCATCATGGTAATGGGAGAAGTCAATGGTATCATACTCATCCAGAAGGCCAATGCGCCGTTCGGTTCTTGAATAACATTCATTGCCGTGACAATCGCAAGAATCATTGGAATGGTCACAGGTAACATGAACTGTTGCGAGTCCGCCTCTTGATCAACGGCACTGCCCACGGCGGCGAACAAGGCACTGTAGAGGAAATACCCACCAAAGAAGTAAAAGGCGAATCCAAACAGTACGGTAGTGAAATCAACGGAGCGAAGCATGTCGAGCACTTCTAGTCCAACCATATCTGCTGCAGGATTACCCGCAGCCCCTGCGGCAGCTTGCTCTGCAAATAACTCTGGAAATAAGAATGTACTGATCACGGTATAGAGGATTCCAGAAAGCCCGATCCAAATAATGAATTGGACCACCCCAACTAGTCCGATGCCTAAAATCTTACCCATCATAAGTTGGTAGGGACGAACGCTGGATATGATGACCTCCACGATGCGGCTGCTTTTTTCTTCCATCACACCGCGCATGACTTGGACGGAATAGAAAAAGATGAAGAAGTAAATGAGCATGCCCGTAATGTAGCCAAGCGCCATTTTTATAGGTACAGCACTTTGCTCATCGGTTCCTTCTTCACCTAGGGTAAAGCTTTTGATTGAAACATTCGTTTTGATTTGCGCAACCACTTCAGGATCCACGCCGTTTTTAAGTAGTTTGGCTTTGTTGATTTTCTCTTCCAGTAGGTAGTCTAAATACCCTTGCATTTCCATCGAGGGGTCTTCCTTTCCAAAAAGGAGGATGTTGTTTTTGATGAAATCGGGGTCCCAATTTTCTCCTGAAGGAATGTAGAGAAGGGCGTCGTACTGCGAGTCGCGCAACAATTCTTTTGCCAATTCCAGATCGTTTTCTCTAGGGTCTAAATACTCTAAAGCATATTGTTCCTTTCCTTCATGAGGCAATAACAGAGAAGGCTCGTCAAGAACTATGATTTTTTTCGCGTCTTCAGGCATGGAAGCCAAAAGTCCCGGAGCAATCATCAATGCAGCAAATGCTAGGGGACCTATTAAGGTGACGAGTAAGAACGTTTTCTTACGTACTCGTGAAAGGAATTCACGCTGTATGATGAGGAAAATAGGGTTACTCATGATTCCAAGGTTTAGGTCCGTTCTTTACGATTTCAATGAAAATATCACTGACCGTCGGGAGTACTTCTTCAAAGGCAACTAACGCTTCTTTTTCACTTAAAGCGATGACCAATTCTTTTGGGAACGCAGCTGATTTTAGTACCGTGCGGTAACCCATGTGATCTTCCTTCTGAGAGAGCACTTCATGTCCGCCCCAGTTATCGATTTGCGTACGTGTTGTGAATGCAAACGTTCCGTCTTTATAATGTTTACGGATGTCCAGTAGGTTTCCTTCAATCATCACCTTTCCATTGTCGATCAAGCCAATATGATTACAAATTTCCTCCACGCTTTCCATGCGGTGCGTTGAAAAAATTACGGTTGAACCGTTTTCATTGAGGCGTTGAATTTCACCTTTAATAAGGTTGGTATTGATGGGATCAAAACCGGTAAATGGTTCATCAAAAATCAACAGCTCGGGTTCGTGCAAAACCGTAGTCACGAACTGGACCTTTTGGGCCATTCCCTTACTGAGGTCTTCTACTTTTTTGTCCCACCAGCCGCTCATTTCTAGGCGTTCGAACCATTCTTTAGCCCTGTTTTTGGCTTCGCTTGTTGTGAGTCCTTTCAAGCGTGCTAAATAAAGCACCTGCTCACCAACCTTCATTTTCTTGTACAACCCACGCTCCTCCGGTAAATACCCAATTCGTGCGATATCTCTTGGTTGCAGAAGTTCCGATCCAAAGTACACCTCACCCTTATCCGGTGCGGTTATCTGGTTCATAATGCGAATGAAGGACGTCTTGCCGGCCCCGTTTGGCCCCAGCAATCCGTAAATGCTTCCCTTCGGTATACAGAGGTCCACGCCGTCCAGCGCAAGTTTCGAGCTGTATTCTTTGGTGACCTTTTTAGCAGTTATCATGGCTGTTATTTCTAGGATATAAAAAACTCCCACCGGTGAGGTGGGAGTGTAAATTACGAAACCTAATTAAGAGAACATCTCTTTGACTCGGTCAAAAAAGCCTTTATCCGATTTACTTGGATTAGGCTCGAAATTTTCATTGCCTTTGAGCTTTTCGATTGCCTTCTTTTCGTCACCGTTTAGGTTTTTCGGGACCCAGACATTCACGTGAATGAGTTGGTCGCCTTTGCCATAGCCTTGTACGCTTGGAAGACCCTTGTTCTTAAGTCGAAGGATTTTACCAGGTTGTGTACCTGCATCAATACCAATTTTCACCACACCGCTCACGGTCGGAATTTCAACTTGTGTACCTAAGGCTGCATCCGGAAAACTCAGGTTCAGTTCGTAGTGCAGATTCTCGCCATCTCTCGTGAGGTGATCGTGCTGAATCTCTTCAATTAAAACGATTAAATCGCCAGCAACACCACCGAGAACTTCATTTCCTTTTCCACCAACACGCAACTGCATGCCATCCTGAACACCGGCTGGAATTTTTACGCTTACTACTTCTTCTTTGCGGTCTAGACCGTCGCTTCCAACACCAGAAGGCTTTTGGTCAACAATTTTTCCGCTCCCACTGCATGTAGAACAGGTAGCGGCAGTGCGCATTTGCCCTAAAATTGTATTCGTCACCTGCTGCACCTGACCCGCTCCGTTACACGTGCTGCACGTTTTAAACGTTACACCTTCTGCAATTTTGGCGCGACGAATTTTCATCTTCTTCTCTACGCCTTCAGCAATCTCTTCTAGCGTTAGTTTTACTTTAACACGAAGATTCGATCCTTTGGCTTGTCGACGCTGACCGCCGCCTCCAAAACCACCAAAACCTCCGAAGCCGCCGCCACCTCCGCCACCGCCGAAGATATCACCGAACATATCAAAGATGTCGTTCATATTGCCACCGAACCCACCACCGCCGGCACCTGCGCCAAAAGCTTGGTGTCCAAACTGGTCGTACTTCCGACGTTTTTCATCGTTGCCGAGCACATCATAGGCTTCTGCGGCCTCTTTGAATTTATCTTCAGCTTCTTTATTGTCCGGATTGCGGTCAGGATGGTACTTTAAAGCCACCTTGCGGTAGGCTTTTTTGATTTCGTCTTGACTTGAACTTTTGGAGACGCCTAGTATGTCGTAATAATCTCTTTTTGCCATTTTATGCTTCTTTACCCACGACTACCTTCGCGTAGCGCAACACTTGCTCACCAATTTTATAGCCTTTTTCAACTTCATCAATCACCTTACCCGCAAGTTCAGGAGTCGGTGCAGGGATTTGTGTGATGGCTTCCATTTCTTCAACATCAAAGCCTTTTCCTATGGTGCTCTCCATTGCAATCAATCCTTTATTCTTGAGTGTTTCGCCCAATTTGTGTTGAATTAATTTCAAACCTTCAAGAACTGCTTCGTTCTCAGGTGTAGCCTCTGTATTTTTTAAGGCTCTGTCAAAATCGTCCAACACTGGCAACAAAGCAGCTAAAGTGTCTTTATTTGCACTGTCCATCATTTGAAGGCGCTCTTTCGCTGTGCGCTTTCTGAAATTCTCGAATTCAGCGTACAAACGAAGATTTTGGTCTTTTAGATCTTGTACTTCGTCTTGAAGTTTTTCGATAGGATCAACCTCAACGGATTGGTTATCAGTAGTTTCTTCATCAACCGGCTGTACATCTTCATTGGTGTGATTGACGCTTTCTTGATTCAGTTCCTCTTCTTTATGTGCTTCCTTTTCAGACATTTTTGGGGTAGTTTTTTACTCTTACTAGCTTTTAAAGCAAAATGTTAGCCAAGTCGCCTTTCGCTGACAACGTGTCAGCGAAAGGCCCAACGCAGGCAAAATTTCGGGCATAGAAAAGGCGCGGCGGGACGCCGCGCCTCGACACTCTTAGGTTATTTATTTTTTTAGTGTAGCCAATGTGTTTTCCAGCGCTTGACCGCGTAAATTCTTCTTAATGACAATACCGTCGCCATCAATCAAATAGGTTGCCGGTATACTGTTGACGCCGTACAGTCCTGCAGCGGCATTTCTCCAGCCTTGCAGATCGCTGACGTGGTTGTCCCAAACTAGACCGTCTTTTTCTATACCGTTCATCCAAGCAGCTTTATTTTGGTCAAGACTCACAGAGAACACTGTAAATCCATTACCGTTTTTAAATGCTGCGTCTTTGTAAGTGTTGTACGTGCGTACCACGTTCGGATTTTCCATTCTACACGGACGACACCACGATGCCCAAAAGTCAATCAATACGATTTGACCTTTGAGATCACTCAATTTTCGGATAGTTCCTTGTGGGTCGCGCATAGCAATATCCGGAGCTTTATCACCAATACCTACCGTTGCCATTTGCGTAGCAGCAAGGTCGGCAGGGCGGGCAAACTCATAAATGTTTTGAGAAGAGGTAGTAATGAGTCCTAGAATCGCTAGGGTAGTACCAGTAAGTAGTCGTTTAAGGGATTTCATTTGTTTCTGTGTTTACAATCGAACAATATCAGCACCTAAGGCCTGCAGACGGCCGTCAATATCTTGATATCCGCGATCGATTTGGTTAATATTATGAATAGTGGACGTTCCTTCTGCGCTTAAAGCTGCAATAAGCAAACTCACACCGGCGCGAATGTCTGGAGAGGTCATTGTCGTAGCACGAAGTGGAGATTGCTTGTCTAATCCGATCACCGTTGCTCTATGTGGATCACAAAGAATGATTTGAGCGCCCATATCTATGAGCTTATCTGTAAAGAATAATCGGCTTTCAAACATCTTTTGATGAATAAGAACAGATCCTCTAGCCTGAGTGGCCGTTACGAGAATAATACTTAAAAGGTCTGGGGTAAAACCTGGCCAAGGCGCATCGGCGATAGTCATAATAGAGCCGTCAATAAAGCTTTCAATCTCATAGTGATCGTGCGCCGGAACAAATAAATCATCACCGCGCAATTCGGTATGAATTCCCAATCTTCTGAAAACAGTAGGGATAATGCCTAAATCCGGATAGCTTACGTCTTTAATGGTGATTTCGGACCCGGTCATAGCAGCCATGCCAATCCAAGACCCTATCTCAATCATATCAGGTAAAATACGATGTGAGGTACCTCCTAATTCCAAGACGCCCTCAATGTGAAGCATGTTCGAACCGATGCCTTCAATTTTCGCGCCCATACGAACAAGCATCTTACAAAGTTGCTGCAAATACGGCTCACAAGCTGCGTTGTAAATAGTAGTTTTACCCTTGGCCATCACTGCCGCCATAACGACATTTGCAGTTCCGGTAACCGAAGCTTCATCAAGAAGCATGTAGGTTCCTTTGAGTTGCGAGGCATCCACGCTGTAGAACGTATCCTTCGCGTCGTATTCAAATTTTGCGCCTAACTTTTCAAAACCTAAAAAGTGCGTATCCAGTCTTCTGCGGCCAATTTTATCTCCTCCAGGTTTCGGTATATATGCTTTTCCAAATCGAGCTAATAGCGGTCCTACTATCATGATGGAACCGCGTAGACTCGCGCCTTTCTGTTTGAAGGTTTCTGAAGTTAAATAATCAAGGTTAACATGTTCCGCCTTAAAGGTGTAGTCGCCAGGACCGTTCTTTTTGACATCTACTCCCAAATCACCCATAAGATCAATGAGTTTGTTGACATCTACAATATCGGGGATGTTTGTAATGCGTACCTCTTCCGGTGTGAGCAATACTGCGCAAAGAATTTGCAACGTTTCGTTCTTAGCTCCTTGCGGAGTTATGGCTCCTTTTAACTTTTTGCCACCCGTAATTTTAAATGTCCCCATGTAGTTTAGAATCTTCTTTTCTTCTTCTTGTTATTGTTGTGATTGTTGTTGGTTTTTTTGCGAACAACGGTTGTATTGCGTTCTGCGGGAGAGATGTTGAACGATTTTGAATGCGGCAAATCAATCCCCTCAGTTTTTAATTTACCCTCAGAGATTTCATCGAGGTCGGTTAAAATTGTACTGTCTGAAACGGTGTCCTTATTGTATTTGAGGTAGTTGCGTTTCATGGCATACGCGATGCCATAGATCAGCGCTTCCTTTTCTTCACCTTCCTCCATTTCGATAGCGTGCTTTACCATTGTTTTTACCACGCCACCGTAATGACGGAATTTACGCGATTTTTGAGGGTAAGGCACTTCATCCGGCAGACCCACAAAATTTTCAGCCGTGGGAATAGGATAGGGGCTTTCTACGTCCAATTGGAAATCAGACATAATGAATAGATGATCCCATAATTTATGCGTGTAATCCGGCGCATCTCGAATCGCTGGGTTCAAGTTTCCTATGACATCAATGATGCTTTGTGCAACTTTATTACGGTGCTCTCTATCTTCTATTGTAAGACAATAATCCACCATACGCTGCACATTGCGCCCGTATTCTGGAATCTTTAATGTTGTACGTTCAGTATTGTATTCCATGCTTTCAAATAAGTAAATTCTTTTGTTATACCGCCCGGACCTTTGCAAATTTTAGCAACAATCTTTTTTCACCGGCATTATCAAATGTGATGATGGCTTTGGCATCCGCACCTGCACCTTCTAAATCTTTAACGGTTCCCAGTCCAAATCTGCCGTGAACCACACGCATCCCAACGGCAAGTTCCTCGGGTTTTAAGTGATCTCCGCTCGCTTCAAAACTGCCGCTTGATGCACTCACTTTTTTCAGTGGCTTTCCTCGCAAGGTAGGCTGAGTCAGTGCGAAACCACTGCCGGATCCTAAAGCACTTCTCCCGCTTTTGCTTTCGGGTTTTTTCGATCCCCAGTTTTTATTGCTGCCTTGGTAAACCGTTTGCCCCTTCTGGTTCCCTCCAAAGCTCCCGCCGAAGGCGCTATCTAATGCAGGGGAACTAAAGCTGGTTGGTGCGAACTCGGGAATGTGAATATCTAAATAACGCTCATCTATTTCATCAATGAAGCGCGAAGGTTCGCAATCGATCAGTTTTCCCCAGCGATATCTCGTATGTGCATAGGTGATGTGCGCCCGTTTCTCGGCTCTGGTCAAAGCTACGTAGAATAATCGGCGCTCCTCTTCCAATTCACTTCGACTTCCCATGCTCATCATGCTTGGGAATAAATTTTCTTCAAGCCCTACCATGTATACGTAGGGAAACTCCAATCCTTTGGCCAAATGTATGGTCATCATACTGACCTTTGGCTGTCCATCATCTATTTCGTTGTCTCTGTCGGTTAATAGCGCTACATCGGATAAGAAGTTAGAAAGGGAAGGGTCTCCATCGGCCAATTCTTTCTGCTGCTCGCTAAAGTCCTTTATTCCATTGAGCAATTCCTGAACGTTTTCGTAGCGCGTTACACCTTCCGGTGTTTTATCTTCTCCCAGTACTTTGATCAAGCCAACACTTTTCGCGACGTGAGCAACCGTATCAAAGGCATCATGGTTTTTCGCGAAAATCGCGAAACTATTTACCAACGCAGTAAAGTCTATGATCTTTCGAGCAGCTGCAGTTCCGACACCACTGCTGATCGTGCCCAATTTTTCGCAGGTTTCCCACAAGGACCACTGCTGCTGTTCAGCGGCAACTGCGAGCTTCGCTAGAGTAGTAGCGCCAATTCCGCGTGTTGGATAATTGATCACCCTCCTAAAAGCCTCCTCATCCTTTGGATTAATCACCAAACGCAAGTAGGACAGCACATCTTTGATTTCTTTACGCTGGTAAAAGCTCAAGCCTCCGTAAATTTTATACGGTATGTTTTTCTTCCTCAAGGCATCTTCAAAGCTTCTGCTCTGTGCATTCGTGCGGTATAAAATGCAGAAATCATCGTGTTTCGCTCCGTCATTCATGGCGGTTTGCCAGATGTTGGTCGCGACGTAATTTCCTTCATCAGAATCTGAAATACTCTTGTGTACAATGATTTTATCACCGCTCCCATTTTGAGTCCAAACGTTCTTCTCAATCTGCTCCTTATTCTTCGCAATTATGCTGTTAGCAGCTTGTACGATGGTATTTGTGGAGCGGTAATTTTGCTCCAGTTTGAAGAGTTGCGTGTTCGGATAATCCTTCTGGAAATTTAGAATATTTCGAATGTTCGCGCCACGGAAGGCATAAATAGACTGTGCGTCATCCCCGACAATACATATATTCTCATATTTCGCTGCCAGTGCTTTGACAATCAGATATTGACTGTGATTGGTATCTTGATACTCGTCAACTAAAATGTATTTGAATCTGTTTTGATATTTCGCGAGTACTTCGGGAAATTTATAGAGTAACTCATTGGTTTTCAAAAGTAGATCATCGAAATCCATAGCGCCGGCTCGAAAACAACGCTCCGTATAGGCCTGGTAGATTTCGCCGAACATAGGCATCTTCGCCGCACTATCTTGTGCCTGCAATTCACCGTTTTGGAAATAAGCCTTCGGTGTTAAAAGGTTGTTTTTTAATGATGAAATTCTAGAAGAGACACTTTTGGCTTTATAAATGTCTTTATCCAGTTGTTTCTCTTTAATGATGGTGGTGATCAATTTCTTACTGTCGTCCGCATCATAAATGGTAAAATTTGTAGGATACCCGAGTCGTTCAGCTTCTATTCTGAGGATTTTGGCAAAAACACTGTGAAAAGTTCCCATCCACAAATTCTTTGCTTCACCATCGCCCACAATCTTCCCAATGCGCTCCTTCATTTCTCGAGCAGCTTTATTTGTGAAGGTTAATGAAAGAATGTTGAATGCATCGACCCCTTTATCCAATAAATAGGCAATTCTGTAAGTCAGCACTCTGGTTTTACCCGAACCTGCACCAGCAATTACCATGACCGGACCGTCAATCTTTTCCACAGCAACTCGCTGTGCGTCATTTAGTTCTTTTAAAAAATGTGCCAATTAGGGGAAACTTTACCGTTCGACAAGATGTACAAAGTTACACCTATTTAACGCCTTTACAACCCTCAAAATCGGACCAATTTCTAGCCGGCCGCAGCCCACTATTCGCCAATAATCACAAATAATTCAGAATGAGCCAATTATTTTATCCACACCCGGTTTGGTTGTGGAAATATTTACCATACATTTGCAGTCCCCAAAAAATGGGGTAACTGATTATTGGAATAAACTAGAAATCAAAAGGTACGTATGCCAACGATTCAACAGCTTGTAAGAAAAGGTCGCAAACAGATCAAACAAAAGAGTAAATCTGCTGCGCTGGATTCCTGCCCACAACGCAGGGGTGTATGTACTCGTGTCTACACAACGACGCCGAAAAAACCAAATTCGGCAATGCGTAAAGTGGCCAGGGTACGTCTAAGTAATGGAAACGAAGTTAACGCCTACATCGGAGGTGAAGGTCACAACCTACAAGAACACAGTATTGTACTGGTTCGCGGCGGTCGTGTAAAAGATCTTCCGGGTGTGCGTTACCACATTGTACGTGGTGCACTTGATACAGCGGGTGTAAGCGGAAGAACGCAGCGTCGTTCTAAGTATGGTGCTAAGAGACCAAAGAAATAAACTACTGTAGACTTTAAGAACTCATGAGAAAAGCAAGAGCTAAAAAACGTCCGTTACTTCCGGATCCAAGGTTTAACGATACGCTCGTAACACGTTTTGTAAACAACTTGATGTTAGACGGAAAGAAGTCTATCGCTTTCAATATTTTCTACGATGCAATTGATATTGTTTCAGAAAAGACTGAAGGAAATGGTTTAGAAACATGGAAAGAAGCACTCAACAATGTTATGCCTCACGTAGAAGTACGTAGTCGTCGCGTTGGTGGTGCGAACTTCCAAATCCCTATGCAGGTTCGTCCTGAGCGCAAGGTTACTTTAGGAATGAAGTGGTTGATTCTCGCAACGCGCAAGCGCAACGAGCGTTCGATGGCTCAGAAATTGGCTGCAGAAATCATCGCTGCTTCGAAAGAAGAAGGTGCTGCAGTTAAGAAGCGTACGGAAGTTCACCGTATGGCAGAAGCGAACAAAGCATTTTCACACTTTAGATTCTAATTGACACTATATCATGGCAAAAGGAAATAGAGATTTAACGTTCACTAGAAACATAGGTATTGCAGCCCACATTGATGCGGGTAAAACTACTACTACTGAACGTATTTTATACTATACAGGTGTGAGCCACAAAATTGGTGAGGTACACGATGGTGCTGCAACGATGGACTGGATGGAGCAAGAGCAAGAGCGTGGTATTACCATTACTTCTGCTGCAACACACTGTGAGTGGATTTACCGCGACCAGACTTATGCAATCAACATTATTGATACCCCAGGGCACGTTGACTTCACAGTGGAAGTTGAGCGCTCATTGCGTGTATTAGACGGTGTGGTGGCATTGTTCTCAGCGGTTGATGGTGTTGAGCCACAATCTGAGACAGTTTGGCGTCAAGCGGATAAATACCGCGTACCGCGTTTAGGCTTTGTGAACAAGATGGACCGTCAGGGTTCAGACTTCTTCATGGTATGTAACCAGGTGAGAGAAATGCTAGGGGGTAATCCTGTAGCACTTCAAGTTCCTATCGGTGACGAGCTTGACTTTAGAGGAGTTGTTGATTTGATCAGCAAACAAGCAATCGTATGGAACGAAGAGGATAACGGTATGACTTACGAGACTATCGAAATCCCAGCTGACTTAGTAGATGTTGTAAACGAAAAGCGCGGAGAATTAATCGAAGCGGTTGCTGAATACGACGAAACTTTGATGGAGAAATTCTTCGAAGACGAGGACAGCATTACTGAAGATGAGATTATCGCAGCACTTCGTGCAGCGACTATTGATATGAGCATCATTCCTATGATGTGTGGTTCAGCTTTCAAAAACAAAGGGGTACAGGCAATGCTTGATGCAGTAATGCGTTATTTGCCATCTCCAATGGATGTGGAAGCAATTGAAGGTACGAATCCGGATACAGGTAACCCTGATTTCCGTAAGCCTTCTGTGAATGAGCCATTCTCTGCATTGGCCTTTAAGATTGCAACGGATCCTTTCGTAGGTCGTTTGTGTTTCTTCCGTGTATACTCTGGATCTTTGGATGCAGGTTCATACGTTAAAAACACACGTTCTGGTAAAAAAGAGCGTATCTCTCGTATTTTCCAGATGCACTCAAACAAGCAACAACCTATCGATGCAATTACTGCAGGAGATATTGGTGCTGGAGTAGGCTTTAAGGATATCCGTACTGGTGATACTTTATGTGATGAGAAATCACCAATCGTTCTCGAATCGATGACATTCCCTGAGCCAGTAATTGGTATTGCGGTTGAGCCGAGATCAAAGGCCGATGTAGATAAGATGGGTACTGCTTTGGCTAAATTGTCAGAAGAGGATCCAACGTTCCGTGTTCAAACTGATGAGGCTTCAGGACAAACCATTATCTCTGGTATGGGTGAGCTTCACTTGGACATCTTGATTGATCGTATGAGACGTGAATTTAAGGTTGAGGTGAACGTAGGTGAGCCACAAGTTGAATACAAAGAGGCGCTTAAGGGATCAGCGAGTCACCGTGAGGTTTACAAGAAGCAAACGGGTGGTCGTGGTAAATTCGCGGACATCGTATTTGAAATTTCTCCGGCAGACGAAAGTTTTGAAGGTGAAGGACTTCAGTTTGTAAACGAAATCAAAGGAGGGAACGTTCCTAAGGAATTCATTCCATCTATTGAGAACGGTTTTAAAGCAGCAATGGTAAATGGTCCTTTAGCAGGCTTTAAAGTAGATAGCTACAAAATTGTACTTAAGGATGGTTCTTTCCACCCGGTGGATTCTGACCAATTATCTTTTGAATTGGCGGCGAAGATTGGTTTCAAGGAAAGTGCGAAAAAAGCATCTCCTGTAATCATGGAGCCTATTATGAAGATGGAGGTAGTAACTCCGGAAGAATACATGGGTGATATCGTTGGTGATTTGAACCGTCGTCGTGGTCAGGTAAATGATATGTCTGATCGTAACAACGCTAAGGTTATCAAGGCAAATGTGCCATTATCAGAAATGTTTGGTTACGTAACTACATTACGTACGCTGAGTTCAGGTCGTGCAGCTTCTACTATGGAGTTCTCACACTATGCTGAAACCCCAAGCAACATCTCTGAAAAAGTAATTGAAGAAACAAAAGCTTAATAATAGACGATAATGAGTCAAAAAATTCGCATCAAGCTTAAGTCTTACGATCACAACTTAGTAGATAAGTCTGCTGAGAAGATCGTGAAGACTGTGAAGAGTACTGGCGCTGTTGTTAATGGTCCTATTCCATTGCCGACAAACAAGCGTATTTACACTGTGCTCCGCTCACCGCACGTTAATAAGAAATCACGCGAGCAGTTCCAACTAAGCAATTACAAGCGCTTGTTGGACATCTACTCCTCTTCATCAAAGACTATTGATGCATTGATGAAGTTAGAGTTGCCGAGTGGTGTTGAAGTAGAAATCAAGGTCTAACAGTAGACGAAATTTAAATTCCAGAAGAGATGCCAGGATTAATTGGTAAAAAAGTCGGAATGACCAGCATTTTCAGCCCTGAGGGTAAGAACTTGCCATGTACTGTCCTAGAGGTAGGTCCATGTGTAGTTACTCAGGTGAAAACTGAAGATGTCGATGGTTACAATGCAATCCAACTAGGTTGGGGAGAGGCGAAAGAGAAAAACGTTTCGAAAGCATTGCAAGGACACGTGCAGAAAGCAAGCACCTCTGTTAAAAAGAAATTTGTTGAATTCACTGACTTCGAAGGTGGATTAGAACTAGGACAAGTCTTGACAGCTGACTTATTCGAAGAAGGTGACTACGTTGATGTAGTTGGTACTTCTAAGGGTAAAGGTTTTCAAGGTGTTGTGAAGCGTCATGGCTTCGCCGGTGTTGGTCAAGCGACGCACGGTCAACACAACCGTCTACGTGCGCCGGGTTCAATTGGTGCGGGTTCAGATCCTTCGAGAGTATTCAAAGGTATGCGCATGGCCGGCCGTATGGGTGGTAAGCGTGCTAAGGTTCAAAACCTAGTTGTTTTGAAAGTGGATGCTGAAAAGAATTTGCTAGTAGTTAAGGGTTCTGTTCCAGGAGCTAAGAATTCAACTGTAATTATCGAGAAATAATGGAATTGAAGGTATTAGACATAAACGGAAAAGAGACCAAAAATAGCGTCACGTTAGACGCAAGTGTTTTTGGTATTGAGCCTAACGATCATAGCATTTATTTAGATGTTAAGCAGTTCTTGGCGAATGCTCGTCAGGGTACGCACAAGTCTAAAGAGCGTGCTGAAGTTAATCGTACGACAAAGAAGCACCACAAGCAGAAAGGTACTGGTGGCGCACGTGCAGGTTCATTAAAGTCGCCTGTTCAACGTGGTGGTGGTACTGTTTTCGGTCCCCGTCCGCGTAACTACGGCTTTAAATTGAATAAGAAAGTCAAGCAATTGGCGCGTAAATCAGCCTTGTCAATGAAGGTGAAATCTGAGAATTTGAAGGTCGTAGAGAACTTTACATTCGAGGTGCCAAAGACGACGAGCTTCATCAATGTGATGACTGCTTTAGGTTTAGATAAGAAAAAATCGCTATTCATTGTTGGTGACTACGATAAAAACCTATATTTGTCATCCCGCAATTTACAAGGGGTTAAAGTTGTAAACTCCTCAGAAATAAGCACTTACGACATAATGAACGCTTCAGAAGTCGTTTTATCAGTGGGTGCAGTTGAGAAGATTACAGCGATTTTAAGCTAAGAGAGCCATGAATATTTTGATTAAACCAATCATTACTGAAAAAGCAACAGCTCAGAGCGAAGACGAAAACGTCTATGCTTTTGAGGTGGCTCGATCTGCTAATAAGGTTGAGATAAAGAAAGCTGTAGAAGAGTTCTACGGTGTTAGTGTAGAAAGTGTACGCACTGCTATTGTTCCTGCAAAATTCCAGACGAAGTATACTAAGGCTGGTTTAGTGAGAGGACGTAAATCTGCTTATAAAAAAGCGATGGTTAAAGTAGCTGGTGGAGAGACCATCGATTTATACGGTAATATTTAATTACAATGGGTGTAAAGAAATTAAAACCAATAACTCCTGGACAGCGTTTTCGCGTAGTCAACGACTTTGAGCAAGTTACGGCAGCGAAACCTGAAAAGAGCCTTGTAAAAGGTAAGACCAAGAGTGGTGGCCGAAACAACAGCGGACGTATGACTATGCGTTACGTTGGTGGAGGACACAAGCAAAAAGTACGTACAGTTGATTTCAAACGTGATAAGTTTGGTATCCCTGCGACAGTGAAAGCGATTGAATACGATCCGTTACGTTCAGCATACCTTATGTTGCTAGTATACGCGGATGGTGAGAAGCGTTACTCTGTTGCGGTTAATGGTGTAAAAGTAGGTGATAAACTAGTCAGCGGACAGGGCAGCGCTCCGGAAGCTGGTAACGCATTGTTCCTTTCTGATATTCCATTAGGTACGATCATCTCCAACATTGAAATGCGTCCTGGACAAGGTGCAATCATTGCACGTTCTGCAGGTACATTCGCGCAGCTGTTGGCTCGTGAGGGTAAGTACGCTATCATTAAGATGCCTTCAGGTGAGACTCGTATGATTCTTACTACTTGTATGGCAACTGTAGGTACTGTGAGTAACTCAGAGCACATGTTACAGGTTAGCGGTAAAGCTGGTCGTAGCAGATGGCAAGGACGTCGTCCACGTGTTCGTGGTGTTGTAATGAATCCAGTTGATCACCCAATGGGTGGTGGTGAAGGCCGTGCTTCTGGAGGTCACCCACGTTCTCGCAATGGTATTCCAGCGAAGGGTTACAAGACTCGTACGCCTAAGAAGGCTACGAATAAGTATATCATCGAACGTAGAAAGAAATAATCTGAAAGTATATGGCACGTTCGCTTAAAAAAGGACCTTACATCCACTACAAGTTAGAGAAGAAAGTACTCGCTAATGTGGAGAGCGGTAAAAACACAGTGATCAAGACTTGGTCACGTGCATCTATGATTTCACCAGATTTCGTAGGTCAGACTATTGGAGTTCATAACGGAAAGACATTTATTCCCGTTTATGTGACAGAAAACATGGTAGGACACAAGCTTGGTGAATTCTCTCCAACCCGCAACTTCCGTGGTCACGGAAAAAATAAGAAGTAATAAGAGATGGGAGCTAGAAAGAAACATGCAGCTGAAGCGCTGAAGACAGCGAAGAAAGCTATTGCAATTGCTAAGCTTAATGATTGCCCAACTTCTCCTCGCAAAATGCGTTTGGTCGCTGACCAAATCCGTGGCGTAGAGGTAGAGAAGGCATTGGCCATTCTTAAGTACAGCCCGAAAGAGGCATCGAATCGTTTAGAGAAACTGTTGTTGAGCGCTATCGCGAACTGGCAATCTAAGAACGAAGGAGCAGATCTAGAGGAAGCTGGTTTGATAGTTAAAGAGATTAGTGTTGATAGTGGTCGTATGCTGAAGCGTATCCAAGCTGCTCCACAAGGTCGTGCGCATCGCATTCGCAAGCGTAGCAACCATGTGACACTCATCGTTGGTAGTAAAGAATCTTAAAAAGGGAAGAATGGGACAAAAAACCAACCCTATTGGTAATAGATTAGGAATCATCCGTGGCTGGGATAGTCAGTGGTACGGAGGTCGTAACTATGGTGATAAAATCGCCGAGGATGCCAAGATTAGAAATTACATGTACGCTCGTCTTGCGAAAGCAAGTATCAGCCGTATCATCATTGAGCGCACTCTGCGCTTAGTTACTGTGACCATTACTACGGCTCGTCCAGGCGTGATTATTGGTAAAGGTGGTCAAGAGGTTGATAAGCTTAAGGAGGAGTTGAAAAAACTTACTGGTAAGGAAGTTCAAATCAACATCTACGAGATCAAGCGTCCTGAGTTAGACGCGAAGCTTGTAGCAGATTCTATAGCACGTCAGATTGAAGGTCGTGTGAGTCATCGTCGTGCCATCAAAATGGCTATTTCTGCAGCAATGCGTATGGGCGCTGAGGGCATTAAGGTATTGATTTCAGGTCGTGTAAACGGTGCTGAAATGGCGCGCTCAGAAATGTATAAAGATGGTCGTACACCGTTGAGTACTTTCCGTGCAGACATTGATTACCATTTAAGTGAGGCACATACAACTTACGGCCGTCTAGGTATTAAGGTGTGGATTATGAAAGGTGAAGTTTATGGCAAACGTGATCTAAGCAATCAGTTGGGTTCTACGAAGCCTGGGGCTGCGCGAGGTGGACGTGCTAAGCGTACTAACCGTAAATAACTTTTAGAGATGTTACAGCCAAAACGCACAAAACACAGAAAAGTATTTAAAGGCAAAATGAAAGGCAACTCGCAGCGTGGTGCACAACTTGTATACGGCGCTTACGGTTTAAAGTCTTTAGATTCTAAATGGGTTACTGCCCGTCAGATAGAAGCTGCACGTATCGCTGCAACGCGTTACATGAAGCGTGAAGGGCAGATGTGGATCCGTATATTCCCCGACAAGCCAATCACAAAGAAACCCTTAGAGGTTCGTATGGGTAAAGGAAAAGGTGGTGTTGAATATTACGCTGCTGTTGTTAAACCAGGACGCATCATGTTTGAAATCGACGGGATTCCTTTCGATATCGCTCAAGAAGCTTTGCGTCTTGCAGCACAGAAGTTACCCGTTCGCACCAAGTTCGTAGTACGTAGAGATTTACAAGAGTAAAAGTCATGAAGTACACAGAGATGAAAGAATTGGCGACTGCTGAATTAGCAGAGCGTTTGGCTGAGGAGAAGGCCAACTACATGAGCATGAAGCTAACACATAGCTTAAGCCCATTAGAAAATCCTATGCAAATTAAAATTGCTAGAAAAAATATAGCTCGTTTGAGCACTGAATTGAGTACTCGCTCAACTGAAGAATAAGAGTATCATGGAAAACACAAGAAACTTGCGTAAAGAGCGTGTCGGCGTAGTAGCGAGCAACAAGATGGATAAGTCTGTTGTTGTGAAGGTTGAGCGCAAAGTAAAGCACCCAAAGTATGGGAAGTTTGTGAAGTTTACGAGCAAATTCCACGCTCATGACGAGACAAACGACTGCAATATGGGTGATACTGTAAGAATTATGGAAACTCGTCCATTATCCAAGACAAAAAATTGGAGAGTGGTTGAAGTTATCGAAAGAGCTAAATAATCATGGTACAGACAGAATCAAGATTAAGAGTAGCGGATAACACAGGTGCCAAGGAAGTATTGGTAATTCGTGTGTTAGGCGGAACGAAAAGACGCTATGCAAGCGTAGGCGATAAGATCGTTGTCACAGTTAAAGCTGCTACGCCAGCTGGAACAGTGAAGAAGGGTCAAGTATCAACTGCCGTTGTTGTACGCGTGAAGAAAGAAGTGCGTCGCCCGGATGGATCTTATATCCGTTTTGACGATAACGCATGTGTATTATTAAATACCGGTGGTGAAATGAGAGGTACTCGTGTATTCGGTCCTGTAGCTCGTGAGTTACGTGACAAGCAATACATGAAGATTGTTTCTCTTGCACCTGAGGTACTATAATCTTAACGATACAGATTAAGATGGCAAAGTTTAAAGTAAAAAAGGGAGATCAAGTAAAGGTTCTTGCCGGCGAAAGCAAAGGTAAAGAAGGCCGTATTGTGCGCGTGATCCCTAAAATGAACCGCGTGGTTGTTGAAGGTCTTAACATGATTAAGAAACACCAGAAACCAAGCGCGTCGAATCCACAAGGTGGAATTGTCGAAATGGAAGCTCCAATTCACATTTCTAACGTAGCTCTAGTAGATCCTTCTACAAACGAGGCAACACGCGTTGGAAGAAAATTGGATGAAAACGGTAACATCGTACGTTACGCTAAAAAATCCGGTGAGGTATTATCATAATGAGTATGACACCTAGACTTAAGACTAAGTACAGCGAAGAGATCATCGCTAAATTGGTAGAGGAATTCAACTACAGCAATGTAATGATGGTTCCTAAACTAGAGAAGATCGTGGTAAGCCAAGGTATTGGTGCAGCTGTAGCAGACAAGAAACTAGTAGATCAAGCGATCGTTGAAATGACTACAATCACTGGTCAAAAAGCGGTACCTACTAAATCTAAGAAAGACATAAGTAACTTCAAGTTGCGTAAAGGGATGCCTATTGGTGCTCGAGTAACGTTACGTGGAGAGCGCATGTACGAATTTTTAGACCGTTTAATCAGTGCTTCTTTGCCGCGCATCCGCGATTTCCGTGGTATCAAGGCTTCTGGCTTTGATGGACGTGGTAACTATACATTTGGTATCACTGAGCAAATCATTTTCCCGGAAATTGATATTGATAAAGTGAATCGTATTTCAGGTATGGATATCACATTTGTAACCTCTGCTTCAACGGATAAAGAAGCAAAGGCATTGTTAACGGCATTTGGTCTTCCATTTACAAAATAATTGAACAATGGCTAAAGAATCAATGAAGGCCCGTGAGGTCAAACGTGCAAAACTAGCTGCTAAATATGCTGCCAAGCGTGAAGCACTTAAAGCTGCAGGCGATTATGAAGGATTGCAGAAGCTTCCTAAGAATGCTTCTCCAGTACGAGGAAGAAATCGTTGTAAGTTAACAGGTCGTCCGCGCGGATACATGCGTCAGTTTGGACTTTCTCGTGTAACATTCCGTGAAATGGCTAACCAGGGTTTGATCCCAGGTGTGAAGAAAGCTAGCTGGTAATTTTAGATTAAACAAAATTATGAATACAGATCCAATTGCAGATTTCCTAACGCGTATTCGCAATGGCCAAACGGCTGGAATGCGTGTGGTAGAAATCCCTTCAAGCAAAACAAAAGTAGCGATCGCTGCAATCCTAAAAGATCAGGGGTTTATCCATGACTTTAAGGTTGAAGAAGTAGCTCCTCAAAATGTTTTGAAGGTTGCTTTGAAATATGATAGAATAACTAAGACGCCAGCAATTCGCGAAATAAAGCGTATTTCTAAACCAGGTCTTCGTCAGTACACAGGCAGTGAAACATTGCCACGTGTGAAGAACGGATTAGGAATTGCAGTAGTTAGTACTTCTAGAGGTTTAATGACTGACAAGCAAGCTCGCAAAGAGAATATCGGCGGCGAGGTTTTGTGTACCGTTAGTTAACATTTAATATTATGTCAAGAATAGGTCAAGCCCCAATTGCCGTGCCTACAGGAGTTGACGTTTCAATCAATGGAGACGTAGTTACTGTAAAAGGTAAATTGGGTGAACTCACTCAAGAATTGAGCGGTGGTATCACTGTATCGATGGAAGAGAACATCATCACAGTACAGCGTCCTTCTGAATCGAAAGAGCACAAGGCAAAACACGGTTTATACCGTGCGCTAATCAACAACATGGTCCTAGGAGTTAGTATAGGATGGTCCCATTCGTTAGAATTAGTGGGTGTTGGTTACCGTGCATCTAACCAAGGTCAAATCTTAGATTTATCCTTAGGTTATTCTCATAACTTCCTGATCAACATTCCTTCAGAGGTGAGCGTTGAAACGGCTATGGAAAAAGGTAAAAACCCTACCATCAAATTTACGTCTCACGACAAGCAGTTGGTAGGTGCAATCACGGCGAAAATCCGTTCATTGCGTAAACCAGAACCATACAAAGGAAAAGGTGTCAAATTCGTGGGTGAACAAATCCGCAGAAAAGCAGGTAAATCTGCAAGTAAATAATAGATAGGAAATGGCATTAACTAAATCAGAAAGAAGACTTCGCATTCGCAGAAGAATTCGCAAGGTAGTTACAGGAACAGCTCAGAAGCCACGTCTATCTGTGTTCAGAAGTAACAAAGAAATTTACGCGCAATTGATTGATGACGTAAATCAAGTAACCCTAATGTCTTTCTCATCTCGAAACAAAGAGTTGGAAAGTGCTACAGGTACTAAAAGTGATAAGAGTTTCCAGGTAGGTGAAGGTTTAGCTAAGCTCGCTATGGAAAAAGGTATAACGGAAGTTTGTTTCGATCGCGGTGGTTACCTCTACCATGGTCGTGTTAAACAATTGGCTGAAGGCGCTCGTAAAGGCGGCTTGAAATTCTAAAATGGCGAATACAATGCATAACGCACGTAAAGTAAAGCCTACGGGTATTGAATTGGTAGACCGCTTGGTAGCGGTAAACCGTGTAACGAAAGTTAACAAAGGGGGCCGTACGTTCAGCTTTTCTGCTATCGTAGTAGTAGGTGATGAAAACGGCACTGCTGGTTTCGGTAGTGGTAAATCAAAAGAAGTTAGTGAGGCAATTGCTAAGGCTGTTGAGGATGCTAAAAAGAATTTGTTCCGTATTCCTTTAGTTAAGAGTACTATTCCACACGAAGAGAACGGTAAGTTCGCTGGTTCACGTGTATTTCTTCGTCCTGCGTCAAGCGGTACTGGAGTTATTGCAGGTGGTGCAATGCGTGCGGTTCTTGAGAGTGTTGGTGTACATGATGTACTGGCAAAGAGTAAGGGCTCTTCTAATCCACAAAACGTAGTTAAAGCAACTTTTGATGCTTTGTTGAAATTGCGTGATGTTAAGGAGATCGCGAAAACTCGTGGTATTTCTGTGGACAAAGTTTTTAACGGATAATTCCTCAGAGGAAATGGCAAAAATTAAGATTACACAAAAACGCAGCGTCATAGGGCGTACTGCACGTCAGAAAGCAACGATGGATGCTTTAGGTCTGCGTAAGATGAATGCATCAGTAGAAGTTGAGGCTACGGCACAGGTTCTTGGTATGGTGCGCAAGGTGAGTCACCTTGTAGAAGTTGTTGAACTTTAATTAAATAGATAAAATGGATTTATCAAATCTCAAACCTGCGGAGGGTGCAACCCACAGCCGTAAGCGAGTAGGTAGAGGTGAAGGCTCCGGACACGGAGGTACCTCTACGCGTGGTCACAAGGGTGCGCAGTCGCGTTCAGGTTACAGCCGTAAAATCGGTTTTGAAGGTGGTCAAATGCCACTTCAGCGTCGTGTACCAAAGTTCGGATTCACTAATCCAAACCGTGTAGAATACAAGGGATTGAACTTGGATACGCTCCAGGCTCTTGTTGAAGCGAAAAAATTAACAACGACCATCACTGTTGCTGATTTAGTAAACAACGGTCTTGTTGGCAAAAAAGAGTTGGTGAAGGTTTTAGGACGTGGTGAAGTAACCATGAAATTGGACATTACTGCTCACGCATTTAGTAAAACTGCTACTGCTGCTATTGAAGCAAATGGTGGTACAGCAACTACTTTGTAATTAGATGAAACGTTTTATAGAAACCATAAAAAATATCTGGGCAATCTCAGAGTTGAAGGACAAGATCCTTACGACTCTTGGATTACTATTGATATATAGAATTGGTTCTACGGTTCTTCTTCCTGGTGTAGATCCTGAAAGTTTAACGCAGTTGCAAGCACAAACCTCAGAAGGTTTGTTGGGTGTTTTAAATGCGTTTACTGGTGGTGCGTTCTCTCGCGCCTCAGTTATGGCCTTAGGAATTATGCCTTATATCTCTGCTTCCATCATTATACAATTAATGGGTATGGCAGTTCCTGCCGTACAGAAGATGCAAAAGGATGGGGAGAGTGGTCGCCGTAAGTTGAATCAAATTACTCGTTATTTGACCATTCTTATTGCTGGTGTTCAGGCACCGTCGTATTTGGCAAACTTGAGTGCTCAAGGTGTTTCGTTAACCTTAGATCCTGGAACATTTTGGTTCCTTGCATGGGTTACGTTAACCACTGGTACCATCTTCGCAATGTGGTTAGGTGAGCGTATTACCGATAAAGGAATTGGCAACGGTATTTCCTTACTCATTATGGTAGGTATCATTGCTACTTTGCCACAAGCATTCCTTCAGGAGATGTTGAGTCAGGTGGGTCAAGGTGCAGGTTGGGTTGCATTCATTATTGAGTTGTTTACGCTTTTTGTCATCACAATGTTTGCAATCGCGCTCACTCAGGCAGTTCGTCAGATTCCGGTGCAGTATGCGAAACAAGCTGCTGGTGGTCGTGCCGTTTCAACGCCTTCTGCTCGTCAATATTTACCTTTGAAGGTAAATGCTGCGGGTGTAATGCCTATCATTTTCGCTCAAGCAATCATGTTCATTCCAATTACTGTACTACAGTATAGTGGAGCTGAAGGTGATAGTGTAAGCTGGTTGATTACGGTATTTGGTAACATCCAAGGCTTGTGGTACAATGTCGCATTCGCTGTTTTGATTATTGTATTTACTTATTTCTACACAGCAATTCAGGTAAATACGAACTCTATTGCGGATGATCTCAAGCGCAATGGCGGTTTTGTTCCGGGTATTAAGCCAGGGGCGCCAACGGCAGAATTTCTTGATACTGTATTAAGTAGAATAACATTCCCAGGTTCGTTATTACTCGCTTTGGTTGCAATTTTACCGGCAGTAGCAATGACTGTAGGTTTGAATACGCAGTGGGCATACTTCTATGGAGGTACTTCATTGCTTATTACCGTGGGTGTCATTCTAGATACATTACAGCAGATTGAAAGCTATTTGTTGAATAGACACTATGACGGTTTGATGAAGACCGGAAAGTTGAGAGGTAGAAATACACAAAGTACGTTTAGTTAATATGGCGAAGCAAAGCGCGATTGAGCAAGACGGAACTGTAACAGAGGCATTATCAAATGCTATGTTTCGTGTAGAGTTAGAAAATGGTCACGTTGTGACAGCGCATATCTCAGGTAAAATGAGAATGCACTATATCAAACTACTACCCGGTGATAAAGTAAAACTAGAAATGAGCCCATACGATTTATCAAAGGCTCGTATAACGTACAGATACTAGAGAAATGAAAGTAAGAGCATCAGTTAAAAAGCGTAGCGCGGATTGTAAGATCGTTCGCCGTAAAGGGCGCTTATATGTAATTAACAAGAAGAACCCCAAGTTCAAGCAACGTCAGGGTTAACCAATAATAGAAGAAAAAGACTATGGCAAGGATTGCAGGTGTAGACTTACCCAGAACCAAACGTGGTGTTATTGGCCTGACTTATATCTACGGAGTTGGCTTAAGCCGCTCTCAAGAGATTTTGGACAAGGCAGGTGTAAGTGAAGATGTAAAAGTTCAGGATTGGACGGATGAGCAGTTAACTGCTATTCGTGGTGTAATCGCTGACGAGTACAGAGTAGAAGGTGAATTGCGTTCAGAGGTTCAGTTGAACATCAAGCGAATGATGGACATCGGTTGTAACCGTGGTATTCGTCACCGTTTGGGACTTCCACTACGTGGACAGCGTACGAAGAACAATTCGCGTACTAGAAAGGGTAAGAGAAAAACGGTTGCTAACAAGAAGAAAGCGACTAAATAATAGTTAGTTATGGCTAAGAAACAGACTAAACAGACTAAGAAGCGTAAAGTGCGTATCGACGCTGTCGGTGAAGCGCACATTGGATCTTCTTTTAATAACATCATTATTTCGTTGACGAACAATCAAGGGCAAGTAATCTCTTGGTCGTCGGCTGGTAAGATGGGCTTCCGTGGTTCTAAAAAGAACACTCCTTACGCTGCGCAAATGGCAGCTGAAGATTGTGGTCGTGTAGCACTAGAAGCTGGACTTAAGAAAGTGAAGGCTTACGTTAAAGGTCCAGGTAATGGACGTGAGAGTGCGATTCGTTCACTACACAACTTAGGAATAGAGGTGATTGAAATCATTGATATCACTCCAACTCCACACAATGGTTGTCGTGCACCTAAGAAACGTCGCGTTTAATAATTAGAGAAGAACAGTATTATGGCAAGATATAGAGGACCAAAAACAAAGATTGCTCGCCGCATGGGTGAGCCTATCTTCGGCCCAGATAGCTCTTTCGAAAAGCGTAAGTACCCTCCGGGTCAGCACGGTAACACGCGTCGTCGTGGAAAGAAGAGTGAATATTCAGTGCAGCTCCAAGAGAAGCAAAAGGCAAAATACACTTACGGTATTTTAGAGCGTCAATTTGCACGCATGTTTGATAAAGCTTCTCGCAGCAAAGGCAAAACGGGTGATGTTTTACTTCAGTTGTGTGAGAGTCGCTTAGATAACGTAGTATTCCGTTTAGGACTTGGTAGAACACGCGATGCTGCCCGTCAGCTTGTGGGTCACCGTCACGTCACTGTGAACGGGGAGATCGTAAACATTCCTTCAATGAATGTGAACCCAGGTGATGTTATCGGTGTACGTGAGAAATCGAAGTCTTTAGTAGTTATCGCTGATGCTTTAGCTGGTCATGGAACCGAGTACCCATGGTTAGAATGGAATGAAAGCAAGATGGAAGGTACCTTCCTAAGCGTTCCTTCACGTGATGCAATCCCTGAGAATATCAAGGAGCAGTTGATCGTCGAATTGTACTCAAAATAATAATCACCTTATACTCTCTTATATGGCTATCCTTAATTTCCAGAAGCCCGAAAAAGTAATAATGAACGCTTCCACTGATTTCAGTGGTCAGTTCGAGTTTAGACCTTTGGAGCCTGGTTACGGTCTTACCGTTGGTAATGCACTCCGTAGAGTTTTGCTTTCCGGTCTTGAAGGTTTTGCCTTGACTTCATTGAGAATTGAAGGTGTTGACCACGAATTCACAACCATCGAAGGTGTTGTAGAAGACGTAACAGAGATCGTCCTAAACTTGAAGCAAGTACGTTTCAAGCAGCAGATTGAGGCTCAGGATACTGAAACTATTAAGTTCACAATCACTGGAAAGGAACAACTAGTAGCGGGCGATTTCGCTTCACACATTAGTGCGTTCCAAGTATTGAACCCAGATCACGTCATTTGTAACATGGATCCAAGCATAAGCTTGACAATGGAAATGACTATAGAGAAAGGGCGTGGATACGTTGGTGCTGAAATGAACAAGAAAGTAGATGCTCCAATCGGAACAATCGCTTTAGACAGTATCTATACTCCAATCAAGAATGTCAAGTATTCAGTGGAGAACTATCGTGTAGAACAGAAGACCGATTACGAAAAATTGGTTTTTGAAATCGATACGGACGGTTCAATTCACCCGAAAGATGCATTAACTGAAGCAGCGAAGATTTTAATTCACCACTTCATGTTGTTCAGTGATGAGCGTATCAGTTTAGAGGATGAAGAGTCTTCAGAAACTGAGAGCTACGATGAAGAAGCATTGCACATGCGTCAGTTGCTGAAAACAAAACTTCATGATATGGACCTAAGTGTTCGTGCATTGAACTGTTTGAAAGCAGCAGAGGTAGATACATTGGGTGATTTAGTGACATTCTCTAAATCGGATTTAATGAAATTCCGCAACTTTGGTAAGAAGTCTCTTACTGAACTAGAGGAGTTAGTTGAAAATAAAAACTTGAGCTTCGGGATGGATATCTCTAAATATAAGCTCGATAAAGAATAAGCATGAGACACGGTAAAAAATTTAACCACCTCGGTAGAAAGACTGCGCACAGAAAAGCGATGTTGAGCAACATGGCTGGCTCACTTATTGAGCACAAGCGTGTAATGACGACGGTGCAGAAGGCAAAGGCATTACGTAAAGTAGTTGAGCCTCTAGTAACTCGTTCAAAAGAAAACACAACGCATAACCGTCGTATTGCTTTTGCAGTATTGCGTCAGAAAGAAGTGGTAACTGAATTATTCAATGTTGTAGGTCCTAAGGTCGGTGATCGTCCAGGTGGATATACGCGTATCATCAAAACAGGAAACCGTCAAGGTGATAATGCGGAGATGTGTATGATTGAATTGGTTGACTTCAATGATATGTACGGGAAAGATGAGAAGAAGAAAACGACTCGTCGTAGCCGTCGTGCAAAAACTGAAACTGCACTTGCAGTTGAACAGGCTGCACCGGTAGCTGAAGCACCTGCTGTAGTAGAAGAGCCAAAAGAAGAATCTGCTGAATAACAAAGAATTAATGCACCAAATCGGTCATTGTTAAGTAATTTCGAGGGGAAATTAGGTGCAAGCCTGGTTTCCCTTTTTTTTTGAAGATAACGACTCATGAAAGAATCAAACAAACAAGCTATGCTATTGCTCGAAGATGGTGCTGTGTTTTACGGAACATCTACGGGATTAGACGGAACGGCCTACGGAGAAATATGTTTCAATACTGGGATGACGGGGTATCAAGAGATTTTTACGGATCCTTCTTACTTCGGTCAGCTAATGGTAATGGCTACTTCACACATCGGGAATTATGGTGTGAAGAATACGGAGGTAGAAAGTAAGCATATACAGATTGCAGGTCTAGTGACTAAGAACTTTAGTGAGGTTGCTTCAAGAACGGGTAAAACGGACAGTTTATTTGGTTACTTCGAGAAAGAAGGTAAAGTTGCCATCCGAGATATTGATACACGCGCTCTAGTTCGTCATATTCGTGATGCCGGGGCTATGAATGCTATTATATCCACGGAGATTCATGATATCGAGGCGCTCAAGCAAGAACTAGCGAAGTGCCCTTCTATGGAGGGTTTGGCTTTGGCCCCAACAGTAAGTTGTACAGAGGCTTATGAGGTGGGCCCTGAGGATTCCGCTGTTCGAATTGCTGCCTTAGATTTAGGTATTAAAGAAAATATCATTCGTTGCATGACTGAAAGAGGTGCGCGCGTAAAGGTTTTTCCTTGGAACACGAGTACTGAAGAAATGCTGGAATGGAGTCCTAACGGTTTGTTCTATTCGAACGGTCCTGGTGATCCGGCTGCTTCACCAGAAGTGGTTGCAGAAGTAGCGAAAGGAATCGGTTCTGGTTTACCGGTATTTGGGATCTGTTTGGGACACCAATTGATTGCCTTAGCAAGCGGTTTATCAACGTACAAAATGCACAATGGTCACCGAGGAATTAATCATCCGGTGAAGAATATCGAGACAGGTAAAGGAGAGATTACATCACAGAATCATGGTTTCGTGGTGAAGATGGAAGATGTTGAGAAAGCGGAAAATGTGGTTTTGACCCACATTCATTTGAATGATCAAACTGTTGCTGGAATTAAGCGCACAGATGCGAATTGTTTCTCTGTACAATTTCACCCTGAGGCAAGCCCAGGTCCACATGACAGTAGATACTTGTTTGACGAATTCATAGAACGAATAAAGAACCACTAGTCCGAAAGGAACAAGAACTAACACTCTAAAAAGAAATAATATGTCTGTTATTACGCATATTCATGCAAGACAAATTTTGGATTCACGTGGTAATCCAACGGTAGAAGTTGATGTAATTACCTCAACAGGTGCAATGGGAAGAGCTGCAGTGCCTTCTGGTGCATCGACTGGAATTCACGAAGCAGTAGAACTACGCGATGAGGATGCGAGTGTATACATGGGAAAAGGTGTATTACAAGCAGTTCAAAATGTAAATGATATTATTGCTCCAGAATTGGAAGGCGAGATTGTTACCGAGCAAGCCGAGATTGATCAAATCATGATTGATTTAGATGGTACTGAAAATAAAGGAAGACTGGGTGCAAACGCAATTTTAGCGGTGTCTTTGGCAGTGGCTAAAGCTGCAGCGGAAAGTACAGGACAGTCCTTGTACCGTTACATCGGTGGTGTCAACGCAAGAACATTGCCCGTTCCTATGATGAACATCTTAAACGGTGGTTCACACGCGGATAATTCCATTGACTTCCAAGAGTTCATGGTGATGCCGTTTGGCGCCGAATCATTCAGCCAAGCATTGCGAATGGGTACAGAGGTATTCCATAACTTGAAGAAAGTATTGAAGAGTAAAGGTTATTCAACGAACGTAGGTGATGAAGGTGGTTTTGCACCGTCTATAGGTTCGAACGAAGAAGCACTTGAAATCATTTTGGAGAGTATTGAGAAAGCGGGTTATAAACCAGGTGTCGACATTTGGATTGCTATGGATGCCGCTGCCTCTGAATTTTACAATGAAGAAAAAGGTACCTACGTATTCCACAAGAGTGATGGTCGTGAATTGACTTCCGATGAGATGGTGGAGTACTGGGCGAACTGGATTGAAAAATATCCTATTGCATCAATCGAAGACGGTCTTCATGAAGACGACTGGGCTGGTTGGGCAAAGCTTCACACGAAAATTGGAGATAAGGTCCAATTGGTTGGTGATGATTTATTTGTAACCAATGAGAAGCGCGTTGCACGTGGTATCGAAGAAGGTAGTGCTAATTCGGTTTTGATTAAAGTAAATCAAATTGGTACGCTTACGGAGACCATCAATACCGTATCACTTGCAAACCGTCACATGATGACTGCAGTGATGTCACACAGATCCGGTGAGACGGAAGATTCAACAATCGCAGATTTAGCGGTAGCATTGAATACCGGTCAAATTAAGACGGGTTCTGCCTCACGTTCTGATCGTATGGCGAAATACAATCAACTACTGAGAATTGAAGAAGAGCTTGGTGAAAACGCAGTTTTCCCGGGTAAAAACTTCAGATTCATTAGCTAATAACCCCCGAAAACCTATCTATCATGGAAAAAATAAAAGAACAGTTTAGAGACATCTTTCCAGACATTGTAGCCGATACCAAGGCTTTTCTGAAAGCCAATGGGGATAAAACTATCGGTGAGATTAAGGTGAGCCAACTCTATGGTGGTATGCGCGGCATGCCGGCGCTCATTTGTGAGACCTCAAAATTGGACCCTGACGAAGGTATTCGATTCCGTGGCTACAGCATTCCAGAACTTCAGGAGAAACTCCCTAAGTATCCTGGTGGCGAACAGCCTTTGCCTGAAGGATTGTTTCATTTGATGTTAATGAACGAGGTGCCTACAGAGGCAGAAGCACGCCGTTTGAGTAATAACTGGGTGCGTCGTAATAACGTTCCAGTGCACGTATTCAAAGCAATAGATGCACTTCCTACCCGTACGCACCCAATGACGCAGTTTACTGTGGCCATTATGGCGATGCGTACAGAGAGTGAATTTGCAAAGGCATACAGCCGCGGGGTACACAAAAGCGAATATTGGGATGCGACGTACGAAGATTCAATGAATCTTATAGCACGTTTACCGCGTGTGGCTGCGTACATCTACCGTCGTATGTACCACAACGATCAGCATATTGAACCAGATCCAAGCTTAGATTGGGCAGGTAACTTTGCGCACATGTTGGGTTTTGATAACGACGAGTTCAAAGAGTTGATGCGTTTGTATATGACTATTCATGCAGATCACGAGGGTGGAAACGTGAGTGCACATACGGTTCATTTAGTAGGTTCAGCACTTAGTGACGCGTATTTGAGTTTTGCAGCCGGTATGAACGGTCTGGCAGGTCCGTTACACGGTCTTGCAAACCAAGAGGTGATTCGTTGGATCAACAACATGCGTCAGGAATTGGGTGGTGGTTTGCCTACGAAAGAGCAGATTGCGAGCTATTGTAAAAAGACGTTGGCGGACGGTAAAGTTATTCCAGGCTTCGGACACGCGGTACTGCGTAAGACCGATCCACGTTACACCGCGCAGCGTGAGTTTGCAAAAGCGAAAATGCCTAATTCAGAGTTGTTTAAAATTGTCAGCATGATCTACGAGGTGGTGCCAGATATTTTAAGTGCGACCGGTAAAGTCAAGAATCCTTGGCCGAATGTCGATGCGCATAGTGGTCAATTACTTACGCATTACGGCCTAGTAGAATATGAATTCTATACGGTATTGTTTGGTGTGGCGCGTTCGCTCGGAACCTTATCAAATTTGATTTGGGATCGTGCAATGGGTATGCCGATTGAACGTCCAGGTTCAACAACGACTGAGTTGCTCAAAGAGCAATTGAAGTAGTTCGATCAGATGACAGAAACACAGGCCTCGGGAAATTCGTTTCCCGGGGCTTTTTGTTTGATTTACAGTGGTTTTATGTGTAATAAGTTTATATATTTGCACCCCTTTTCGGACATGAAGCACACCACCGGAAGGGAATACTAAAAACTACAACCACTCTTAGAGTTAATGGGAAGTGTGTGCAAGGCTCTGAGATACAAGTAAATCTCTCATGTCAGAAGAGAATCAAGTACCAGCAGAAGAGGTACAGCAAGAGACTCCAGCTCAGGAGGCTACAAAAGCAGAAGAAACCGTAGTAGAAACACCTGTTGCAGCTGCAACTGAAGAAGTTGCTGAGGAAGTTGTTCCTGAAGCACCTGCATTTAGTTGGGCAGATGTTGAAGGTGATGCGAATGCAGATAGCGGCGAACGTCAAGCGTTGGTTGATCTATATGCTGAAACTTTAGGGACTTCTGTAGAACACCAGGTCGTTGATGGTAAAGTAACCGTGATGACTGACCGTGAAGTAATTATCGACATCAACTCAAAGAGTGAAGGTGTAGTGAGCTTGAATGAGTTCCGTTACAATCCAGAACTTGCAGTAGGTGATTCGGTAGAGGTATTGGTTGACCGTCAAGAAGATAAAAATGGTCAGTTGGTATTGTCACACAGAAAAGCGCGTTCTATCAAAGCTTGGGACCGTGTTAACGAAGCGCATGATAACGATGAGATTGTTAAAGGTTACGTTAAAGCACGTACTAAAGGTGGTATGATCGTAGATGTATTCGGTTTGGAGGCATTCTTGCCAGGATCGCAAATTGACGTTAAGCCAATCCGCGATTACGACCAATACGTAGATAAAACAATGGAATTCAAAGTGGTTAAAATCAACCACGAATTTAAAAACGTTGTTGTTTCTCACAAGGCGCTTATTGAAGCAGACCTTGAAGAACAGAAAAAAGAGATCATTGGTAAATTGGAGAAAGGTCAAGTTCTCGAAGGTACCGTTAAGAACATTACTTCGTACGGTGTCTTTATCGACTTGGGCGGTGTAGATGGTTTAGTTCACATCACTGATTTGAGCTGGAGCCGTATCAACCATCCGTCTGAAGTAGTAGAATTGGATCAAAAAATTAATGTGGTAATCCTTGATTTCGATGAAGGTAAAACACGTATCCAATTAGGTCTCAAGCAACTTGAGAAGCACCCATGGGATGCCCTAGATGAAAACCTAAGCGTTGGAGACAAAGTGAAAGGTAAAGTAGTCGTATTGGCAGATTATGGTGCATTCGTTGAAATTCTTCCAGGAGTTGAAGGTTTGATTCACGTTAGTGAAATGAGCTGGTCAGCACACTTGCGTAGTGCTGGTGATTTCATGAAAGTTGGTGATGAAGTTGAAACTGAAGTATTGACTTTAGACCGTGAAGATCGTAAGATGAGCTTAGGTATTAAGCAATTGACTACAGATCCATGGACTGATATTACTACAAAATACCCACAAGGCTCTAAGCATGAGGGTACCGTACGTAACTTCACGAACTTTGGAATCTTCCTAGAGCTAGAAGAAGGAATTGATGGATTGATTCACATTTCTGATTTGAGCTGGACGAAGAAAATCAAGCATCCATCGGAATTTACTTCAATTGGTGCAAAGCTAGAAGTTGTAGTTCTTGATATCGATGCGGATAACCGTCGTTTAAGTCTAGGTCACAAGCAAGTTGAGTCTAACCCGTGGGATGCATATACTGATGCATTTGCAGTAGGTCAGACGGTAACTGGTACAATGATCAACTCTGGTGATAAGGGTGGTGATGTTAAGTTTGACGGCTATGATGGCGTTGAAGCTTACTGTCCTGCACGTCACATCACAAAGGAAGATGGTACGAAGCTTGAAAAAGGTGAAACGGCTGAATTCAAAGTAATCGAATTCAATAAGGATAACCGCCGTATTGTCGTATCTCACGTAGGTACCTACAAAGAGGTTGAGGTGAAGAAAGGCCGTAGCGCTGGTGGTGGTAATAAAGGCGGAAACGTTGCAGTTCCTAACCAAAACGTAGAACGCTCAACTATGGGTGATCTCGATGCTTTAGCTGCGTTGAAAGAGCAAATGGATAACGAAAACAAGTAATTCTTGTTGGAGTAGTATGAAGTCCTCGGGCCCTTTCGGTTCGGGGACTTTTTTTATGCCCGTTATTGAGATGCCGCAGAAGAGCCCTAAATTCGACAGATGAGAATAGAAAAAATAATTAAAGCTTTAGAAGAGTGGGCGCCGCCTGCTTTGCAGGAGTCCTATGACAATAGTGGACTTATTGTGGGTGCGCTGGATTGGGAAACCGATGGTGTGTTAGTGGCATTGGATTGTTTGGAATCTGTCGTAGATGAGGCCATTCAAAAAAACGTACACTGCATTATCGTCCATCATCCCATCGTTTTCAGTGGTTTGAAACGTTTTAACGGACGCACCTATATAGAACGCGTGATCATGAAGGCGATCAAGCACCACATTGCTATTTATGCCATTCATACGAACTTAGATAATGTGTTGTGGGGAGTGAACGCGAAAATCATGTCTTTGCTTGGGGTGAGTAATCACAAGGTACTTAGTCCCATGCCCGATGCGCTGTATAAATTCCAAGTATACGTGCCCGTAGATGCTCGTGAACTGCTTGCTGAGTCTGTATTTACAGCAGGTGGAGGTAAGGTAAGCGCCTATGAAGAGTGTAGCTTTACGACCTCGGGTGTAGGGACATTTAAGCCAACGCAGGGTACGAACCCGGTTGTTGGGAAAATTGGATCGCGTGAGGAGGTAGAAGAGGTTAAATTAGAATTTATAGTCCCTAATTTCGCGAAATTTGCTGTAGAGCGCGCTGCTCGTGCTGCGCATCCGTATGAGGAGATGGCCTTTGAGTGGATAAAGATTTCAAATAATGCCACCGACTACGGTGCAGGTGCCTTTGGTGACTTGGAAGAATCAATCGCTTTTGATGCTTTTCTAGCGCACGTCAAAACGACCTTTGGCACGACCATTCGCTATACAAAACCTGTGGCAAAAGATGTGCGTACAGTCGCTGTTTGCGGGGGCTCCGGTAGTTTTTTGCTCGGCGCAGCTAAAGCTGTAAAAGCGGATGTTTTTCTCACTGCAGATTACAAATACCACCAGTTCTTTGATGCGGACGGGACGATAGCAATATTGGATGTCGGACATTTTGAAAGTGAGCAGTTTACAATCGGTCTAATTGCTGAGTTCATTGAGAAAAAATTCCCTAAATTTGCCGTCCTCACAACTGAGGTCAACACAAATCCTATTCAGTACTATTAGTATGGCTAAGAAGGCAAAAGAGATCAGCGTAGAAGACAAGCTAAGAGCACTTTACGATCTTCAGATCATTGATCGTCGCATCGACGAGATTCGCGCAATGCGCGGTGAACTTCCATTGGAAGTAGAAGATTTGGAAAGTGAAGTAGCCGGTTTGGAAACTCGTATGGAGAAAGTAAACAACGAGATTGCAGATCTAGAACAAGATATCAAAGACAAATTACTCTTAATCAAGGAGAGCGAGGAGAAAATGGCGAAATACGCCAAGGATCAGGAGCAAGTTCGCAACAATCGCGAGTTTGAGGCCATCGCTAAAGAGATTGAGTACCAGGAGTTGGAAATCCAATTGGCTGAGAAGCGCATCAAGGAATTCAACGCGCGAATTGATTCTAAAAAAGAAGTGAATGCAGAGGCAGGAGAGCGTCTAGCGGAGCGTAAGCAACACCTTGAGCATAAGGTTGCGGAATTGGACAGCATTATGTCTGAGACGCAGAAAGAAGAGGGAATGCTTTTAGCGAAGTCGGAAGAAACGAAAAGTACTATTGAAGTGCGTTTGGTTGAAGCTTATGATCGCATCCGTAGTGCAACTAAGAATAAGCTAGCCGTTGTCTCTGTGGAGCGTGGTGCTTCTGCAGGTTCGTTCTTCGTGATTCCACCGCAGCGTCAAATGGAATTGGCACAGCGCAAGAAAATCATGATTGATGAGCACAGTGGTCGTATTCTAGTTGATCCTTTATTGGCTCAAGAGGAAGAAGAGAAAATGCAACAGATGATTGCAGGTTGGTTGAAATAACCGCAAACTGCATGACCGATACTAAAATACCCGCCCAGGGCGCGGTTTCCCGATGCGCCAGCGAGACTATCAGGGTTCGCTTGCGCTCGCCTCCAGAATCATGCGCGGTTTCCGGAGTATTATTTGGCGGCCAGACGTACAACAACTCTCGCTTAGGGAGTGCGTATTTTGAGAACGATTCCGCCGGCAATTCTTTAGCTGCATCAAAGATGGTTACTTTGAAACCTGCTGCAGTTAAGCGCTCGGGGTAATCTTGACCGTAAAGTCGTACATGATCGTACTGACGGAAACGACGCTCGCGCTCTGCAGGGTCTTTAATGCTGGGGTCTTCATCTGTTTTCGCGTAATCTGGGTCCAGAGGAACCTGCATGATGGCCAAACCGCCTGGCTTTAAAATACGACGCAGTTCGCGCATGGCTTGTTGGTCGTCGTCCACATGTTCTAAAACATGATTACAGAAAATAGTATCATAGGTATCGTCTTCTAACGGAATGTTCTGTACATCAAAGCGAAGATCGGCCAATGGTGAAAAGAGATCCGCTGTCGTATAGTCCAGATGCTTCATTTTCTTAAAGCGACCATAAAAACACTGTTCGGGTGCAATGTGAAGAAGCTTCTGTGGTTTGGTTAAGAAGTCCGTATAGTCTTTAAGGTAGAGCCATAAGAGACGGTGACGCTCCAATGAATTGGTTCCCGGACATAGTGCATTTTCACGCTGGTTAGGGCCGTAGCCGTACGGAAAAAACCTGCTGTAGCCTCTTCCGTCTATGGGGTCTACAAACCTAGAGCCTTTGAAAAGCACGGGTGCAACCCATTGTACCAAATAACTCAATCGAATAAGAAGAGGACGAGGCACTTTAGCCAAGGCCCATTTCATAATGCTGGAAATCATAGTTTCTCGTATTCCGCAGGTTCCATACCTAACGCGTCATAAATGTATTGGAAGGTACTTAGAATTTCAGGCTCGCCGTTCACGACGGCTACATCGTGTTCAAAGTGCGCACTGTTTTTCCCATCCGCTGTAAGGATGGTCCAGCCGTCTTCTAGTTGTTTGATCCGTTGTGTACCTAGGTTGATCATAGGCTCAATGGCAATGACCAATCCTTCCTGAATTTTCTTTCCTCGCCCGCGCTTACCGTAGTTGGGTACTTGTGGTTCTTCATGCATTTTTTTTCCTAAACCGTGTCCTACCAGCTCGCGAACAACGCCATAACCTCGGCTTTCCGTATATTCTTGAATTGCAGCACCAATATCGCCAAGGCGATTGCCCGCGCGCACCTCACGAATGCCAGCATAAAGTGATGCTTTGGTATCTTCTAATAATTGGGCCGTTGCTGCATCAACTTCACCAATGGGAAAAGTATAAGCATGGTCGCCGTAATAGCCGTTCATGAAAACCCCACAATCTACGCTCATGATATCGCCTTCTTGGAGTGGTGTTTTACCTGGAATGCCATGCACGACTTGGGCATTTGGGGACATACACAGGCTGTTTGGGAAGCCGTACATTCCTAAAAAACCGGGTTCGCCACCGTGGTCTCTTATGAATTCTTCAGCTTTTTTATCCAATTCTAATGGAATCGCACCAGGTACTAATAGTGGTGCAAGCATTCCCAAAGTCTTACTTACCAATTGTGCACTCTCACGCATCAATTCGATTTGCTCCGCGCTCTTGTATTTAATCATTACTTCGCGTTCAATAAATTTACGCCCGTCATTTCTTTCGGTTGCGCTACGCCCATTAGTGCCAATACTGTTGGTGCAATATCTCCTAATTTCCCTTCCTTCAAAGTAAAGGTTTCTGATGACGAGCCCACTAAGAAACAAGGCACAACCGTTGTAGTATGCGCTGTATTAGGAGTCCCATCTTCGTTTAGCATACAATCTGCATTACCGTGGTCGGCGAGAATTATGAACTGGTAGTCTTGTTCGAATCCTGCTTCTACCACAGATTGAAGGCAATGATCTACGGTCTCACAAGCTTTAACAGCTGCTTCCATAACCCCTGTATGACCTACCATATCGGGGTTGGCAAAATTCAAGCAAATGAAATCGGTTTTTCCTTCTTTAAGCTTTGGGACAATAGCGTCTCTAATGTCGCCAGCACTCATTTCGGGTTGAAGATCGTATGTTGCTACCTTCGGTGAAGGACAAAGTAAACGTTCCTCACCTTCAAAAGGTTCTTCGCGACCGCCTGAAAAGAAGAACGTTACGTGCGGGTACTTCTCTGTTTCAGCAATTCTGATTTGAGTCTTTCCGGCCGATTCCAAAACTTCGCCCAAGGTATTCGATAGATTATCCTTCTTAAAAACCACCTCAACACCTTTGAACGTGTCGTCATAGCTCGTCATGGTCACATAATGCAACTTCAGCGCGCGCATTTGATGCTCGGGGAAATCGCTCTGGGTCAATACTTCTGTAATCTCACGACCACGATCGGTGCGGAAATTAAAGACGAGAACGACATCATTTTCTTGTAAGGTCGCTAAAGGTGCACCCGCCTCGTTGGCCACGAAAAGGGGTTCCATGAACTCATCCGTTGTTCCTGTCGCATACTGCGCTTTTACAGCTCCAACGATATCGCGCGTAGCGGTCCCTTTGCCGTTAACCAGCAGGTGGTAGGCACGTGCAACGCGCTCCCAACGTTTATCACGGTCCATGGCAAAGTAGCGCCCAATCACGCTGGCCACACGCCCGGTTGTGGCATCCATGTGATCAATTAAATCCTGTAGGTAACCTGCACCGCCTTGAGGGTCGGTATCTCGTCCATCCGTAAATGCGTGAACAAAGACGTTTTCAAATGCTTCTGCATGGAGCCAATTACACAGCGCTTTTGCATGATTGATGTGCGCGTGAACTCCACCATCACTTAAGAGGCCTGTAATATGTATGTTGCCTCCATTGGCTTTGGCATGTGCTAAAGCATTTTGAAGTGTAGGGTCGTTGGCGAAGTCACCGTTTTCCGCTGCAAGATTAATTTTCACTAAATCCTGGTAGACAACACGGCCAGCTCCTAGATTCATATGGCCAACTTCTGAATTACCCATCTGCCCATCCGGAAGACCGACATCTAGTCCGGAAGTTTTGATCCATGTTTGAGGGTAGTTATGGTAAAGCGAATCTACAAAGGGTGTATGTGCCTTGTCTATGGCACTTACTTCTGGATTATCTGCGCGTCCCCAGCCGTCGAGAACGATCAATGCTGTCTTTTTCATAGTGTCTTTTGGAGCCACAAAATTAAGGATTATTCACCCAAAAAAAGACCCGCCTTTTGGGCGGGTCTTAGCGTATCGAAATGCATACTATTTATTTTACTGCAATCCAAGCTCGAGGTGTAATTTCTCGTGCTTTTTCAAGCGCTGCAAGTGCACTGCTGATATCATCATGTTGACTAAGTACAACTCTATAAGTATTGAGTTCACTAACGTTTGAAATGCTCGTCTTTAATTCAATAGTGGACGCATAGCTTTCGGCCATCTCTTGGGACGGGAATGAACCAATTACAATTTGGTATTGTACTTTGGTTATTGTTGTGTGGCTTTCGTCTTGAACGTTTTCTATTTGCTCAGCCTGACTGGTCTTTAAAGCATCTAATTCGTCGCTAAGAGCAGTCTTTTCCGACTTTAGCGTTTCAATTTCTTTTTCGGCTTTTTTTATTTCCTCTGCGCTTGATAGTTCCTTATTAGCGAGGTTTGATTGTAATCTATCAGCGGTCGCCTCAGCCTCTTTTAGTGCCGTTGTTAATTTTTTAGACGCCCCGTCCAGGCGCACTGCTGTGTAGAAACGTAAGACCCCGTCCTTTGAGGAACCGCTTACTACAGTGCCGTCAATGTAATCATCGATGAAAGAAGTGTATCGGATACCCATAACTAACGTTCCGAAGGGTACGACATCGGGTAATTCCATGGACGCTCCTGATACTATATGCTCTGAGAAACCAAAGTTGCCATTACTGGATTCTGCCAATCCAGAGCCTACCCCTAGGTCGAGATTGAATTTTGAAATAATTGGCAATTCTATTCCATCTATAACGTTGTAATGACCTACAACTTCCACAGGAACAATTTTACTTGAAAATGAACCAGGAGTTCCTATTCCTACGACACCTAAGGTAAGCTCAGCTGAAAGTTGATTGTCATGCACGTAGTGTGCTCCAACGCGAATACCACTGTTTGCGGCGGGAACGCTTAAATTTAAATAGTTGTAAGAAGGACTTACGTCTGAAAAGTGAATGTTTTCTTCAACGGATACATAAGGTGCCCAGGTACCTTGTGCATAGGAATTCATCGCCGCAACTATTGCGACCAAGGCTAAGTTCTTTTTCATGGGTAATTATTTGTTTTAGAACGCATTAAATATAATATATAGGAATTACTTAATGTTTAAAATGAATCACATGATATATTAAATGAATCTGTTGGATCTTTACCTTTTTGGAACCAACGTGCACTATGCCCTCCTTTCAAAACCATAGCGCCTTCGTGCACACGAATCCAAGAACCCTCGCGAAGGCCATATACAGGTTGATCATTGAATTCGTGGAATTCTTTAATTCTTGTTTCGCGCGTTTCCCCCATATGAGTGCTTCCTTCAACTGGATCTAGATAATGGGCATTGATGTTGAATGGCACCCAGCCCCATGCCTCAAAACTAGGCGGGTAGACGATGGGCATATCGTTGGTCGTACAAATGCTAATACCGGCTAAATTCGCGCCGGCTGAGGTGCCCATATAGGGCTTACCTGCGCGAACTGCTGAATCTATGGCTTCGAAATAGCCGCTCTCGTGGAGCGTTTTGGCTAAAACAAAAGTATTTCCGCCACCTGTGAAAAAGCCATCGGCCCAACGGCAACCTTCCTGCGCATCGGTAAACTCATGCGCACCGCGCATTTCAAAACCCCATGAGGCAAAAACTTCTTTGGCCTTTGCTGTATAGGCTTCGTGGGTCATACCGCCCGGTCGGGCAAAAGGAATGAAAAGGATTTTTGGTGCGTTGCTAAAGAAATCAGCACACTCTTCTTTGAGGTAACTGAGGTAGGGTTTGCCGTAAATGGTCGAGGTACTTACGATGAGTAGGTTCATTATTGATGTATGCTAAATTTAACGTCAAGGGGATAGGTCCAAATCGATTTTTTACCGTCTCGCAATTCAGTCCAGATGGGACGGACGATGCCGCCGTGTGCGCTGATGTGGTTGTAATCTCCCATAAAAACTTCGTCAGAAGGGTAGAACGGTGCGTTATTGATTTTGAATTCACTCCAATGCGTCCCGCCGTCTGTACTTTGTGCCAAATAGGTGTTTGTTTCGGTTGGAGATTGGGTATCGCGGCGGTCATAATATACGGCGAAGAGTGCACCGGTTGTTGGGTCAATTGTAAGCCATGGAAGGAATTGGTCGCTTTTTCCTCCTTGAGAAATACGTTGGGGCTCCGACCAGTTTTTACCGCGATCATCACTAAAGGCAAAGTAAATTTCACCTCCAAATTTCTTGTTTTGGTCGCCCCAGCACACATAAACGCGGCCATAATAGGGACTGTCTTTACAATGGTCCACAACGGTTACAGGCATGCCGTTGCAACGGTCAAATCCAGCATAACTCTGTGTCCACCCTGCTTCTTGTCGAGCTATGGGCCGAGTTTCCCAGCGCTTACCGTTCTTAATACTCATCCAAATGCTTTGATCAAGCGCCCAGCCTACATAGACTTCATTTTTGGTCCCGTATGCGGGTACAGCACCCTCAGCGGTCCCGTCATCGTCAATACAATTGCCTAAAAAGGAGGAAATCTCTACCGGAGTAGACCAGCTTTCGCCCTGATTTCGACTCTCACTAAATAAGATGCGGGAGTGGCATTCTGGATCTTCTGTGCCGTAGCGATCGAATTGGGTCCAACTCAATGCGATGGCCCCGTTTTTCGGATTTACGGCAGTCCATTCTTTATCATGTTTTTTTCCATTTACTGCAGTAAAACTGCCGTCATTGAAGGTGTCGTTGGGGCCATCTTTTGTCTGGCAGACCATTCGGTCCAGTATCTGATCACTATTCCAATTCGTGCCTTCGGGGTCGCTGAGGTGGAAAAAATAGGTGCGCCCTTTAAAATCGGTCACCAAACACGGATCGCCCCAAACGCCGTAAGGACTTGAAATAGCTTCTTGAGTCCAATGCAATCCACCGTCCGTACTTTGGTAGAAATTATTTAATACCGATGCGGCATATATATTTTGGGTATTCGTTGGGTCTACAGATATGCTTGGTTCGCAGATGCCCGTTTGGTAGGCGGGACCTTCATGGATAAGCACGGCTTGAGCGAGGCCAACAGTTGGCAGAAATAGCCCGAACAGAAGCACGGTTAGGGTTGAAAAATGCTTTATTTTCACGCGTATGAAAGTAGTGTTAGTTTTTGTTTCCCTATGGTTAGGTGCGTTGTCGCCAACCCCCACAAGTCCTACTAAGGTAAGACATGACTTCTATGTGAGCGTCATGGATTTGAATGTTGATACAAACAAGGGCGTTCTCACGGGTGTGATAAAAACTTTTCCTGACGATTGGGAGCGGGCGATGAATGCACTTCTTCAGGAAAAAGTACAGCGCTATATTTCGTTAGATTCTGCGGCACAATTTGACCTGCACGCCAGCTATATAGAATCGCGTCTCCAAATTTCCTTGAATGGTGAAAAACTGCCCATTACTTTTTATACCACAGCGAATGGACCCGATGAACTGTACCTTCTGTTTGTCGCGGATTACGGTGAGAAATCATTGGAAGCGTTATCTGGAGATTGGCTGGTGCGCAATGAATTTTTAGCAGATATCTACCCCACACAAGAAAATATTGTTCTTTTCCATTATGATGGTGATCAGAAAACCAACAGTTGTAGGGAAGGAAACAATTATACTTTGACATTCGATTTTTAATGTTCTACTTTAATTTAGGCATTCGCCATATAACGGATCTACAGGGCTACGACCACATGTTGTTTTTGCTCGCGCTCACTTTGCCCTTAAGTTTTTCATTGTGGAAGCCTACTTTAAAATGGATTACGGCATTTACAGTGGGACACAGTATTTCCCTTGCCATTTCCGCCTTAGGCTGGATCACTTTACCGGCTGCTTGGGTGGAGTTGGCCATAGCAGTGACTATAGCGCTCACAGTGCTTGTTCACTTAGTTACTGGATTTAAAGTCATGGCGCATGGGATCTGGCTGGCGGGATTTTTTGGTTTAATTCACGGTTTTGGATTTGGCTCCTATTATTCATTCATCGCGCAGAGCGAGTCCTTTTGGTGGGCATGGCTTCCTTTCAATGCAGGCATTGAGGCCGGTCAAATAGCCGTGGTACTCTGTTTGCTTTTTGTATATTCGATTTTCCAAAAATTTGGTGGCCGTAGCGGTGTGTATCGTTGGCTGCTTTCTGGAGTTGTTTTAACTCTTAGTGTTCAAATGATTTTGAACCGACTTCCAGAAGTTTTTGGCGCTTAACATACCCTACACATGAGAAAATTAGCCCTCAGCCTTTTGGCACTTGCAGCGTTTGCGTTAAATGCGCAAAATGTGAACACCTCAAAGTTTCGTCAATTGGGACAGGAACTTCCCACCCCAAACGTGTACAGAACGGCCTCTGGCGCTCCTGGTCACGAATACTATCAGCAACGTGCGGACTATGATATGTCCATTACTTTGGACGATGAAACCCAACGTATTTATGGGGAAGAGACGATAACGTATACCAACAATAGTCCTGATGAACTGCGTTATTTGTGGGTCCAATTGGATCAAAACATGCGCGCACAGCACAGCATGACCCAGCAAATTCAAACCGGCGGCATCTTCAACGAACGCGGCGGTACTCCTCAAACAGCGTTCAACCAACTCAAGAACAGTCAGTTTTACGATTTTGATGGTGGGTTTAAATTGGCCTACGTACAAACCGTCTCGGGTGCGAATTTGCCTTATACGGTGAACAACACGATGATGCGTGTGGATCTTCCGACGCCATTACGTCAAGGGCAAAAATTCAGTTTTAAAATCAAATGGTGGTTCAACATTAACGACCGCATGGATATTGGAGGTCGTTCCGGCTATGAATATTTCGAAGGGGAAGATAACTACCTCTACACCATCGCCCAGTTTTTCCCACGCATGGCCGTATACAACGATGTTGAGGGTTGGCAGAATAAACAATTTTTAGGTCAAGGTGAATTCACATTACCCTTCGGCGACTACAAGGTGAACATTACAGTCCCTTCAGATCATATTGTCGCTTCTACGGGAGAATTGACGAATGCGTCGCGAATATTGACATCGAAGCAACGCGCGCGTTTAGCAAAAGCAGAAAAAAGCTTCGATGATCCAGTGATTATTGTGACACAAGAGGAGGCTGAAGCTGCTGAAAAGAATAAAGCGACCAGCACCAAAACATGGACTTTCGAAGCTGAAAATGTCCGCGATTTTGCCTTTGCAACATCGCGTAAATTCATTTGGGATGCCCAGGCAGTAGATATAGGCGGTAAAACGACTATGGCGATGAGTTACTATCCTAAAGAGGGGAATCCTTTGTGGGAGCAATATTCCACGCGCGTTGTGGCGCATACGCTAAAGGTATATTCAAAGTTTACCATCGACTATCCTTACCACAAGGCCATATCTGTGCACACAAAATGGATTGGAATGGAGTACCCTATGATTTGTTTCAACGGGGGTCGCCCAGAGGCAGACGGCACGTATAGTGAGGGAACGAAATACGGAATGATTGGCGTGATCATACATGAAGTAGGTCATAATTTCTTTCCAATGATTATTAATTCGGACGAGCGCCAGTGGACTTGGATGGATGAAGGTTTAAATACTTTCGTTCAATACCTGACGGAGCAGGAGTGGGATCATGATTACCCATCGCGTCGTGGACCTGCGGATAAAATTGTTCCGTATATGAGTGGACCTAAAGAACAGATTGTGCCCATTATGACCAATTCTGAATCCATTCTTCAGTTCGGCAACAATGCCTATGGTAAACCTGCTACAGCGCTGAATATTTTGCGCGAGACAGTGATGGGTCGTGAATTGTTCGATTACGCATTTAAAGAGTACAGCCGTAGATGGGCGTTCAAACATCCAACTCCAGCAGATCTTTTCCGTACTATGGAAGATGCATCTGGTGTAGATCTAGATTGGTTCTGGCGCGGTTGGTTCTATACTACAGATCATGTAGATATTGCCCTCACGGATGTCCAATGGTACCAGATGTCTACGCAGAATCCGGATGTAGAGAAACCCTTTGAAGCGGAAAAAGACCGCAAAGCAAATGATCACGTTGGACGTGCTAGAAATGAAGTCATTCGCACGATGGTTGACGAAGTACCTGCAACGCGCGATTTTTATAATAGCTATAACCCGTTTGAAGTATCTGCTGCAGATAGAGAAGCTTACGATCGTTACCGTGCGGGCTTGAGCGAGCAGGAAGCCGCTTTACTCGATGCAGGGTATCATTTTTATGGAGTGACTTTTGAAAATCAAGGTGGGCTCATCATGCCTTTAGTCTTGCGTTTCACATTGGAAGACGGTACAGAAGAAGTCAAGCGGATTCCTGCTGAGGTTTGGCTTAAGAATGAAGATGAATTCACGAAGTGGTTCAATTTTACGCAGCCTGTCGTCCAGATCACTCTAGATCCATTCTTGGAGATGGCAGATACGGACCGCAGCGATAACTACTGGCCTGCAATGCAAGAACCAAACAAGTTCGATGTGTATTCCCGAGGAGCAACCAGTCGTTGGGAACGCAACGGTCGTTCAAATCCAATGCGTGAAGCGCGCGTTCAATCGGAATAGACGTCACCGTTAATTGCAGAATGAATAGAAAAGCCAGAAGCACTGCTCCTGGCTTTTTTCTTTAACAAATTATTGGCTATTCCTGCGTACTTCATTTACCGCTATGGGCGTTTCAAACTCAATTAATCAATAATCCTATGAAACTCATTCAAAAACCAATGTTTAAAATGTTATCGGTAGCGGTATTGGCTTTGCTGTTGCTCATACCTGCCGGTCTAATCCAGAACCTCATTCGTGAACGTGAATACACGCAAGAAAATGCAATCAATGAAATGACCAGTGTTTGGGGCGGGGAGCAGATGCTCGTAGGTCCCTATCTAACGGTACCTTTTGATGCCCCCTATACAGTCACGAATTCTGATGGAACAGAAGAAATAAGCTATGCCCGAAACTATTTATATGTATTGCCTGAGTTTTTGAATGGCGCGGTAGATGTTCAGCCAGAAACCAGAAAATTAGGCATCTATGAGGCCGTGGTTTACCGCGGTGAAGCGAATATGCAGGGTGAATTTAAGTTGCCCGACTGGACCAAAGCAGGAGTAGACCCGAAATATATCCATTGGGATAAGGTAACACTCAACGTAGGGATTTCGGACTTAAGAGGTGTAGAAGGCGCTTTTGATTTTGAGTGGAACGAGGCATCCCTACCACTAAGTTCAGGCTTAGTTACCAATGATATTTATTGGAGCGGCGTTCATAGCCCAGTCGCTATTGAAAGCCAGGAGGAACTTCGATTCAAATTTTCGACCACCTTACGAGGCAGTCGCCGCTTTTCGGTGGTGCCTTTGGGGAAGCAAACAACCTTTAGTATGGTCAGTCCATGGGCGGAACCCAACTTTGAAGGCAGTTTTGCAACTACAAAATATGAACCAACTGCTGAGGGTTTTTCCGCGCATTGGGAGGTCAGTCATCTCAATAGAAACTACCCGCAATCCTGGGTGGGTAAGAAATATACGCCTGTAAATGATTTCTTCGGAACGGAATTTATTAAGACTGTAGACAATTACAGTAAATCCACTCGTGTAGCGAAATATGCCATTTTAATCATTGTACTCACCTTTATGGTGTTCTATTTCTCTGAACTCATCAAGGGAGCTAAGGTGAATGCATTGCAATATGTACTCGTGGGACTGGCTTTGGTATTATTCTACACCTTGCTTTTGTCTTTTTCAGAGCACATCGGTTTTAATGCCGCCTACCTAGTGGCAGCGCTTATGACTGTTCTCATGGAATTCTTCTACGCTAGAAGTGTTTTGGGCAGTACAAAACTTGCCGCGTATGTCGCGGCCACGTTGACCCTACTATACAGCTTTATCTTTATTCTTATCCAGTTAAAAGACTTTGCCTTGCTCGCAGGAAGCTTGGGATTGTTTGTGATACTTGCCGGAATCATGTTTATTTCCCGGCGGATACAATGGGAAGAGGAATAACGAAAAAAGCCCCGAGCACTGCTCGGGGCTTTTCTTTTACCTGCGGGGCATTTGGTTATCCCATGACCATATCTAGGTACTGTGTCAATTTTATTTTCAGTGACTTGCGCTCGACGATAAAATCGAGGAAGCCGTGCTCTAGAAGGAATTCAGAACGCTGGAATCCTTCAGGAAGATCTTTACCGATGGTTTCCTTAACCACTCGAGGACCTGCAAACCCAATAAGCGCATTAGGTTCAGCGATATTAATATCACCGAGCATTGCATAGGAAGCAGTAACACCTCCGGTGGTAGGATCCGTTAAGAAGGAAATATAGGGGATCTTTTTGTCGTCAAGCAGTGCAATCTTCGCTGATGTTTTTGCCATCTGCATCAAAGAGTAGGCAGCCTCCATCATACGTGCTCCACCAGATTTTGAAATCATGATGAATGGGGCACCGGTTTCTAAACTCTTGTCCATGGCCCGTGCGATTTTCTCTCCTACAACAGATCCCATGGAACCGCCGATAAAATTGAAATTCATACACGCAACTACAATGGGTCTACCGTTCATTTCACCATAGCCTGTGGTAATGGCGTCTTTCAGCCCTGACTTCTTTTGACCCGCTTTCAGGCGATCCACATAGGGCTTAGTATCCTCAAACTTCAATGGATCTTTACTTTCCATTTTTGCGTCAAGCTCAGTAAAGAGTCCTTTGTCAAAGAGAATTTTAAAATATTCCTTGGCATTAATGCGGTCATGGTGACCACAGTTTCCGCACGTCCATAGTTCCGCTTCGTGGTCGTCCACGCTAACGATTACTTTACATTTTGGACATTTGTGCCAAAGCCCGTCAGGGGTCTCCTTTTTGTCTTTGGTTTCGGTGGTAATACCCACCTCAGTTCTTTTAAACCAACCCATAGTTTTTGTTCCTCTGTGCAGTTTGTAGGGTGCTAAAGTAGCTAAAAAGGGCGCTCATCGGTAAGAAGAGCGCCCTTTTGCTTTGAAATTATATTCTCGCCTTATGCGATGGTAATATCGTCATTCAGGTAAACGTCCTGTACAGCGTGAAGTAAAGCGATACCGTCTTTGTATTCTTTTTGGAATGCTTTACGACCTAAAATAAGACCTTGACCACCTGCACGTTTGTTGACTACTGCAGTCAATACCGCTTCGCTCAAATCGTTGGCATCATTACCGGTTGAAGCACCACCAGAGTTGATCACACCAATGCGACCATTGTAGCTGTTTAATACTTGGTAACGCGTTAAATCAATCGGGTTATCTGTAGTCAACTCAGAATACACTTTAGGATGCGTTTTACCGTGACCCGTAGCGTTGTATCCACCATTGTTGGTAGGAAGCTTTTGCTTGATGATATCGGCTTGGATGGTTACACCCAAGTGAATCGCTTGAGAAGATAAATCTGCAGAAGTATGGTAATCTACACCGTCTACCTTAAATGCGTCATTACGCGTGTAACACCATAGGATGGTTGCCATACCTAATTCGTGTGCACGTTCGAATGCAGCTGCAACTTGCTCAATCATTTCGCGGCTTTGTTCGTGACCAAAGTAAATGGTCGCTCCAACTGCACAAGCACCCATGTTCCAAGCTTCATCTACAGAACCGTAAGGGCTTTGAAGGAAAGTGTTTGGATACGAAAGGTATTCGTTGTGATTGATTTTCACTACAAAAGGAATTTTGTGCGCGTACTTACGTGCCACAGTGGCCAATACACCGTACGTAGAAGCTACCGCATTACATTCCGCGTCAATCGCCATCTTAACGATGTTTTCAGGGTCGAAGAACATAGGGTTCGGTGCAAATGAAGCACCCGCGCTGTGTTCGATTCCCTGGTCAATGGGAAGTATGCTTAAGTATCCAGTGTTCGCCAAACGTCCAGTTCCGTAAAGGCGCTGAAGTGAGTTCATAACTTGAATACTGCGGTTAGATTCTGTGAAAGATTCCGTGACAAAGTTGCCAGAAGGTAAAATCGCCAAAGAGTCTTTGGTGATTGCCGTAGAAGTGTGGTTCAACAAAGCATCAGCTTGATCGCCTAGCAACTCTCTAATCTTGTCAATGGACATCATAATTCTTAGGTGTTTAATTGAGCCGCTAAAATAAACGAAATGTTTTAAGCGTGCACCCTAATTTAGAAAGGATAACCTATGCCTAAAGCCAAATTAAAATCACGCAATTGTGGTGCTGTAATGACCCAGTTTGATCGGTCTACAGCCCCGGGGTGGTGTAGCTTTAAACCTACATCTGCACGAATAATGAAAAATTCAAGATCGTATCGGAGGCCGCAGCCCGTATTCATCCCTAATTGCTTGTAGAAACTATTCCAGCCAAATTTTCCTGCTTCAATGGCAGCTTCCTGCTCGCTAGTAAACGTACCCGCGTATGTTTTTTCGTAGAGCCACATGTTTCCTAGGTCAAGGAAAACGGCACCTTTCACGGCACGTTGTATGGTGAATCGGTATTCCAAACTTTGGACCAATTTTATCGGTGCCGCAGCGAAAAAGCCGCTGCGCTGAAGCAAATCTTCGCTCGTCGCTCCTGGGCCAAAGTGGTAGGCGGTCCAGCCGCGCATATCGTTCGCACCGCCCATAAAAAAGGATTGCTCAAAAGGGACAAATCCAGAGGGACTGTTCCAGCTTTGTGCTACTCCTAAAAAGGTGCGCGATGCCAATTGTCTTTTTCGAACTAAACTGCGGTAAGCTCTGAAATCTAAACTGGTCTTAGCGAACTGGGCGATGGGATTCCCGTTCCATTCGTTCAAGCCGCTTATGCCGCTAAGGTGCCCGCCTGTTTTTGCCGAAGCATTTAAAAAGTAGCGCCATTGATCGTTTTTCCAGGTCTTCTGGTATTGATACGAAGTCGTGGCGAAAATAATGTTCTGAAAACCCACGAAAAGGAAGGGGACCAGGGTGGTGTCGTTCGCGAAATTTATACTGACAAAGGAAAGTTGTGCGGGGTTGAAGACGTGCTTAGCGCCTGCTTTCGTCCAACTGTATTCAAGGTTGGTCGAAAAGTTAAATCGGTTGAATTCCTGAGCGCGGTACTGATAGGCAACCTGGGCGCCTAATTGTGTTTTGGGTTGCCAGAACTTTGCTTGTCTAGGGGTAAGCGATTGGGGCAGCAGCAGCTTAGGAATTTGTAAAGCTACTCCTGCATTGAGTTCGCGCGCATCGATGAGCCAGCTGGTATTGGTCGAATTGCGTTGTTCTGTGAGGGCACCTCCGAGCGAGAGCCTAAGGGTTTCCCCACCTTTAAAGAGGTTTCTATTGTCCCAATTGAAACTACCACCGACCCCTAAACTTCCGCTGTTTCCCAATCCTTCGAGATTCGCACTGACCGAACGTTTAGGTAGGGGCACGAGATTGAGCGTAGCGTGCAAGGCACTGTCTTTGGGTTGCACATTGAATTCAACCGTTTGGAAAACGCCGAGACTATTGAGGTTTCTATAGGTTGAACGGAGCAGGTTTTGATCATAATAGGCGCCGCGTTCGAGATAAATTTGTTCGTCGATAAATCCAGGTCGGAATCGTCGGTCGTTTTGGAGAACGTCTATCCCGTGAACGGTTCTGGTACTGTCATTAACGTTATTTGAAAGCTGAAAAGAATAGGTGGGACGGACTGTGATTTTTGAAATCCGCTGACGTTCGTCCCGTCCACCGAAGATGAACGGATCAACGACTCCTGTAATAACACTGGTATGAGGTCCGGCCGTGGTATCGATCTCGAAATAGACCCAGCCTAATTGGGCCGTATAGTAGCCGTGGTTTTTAAGGAAATTAGTCAAGGCCAATTGCTCCTCTTCGATGCGTTCTGCGTCCAATGCATCGGTGGATTCTAAGCCCTTAGGGTAATGCGCGAGTGCTGAGTCAATAAAGCGGCTGGTAGAACGAAGGGAGTATTCCGATATGCTGTATTGCGGTCCAGTGGTGATGTGGTAATGCGCAATGACCTTTTTTCCTTTTTGCTCGGTAAATGCGGTATCGCTGGCTTGGTAAAAGCCCAAATTGAAGTAGTGTTGTTTGAGCTGGGATGCCGTCGCATTAAAAGCTTTAGCATCAAAATACGCCGGAGGTTCGCCAATTCTCTTGAGCCAATTCCCCGTTGCGTTCTCGCCCAGTTTACTTCCCAGTCCGTACAAACTCACAAACATTCGAATATTGCCTAAACCCTTGTTCGGGCGTTGACGCATGATGTCGTAATCCTCATCGCTGAGCGTAGGACGCCCGTTGATGCGAATGTCGTTTTTTACTAGCAACGGCTTTTCTTTCGAGGCCTGTTGCAAGCCGCTACAGCTCGATGTAGTGAACAAGAGTGCTGCCCCGAAGAGGACGGGGTAGAAAAAGCGGTGTATTTTAGCTGTAAAATTGGTCAACGTGCTCACTAAAAATCAAGAAAAATTAATCCGCAGCCTTGCTTTACGCAAGAACCGAAAAAAGTCGGGACTATTTGTAGCGGAAGGTTTGAAGTTAGTCACGGATTTAGTGAGTGCGGGGTTAACGGTGGAAAATATATTCCAGACTGAAGGCAGTTTGGAGGCGTTTGCAGGAGTAGCGCATACGCATGCCATTAGTTCGCAAGAAATGAAAGGCATAAGTTTTTTAGAAACGCCCAGTCCAGTATTGGCACTTTTCAAACAGCCCGAACGTTTAGGGGATTTCCATGTAGACGCGGGATTTATTCTATTACTCGATCGTGTTCAGGACCCAGGAAACATGGGTACGCTGCTGCGTACTGCGCTCTGGTATGGTGTGGAGCACATTGGTTTAGTGAAAGGCAGTGTGGATGTGTTTAATCCCAAAGTGGTTCAAGCAAGCATGGGTGCGTTGGCACATGTACAGTGCGTGGAGAAGAGTGCAGAGGAATGGGTGGAATGGAGTGCATCGAAAGGCAGGAGATTGCTTGTAGCGGATATGGATGGGACGCCGGCTGCTGAAATGAATTGGACAGCAAAAGATATTTTGGTCTTAGGAAACGAAGGTCAGGGCTGTGACGATGCATTTAAAGCCGTGGGAGATAAAGTGACGCTCCCGGGAAATGCTGCTAAGATGGAAAGTTTAAACGTAGCCATCAGTGGAGCTACGCTGCTGTATGCCTATGCGACCGCTTCAAACGCGATTTAAATCGTAGGTTCAATAACACTCCTCCTATAACCAATGCGATTCCGAGGAACATCTGGCCGTTCGGAACAAAATCAAAGAGTACAATATCCCAAGTTAAAGCGAAGATGACGCCAATGTATTTGATTGGAGCGACAGTGTTCACTTCGGACAGTTGGTAGCTTTTAGTCATATACAATTGGGCAAATTGTGTCATTATACCAATGGCGAAAAGTAAGGCGAGATCTGGAACGGAAGGAGTGACCCAATTGAATAGGCTAAAGACCATCATGACAGGTGTGGCGACGAGTGGGAAATACATCACCACCACCAGCGGGTGTTCGTCTTTCAGTTTTCGAATGGCATTGTAGGCGAGTCCTGAAAAAATACTGGAGCCAACACCCAAGGCAAGGAGCGCAGGCGGTATCTGAGCGCTTGAACCTTTGACAACTACGATGCCGATAAAGGATATTAGGAAAAAGAACCATTGCGCCCATCGTGTACGCTCACCGAGAAGGAACCCGGCAATGAAGGCGGTGAAGAATGGGCTGAGGTATTGTACGGTTACGGCCGCGCTTAGCGGCATTTTTTGAATGGTGTAAAAGAATACCGTAAGTGCTGTCGTTCCTGCTACTCCCCGAACAACTAACCACTTTCTGTTTACGCCCCAAGGAGAGATGCCTTTGCGTTTGAGCAGGGTATAACTGATTGCAAAGGTGATCAGCGAACGAAAGAGGACCAATTCTGTCGCAGGTAAATGCGGCAAGTACTTCACCATCAGGTTGACGGCAGCGAAGCAGCCCACTGAAATGAGCATGTAGCGGATGCCGGTACCCACTATTCGAAGGTGAAATTGATCAAAACGGCTTGATTGCGCAGGACATCAAAAGCTTCGACTTGTGGTGTGCCGTCCTGCACTAAAAGGTCGGTTAATCCCCAAGCAGCCCGTATTTGTGGAGAAAATTTGAAGTATTCGAAATAAAAATCAGCACCGAAACCCACTTCATAATCTGCAACATGGCGCTGCAATTTGAACAAACCATCGTCGACTACCTTCGCTTTTGAAGCAAGATCATTAGTGTAGCGCAGACCGCCCATGAGGTAGAGTCTGTAGTTGTCTATTCGGACGCTTTTGAATTTCAAATGAAATGGAAATTGAACATAGGAACTTTCGATTTGACGGGTAATGATCGCTCGTTCATTCGTAAACGGATTGACCATATCAAAGTGCAAGTTGCGCACGGTGGCGGCGAACCCTGGAGTAAAACGCAAATCTAAATGTTCCGTTAACCGCAGGCTGGATACAATGTTGATATTATAGCCTGGTAGCGCCTCGCTCGTTACTCCGAACAGGTCCGGTTGTTCGCTGAGGTCTGCAAGATCCATATTAAAATCGTACCAATTCAACCCAATGTGAAAGCCAAAATGCAAGGGTGTTTTATCGAACAACGGTTGGTTCCGTAATCTCGAGAATTGTGCAGAGGCGAGTACCGGTGCGCACAAAACAACCCAAATGAGTACTTTTTTATTCATTCTTACTAGAACGTTCTTAGGCCTCTTTTCGTGCCTGGTAGATGGTGGCAATGCCAAAAGTAACAGGTCGCGTGCGCTTCGGTGTTAAGCCAGCACGTTCGAGTTCTTTTTCAAATGCAGCTCCGTAAGGGAAGGCTTCAACACTCTCTGGAAGGTACGTGTAAGCACGCGGATCTTTTGAAACCAGTTTGCCGACCGTAGGCAGAATAGCTTTGAAATAGAACCAATAGAGCTGTTTGAAGGGAAAATAGCGCGGTTGACTGAATTCCAGCACCACCAATTGGCCACCGGGCTTTAACACGCGCATCATATCCTTCAAACCGTTGTGCAAATTTTGGAAATTACGCACTCCGAAGGCAACGGTAATGGCATCAAATGTCGCATCTGCATATGGCAAGTTCTCACTATCGCCGAGCTCTAAGACAATTTTCGTGCTTAGCCCTTTTTTAGCGACTTTTCCGCGACCCACTTCGAGCATTCCTTCGCTGATATCAGCGCCGGTTATATCCGCACCGGTCCCTTTTGCTAGCGCAATGGCTAGATCTGCCGTTCCGGTAGCTACGTCGAGCACTAAAGTGGGAGCATCCGCTTTAACCATGCTGACCACCTTGCGTCTCCATCCTTTATCAATGTTGAGCGACAATAGGTGGTTGAGTAAATCGTAACGCTTCGAAATGTTGTTGAACATTTCAGCTACCTGCTCTTTTTTTGCTGATTCGCTATCGTACGGTTTAATGTTTTCTGCTCCCGCCATTGTTTGTAATTTGATGCGCAAAGGTAGGCCATACGGCTTAACTTCGCAGTTATGAGTAGAAGAAGAAATACCAGTAAAGACGGCACCGATAAAAAAAGGAAGCCGCTATCGTTAAAGGACTTAAGTCAGCTTCGTAAAATCTTTTCGTACCTACGTCCACACCGTGTTTTGTGGATCGTCGGCTTCTTCTTCCTCCTCATAACCATGGGGACCTCGCTATTGTTCCCGAAATTGTTGGGAGGGCTTATGTCTTCCTCTGCGGAGAATTTACGCGGCAATATGGTTCAAATGATGGGGCTATTGGCGCTGCAAAGTGTGGCGGGTTTTTTCAGAGTGGTGATTTTTGTGATCGTTACAGAGCGCGCACTGGCTGCGCTTAGGGAAGATTTGTACGGCCATTTGGTGCACTTGCCCATGGCGTTTTTCTCGAGCAGGCGAGTAGGAGAGTTGAACTCACGTGTTGCTTCGGATACGGCACAGATTGGAGAAACGCTGACGACCACATTAGCAGAATTTTTGCGCGGGCTGTCCATGGTTATTGGCGGGATTACTATTCTTGCGTTTACCTCCATTAAACTCACGTTATTTATTATCGCGGTTATTCCACCGTTCATGATTGTCACCTTGTTTTTCGGTCGCTTTATTCGCAAATACGCGAAACGCGTGCAAGACGAAGTTGCGGCATCGAATACCATTGTTGAAGAAACTTTTGCGGGGATTCAAACGGTAAAGGCCTTTGCTAACGAAGCCTGGGAAAGAAGTCGTTATGCCAAACGTATTCAAAATGTTGTAGGTCTTGCCGTAAAGGGTGGCTATTACCGCGGTGCTTTTTCTAGTTTCATCACTTTTGGGTTATTTGGAGCAATCGCATTGGTCATCTGGTTCGGGGCAGGCATGGTGCATGATGGAGAATTGGCCGCAGAAAAACTCAATGAATTTATTTTGTATGCCCTGTTCATCGGTGGTTCTATTGGTGGATTGGCCAACGTATATGCCCAATTACAAAAGGCCATCGGTGCCACGGAAACCATCTTCGGACTGCTCGATGAAACGCTAGAAATGGAGCCGGTACAAGCACCTGCACCACCAATCGAAGTAGGGTCTATTGCGATGAAAGAGGTGAAGTTCAGCTATCCTACCCGCGCCGATGTTCCCGTTTTAAAGTCTTTGAGTTTCGATTTACCGCAAGGTCAAACGCTGGCATTAGTCGGTAAAAGTGGCTCAGGAAAGTCGACTATAGCCGCACTATTAATGCGCTTTTATACCACATTCGAAGGGGAGTTCACGGCAAATGGTAAGCAGGTTACTGCGCTTGATTTACAGTCTTGGCGCAGTGCGCTGGCACTGGTGCCTCAGGATGTTTTGCTTTTTGGAGGTACCATTCGTGAAAACATTACCTACGGAAATACAGCGGCCACTGATGCAATGATTATCGAGGCAGCGAAGGAGGCCAACGCATGGGAATTTATCGAAGGCTTTCCAGAGGGTCTCGAAACGACTGTCGGAGATCGAGGGGTTCAACTTAGTGGTGGTCAGCGTCAGCGCATCGCTATTGCTCGAGCGCTTTTAAAGGATCCACAGTTGTTGATTCTTGACGAAGCTACAAGTGCTTTAGATAGCGAAAGTGAACATTTAGTTCAAGAGGCGCTGGACCGATTAATGAAAGGGCGCACCTCAGTGGTGATTGCGCACCGACTCAGCACCATCCGCAAGGCGCATCAAATCATCGTTTTGGAGGATGGCGCAATCATTGAACGCGGTACACACGAGGCGTTGATGAAGGAAGCAGGCACCTATGCTGAGCTGATCAAGCTGCAGGATGTAATGGGTAGAGATGTCCGTGATGAAGAGAAATCGGACCAATTGTAGGCCAACCTAAATTCATGTAGTATCTTAGGAATGATGAAACAAATCCTCAAACATCCAGCGGCAAAAATCCTCCTGAATAAATACTTTTTGACGGGAATCAGTTTTGTGATTTGGATGATTTTTCTGGACACGAATAATTACTTTATTCACGCTGAATTAACTGCGCAGATCGACGATCTCGAGAACGATATAGAGTTTTACGAAGAGGCGCTCGAGCGGGATAAAACGCTTTTAGAGCAATTGGTAACCGACCCTGAGGCTTTTGAACGATATGCTCGTGAAAACTTTGGCATGCACCGCGAAGGTGAAGATATAACCATCATAGAATTTGAATCCTCAAAGGATGACTGAAACAACCTACCGCGCCTATCCGCATGGAAAACGTGTGGCACCACTGTATACCGAGGCGCCTGACCAGCAGCAGCCCGGTTTTCGCTCCAACCCTTGGTGGGTAATGGTGCAAGAGCATGCCGTTGAGAAAGAATTTGCGGCGAACGACTGGGCATTAGAGCGATTGAAGCACGGTGCCAGTGGTCTGCTTTTTTACCTGTACGATCACCAGTATTTGCCACGCATTCTTCGCGATATTGATTTGCGCTACGTCTACTTAGGGCTCGTGGTGGAAGGGAGCGGTCCTGAAGTTATGGAAGCCTTACTCCATCACGCGCACAACGAGATTTTACCGCTGGATAAAATGAGTGGGTTCGTGAACATTGATCCGGTTGAAATTGCAGCAAGAACAGGACATTGGGATGAAGCGAAAATGTACGACCTTGGCGAGCTAAGCAGGTTGACCCCGCCACAGTTTAAATACATGTGCGTCAATGCGAATTTCTATGGTGTATGCGGAGCTTCAGCTTCGACGCAACTAGGCTTAGCACTAGCTCATCTAGATTTTTACCTCGATGCCTTTGGCGAGGTTGGGTTAGAACAGTATTGGTTGGCACTAAGTGCGGGCACGCACCTCTTTGAGGAGATGGCGAAGATTCGCGCCATGCGTTTGCTTTGGGGCAGATTGCTTGAGACGTACGGCCTGCCACAAGTGCACTTAGAGATCTACGCAGAAACCGGCATTCAACAGCAAAGTGCATTGGATGTAGAAACAAATCTTTTACGTGCGGCCTCTGCATCCTTTGGCGCCATTACAGGTGGTGCGGATGCCCTACAGATTCGCCCTTATACAGCGGTGCTGGGTGCAAATGATGCAGAGGCTGAGCGATTGGCGTTGAATCAGCATTATCTTTTTGCCTACGAGAGTTTCCTGGACCGGGTTGAAGATCCTGCGGCAGGGTCTTATTTTATCGAGACGTTGACTCAAGAGTTGTGTGAATCGGCTTGGGAAATAGCGCAAGAGGTACGCGAAATGGGCGGGATCTTGACGGCGCTCAAGTCGAATTGGATTCAAGATAAAATTTGGACGGAGGCGAGCGAAGCTGCCCCAAGTGACTACTTAGGAGTGAATAAGTTTCCTGCTGTAGACGGATTCCCGGAAGGGTTTAAGCCTGAAGCACCAGTGAGTCGCGCAGTACATCAAAAGCAGTTTTCGGAATGTGAGATAGAACCATTGCGCCCGGTTCGTTGGGCAGCTGCATTGGAGAAAGAATACGGTAAAAAAGCGTAGGTATGGGTACAAATACGAAGTGGACTACGCCGGAACAAATCGTGGTAAAAAAGAACTACCAGCGCCAAGACCTTGAAGGGGTAACTCATTTGGGGACATTACCCGGTACACCGCCTTACGTGCGTGGACCCTATGCATCCATGTATGTGGGTCGACCGTGGACCATACGCCAGTATGCGGGGTTTTCTACTGCGACGGAATCCAATGCCTTTTACCGTCGAAATTTAGCGGCAGGGCAAAAAGGATTGTCTGTAGCCTTTGATTTGGCTACCCACCGTGGCTACGATAGTGACCACGAGCGGGTTTTTGGCGATGTAGGTAAAGCAGGTGTTGCGATAGATTCCGTTGAGGATATGAAGGTGCTGTTTGACGGCATTCCATTAGACCAAATGTCTGTATCGATGACGATGAACGGCGCCGTTTTGCCGATCATGGCGTTTTATATCGCAGCGGCGATGGAGCAGGGGGTTGAATTGGACCAATTAAGCGGAACCATTCAAAATGACATTCTCAAGGAATTTATGGTCCGCAATACCTACATCTATCCGCCAAAAGAAAGCATGCGCATCATCTCGGATATTTTTGCGTACACGAGCAAGAACATGCCGAAGTTTAATAGTATTTCTATTTCTGGCTACCACATGCAGGAAGCGGGAGCTACGGCCGATATAGAGATGGCATATACCTTGTGTGACGGTTTGGAATACATTAAAACAGGCATGGATGCCGGTTTAGATATCGATGCCTTTGCACCACGTTTGAGCTTCTTCTGGGGCATAGGAATGAATCCGTTTATGGAGATTGCGAAGATGCGCGCGGCCCGATTCCTTTGGTCGAAACATTTAGAAGCATTGGGTGCTAAAGACCCCAAATCCATGGCGTTGCGCACCCACAGTCAAACTTCGGGATGGTCCTTGACCGAGCAAGATCCGTACAATAATGTTACGCGCACGGCTATTGAGGCCATGGCAGCAACTATGGGCGGCACGCAAAGTTTGCACACCAACTCTTTGGATGAAGCCATTGCGCTTCCTACAGATTTTTCCGCAAGAATCGCGCGAAATACACAATTGCACTTGCAATTAGAAACCGATATCACCTTTACGGCAGATCCGTGGGGTGGATCGTATTACGTGGAGAAACTTACCGCGGATTTGATCGATCGCGCCTCCGAACTCATGCGGGAAGTTGAAGCATTAGGGGGAATGACGAAAGCGATTGAAGCGGGTATACCGAAGCTGCGTATTGAAGAAGCTGCAGCAAAAAAACAAGCACGTATCGATAGCGGATCGGATATTATCGTGGGTGTAAATGCATTTGAAAATGGTGCGCGCGCCGAACTGGATATTTTAGAGGTGCGCGGGGATGAAGTGCGTGAAGCCCAAGTGGCTGGCTTAGCCGCCCTGCGTGCGGCGCGCGACAGGCAAGCAGTCGATAAAGCACTTACGGCATTGTCAAAATGTGCGAAGGACGGAAAAGGAAACTTACTGGCTTTGGCTGTAGAAGCAGCGAAGTTTCGTGCAACGCTCGGGGAGATTTCCGCTGCTTTAGAGGAAAATTGGGGCCGATATGTAGCGAAAACTCAAACGATCAGTGGCGTTTATTCTAATGAAATGAAAATGAATAAGGATTTTGAGGCGGCCCTCTTGGCATCTGACCGATTCGCTGAAAAGGCTGGACGCAGGCCGCGTATAATGGTTGCAAAAATGGGTCAGGACGGTCACGACCGTGGTGCCAAAGTGGTGGCAACCTCTTTTGCAGATTTAGGCTTTGATGTGGATATGGGACCGCTTTTTCAAACCCCAAAAGAAGCCGCAAAGCAGGCGGTAGAAAACGACGTTCATATCTTAGGGGTAAGTTCCTTAGCAGCTGGACACAAGAGTTTAGTTCCTGCTGTGTTGGCAGAATTGAAGGCGCTCGGTCGAGCGGATATTTTGGTGATCGTGGGTGGTGTAATACCGGCTCAAGATTATGAATTCCTGTACGATCAGGGCGTAGCTGGGATATTTGGTCCGGGTACAAAAATAGCCCAAGCGGCAACCGCCATATTGGATATTCTCATTGAGATGGAAGCATAAAAAAAGCCCCGCAACGCGGGGCTTTTTTATGCAATAGTATAGGGTCCGCTTATTTAGCTTGACGCTTGCGGTCACTCTCGTTCAATAAGATTTTTCTCAAACGAATACTTTCCGGTGTCACCTCTACATATTCATCCGCACCAATGTATTCCATTGCTTCTTCCAAGCTGAATTTGATCGGTGTAAATAAGGCAGAGTTATCATCCTTACCTGCGGCGCGCATGTTGTTTAATTGTTTTGCGATACAAGGGTTAACAACGAGGTCACCTGGACGATTCGCTTCACCAACAATCTGACCGCCATAGAGCTGTTCGCCTGGTTCGATAAAGAATTTACCACGATCCTGGAGTTTGTCCATGGAGTACGTGCTGGCTTTTCCCGCTTCTTTAGCGATAAGAACCCCCGAAATACGACGGTCCATATCTCCTTTGTAAGGCTGGTATTCCTTTAAACGGTGCGCCATAATAGCTTCACCGGCTGTCGCTGTGAGTACGTTGTTACGAAGACCCATGATACCGCGTGAAGGAATTTCAAACTCTAAACGAGTAAGGTCATTCTTCGCTTCCATAACGAGTAATTCACCCTTGCGTTTGGTGACCAATTCGATGACTTTACCGGCACTTTCTTCCGGTACATCGACGGTTAACTCTTCGATGGGTTCGTGCTTCTTACCGTCTACTTCCTTGAAGATTACCTGAGGCATCCCCAATTGCAATTCGTAGCCTTCACGGCGCATGGTTTCAATCAAGATCCCTAAATGGAGGATACCGCGACCGTGTACAATGAATTGGTCAGCAGCACCGGTATCTTCAACTTTAAGTGCCAAATTTTTCTCTGTTTCCAACTGCAAGCGTTCGCGAATCTTCTGCGAAGTCACGTGCTTACCCTCTTTACCGAAGAACGGAGAGTTGTTGATGGAAAACAACATACTCATGGTCGGCTTGTCAATTTCCATTGTAGGTAAAGCTTCTGGGGTTTCAGGGTCAGCAATGGTATCGCCAATCTCGAATCCATCAATACCATTTACAGCCACAATTTCACCTGCAATGGCTTCATTCGTTTTAGCTTTCCCTAAGCCTTCAAACGTCATCAATTCTTTGATGCGTGCTTTTTTTATTGTTCCATCTCTATGGCATAATGCAATGGGCATGTTCTCCGTGATCTTACCACGAGTAACGCGACCAATGGCAATACGACCGGTAAATGAACTAAAGTCCAACGACGTAATTTGCATTTGCAAAGGACCTTCTGATACTGCTGGTGCAGGAATGGTCTCTACAATAGTATCTAGCAGGTAAGTAATGTCTTCCGTCTTCTTTTGCCAATCTGGTCCCATCCACTTCTCTTTTCCTGAACCGTAAACCGTCACAAAGTCGAGTTGCTCTTCTGTTGCATCAAGGTTGAAAAACAATTCGAACACTTGGTCGTGCACCAAATCTGGATTACAATTGGGTTTATCCACCTTATTGATCACCACAATAGGTGTTTTACCTAAAGACAACGCTTTTTGAAGGACAAATCGCGTTTGTGGCATAGGTCCTTCAAAGGCATCTACTAAAAGAATTACCCCATCGGCCATGTTTAATACACGCTCAACCTCACCACCAAAGTCACTGTGACCCGGTGTGTCGATAATGTTAATCTTAGTATCCTTCCAACGAATACTAACGTTTTTAGACAAAATGGTAATCCCGCGCTCACGCTCCAGGTCGTTGTTGTCTAGTAATAGATCGTCAACCTGTTGGTTGTCACGGAAAAGCTTCGCAGTGTGAAGCATGTTGTCTACCAAGGTGGTTTTACCGTGATCGACGTGGGCTATAATAGCAATGTTGCGCAAGTTCATGTGCCGAAAATTATTAAGGCGCAAAAGTAGACTCTTTTAGGGTCGTAGACTAACTTATTAAGGAGCAGTTTTTACTAACCTAAACCCCTTAATTATGGAATGCTTACCTCAATCGGTGCCTGTAGGGCGCTGCCTCGCTTTTTCTTGCCTTATTTTTATAGGCGCAAACCAATGTTTATTCGCTCAAAATGAGCGTGATACAGCCGTTTTTGTGGATAAATCGGTTCCTTTAACAATCTCGAAAGATCCAACTTTCGACCGATTCGATTTTAACGATGAAGATGAAAATTCTGCCGTTTTCACCCCCCGTTTTTTAGATGAAACCGATCAAAATGGTGAACAATTGCGTTTTCAAAGTCCTCCAGGTCAGCAGCAAAAGGTGGTTTTTGATTTTCTAACCACTGGAAAGAATGCGGCTGCTTACACCTGTGAATTGGTCATTGATTCTACTTTTCAGACTCAAATAATGACCTGTTGCGATGTCATTACCCCCTCAACGATCCTCGTGCCTCACGTAGCCATTCGAAAAGCCGGCGCGAACCTGAGTCTCGCCCATTATCCCTTGAGTTCTTATTATCCCATCGTGGCCTTTGGCAATGGGACCCTCTATGCCACAGGCAGTAGCGGTTACTTTTTTCTTCCGCCCAATCTGTACTCAGGAAATCAACCGTTACCATTAAAGGGGCCGGGTCCGCATAAAGTGTATTGGCTCGGTGAGGATCACCCTGATGGTTCATCTTTAGTCGTTCCGGAAACAGAAGAACGTATAGTAGAGGACGGTACAGTTCGGTTTGTTTCAGGTAAATGGCAACGTCGAATTAGGCTGCAGTAGTGTAAAGAATTCCTTATGTTGCATGCTCAATTAGAAGCTATGTATAGTACACCTTGGATGAGTGATATTGTGGTAGGAACCATGCGCTGGGGAATCTGGGATGCCAAATTTACTACTGCGCAATATGAGGCCATGATTGAAAAGGCGATGAGCCTAGGAATGAGCACTTTTGATCATGCAGATATTTATGGAGATCACACTACGGAGGCTGAATTTGGCGCTGCCTTAAAGTTGCATCCAGAGTGGCGTTCACAAATGGAATTGGTCACTAAATGCGGTATCATTCGCGTTTGCGATCAGAAGCCGGGGCACTACATTAAGGCTTATGACTTTACGAAGTCGCACATTTTACAAAGCGCAGAGGACAGTCTTCGAAACCTACAAACCGATTATCTCGACGTGATGCTCTTGCACCGTCCAGACCTTTTGATGGATCCGGATGAAGTAGCGGAGGCCTTTGAGATGCTTTACACCAGCGGAAAAGTGCGCAGTTTCGGCGTCAGTAACTTTACGCCGTCACAAGTGAAATTACTTCAAAGTACCGTTCCTGTTGGGGTACATCAGCTGGAGGTTTCTGTAAAAGACGTTAGTGCTTTCGATGATGGTCGTTTAGACCAGTGCACATTGGATGGGATCGTACCCATGGCTTGGTCCCCATTGGGCGGAGGAAAGCTACCGGAAGCTGTTGTTTCAGCGCTCAGTGCATTGGCCGTAGAATTTGAAGTGAAGCCACAGGCCATGGCACTGGCTTGGTTATTACAGCATCCCTCAGGTATACTGCCTGTAGTAGGAACGACAAAAGCGGAAAATTTAGAAGCGGCGCAAGCAGCGCTTACTATAAAATTGGACCGTCAACAATGGTATACTATTTACCAGGCGGCAACAGGAACTACACTACCCTAATATGGAGGTAAATGAAAATCTCGCGCTTAGTGCGGCGAATTATGAAAATCACGTAGGACTGAAGTTTCAGCTATACAACAGTCTCTTTTTAACCCTACCGCTAGACGGAATTAAAAATACGGGAATCTTCATTCCAGTATTGAACGAATTCTGTTTGGCAAAATTGGCTGAGGGACACAGCCCCGTTCAAATAATAGCCCAGTTTTTTGAGGAATATAAGGACGGTGAAAATAGAGCGGAGCAAATCAACTTCCTATTCAAAGTAATTCAATACATCGAGCGACAAGTAGTCTTGGTAGATGCTCTTGAGGATGCTGCATACGGTAAACTGAATAACCTCTCTGGTAAAGGTTCACTCAGTGAATTCATGATGCGTATGGAGCGTGCGGGAAACTTAGAAGATTTGATGAATAGACTTCAAGATTTCTCTATTCGTCCAGTGCTTACTGCGCACCCTACACAGTTTTACCCTGGTCGAGTACTGGCCATCATTACTGATTTGACTGCAGCCATTCAAGAGAACGACCTTGGCGCCATCCGGATGTATTTGAAACAATTGGGAAAGACGCCCTTCTTTCAAAAAGCGAAGCCTACTCCCTACGATGAAGCCATCAATTTGATCTGGTACCTTCAGAATGTTTTTTACCAAAGTGCAGGGGATATCACGGCCGCAATGCGCCGTTCATTGCCCAATTGGGACGGTACGCTCAATCTCATTAATCTAGGCTTTTGGCCAGGTGGTGATCGTGACGGGAATCCTTATGTTTCGGTGGATACCACATTACAAGTAGCAAATAGATTACGAGATGTCCTGTTGCAATGCTATTATGAAGATTTGCGTAACTTGAGAAGACGTATTTCCTTTTCTGGTGTTTATGAGGATCTAATGGCTATCGAAAAGATGGTGTTGCGCTGCATTCGCCATCAGGATGAATGGGATTTTAAAATGTTCCGTTCGTCATTGCACAAAGTCTTGAATGATTTGCATGAGCAACACGACAGTATTTTCGTAGAATTAGTAGAGGAGTTGCTCGATCGTGTAGCATTGTTTGGGTCGCACTTTGCGAGTATAGATCTCCGCCAGGACAGTCGTGAGATCAAACGCGCTTTCGATGCTGTCGCGGACCAATTAGGATTAGAAGTCCCGTCAACCCCGGAAGAACTTTTTGCATTAGACGCATATTGGGACGGCACACTTACAGGAGATGATCGAGTTGATGATACCTTACAAAGTTTCCGCGTCATTCGGGAGATCCAGGCGAAAAATGGACCGAAAGGGGCCCACCGATACATCATTTCCAATTGTCGTGGAGCGATGGATGTGGCGCGCGTTTTTGCACTTGCCAGATGGACTGCATTTGGGGATGAGAAAATCAGTGTAGATATCGTCCCGCTTTTTGAAACTATTGATGATTTAGTAGGAGCAGGCGCAAGCATGAACACCCTGTATTCAGAGTCCAATTACCGCCGTCACTTGACGCAGAGAGGAAACAAGCAAACCATAATGCTCGGGTTCTCTGATGGAACAAAGGATGGTGGGTACATGAGTGCGAATTGGAACATCTACAGAGCTAAAGAAAACCTCACTCGTATTTCTAAGTTGAATGACATCGATGTAGTATTCTTTGACGGTCGTGGCGGACCGCCTGCACGTGGTGGGGGTAACACACATAATTTTTATGCCTCGTTAGGACAGCACATTGCTTCTTCAGAAATTCAGTTAACGGTTCAAGGACAAACCATCTCCAGCAACTTTGGTACTTCAGAAAGTGCGCAGTTCAACATGGAACAACTCATTACTGCGGGCTTAGAAAATTTATTGCTTGACGATGATTCTAAAATTCTTCAGCCGAACGAACGTCAGCTGCTTGAAGAGCTAAGTGATATCAGTTTGAAGTATTATTCTGCGCTCAAAGAGAATCCGTTGTTCACCGAATTCTTAGAGGAAATGAGTCCTTTAAAATACTACGGTCAAGCGAACATTGGTTCGAGACCTTCGAAGCGTGGACAAGCTAAAAAATTGGAGTTAGATGATCTCCGCGCCATACCGTTTGTGGGCGCTTGGTCACAACTTAAAATGAACATTCCGGGTTTCTATGGGCTGGGTAAGGCATTGCAAGAGATAAGTGAGTCCGGACGTTTGCATGAAGTGCAAGCACTCTACCGCCAGAGTAAATTCTTTAGAACCTTGGTAGAAAACTCCATGCAAAGCATGTGTAAGACGTTCTTCCCATTAACGGCGTACATGGCCAGTGATATAAAGTTTGGTGCGTTTTGGTCCTCATTAAATGAAGAGTTTGAACGTACACAGCAATGGGTGCTAAAAATTTCTGGTCAGGCGGAGCTGTTGAGTAACAATCCAGGCATAAAGGCTTCTATTGCGTTGCGTGAGAATATTGTGCTGCCGTTGCTGGTCATACAGCAGTATGCACTCATCACCTTGCGTGAACAATCTTTAAGTGAAGCAGACCGTGCTATTTTTGAAAAAATGGTCGTGCGTTCGCTTTACGGAAATATCAATGCATCACGAAACAGCGCGTAGCGCAAAATTTTGCAGCGAGTACAAAAAAGGCGCCCAATGGGCGCCTTTTTTTAATCTTGAAATTTCAGATCGTAGCGCCAGCCGGCGTAGATCTGACGGCCCATTATGGGGCCCCAGACAATTGAGGCGTCAAAACCACCATCAAAAGGAAGATTACCGCCAACAATGGGGTCAAGCTGACGCACATTCAAAGCGTTTTGAATCCCGATGTAGAATTGTCCGAAGGCACGGCCTTCTTTGCTGATTTGACCGTTGAGCATGGTAAAAGCAGGGCTTCTCTTTGCGTACCCAATGAGCGGTAAGCGTTGAGAACTGTTGTATGTCGCATTTAATTCAATACCCATTCCTTTTCTACCGGAGTAGCTTGCGCCCAAATAAACAAGATGCGGTACGTTAAGAATGACTTCTTCTAGCTTAAAATAATCCTCAATCGCTCCAGACGCATAATAAGCAGTAAGGTCGCGCTGTTTCACATCCTGATAACGGTAGGATGCCTTTATCATCGTTCTATGGAAGAGCTCATACTGACCGCCTACCTGTGCAGAAATGGAGTAGGGGCTGTAAAGAATACGCTCTTGTACATTCGAATATGAACCACCGGGCGATCCTATCAGTAAGGTATCCGTACTGCCGTCAAAATCGAAGACAACTTTATTCGCAAATTGGGTATAGAATATATCAGCATACCATTGCATTTCTTTAAACAGGACATCCTTCGACCAATTTACTCCGATACCATACGTATTCGATTTTTCTATAGGTTCGGTGATCGGACCGCCTCCATTACCTAGAAATACTGCCGTACGGTCGTTGGCCATATAACCCATATACTCTGGGCCTAAGGTTGCAATTCTCCACGATCTACTTGCCTGCCCGCGAAATGCCCAAGGACCAGAGTTGTACTTCAAATGTAATCTAGGAACATAGAAAGGAAGATAGTATCTAAGAACATCAATGCGCTGCCCCAGAATCATACTGAATCCTTCACCGTCGGGCGAATTGACATAACTGTACTCGCCATAAACCCCTGTGCATAGCCCATCATAGCTACCGTCGTTTTCCCACATTTGTTGACTTATGGAAAAACTATTGGCATCAAGACCGCCTTTAAGCGTATGTCGCGTATCAAAAATATTATCCTGAAAAATAAGATTACCGTACAGTCGTCGCTCTTTTCCCGTGAAAATTCGATTACCGAAATAGCTGTTCAGATCCTGGTAGGTAGCAGAGAATTGCGTTCCTATGCTTCTGTTGATACCACCGTCGAGGAAATAACCGCGTTTAGCCCAAAGTTCATAGCGTTCGGTCTGTAGTTCATGCGACCAAATAGGTACTAGTGTTGGAGTGCCATAAAGCGTGCTACCGCCAATATTTTTAATACCACTGGCTTTGATACCGAACTGGGCTTCACTGTTGGCCCCCTGGTGTTTCCAAGCATTCTGAATAAAGACATGGTTGGATAAGGGTGCATCGAGGTAACCGTCTTCATTTCCGTCCCAACGAAAGAGTTGTTGTCTTCCGTGTACCATAACATTTGACGACCATTTTGCGCTTTGTTTCCAGGTGTAAATGGCGTTTTGTTCGAAACGTCCGGGCCCGGCAAAAAGATTGAAATGCGCTTTTTCTTTGGTAAAGCTGGGACGCAATTCATAATTTATTTGACCGCTCATAGCAGCAGCACCGTTTACTACACTGCCAGGACCCTTTGTCAGTTGAATACTTTGTATCCAAGCACCGGGAATTAATGCCAAACCTAGAACTGAAGAAAGGCCGCCCATAGTTTGGAGATTTCCACGGGTATATAAAGCGTAGGGTCCTTCGAGACCTAAGAGTCGGATTTGTCGAGTCCCAGTTACTGCATCCGTAAAGGATGCGGAGATGGAAGCATTCGTTTCAAAACTCTCGCTGAGGTCACAACATGCGGCCTTACGAAGCTCAACTTCAGAAATCAGCTCTTTTGAAAGGACTGATTTTTTCGAGAGTCGAACTCCGGGATCTCGATCTATTTCGACTTCATCCAGTGTTTCGAACATCTGAATGCTCGATGTGTCAACCTGAGCAAAAGCCGAGAAGGCCAGCAGAAGTGCTAAGCCTAGGTATTTTAAATGAGTGTTCATCTAAAGCTGTTGTTCGCTCTCGTCAGACGAATCCTTTACGCTGGTTTCACCCGGCTTACACAATGGATCGCCTAAGCCGTGCTTCGCTCTTTGGTCTGGATCTCTAAAACGACAGCAGCCGTGGATGTTCGCATATTGCTCGTCTGTGGCAGGATGATTTTTTACGTCGTGTCCTACTTCATTGATAGCGGCAATTATGGCTGCTTCGTCTACTTTAGAACTGTTGTATATCAGTTCCAAAAGGTGCGTTTCTTGACTCCAGTCGGCTTTTTTTACGCCTTGAATGTAGGCTGCGTTTTCGATGCGCTCTTCGCACATACCGCAAAGACCGTCTACCTCTAAAGTAGTGGTGTTGTATTTTGACTGCCCGTTAAGGCCAATTGCGCTTAAAAGCGCTAATGTGAAAACTAGTGATTTCATGTTACTGCGTTTAAATTAAGATTGATTTTATTGAGGCAAACTGCACCAATATTCAATCGTAAAACAGCAGTTTTTGATATTTCAAATAGATCGGTGGGCCGTTGTCAAAAACTAGGCGTGGCGAGCTATAAAGAACAATGACGTTTTCAATGTTTTGCGTTCGTCGTACCGATTCTAACAGACCGAAATCAATGTTCTTGTCAAATTCAACATTAGTTACAGTTTCATCTAAATCTGTAAACGTTGTTTCACAACAATCTTCGGAATCTAAAGACTTTTCTGTTGGGTGACAGGGTGTCGTTTGTATACCATGACAACATGCTGGTGCTGTTGTAATGGCCAAATGGTCTTCGTGTCCCACGCTTAGATGAACACTTTCTTCGTGCTGGCAAAAGTGCAAATAGCTCACTGCACCCGTTGCGACAAGGGTGTAAAGCAATGTGAATACCAAGACGATGAACTTCCGCATGAAGACAAATTTAACCAATACCTTTGAGCTACAATAGTTATGCCATGCGAAAAGTGATGATGTTGGGCTCGGGAGAGCTGGGAAAAGAGGTGGTTATTGCCTTAAAAAGAATGGGGTGTACGGTGATTGCATGTGATGCCTATGCGGGCGCTCCTGCAATGCAAGTTGCGGATGCATTTGAAGTTTTTTCTATGCTCGATGGAGATGCGCTTGAGCTCGCGGTCCTCAAACACCAGCCGGATATCATTGTGCCTGAAGTGGAAAGTATTCGAACGGATAAACTTTACGACTTCGAAGCATCGGGTATCCAAATAACGCCATCGGCCAAAGCGGCAAATTTCACGATGAACCGCAAGCTTATTCGCGATTTGGCAGCTCAGGAATTGGGCTTGAAAACAGCGCCTTACGCATATGCTACGAGCATGGAAGAGTTTACGGCGGCAGTAGATAAAATAGGTCTTCCTTGTGTGGTTAAACCCCTAATGTCGAGCTCTGGTAAAGGCCAAAGTGTAGTAAAAGATATTTCGCAGCTCGATGCAGCTTTTCACTATGCTATGGAGGGTTCACGCGGTGATTTAAAGGAAATTATTGTAGAAGGTTTTATTGATTTCCATACTGAAATCACGTTGTTGACCGTTACTCAGAAATCGGGTGAAACACTGTTTTGTGCGCCCATAGGCCACCGCCAAGAGCGCGGGGACTATCAGGAAAGCTGGCAACCGTGTGCTATGGATACATCCCAACTCGAGCAAGCGCAGTCTATGGCGAAGAAAGTAACCCAGGCATTGGGTGGCTATGGAATTTGGGGCATTGAATTTTTCTTAGGTCACGATGCCGTTTATTTCTCAGAATTGAGTCCTAGACCGCACGATACAGGAATGGTCACGCTCGCGGGCAATCAAAACTTCAATGAGTTTGAATTACATGCCAGAGCTTTATTAGGTTTGAACATACCTGAGATTGAGTTGCGTTATCCGGCGGTGAGTGCCGTGGTATTGGCTGAAAAGGAAGGCGTACCAGTTTATGGAGGTATGGAATTAGCGAGTAAAGAACCGCAGTCGGATTTCAAACTATTTGGAAAGCCAACGACTCGTCCCTACCGTAGAATGGGTGTGATATTGACCTATGACCGATCAGAAAAAGAGACCATGGACGAGCTCCGCGCACGTGCGGCACGAATTGCCAGTGGCATTACAGTGCATTAATTTTAGCGCGAATGGGTTCTGTGAATGCATCGACGATGTCGCGATCGAGTGATCCTAGTGTTTGTCCCTCTAGTTTGTGGTAGCGCAGTCCATGTTTGAAAGCGTTGACCAGGTTTGGGTTCGTACTCTTCATGTAATTTATGGAACCATATGAGAAGAGAACTTCACTGTAATTCGGGCCAATTTCGATGAGCGCCCCATCGCTCAACGTCAAATAATGACACAAGACCATCTGATAGGGAGCCCCGGCATTGGATTTTTCGTTCAAGATGTTGTGCTCTAATGCATCAACGACATAGAGCAATTCTTCTTTTAACTGCGCTAAAATGCGTTTGGAAATTCGTCCTGAAGCTTCCGTATAGCTGATTTGTCCTATGAGATTGTCAAAAGCACTAGCCGTCCAGAATTCGGTGGTTTTAATGCCCTGGCTGAGCTTAGTCAATTCGGCACCTTTTTGAATCAATTCAGAGGGGATTTCCGCAGGGTCAAAGCGTTGGTGTCTTCGCAAGTTCTCCATTACCCATAAGTAGTACCTAAATGCACTTAGCGTCGGCTGGTCCATATAGCGGTAGAGGGGCAATTCTTTAGCCGTAAAATAAAGTTGTGCATCGGGTTGTTGAACGGCGAGCTCCAGGTTTTTTCGTGTGTTTTCTAGGTAAAAGTCGATGTCGCTGTATTGCTTAATGGGCGGCATCGTGGTGCAGACTACAATCTGTGCATTTTCCTCCGTATTCGTTCGAAGCGCATCAATACTCAACGAGAAATGGTTGGCCAATTTAACGAGTTCATCTGCAGTCAGCGGAGTCGAACCCGTTCGCTTGCGATAAAGCGAAGCACGCGAACAGCCCAAAACACCCATGAGATCTTGTGTGATTTTCGATTTACCTTTGGTGGAGCCGAAAATCTCAGCAAACAATTGAACTTGGAACTCGTTGGGTGTAAACATGGTTTTTGACTGAACCCCTAATATCGTACATTTTAATTTGATGCATACCCCCGCTGAAAATGCAATCGTCGGCAAGTTGCCCGGTAGATTAATTACACTGGAAGAGGGAGTCCTTCTTCCATTAACGCAGCCCCTAGTGCGTCGCAGTTCTGGGCAATATGCGCGCCAACGAAGATTGGCTGTTTTGAACCGCTGGATTCGAAAGGGAATTCTCCAAGTAGTCGGAAGCCCATGGCTTCCAGGATTTTGGGTATTACGTCCCGAAGTTGCAACACGTGCGCTCTCTGCTATTAAACAGCAGCGCTTACCGGTCAAACTACTTTTGTCCGTGACGAGCGAGCCCATGCGCGCAAATAAAAATTGGTCTTCTTTTGAAGCAGATCCATTGATGACCGTTGCGGTGCAATGGACCTCGTTTGAGTCGTACGGGCAAGAGATGAAAAAAAAGTACCGCGCCCGATTAAATAAAGCGCTAAAATCCAATTCAGGTGTGGAAGTTCGCGTGCTATCTGCGGATAAGGCGGAATTCTCAAAAGCAGCGGAGTTATTGGCAGCAACGCTCACGGACCGCGTAGTAGCGATGCCGGAGAATTTAGAATGGCTTTTAGCGATGTATCGAGAATGCTTTGGACCCTCATTCCAAATGCACGGTTTTTTTCTTCAGGGAGCATTGATTGGCTTCATTTCGACCGTTGAAGACGGGAAGCTCTTGCGGGCAATGCACTATGGTTCAATAGAAAACACTCCTCAAGATTTTTACAGTTACGCTATGTTTTATGCGATTCGACTGGGTATTGAGGGCGGATTTGAAAAAGTGAGTTTAGGCAGGACAGCGACTGAAATTAAGAGTACTTACGGTGCATTACCCGAAGCGAACTATTTTTCATTCTATTCGGAACATTGGTTTTTTCAGCAAGTATTGAAATTGGCTCAGCGACGTTATGAGCCAAAGTCATATATTTTGCGCAGTCCTTTTAAATAAATAGTTTCAAAGGAGCCCAACATTTCATAGCTTAGAGATTCAACAAAACCGTCATTAAAATGAACGATACGTATGGTCAAGTCTTTGCGAATAATAAAAATTGGATCAAGACTAATCTCGAAAAGGATCCCGATTTCTTCAAGCATCTCGCTAAAGGGCAAACGCCAGATTTCTTATATATCGGATGTGCGGATTCTCGCGTACCCGCAAATGAAATTATGGGTTTAGAGCCTGGAGATGTCTTCGTGCATCGCAACATAGCGAATCTCGTTGTCAATACGGATATGAACGCGCAAAGCGTTATTCAATACGCAGTGGAGCACCTCAAGGTGAAACATGTAGTGGTCTGTGGTCATTACAATTGTGGAGGTGTTGCCGCCGCAATGGGAAATTCTAATCTAGGCCTTATCGACGGTTGGTTGCGAGAGATCCGCGACGTGTACCGTACCCATGCTGACGCTTTGAACGCTATAGCGGATGAGCACGCCCGCTACAATAGACTTATTGAGCTCAATGTATTGGAGCAATGCTTCAATGTGATGAAGACGGCATTCGTTCAAAAGAGCTATGCCGCGAATCACTTCCCTCAGGTACATGGATGGGTTTATGATTTAGGAAATGGTGAACTGATCGATTTAAATTTTGACTTTGAAGGAAGTTTAAAGAAAATCCAAGAAGTCTACGATATCACAAAATAATGGGAGAACACCTGTTATTCGAAAATTCATGGGGCGCCTTTACTGTAGCAAGTAGAGGCGCTTCTTTATTGTCTTTACAATTAGGAGGGAGAGAATTGCTCCACGATTTTGGAGCGCAGTGGCACCAATGGGCCTCTGGTGCGGTGATGTTTCCGTTTCCGGTTCGCATGTCCTCAGGGACTGTAATGGAATTTGAGGGCGCCGAATATCACTGGCCCATTAACGATAAAAAACACCGTGCCGCGCTGCATGGCTTAACGCCTGGGGAGGAATTTGAATTGACCCAACTTCCGGACGGTATACAAGCAAGCTGGAATTATGACGGTTCAAAAGACTATTACCCGTTTCCGTGCCGATTAACCATTCGCTATATCCTGGATGAGAACGGCCTAACCCTTAGCGGACGCGTTGAGAATCTTGGGCAGAAAAAATTGCCTTACCACATGGGTTGGCATACCTATTTAAAGGTTGATGAAAAACCAACTTTGGAGGCAGTGCCTGCCCATAGATTGAAAAAGAACGAAGTGAGTCATCCGGGCGAGAAAATTCCTTTTGAAGGGTTCAATTGGAGCGAAGAAGTGGACGGCGCCTTTTTTATGAAATCCATCGAGCTTGGAGGCACCACCATCCAACCGCTATCTGCAATTACTCAGCTATTCCGCCCTGCGGATGCCCCATTTGTGGCTATTGAGCCGATCACGGGCCTCGGTCATTCCGATTTCCCTTGGCGAACTGTACTGCCAGGCGAAGCGGATGAAGTGGTGACCTCTATTGGGCTGATGCGCCGATAAAGGCTTTTAATTCGGTTTTGCAAATTACAGAGTTTAGGCATCCTTTGCGGTCAATTGGTCTTGCAATTCCTCCAAGCTAACGCCCTTAGTTTCCGGCATCATGAAGTGTGTGAACAGCAACTGCAGTACCATGAAGGCTGCGAAGAAGGCGAATACCGTCCAGCCCGGGAAGGCTTCGATAACGACTTCACCGAGCATGGTGATCAGCGCGGCAAACACCCAGTGTGTGCCTGTACCCCAGGCTTGACCCGCGGCGCGTACGCTGTTTGGGAAGATTTCGGAGATGAATACCCAAATAACGGCACCTTGACCTACTGCATGGGAAGCAATGAAGGTGAGAATGAAGAAGAGGTTGAACCCTGCCGAAGCATCAGTTTTAAAGCCATAGGCCACCATTGCCAAGGAAATGATATAGCCTACCGAACCGATGTACATCAGCGATTTACGCCCCATTCTATCGATCAGGTAAAGGCCGACGAAGGTGAACATTAAATTGGTTCCACCAATAGCGATGGAAGAGAGGAGGGAATCGGATGAAGCGAATCCTGCATTCTCCAAAATCACCGGTGCGTAGTATAAGATGAAATTGATGCCGCTTAATTGATTGAAGAACGCCAGTAAAAAGGCGAGAAGGAGGCTCTTGTTGTATTTGCCGCTGAAAACACCCTTGCGGCTGGTTTTCTCGGAGGTGTGTTTTTTTATGGCGTCCAATTCCGCTTTCGCTTTTCCCGAGTCACCATGAATAAGTTGAAGCGTAGCTAGAGCTCCGGCTTCATCATTTTGTTGGACCACGAGCCAGCGAGGAGAATTGGGAACTCCAAAAATCAAAAGGCAATATAAAGCGGCAGGAATGGCTTCTACACCGAGCATCCAGCGCCAATCGTTAGCTCCGCATATACCGTCAAGCAGGTAGTTCGAGAGGAATGCGATGAGAATTCCAAAGACAATATTGAATTGGTACAATGCGACTAAAAGCCCGCGATTTCTTGCTGAACTGATTTCGGAAATATACGTTGGAGCGGCGACTGTAGAGGCGCCAACACCGACACCACCTAAAAATCGAAAGAATGAAAAGAGATAGGGATCTGGAGCCAATGCCGAGCCCAATGCACTAATTAGGTACAATAATCCAACGACAATAAGCGTTTTCTTTCGACCCCAAACCCGCGTAGGTACGCCGCCGCCGAGCGAACCCAAAACAGTACCCCATAGCGCCATTGACATGATGAAAACGCCATGAAACCAGGCTGAGGTTTGCCATAATTCTTTTATGGGTGCATTCGCACCGGAAATTACAACCGTATCAAATCCAAATAAAAATCCAGCAAGCGCGACAATCAGCGACCAATTCCAAGTTTTGTTCATCAAAGTGTAAGTTAACACGCTGCAATGTAACAAAATTTGAAGGTGAGAAACGGTTTAGTATCCTGCTGAAAGTTGTAGCCATTCTGCCCATTTTGTGCCTAGTTGGCTTTGAGCTTCTGCTTGTTGAATCATCGCTTTTGCAAAGTAGCTCGTTCGCAGGTTGACTTTAAGTAGTTCTGAATCTCCCATTCGCAACTTCTCGCGCTCCGCAACCAGTAAGGCCTCCATGTTTTGGGCATTCCGCTTATTAGCTTCTAATGCTTTTTCTAACAGCAATATACTTTGTGCCGTTGCGTTGAGTTGATTCGTCCAAGCGTTTTCCTGTGCATCTCTTTCCCACTTAAACTGTTCTGTTTGTAGGGATTGACTCTGGGAATACCCGCGTCCTTCACGTAGTAATAGAGGGACGGCTACTTTCGCTTTCACAATTCTATTGCGCTCATTAAAGTCCGATGCGGTCGGTATGGTTTCAAAGTTTCCAGGCAGTAAAAATGCGCCACCGACGCCGAGCTTAGGTTTGAGGTATTCTTTGGCCAAATTCTCTTTCAATTCAAATTGGCGCTCTTTCGCATTGTTGTATTGGAATAGGGGATGGCTATCGGTCAATTGCATCGAGATATTAGTTCGCAGAGGCAAGGAGCGGGATGCCAAAACATTTTCAGCCAGCACTACGGGCTGACCCGTTTCACTCCAAAGCCAGTTGCTCATCGTAAACAAGGCTTGAATCGATTTTTGACGTGCAGAGAAATAGGCAGCTTCCCATGTGCTTACTAAACCGTTTGCGTCTAGTGTATCCATGCCGGAAGCGTCCCCCGCGACAAAAGCTTGACGCGTCATGTTTTGTATTTCCATAGCAGCCTGTAGCGCACTGAAATACGCTAAGCTATTTTGCTGCGCTTCGAACCACTTCCAGTAATCTTTTGAAGCTTTGAATAAAAGTTCATTGCGGTAGAGTTCCGCCTCTGCAGCTCCGAGATGAACACCGGCTTTTGCTAGCCTTAGTGCGGTCCGTCGCTCGTCCGTAAATAGCCCGTTTCCCAATTCAAGCATTCCCCCAATGGCAAAAAGGCCTTCTTCCGGAAGCTTATCTTGAGGATTCGTATACAGGCCCGCAGTTGCGTTCCAGTCCAGATCGATACGAACTGGGCCAGCCGTAGCGGTGGATAATGACCAAGAAGGAAGATTGTAATAATTTTCGTTCTCGTAGGTTTTATTCGATAAGTTACCAGCGAGTACCGGGTCGAATTGGCCGCGTCGTTTTAAAAGCTCGGCTTTAGCAATAGGAAGCTTGGCATTTACGGCTTTCATCAGCGGATGATAGCTGTCTACCCAAAGTATAAATTGCTCAATAGAGAGGGTGTCCGCTGTCATTTGTGCAGGGCAGGGGGTTGTGAAGGCGGAGCAAAGAAAGATGAATAGTATTTTTATTCTTCTCATTGCTTGACTTTGATTTTCGGTTTGTCTACCTGTTCTTTAGCCTGTATAGGCTCGTAATAATCCGGTGGGAAAGCGTTGAGCTGTCGCCAAATCTCATACCAAACTGGAACGGTATTTAGTAAAGCAATTCCCCGAGCACCAGTTCCAGCGCGCAAATTTTCGGGCCATTCTTCGGTAGGTGCAACGAGTAATCGGTATTTGCCGTTTTCGTTTGTAATTCTATCGAGCGCCACCACGGATCCAGTGAAGGTACCATAGCTAGTATTAGGCCAGCCACGGAAGACGATCGCAGGCCAACCGTCAAATTGGAATTGGACTGTTGAGCCTTCATGAATGAGCGGCATATCTATGGGGCTGATGTACAATTCTACGGCTAAATCATAGAGCGTAGGGACGATGGTTCCTAGAGAAGTACCCTCTTTTACCGTTTCACCTATACCTCGCTTTGTGATTTTCGCGAGCATTCCGTTTAGAGGTGCGGTGATGTAATAATAGGCATTGCGCATTTCGTAATTACTCAAGGTGTTTCGCAACTTTGATAAATCTCCCTGTGCAGCAGCTAGCATGCTGCTTGCGGTAGCAAGATCGCTTTGCGCTTTGGCTATTTTCTCTAAAAACGCATTGGTGTTGTTTTTTAACGCTAAGCGTACATCGAGCAATTTATTTTTACTCATCTCCCACTTTTGCGCGGTCTCTTGAGCTTTGGCCTGACTTTGGGCCAATTTTATTCTGTACTGTTCGACATCCGTACGGCTTTTTAAGCCTTTCTCGAGCAGTTGATTGTAACGGATAACTTGAGTTTTTGCAACTTCTAGATTTTGCGATTCCGCAAAGAATTGGGCACTATCACTCTCAGATTGCGCTTTTGATGCGGCTAAATCGTATTGAAGACTTTGGGCTTTAACTTGCTGATTAATTCTTAAACTTTGAATTAGAGCGGTTAAGGCCTCAACCTTTTGCTCATAGCTCTGCACCCCATCTTCTTTTGCGACAATTTGCTCTTTCGTGCGTTCAATCAATTGGGGATCGAGGTATTCATTCTTGATTTCTCGCAAACGTGCTATGGTATCTCCTACATTGACTACATCACCTTCTTGCGCGTACCACTGGGCGATCTGTCCTGCAATAGCACTCTGAATTTCACTGGCGCGCTGACCCGGTTGCAACATGGTTACAGTGCCCTTTGCCTGAATATTTTGCGTCCATGGTAAAAAGAGGATGGCTAGGCTCAGCACTCCGGCAATAATGAAATTACGTTTAACCTTTGGTCCTATGAAAGGGTTGCCTAAAAGTCCAAAGCTTCGATAGCGTTCTGTTTTGAGGCGCTCATTTATTCTTTGTTTACTTATGTTTAGCATCGTCTGTTAGAGTTCAATGGTAAGGTTACTGTGTGTCTTAACGGTCTCAAGATTAGAGGCTGCTACTAGTGTCCACGGCTGACGATCGTCCCACAAAAAGTCAATAATTTTCTCCCGCTCTTTTGGGTCAAAAAGATGGAAAATATCATCCAATAGTAACAGGCGTGGACGTGTAACAATACTTCTAGCGAGTAATATCCGTTCCACAATGCTACTGGATAAAGGACGCGTGGTAGCCCCTACAGCCGTCTCTAGACCTTTGTCTAAACTTTTTATAAACCCCTCTAGTCCCAAGCCTACGGTCGCCCAACGGACATCCTCAAGTTCAATTTCGGGTCGCCCTAATGTGATGTTTTCTAAAAGAGTCCCTTCGAAAAGATCTTCACTCAAAAAGCAATCGCCTACATGGTATCTCAAATCCGAAGTATTCAGCGACCCTGATGGGTAGCCGTTGAAACTTACAGTTCCTTTCGTGGGCTCATATTGAACGGCCATTAATCGCAGTAATGTAGATTTTCCAGAACCGTTTTTACCGGTGATCACTGCTCTTGCGCCAGAAGGTATAGTGAGATTCAGGTTAGAGAGTATCGAGCGCGATCCGTCTTCTGATGCATAGTAAAGGGCTTTTAGCTCAATATCAGCACCCATACCTGTATCGATATCTTCAAAAAGCACATTTCCTTGATCTTCCTCAAGCGGAATATCGGTAACGGTACTCATTTTTTCCACAGCCGTCAGTACGTCGTAGATCGGTTCCATGGTTAAAATGAGCTTTTCAGCAGAGTTGACAATAAGGATGATGACAATTTCAGATGCAACGAATTGGCCGACATTTATTTCATTTTGAATAACAAGCAATCCGCCGATGATCAGCAATCCCAGGGTTACAAGCGCTTTAAAACCAACAATGTTCGCGTATTGGAAGATCAAGACTCGCCAATGTTTTTTCCGGTGAATGAGGTATTGCTCCACCAATTGATCTGTTTTCTCCAATGGGAGCTCAGTATGCCCCGCTCGTTTGAACGTATCCATGGTACGCGCAATCTCTTTTAACCAATGTGCGATTTTGTACTTAAATGTACTCTCCTTCATGCTACTATCAAGGCCTCTTGGACCCGTGTAATAAAGAATGGCAGCGAGCAATGCAATAAGCGCTAACCCGAAGGTGATGAAGAACGGGTGATAGGTAGCTAGCAAAATAAGTCCGATGACAATTTGTAGAGCAGAAGCGCTAAAATCCATAAGCATTTTTGAAAGCCCCTTTTGCACGTTGAGCGTATCGAAAAAGCGGTTAATAAGCTCAGGAGGATAGGTTCCACGAATGGACTGGTTTTGAAATCTTGGAATGCGGTAAGTGAACTCGAAAGCGGCTCTGGTGAAAATGCGCTGCTGAAGAATTTCAGAAATAGACAATTGGAGTACTTGTAAGATTCCACCTACAATAACACCCACAGTGACTAATGCGCTAAGGATCACCCAGCTCGTGCTCACAGTGCCCGCTTGAATAAGTCCTACAATCGCCTGAACACCCAATGGTAAGCTCAAATTTACCAAGGCATAAAATATAGCGTAGGCATAGAGATAAAGAATGTCGCGACGGTCCTCAGAGAGCATCGCTATGAATTTTTGAAAGGGATTTTTAGTCATTATTTACGTAATGCTTTAAGTGTCATATCAATCAGAAATTGAACGATTTCATGCTTACCTCCGGAAGAATCTGAAAGACGTGGAAGATGCTCTGCGAAAAATTGTTGACTCTGAGCAGCTTCAACGATGGTCGCAAATAAACTGTGTGGGTAGGGGTAGGTCGGATTAATTTGCAATGCCAATTGGCTCAAGGTTTCGCAAATTCTTTTATACCCTAAAAAATACCCTTCTTTGTTCTCTTGATCCACATCCTTAGTAAGGTAAATCTTTGGGTACTCAGCGACTACAATACGTTGCAATGCACGTTCGTCTATATGTGGAATACGCTCGTCCTGCTCCATTGGAAGCACCAACAGTTCGACCGCTTTTTTTAATTTTTCCTCAGGACTGTTGAGCAATATGAATTCCTGCGCCATTTTCACTTCAAGCCAGCCCCAATACCAATTAATGAGATAGGTCAATAATTGGTGTTTGTTTTGAAAATAGCGGTAGACTCCGGATTCTGTGCTGATGATTTCACGAGCGACCTTTTTAAAAGTTAATTGCTCATAACCCAACTCATCCATCAAAGAGATACTCTTCGATAGAATGCGTTTTCCCAGCTCCGTTTCATCAGGGTTCTTACTGTATAGTTTCGCGCTAATGGTGATGTTTAATGCATTCATAGGTAGAGTTAACGCTTGTTCATATCAAATGTTCAGCACACAAATATAATAGTAATACTATCGATTGTCCAAATAAAAGACTACTGGCGGCAGAAAGACTACCTTTGTAGTGCTCCGTTGAGTTAACGGAAGCCTAAAAATAATATATGACCTTTGATTCATTGGGGCTTAAGCCTCAAATTCTATCAGCCTTAAAAGAACAAGGCTATACCCAGCCAACACCTATTCAAGCTCAAAGTATACCCGTCCTCTTAGATGGTTTTGACCTGCTCGGTACTGCTCAAACTGGCACGGGTAAAACAGCAGCGTTTACCATTCCTATTATAGAACATTTACTGGATACACCTACTAATCACAAAAGAAGCATAAAAGCATTGGTGGTTACTCCAACGCGCGAATTGGCCTTGCAGGTCGCTGAAAATGCGAAACGTTATTCTTCAGGGACTTCCCTTCGCACTGCCGTTATTTTTGGCGGTGTTGGTGCAAATCCTCAAATAGATCAGCTCAAACGTGGCGTTGATATTTTAGTAGCTACTCCTGGTAGACTACTAGATTTACAAGGGCAGGGATTTATAGATCTGCGTAACCTCACACATTTTGTCTTAGATGAAGCCGATCAAATGCTGGATATGGGCTTTATTCATGACATCAAAAAATTACTCCGTCTTCTTCCTTCAAAACGTCAAAGTTTGTTCTTCTCAGCGACGATGCCGAAGGCGATAATGGAACTTAGTGGTCAGATTCTAAAGCCAAATTACAAACAGGTTCGTATCGCCGTTGAAAAGCCAACAGCGGAACGTGTAACACAATGTGTGTATTACGTTAGTAAAAGTGAAAAGCCCGCACTACTCATTCATCTTTTAAAAGACTTAGAGGGGAGTGTGCTCGTTTTCGGTAGAACAAAACACGGTTGTGATAAAGTCGTACGTATTCTCGATAAAAAGGGAGTTAGCGCAGCGGCAATCCATGGAAATAAAAGCCAGAATGCAAGACAAAAAGCACTGAAAGGCTTCAAGGAAGGGACGATTCGCGTTTTAGTTGCAACAGATATTGCAGCACGCGGTATCGACATTTCAGGTTTAGAACATGTGGTGAACTATGAACTACCCAATATTCCTGAGACGTATGTCCATCGGATTGGACGTACCGGACGTGCAGAGGCATCTGGATCGTCTATCTCCTTTTGTGCTGCAGATGAACGAGCCTATCTAAAGGACATAGAAAAACTGATCAAAGCGAGTGTTCCTTTAGTTGAAGAGCACCCGTTTACGGAGGGGGCTACTGAAGAATGGGCCGTACCGGAGAATCGTATCCCGGTTAAGCAAGGACAGCGGGCACCGCGCACAAGCCGGGACCCCAAGCAAAGTGCTGGGAATTCTCGTTCTGGAGCGCCTGCGCGTGGAAAACGACCTTCACGAAGACGCTAGTATTTTAGCAATTCGAGCACTTTTTTTTCAAAACGCGCTGGGGTAAACTTTTTGATGGGGAATCCTAAAGGCCCCATACCCACGTTATGGATTAAGTTGTTCCAAAGAAATTGATCGGCAATGTGCGGCAGAATTAGCTGAGGTTTATCAAACCGCAATGCACTGTGCGTAGTGCCGGAGCCTCCGTGATGAACTACTGCGCGAACGCGACTAAATAGCCAATCGTATGGGATGTCCTTTACCAGAAAGATATTTTCGGGTAAAGGACTTTCTATCTCAATACCGCCCCAACTGGAGTTGATAAAAATGGGTAGGTTGTGTTTCTTGCTTAGTTGCACCAAGGCCTGACCTACTTCTTTAGGTTTAGCATTGATCATTGAGCCAAACCCGACATACAAGGGTTTGGGAAATTTTTCAATGAATTGCAATAAATTTTCTGAAGGCTCCCAGTACTTAGACTTGTTGCGCTCACGAAAATCTGTAACCTTTACGTGTGCGGGCCAGTACACAGGTTCGGGGAAGAGACGCTTAGAGATGGGGTATTCTACGTGGACTACCTTCAATAGAAAATGCTTCACCTCTCGGCGCTTTAGAGGTGCCCAATCCCATGCTTTCATGATGTTGTTACCGTAACCTATAACGGCTTGGGAAATGATTGCGGAATTTGTGAGCGTGTAGCTTAATGTATTCCACAATCGATTATTGAATTGGCCCATTCCTATAGCGGGTAATTCACGAACGGGATGCACCAAACAAGGCATTGGGATAAGTAATTCCACCCGTCGGTTTACTCGTAAAGCCGCCATGACAGGATAGGCGCATTTGATATGATAGATGATTCTGTCCGGTTTGAAATTCAGATCTGCATCTCGCTGATCACGGATCAGTTGCTCTTGAATAGGCTTTGTTTCTCGTAAGAGTTTAAATAGCGTTCTGATTCTACTAAAACCAGAGCCGATTTGGCCCGTGATTTTTTTTACATCTGGCGCATCGATCATGTCGAGGTATTCGTGAGTCATCGGGAAAAAGTGTGGACTCACTTCGGAAGCGAGCGCACGAAACTGTTCAGGCATACAAAAAGCAACTTCGTGTCCGGCATCGCTAAGTTCTTCGCCTATAGCTAAATACGGTTCCATATCTCCCCGTGAACCTAGGGTCATTAGTAGAATTCGCTCCATAGTGGTAAGTTACGTTGGAAAAGAGTATTAGAATGCTGCAAAACAATTTTCAAAAAAACTTTTACCTGGCTGTAACGTTTTTAGTTTTTAGAGCCTATTAAGGGTAAACGAAATAAAAAATGAAAACAAAGTATTTTTTTGGAATTGCGGCACTCGTTGCATTAATGGCGAGTTGCGAACCAGGCGAGATTGACAGTACTGATTTTGACCCGGACAACAGCGATACAACTCAAATCGGGGGTATCAGTTTTAAAATGTCGTCCAACGGTCAAACCTGGACCTACAACTCTCTGGGTATTGGAATGGCATGTCAATTCCCGGGATTACCGATGAATTTTTGGGGAGTTGTCACCGGTGATAGTGTGTATTATGACTTTATGAATGATTCGGTGATTGCCGGTGCACAGGACACCGTTTTTTACCTCGGATGGTTATCTACGATAGATACCGTTGGTACCTATTCGCTTTCGGATACAGCTATACTTGCTGTGGATTGTTGGATGGAATCTCAAAATTTTGTAAAAGATTATGATGCATCTCAAGTGCTTGTGTCCATTAGCCAATTAACTAACGACTCAATATACGGCAGTTATTCGGGCCCAATTGAAGAGGTGATTTGGCAAAATTCTAACCCGGTGAGTACCGGTATTTTCGACACAGTAAATGCCGCATTTGTTGTGTATAGAGTCCCTTGCTAAACCAAAAACACCCCTTGGGCAGTAGTGTGCAAGGGGTGTACTTTTATGTTGAGTCAAACAGAACTTGTTGATTATTTAGCTTGTGCTCGCCGCGGCGAACCTCTTTGTGAACGAACGCTCTATGAAGCGTATGTTCCGTTCGTCTATAATTTAGTTTTGAAATACATAGAGGATCGTGATGATGCTGCAGATGTAGCCCAGGAGACTATGATTCAGGCATTTGAAAAGCTCTCAAATTACAATCCCGACAAAGGCGCATTTAAATCTTGGATAGCGAAAATTGCAATACATCGAGCGCTCAAATGGACCAAGCGTAAAAGACAATTTGTTACTGTGGATCAATTTGAACGTCTTTACGAGCGCATGTATCAGGAAGAAGAAGCCGAAAGTTATGCTTTGAAAGCCCGGTTGCACCTGGATGAAAGCCAACGCGAGTTGTTCAATTTATACTTTGAACTTGGCTTTTCGCACAAAGAAATCGCAGATGCTATGGGAATTTCAATTTCAAACTCTCGAGTTAAAATATTCCGTCTTGTGACCTATCTAAAAAGCCTGAAACTATGAGCAATTTGCATCCAAAATTAAACTGGAAAACCTTTAATGAGGAACGCGAAAAAAGAAAGAAGCGTCGTGCCTTCTTGTTGTGGTTCTATGGAGTTTTCACAGTAGCTCTTTTAGCTTATGTCGGCTATTATCATATTTATTCTGGAGAAAAAGGAACGGAACTATCCGAACCTTTTGATGTTTTAGAATCGTCTCAACCTGTTGAAAAACAAAACATTAATTCTGATGGGCTTTCTAGGGGTCGATATAATGAGCCCAAAAAGTCTCAGAGGGCGTCGAAGACAAATGAAAATCACTCCACATTAAACACGTCTTCAATAAAAGGCGTTCAAGAGGCAGCGTTTGCAGCCGATTCAATAGCTTTCAATCGGAAGGCTAATCCGTTGAATTTGGCAGTTAAAAGTTCGCCAGAACTGAATCCAGCTGCCCTTCGGATTTTGAAAAAAGTTGAGGGGGCTGCACTTTTTGGAGCCGTATTAAGGATTAGTGAACAGTACCCTAACCAACATCTGGATGTGCCTTACGCAATGCAATGTAATCACCTGTATTGGCATAGTGCCCGATTTAATTCTAATGATAGGTCGAAGTATCGAGCGCTAAACTCAATACAGATCTCGGGGCGAATTGGACTTTTTGAAAATGACGTTTATCGATTGAGTGTAAGTCCGAATTTCGAGATATCGAGGTATCAAATGCAATACTATTCCGAGTTTAAAGGGACGATGTATCAGCCCGGAAGTATTTTAGGATACCGCCGAATTGTTGATTCAATTATTCCAATTTATGGAGATACGTTAGCGGGTACCTATCGCCATACCATTCGAAAAAATGGCACCATAAATGAGCTTTATATTCCTCTAACTATTCATCGCAGTCTTTTGTCTTCTAAAGGTTTTGATCTACAAGCGTCTTTAAGTGGAGGATTGCTTTTGCGTACAAAGGTTGATGCGTACTGGGCAGATGAAAACGCCGTTTACACAGTTGAGAATACAGCAGTTTATGGAGGACAGTTTAGAGCTGGACTTGCTACGAGCTATCAACGGAATCAAACCCGGGTTTTTATAGGGTATCAATCGAGTTTTCAAACACACGTTTTACCGCAGATGCGAAAACTCTACCACGGGATGTATTATGGTATAGTATACAGCTTCTAGTTATAAATTAGTGCGGCAAGAAAGGAGAAAGCCAGCGCAATGAAATTGCGCTGGCTTTATTCTGTTGTTTCGATCGCCAAGTGGAGCTGGCGGGAATCGAACCCGCGTCCAAACAAGGAAGCCTGAGGCTTTCTACATGCTTATCTTATGATTGAATTTTCGACCGATCTCTGAGCATAAGCACCCTAATCACAGCTTATCTTCTATACTTAGGCTAGCCCGCGAAGCGAAGGCTAGCTGCATTCCTGAATTTTCCACACCTCGTGATCAGTCGCCTCAAGACGGGGGCTCCTGCGAGATGTTCAGCTCCTATACCTGGTATAGGATTAGCAAAATCGACATCCTGTCAGATTAAGCGGCCAAAGCGTAAGAATCTTCGCCAGTTAAAAAAAAGTGAAGCGGTGTATTAACGAGCAGCCCCTTCCGCGCTCGACATGCTTACATCAACCTTCGGCTTGCTGTCAAAACCAGTCAGCCCCATAAAGTTGTGGGTGCAAAGATAAGCGAATTCTAGGCCAATTATGTGTACATCAGCACAGGAACTATGGAAATAATCGCTAAAATCTGCACTATCTTTAAGGATATGAAAATCGGCATAATAAGAGAGGGCAAAGTCCCAATAGATAAACGTGTTGCGTTAATCCCAGCACATGCGGCGGCATTGAAAAATTCGTACAATTGTGAGGTGGTGGTTCAGCCTTCCTCTATTCGTGCCATTACCGATAAGGAATATGTGAATCACGGAATTGCGCTACAGGAAGATATGTCGGATTGCGATGTGTTGTTTGGTGTAAAAGAGGTGCCCATCCAGGATTTGATTCCAAACAAAACGTATTTCTTTTTCTCTCATACCTATAAGCAGCAGCCCTACAATGCAAAGCTTTTGAGCGCTTGTATCGATCGTAAGATTCGTTTGATTGATTACGAATTGCTCAAGAAGAACGGAAATCGTTTGGTGGCATTTGGCCGGTTCGCAGGTTTGGTAGGTGCCTATAATGGTCTAAGGGGCTGGGGTGAGAAATATGGACAATATGCGCTCAAGCCTGCGCATGAGTGTCGAGATATGCAAGAAATGTTTGACCAACTCAAGGGTATTGATTGGCCGGCAGATCTGCGCATCCTTCTTACAGGAAAAGGACGCGTGGCAAGCGGTGCTGTGGAGACTTTACAGGCTGCTGGTATTCCAGAAATTACGCCAAAAGAAGTGAATACGTTCGAAGGTTGTTTTTGGAGCCAGTTGGACGTGAAACACTATTACAAGACGAGCGACGGAAGTCCTTTCGATCGCAAGTCACTCTTTGCGGATCCGAGCGGCTATGAAAGTAATTTTATGCGTTATGCACCATTTGCGAAGCTGTATATCGCGGGGCATTACTATGATAGCCGGGCGCCTTTCATTTTTACGAGAGAAGATGCAAAGCTGCCAGATTTTGCCATTACCTGTGTGGCGGACATCAGCTGCGATATAGACGGTCCGGTGGCTTCGACATTACGAGCCTCGACCATTGCCGATCCGTTTTATGGTTACCTGGCTGCCGAAGAGAAAGAGGTACGGCATGATGATCCTGAGGCTATTGGGGTGATGGCGGTAGATAACCTGCCGTGTGAGTTGCCAAGAGATGCCTCGCTAAGTTTCGGTAATGACCTGATGGCCCATGTCATTCCAGCGCTTTTTGACGGAGATAAAGACCGCATACTTTTTCGGGCAACGGAATGTGAAAACGGCGCGCTAACAAAGGATTTTGAATACCTACAAACCTATATAGATCAGGCGTAATGGCAAAGAAAGCATTACATATCAGTCAAGGGGTGAAGGAAGCGCCATCGGTGAATCCTAAATTACAAGCAGGGAAGAGAAGCAGCCGCTCTGTGATTGACTTGGCTAAGGCTATTTTAGTGGGTAACCGAACAGCTTTAGCGCAAGGGATTACCCTTGTTGAGAGTAATGCGGCGGCAGATACGAAGAACGCTCGTTCACTCTTAAATGAATTGATGCCGCATACTGGGAAGAGTTTTCGCGTTGGAATTACTGGAGTTCCCGGAGTGGGTAAGAGCACTTTTCTTGAAGCATATGGCACTGCATTGTTGAATACCGACCCAAATGCACGAATAGCAGTACTTGCAGTCGATCCCTCTTCTGAAATCAGCAAAGGCTCCATATTAGGCGATAAAACGCGAATGACGGAATTGGGTAAGCATGATCGTGCATTTATTCGTCCAAGTGCTTCAGGCGGCAGCTTAGGTGGTGTCGCAAGAAAGACTAGAGAGGTTCTTTTGTTGTGTGAGGCTGCCGGATTTAATTACATCTTTATCGAAACCGTGGGCGTTGGTCAGAGCGAAACGTTGGTTTCGAAACTAGTGGATTGTTTTCTCTTTTTGGCAATGCCCGGTACTGGTGATGAATTGCAAGGATTAAAGAAGGGAATCATGGAAATGGCAGATATCATCGCAGTAAATAAAAGTGAGCCCCCAAACACCGCAGCAGGCGAACGAAGTGCGCTTTCAATTCGCAGTGCCTTACAGTTGTTTACAAATAAGGCATACGATTGGCATCCTCCCGTAGTGTTGACTTCGGGGTTGACAGGCTCTGGTTTTAGTGAATTAGAATTGGTTTTTGACCGCTACCGAAGGCACGGTGTGGCAAAAGGCTGGTTTGAAGGCAAGCGTAAAGAACAGCAAGCGTATTGGTTCGAAAATTCAGTTCGTGAAGGTATTTTCGAGCTCCTGAGCAAAAATGAGGGTTGGCAAAAGCATTATGAAAAGTTGGGCAAAGAGGTCGCAGAAGGACGATTAAACCCATTCGAAGCCAGTGCTTTACTGGTTCAATCCCTTCAGGGAAAGGTTTAGAAATTCCTCGCTGCCTCGTGCTTTAGCAGTAGAATAGCGGCCTTCGTGGGGAAGATATCTCCCGTCATCTCAAGCTCAATTAACTTTCTACTTAAATCAGCTGATGTGGCTTCAGCGCCTAATTCTGCAGCTGTCTTATTGATTAAAGAAACCACTTGGCTTTTTGCACTCACTACGTGATTCCAAGCGCTGTCTGTTACATACACTTGCTGGGAAATGTTGTAATCAAATTCATCGCGGACGGCATCTACGAGCAGTTTTCTGTAGTTGCCAATATCCAAGGAGCCAGGCTTAATGCGTAAAACTAGACGATTTGGGCTAATGCGTTCTAAGAGTACAATAATCCGTTCATAGGCTTGAAAACGCAAGGGAAGCGCCTTTTTCTGTAAGTCTTTACGCAAGTAGAATTGGCGTCTTTTTTCTTCGTTATCTACGAAGTTTGATAGCAGTAAATAGGTGAGCAACAGCATTAAAGCCGCCGGAAAAGTATACTTTAGAATTTCAATAAATGCTTCCATGAATATGTCTTGAGGCATACAAATATCGTTATTTTTGCCACCTTATTATACTTTATCCATGCAATCACTTTCAAAAAGAGCACAAGAGATGGGTCTGCCTATGACCATCGAGATGGCTAAAAAGGCGCGCGAATTAAGTGCCACTGGTAAGAACGTTATTAGTCTTTCGCTTGGGGAGCCAGATTTCGATACGCCAGAGTTTATCAAAGACGCTGCATCTCAGGCCATGGTCGAGAACTATACGCATTACATGCCCGTACCTGGTTTTTCTGACGTTCGAGAAAGTATTACAGCTAAGTTTAAACGCGATAACGGTATTGCGTATACAGCGGATCAGATTGTTATTAGCACAGGTGCGAAACAGAGCCTTTTAAACATTTTCTTGGCTCTTGTGAATCCTGGAGATGAAGTGATCATTCCTGCACCGTATTGGGTGAGTTATATGGATCAAGCGGTCTACTGTGGCGCCGATGTTAAAGTGCTTCCTACTGCAATGGAAAGTGGATTTAAAATTACTGCAGAGCAATTGGAATCGGCCATCACCCCAAAATCTAAAGTGCTTATTTTCTCGTCACCTAACAATCCTTGTGGCGCAGTATATAGCAAAGAGGAATTGGCAGCAATCGCCTCAGTAGTGGCAAAGCATCCAAACCTCTATATAATTTCAGACGAGATTTATGAATTGCTGAATTATGGAGAAGTAGCGCATGTCTCAATTGCAAGTTTTCCTGAAGTCTACCATCAAACCATAACGGTTAACGGCTTATCAAAAGGATTTGCAATGACCGGCTGGCGTATTGGTTATATTGGAGCGCCCGAATGGATTGCTAAAGCGTGTACAAAGTTTCAATCCAACTTTACCTCAGGAACGAATTCTATTGCTCAGCGCGCGTGTAAAACTGCAGTTGAAGCGGATCCTTCAACAGTGAATTACATGGTGGAAAAGTTCGCGTACCGTCGTGAAAAAATGGTTGCGTGGATGAAGGAAATCCCCGGTTTTGAACTAGAAACCCCTCCAGGTGCATTTTACGTTTTTCCAAGAATAACGTCTCTTTTAGGTAAAAAATACAAAGGGAAAGTTTTAGAGACTTCGCTCGATCTTAGTATGTACCTGCTAGAAGAAGGCCTAGTTAGTACAGTTCCAGGAGATGCTTTTGGATTACCCGGATACATCAGGTTTTCCTATGCAGCGGCGGAAGAGGAGTTGGAAGAAGCAGTCAAGCGAGTGAAAGCTGCTGTGGCAAATTTAGAGGACTAAGTCCAATTATTTTGAAGATAGAAGTTTCGAACGGCGAGATATTGGATAAGGTTTCCATTTTAGCAATAAAATTGGAACGTATTACGGACGTTGAAAAACGTCTTAATGTCCAAAACGAATGGGATACACTGCAAGAAGCGGTGCAGCACATAACGAGCCTTGCGAATCCGCTAGATGAATTTAACAAAGCCGTAGCCGGCCTAAGGGCGACCAACGAAGCGCTGTGGGATGTCGAGGATGCGCTGCGTCTGAAGGAAAAAGCGAAGGACTTTGGAGACGCATTCGTAATTCTCGCACGGGAGGTCTATATGCTGAATGATCGACGCGCTGCGCTAAAAAGTACGATCAATACGCTTACAGGCTCGAGCTTTCGAGAAGAAAAATCATACGAAGATTACTGAGCTACAGGACGTTTAAAGGAATAGTCCTAACTTCGAATTAAGAGAAGAGAAAATTTTGAGCATAGAATCGCGATTTAATGCGCTACGAGAGCGCATCAATATTAGGCTATATGATAGCCGTGACTTTATGTTGCGATTACTTTCGCGTGGTAGCGTTTTAGTAGCGCTCAGCACGCTAGTTGCATTGGTGTTTTATCACGGTTATGAGCTAGAGCCCCACCAGAATACCATCATCGGATATATAGTTCGTGGTTCCATAGGGTATTACCTCATCAAGTTTTTACTCGAGCTCTTCTATAATTTCCACCCGAAACAATTCTTAAAGGACCGTAAATGGGAGAGTATATTAATGCTCTTCCTGATCATTGACATACTTGTTATAAATTTGGCGGGTTTTGAGCTGCTCAATCAAGCCGGGTTAGCTCTTAAAATACCTGGACTCCAAGAAAGCTTTTTGATTGTATTGCAATGTTATGTTCTGGTCATCGTTGGACTAGAATTCGGCAAAGTAGGGGAGCTCTTACCTCATTCAAAACTTAGCCCTCCAACGCTGTTGGTATTGAGTTTCTTAGTCTTAATTGTACTGGGTACTTGTTTGTTAATGCTGCCGGAGATGACCATTCCAGGCGAATCTGGGCTCGATCTATTAACTGCCTTATTTACTAGTATTTCAGCAAGCTGTGTAACGGGTTTAAGCCTCGTAGACATCAGTAAAGTTCTAAGTGGAAAGGGCCAATTCATTGTGATGCTGTTAATGCAATTAGGAGGATTAAATATCATTTCCTTTGCGGCACTCTTTGCTATACTTCGAGGCGGCTTCGGGATGCGGCAGCAAAACTTTATGAGTGAGAATTTAGGGGAGGATTTAAAACGCTCTCGGTCGCTAATTTCTGCAATTTTCAGACTCACTTTAATTATTGAGGGAACAGGCGCATTATTGCTAGGAATCTTATGGCGAAATGATTTTGACACCTTGGGTACGACCATCTTTTATAGCCTGTTTCACAGTATTTCTGCATTTAATAATGCGGGTTTTTCCCTCTTTTCAGATTCATTTGCCTCTCCTGCTGTACAATGGAATTTTAGCGTGCATTGGGTGATCGCACTCATGATTATACTCGGGGGAATTGGATTTGGTACGCTGACAGATATTTTGCGTCAGCCTTGGCGTAAGCAGCCCATTTTGCGTTCCTGGCGAACACTCCGCATTGGGACTAAATTAGGTTTGGTAGTATCGGCCACTTTGATTGTGCTTGGAGGGGTGATCTTCTTCTTTTTAGATCCAGGAAGCAAAGACGTCGGTGCCCATATTAGCCACAGCTTTTTTCAAAGTATTACAGCAAGAACAGCAGGGTTTAATACCGTTTCTATAGGGGCATTAGCTACGCCCGCTTTGTTGTTCTTGATCTTCTTAATGTTTATTGGAGGAGGATCTGGCTCAACGGCAGGTGGAATTAAGACCAGTACTTTTGCATTGGTATTTATGAGTGCTTCGGCCACTATTCAAGGAAAGAAGAATATCAACCTCTACAGAACACAGATCCCATGGGAATTGATGAATCGCGCTTTTGCGATCTTTTTATTCTCTGTGGTAAGTATATTATTGGGAATTTTCGCCTTGACCATTTTGGAGCCGAACATGGATTTACTCGACCTGGCATTTGAAGAGGTAAGTGCCTTTTGTACCGTAGGTTTAAGCACCGGCATTACCGCTGATTTAAACTTGGGTTCAAAAACGGTTTTGATGCTGTCCATGCTCATAGGAAGGGTAGGTACGTTGACCCTAGCCTTTGCGTTGAGCGGTCAACGGCAGGAAGTAAATACCTTTAAATACCCGAAAGCGAACATCCATGTAGGATAAAAAAAAGCTGCACAGCGCAGCTTTTATAGGGATGGTTAACGGGGAGATTAATTTTTATCTTGAAAATCAAGATCCTTAATTCCTAGTGCTTTTAAGAGTTTCTTTCCATTGACTTTCAAAACCTCTTTGATACCCGTGGCTACTTTTTTGGCAGCATTGTCGTCAGGTCTTGATACAAATTTTGAATCTCGATAACTAACGCCTTTTTCTGGTTTCGTATAAAAATAGGTATAGAAGCTCTTACGCGACTCCCCTTCTGGGATCGTTATTTTCTTATAGCCGTGAGGACTGTTTTCGTCGGTATAAAAGATCACTGCTGTATTAAACGTAGGGGGTACCTGAGCTACACATTCAGTCATTTCTTTGTTCCACAATTCAAGTGCGCCTCCGTATTCTGGTTTCCAATTCTTGTTGAGGTAAACCAACAAATTAATTCTCCGCCATAATCCTAGCTTCGGATTCATATTTACGTCTATATGGACGTCTACATACGAACCGTTTTTTCCCTGATGTACCCCAGATCCTAGAGCATCGGTGGTAGTATGCAGGCCTTCTATGCCTGTGATACGACTCAATTGGTCACTCCAGTCTTTAGATGCAACAGCCTCTCGAACTTTTGAAAAGGAAGGGTGCCAACGGTCAAAATGATAATCTTCGCTTTTATCCTCGTTTAAGCTTTTACGCTTTACGTTTAAATCGTCAATAGAAGGGAAATGGGTAAACAGATCGTGCGCAATTTCCTCAGCGAAGAAATTTTCCATGACCAAATACTTACAAGGCTTTGCGTTCTCATAAGCGTCTTTTAGTGCGCCGGCAAAGCTGGCGTCGAGATATTTTGGATTGATTACTCCTTGTCCCATGGGAAATAAATTATAAACTCAAATATAACGGCTAGTTTCTCTTTTGTCTCGTGACATCGGTCAGTTTTCCATAGACAATGAAAAATAATTTCGGCAAGAATCGTTTGAAGGGTACCGCAAAGGTTTCGTATTTGCCGATGAAAAGATTCCTTTTGGGCTTAATTCGAGTCGATTGCTGGTAAAACTTTCGAGCGAAAACCATTGGAAGCATTCCTCTCTCTTGAGCGACGCTGTTTTTTTGAATAGGCACTCCCTTCGGGTCTAGACTATTTAAGGTAACGGCAGTATTGATGAAACCTGGATGGACGATACCAATATGGACGGCGCTCGAACGCAGTTCGTACTGTAAGCTCTCGAAATAGCCAATAACGGCGTATTTGCTCGCTGCATAAGCCGCTAATTTCGGTGATCCAAAGTGGCCAAGAATACTTGCAATGGTCCAAATTTGGCCATTATTTCGTTCAATCATTTGTGGAAGTACTGCTTTCGTAAGGGCTACGGCTCCCCAAAAATTCACTTCTAAAACTTTACGTTCTATAGCGGTATCCATTTCTAGTACCGTGCCGAGATGCCCCAGTCCAGCATTGTTGATTAAGATATCTATAGAACCAGTAAACGCCAAAGCTTGGTGTGTCCAAACTTCGGCGTTTTCATGTTGTTCTAAGTCTAAGGGGAGTATGTAGCTGTGTTCTGGATGGGCCAATTGCTTTTGGAGCGATGCGAGCACCTCTGAACGTCTTGCACTCAATATGGTGTGGTAGCCTTGAGCATTATAAGTTAAAGCCAGTGCTTCACCTATACCGCTTGACGCTCCAGTAATCCATACTGTTTGTGCTTGCTTCATTTCAATCCTTTGAATCTAAAGTAAGCCTTCTGCTAGAAACTTCTACGGCTTCTTCCAGCGCTGCTTGATGATCCTTTGGGATAACCTCCGCCCGCTTTTGATTTGCCATATCCGTTAGCAGAAGAACGTCCACCTGTTCTGGCGCTTCCACCTGAACGACTGCCACTGCGGTTATCTTCTCTATTGAAACCACCGCTGCTTCTTCTATCTGCGCTTGTTCTGTCGTTACTGAAACGCTCACGTCTTTCAGTGCGTTCGCCGCTGATGCGTTCACGTCTAACTGGACGGTCTCCTGAATGGTCGCTTGGGCGGTCGCTTGAGCGTGTATCTCTGCGGTCCGAACCGACTTCAAAGCTGCGTTTTCCTTTGTAGCCGCCGCTGTCTCTTCGATCTCTACCACCTCCATACGAAGGGCGCTCTGCTCTAGTTGAGCTGCTGCCTTCCTCGAAGTATGAATTCACAACATAAGATCCGGTCTTAGCACCGTTTAAACGCGCTGCAACTTCTACAGCATGACGGTCCTCGATATCTATTTTAGTGAACGTTTTGTCCATATCGATTTTACCGATACGCACTTTTGTTCCTTCCATAGCATCGTTAATCAGCCCCATAATGCGGCTTGGATTCACGTTTTGGCGGTAGCCTAGATCGATGACCACCGTTTTAAAGCCTTCTTCTCTACCCGTGGAGCGATCGCGCTTACCATGTTCTTTGGGGCTTGATGCTTTTTCATTGATGTCGCGTGCGCCGCGGTAGCGACTGAGCATAACAGATGTTTCGTGGCCTACAAAACGCTCGATCAACTCTGCTTTACTCAAATGTGCCAATTTATCCATGGCGACATCTAAAAGCTGAGGATCAATGGAAGTTGTGTGCTCAAAGCTTACGATCTCGTCGATTGCTTCTTTCATTTTGATGCCACAGATATCATCACCACTGGGTACTGTTTTCTCTTCAAACTGCTTACCAATAATCCGCTCGAGGTTTTTGACTTTTCTCATGTTACGACCGTGTGTAATCACCAAAGAAATACCACTTGCCCCAGCACGTCCTGTGCGTCCGGAACGGTGCACATAAACCTCTGGATCATCCGGTATGTTTACGTTAATGACGTGTGTTAAATCGTTTACATCAATACCACGGGCAGCAACATCTGTAGCCACCATGATGTTCAATTTCTTACGACGGAAGCGACTCATTACGTCATCGCGTTGTGCTTGACTTAAATCACCGTGTATTGCTTCTGCACGATAGCCGTCACCAACGAGTTGCTCAGCGATACTCTGGGTTTCACGACGCGTTCTACAGAATACGATACCGTACATGTTTGGGTTGAAATCCACGATACGTCGCATAGCTTCGTAGGTGTTCTTTGAACTCACAACATAAAGTTCGTGTGCGACGTTAGATGCACTAATATTGCGCTTACCAGCGGAGATTTCCTTAGGGTCGTTAAGGTACTTCTTGGTAAGGTGTTTCATTCCTTCAGGCATGGTTGCACTGAAGCATAAAGTTTGTTTGTGCTCAGGAGTATTGGCGAGAATGGCGTCCAATTCGTCTTGGAACCCCATACTCAACATCTCATCGGCTTCATCCAAGACTAAAAACTGAACATCTTCGATGCGTAATTTTTTACGCTCAATAAGATCCAACGTACGTCCTGGAGTACCCACAACAATCTGTGGACGGCCTTGTAATTCTTTAATCTGTTTAGTGATTGGAGCACCACCGTAGACGGCAGTCACTTTTACATTCATAAACTTCGTGTACGAAGCAATGTCATTTCCGATCTGCAAACACAATTCGCGCGTTGGCGCTAAAATGATTGCTTGTACATGCTGTACATCTGGATCGAGGTTGTGTAAAATAGGCAACGAAAATGCTGCCGTTTTTCCCGTTCCTGTTTGCGCAAAAGCAATAAGATCGGTTTCGTGTTCTAGTAAATGCTCTATACTGAGCTTTTGAATAGGTGTAGGTGTTTCAAACCCTAGTGCCTCTACGCCTTTCACAATTGAAGGGTGTAGACCACTGTCTTTAAAAGTTTCCATAAATGGAGTTGGCTCTGCCAAATTTTAGTTGCCCAGTACCGCTGGGTGCGCCCTTTGAACGTCAGCGCTTCCCAAACTAAAATTTGACCCTACTTGGAAAGATGGACGCCCGTTTCGTGGTGCAAAGGTACAACTAATTAATTCATTAGAAGTTATTTGACGCCAATTCCTCGAATGACACAAGCTGAGCCCTGATGGAACGGACCTTCATTCAGCGTAATTTCCTCCTCCCAAACCCTCAAAGGATCTAAATAATGGAGCAAAGACGTTATACCATGGGTTGAAAAAAGCATCGATTCGTTTTGTGGTCCTCCGCTACCTCTGCCTAGATTCTTATGTGAAAAGCCTTCAAGTAAAAGTATACCGCCAGGTTTTAGGAAAGAATTCAAATGGGTATATATAGGCTGTAAAAGCGTTGGTGGAACATGGAAGTAGCCATAAAAGATGAGATCGAAGTCAGCTGTAAAGTGAACGGCTAATGCATCCTCTACAAGATAGGAAACAGCTACACCCGCTTGATGGGCCAATTTCATGGCCTTCGTCTTTCCCGACTCGCTTTGATCGAAAGCAACAACGTCCCAGCCTTTCATGGCTGCATAAACGGCATTTCGCCCTTCACCCTCTGCGGGTAAAAGCAATCTACCCGGGGTGCGTTGGTCCAATTGGGCTTTGAAAAAAGCGTTAGGCTCGGTGCCGTAGGCATATTCTCCTTTGGCATAGCGCTGGTTCCAGAAGTCTTTCATACATTTTAATTTGTAGTAGCAAAAGTACGGAAACACTGAAGCAACGCCGAGTATAAGCTGTATTTTCAACGTGAGTACCACATGGTTGGTGAACAAGGACTGATTTTTTAAAAAATTCATTTCAGGGGGTTGTGATTTCAAAAGTCTATTCTATATTTGCAGCCCCGAACAAGCAGGGTAAAAAGTATTGTTATGAAACGCACATTTCAGCCAAGTAATAGAAAACGCAGAAACAAGCACGGATTCCGTTCAAGAATGGAGTCTTTTGATGGACGTAAAGTATTGGCTTCTCGCCGTGCTAAGGGTCGCAAGCGTTTGACTGTTAGTGATAAAGGAAATTACAAAGGTTAATACATGTTAAAAACCTTTTAATAAGATATAGGTGTTGCCGAAAGCAACACCTTTTTTTTGGCCCAAACCACCACTAACTTTGTACAAATCTTAAAAGCTCATGCCGAAAGACACTTCCATTAAACACGTACTCATTATCGGATCCGGTCCTATCGTGATTGGCCAAGCCTGTGAATTCGATTATTCTGGATCGCAAGCATCAAGAAGTCTCCGAGAAGAAGGAATCATTGTTACCTTAATCAACTCAAATCCAGCAACTATCATGACCGATGAGGTTATTGCGGATAATATTTATTTGAAGCCTTTAGAGGTAGAGAGTATAGAGGAGATTTTACAAAAGCATCCAGATATTGATGCTGTATTACCGACAATGGGTGGCCAGACTGCATTGAATTTATGTATCGATGCAGATAAGCAAGGTGTTTGGGAAGAGCATAAAGTTGCTATTGTTGGAGTAGATATTGCAGCGATCAATATTACCGAGGACCGTGACGAATTCCGTCAGCTCATGGAGACCATTGATATTCCTATGGCTCCTTCAAGAATTGCAAAATCATTCTTACGCGGTAAAGAAACTGCTCAAGTGTTTGGATTTCCACTCTGCGTTCGCGCCTCGTTTACTTTAGGAGGTGCCGGTGCGACGTTCGTTCACAGTGAAGAAGAATTTGACACCGCATTGAGCCGTGGGTTGGAAATTTCTCCGATTCATGAAGTAATGATCGATAAAGCACTGCTCGGATGGAAAGAATACGAGCTCGAGCTGTTACGCGATAAAAACGATAACATTATCATCATTTGTTCTATTGAGAACATGGATCCGATGGGAATCCATACCGGAGATTCTATTACGGTAGCTCCGGCGATGACTTTGAGTGATACAACCTATCAGAAAATGCGCGATATGGCCATCAAAATGATGCGCAGTATTGGGAATTTTGCAGGTGGATGTAACGTTCAGTTTGCGGTCAGTCCTGATGAACATGAGGATATCGTTGCGATAGAAATCAATCCACGTGTGAGCCGTTCGTCGGCCTTAGCTTCAAAAGCAACAGGTTATCCTATTGCAAAGGTAGCGGCGAAATTGGCCATAGGATATTCACTAGATGAATTAAATAATCAAATCACGAAAACCACGACAGCTTACTTTGAGCCTACCCTTGATTATGTGATTGTAAAAATTCCACGTTGGAACTTTGAAAAGTTTGAAGGTGCAGATACGCGTCTTGGAATTCAAATGAAGGCAGTGGGTGAGGTCATGGGTATCGGTCGTAGTTTCCAGGAAGCCCTCCATAAAGCCGCACAATCTCTTGAGATTAAGCGCAATGGTTTAGGAGCAGACGGCAGAGGTTTGACCGATCATGATACCATTTTGCACAAACTCGAATATGCTTCTTCAGACCGCTTGTTTGTGATTTATGATGCCATTCAAATGGGCATTCCTTTAAGAACCATTTACGATATCACGAAGATTGATATGTGGTTCTTGAAAGAAATTGAGGATTTGGCACGTGTACAGTCTGAGATTGAAAAGCATAATCTTTTATCCTTGCCCAAAGCGCTCATTCAAGAGGCGAAAATGAAGGGTTTTGCTGATCGTCAGATTGCGCATATGGTCAATGCGCTTGAAAGCGAAGTTCATACGAAGCGAACAGATTTAGGCATCAATCGCGTTTGGAAATTAGTTGATACTTGTGCGGCGGAATTCCCTGCGCAGACGCCGTACTATTATTCGACGTTCGAGATGCCGCATCAAAACGTAGACGGTGTTGAGATCATTGAAAATGAAAGCGTAGTAACGGAAAGAGAGAAAATAGTTGTTTTAGGTTCAGGGCCAAACAGAATTGGTCAAGGAATTGAGTTCGATTATTCTTGTGTTCATGGCGTGCTTGCCGCTCGTGAAGAGGGGTATGAAACCATCATGATCAACTGTAACCCAGAAACGGTAAGTACAGATTTTGATACCGCGGATAAACTGTACTTTGAGCCGGTTTTCTGGGAACACATTTACGACATCATATTGCACGAGAAACCGCGTGGTGTTATTGTGCAGTTGGGTGGACAAACCGCTTTGAAATTGGCGGAAAAGCTGAGCCGCTACGGCATCGAGATTATCGGAACTTCATATGAAGCATTAGATTTAGCTGAGGATCGCGGTCGTTTCTCGAATCTATTGAAAGACATCAATATTCCATATCCAGAGTTTGACGTTGCAACAACGGCGGATGAAGCTTTGGACATTTCAGACGAATTGGGTTTCCCTATTCTTGTTCGACCTTCTTATGTGTTGGGTGGTCAAGGAATGAAAATCGTTATCAATAAGCAAGAATTGGAGCGCCATGTTGTGAGCCTTTTTAAAGAGTTTGAGGGTAATAGAGTATTGTTAGATCACTACTTAGACGGCGCTATTGAGGCTGAAGCGGATGCCATTTGTGATGGTGAAGATGCATACATCATCGGTATTATGGAGCACATCGAGCCTTGTGGTATACACTCGGGTGATTCTTCAGCGGTGTTGCCTCCATTCAATTTAGGTCCGCTAGTAATGCAGCAAATCAAGGAGCATACCATCAATATCGCGAAAGCGCTTGAAACGAAGGGACTCATTAATATCCAATTCGCCATTAAAGATGATGTGGTTTACATCATTGAAGCGAATCCGCGTGCTTCTAGAACGGTTCCGTTTATCTGTAAAGCTTATGGTGAGCCGTACGTGAACTACGCTACAAAGGTCATGCTGGGGACTAAGAAGGTGAAGGACTTTGATTTTAATCCACATCTTGAAGGATATGCGATCAAAATTCCAGTATTCTCGTTTAGTAAGTTCCCTAATGTGAACAAGAAATTGGGGCCTGAAATGAAATCGACTGGTGAGAAAATTCATTTCATTAAAGACCTTAAAGATCCAGTATTTAAAAAATTACACAGCGAAAGAAGCTTGTACCTAAGCCGCTAGTACATTTTAACGAAATGCTTTAAGATCCCGGCGCCGAAAGGCGCCGGGATTCTTTTTATCTTGACAAAAATTTTCACCATGTTTCGTTTTTTATCCCTTACCATTTTAGCCTGGCTGATCTTCAGATGGTTGGACCGTTTTTTTGGCGGTAGAGGCGGTTCGAATCGCAATCCATCGGCTCAAAAGAAGAAAGAATCTAAAGGAAAGGCACCTTCCTCAAGCAAGGTGCCTAAAGATGTAGGCGAATATATCGACTACGTTGAGGTGAAAGAAAACAAGAAAGAGAAGTAGATGAAGCTCGGAATCATCACCTACTATTGGCCGCCTGCTGGTGGTCCTGGGGTTCAGCGTTGGTTGAAGCTTAGTAAGTATTTAGCACGTGAGGGTGTTCAGTTGTATGTGGTGACTGTTGATGCTGAGAAAGCAACGTATCCGCTGCGAGACGACGGTTTGCTTAAGGATGTTGATGCGAATATTAAAGTCTACCGAACCGAGACTTCTGAAAAGTTTGGGGCGTATAAAAAGGTTACGGGTAAAAAGTCCGTACCATTTAGTGGATTCTCAGGTGAGGACGCAAATGTGAGTGTTTTACAGAAATTGGCCCGATTCGTTCGAGGGAATTTCTTCGTTCCGGACGCTCGTAAAGGTTGGAATTTACATGCCTTTGCCGCTGCATCGGAGCTCATTGAGACGGAAAACGTTCGGCATTGGATAACGACATCACCGCCGCACAGCACGCAGTTGGTCGGGTTGAAGCTCAAAGAACAGTTCGGTGTCCACTGGACTGCAGATTTTCGAGATCCATGGACAGATATTTATTACTACCGCAAGTTTTACCCAACAGCATTGACGCGTTGGTATGAGCGCGGATTGGAACGCAAGGTGTTTGCAACCTGCGACGAGCTGATCAGTGTCAGCCCAAGCTGGAGCGGGTTGTATGAACAAAAAGCCGGTTTGAAGAAGGGGAGTGTGCATACGTTAACCAATGGTTTTGATCCAGAGGACTTTAGTGCATTAGTTCCCCAGCGACCTGCAAAATTCACATTGCTTTATGCCGGTACACTGGCGGCACAATACCCTTGTGGTGAATTGGTCGCGGCTTTAAATTCACTGGATTTTGAGATGAACCTCCGCATAGTGGGTTCGTGGGATGGACAGAGTCGAGCAACGCTTGAGGCCGTTAATGAACACGTGAATCTTACGTTTGAAGATTATGTGCCCAAGGCCCAATTAAACCAATATTTATTGGATTGTCACCTCATGCTGTTCTTGTTGCCGAATGTGGCGAGTGCGACAGGACACGTCCCAGGGAAATTGTTCGATTATCTAGGTGCGGGTAACCCTATATTAGGATTGGGGCCTGTGGAAGGAGATGCTGCTGAAATCATTAGAAGCACTTCTTCAGGAACGGTATTCGATTATAAGGAGGTAGAAGCCATCGCGGAATATGTTCGCAGGATGAACGAGGAAGGTGCGCTGCGCACAGCGGCAACGAATGTTCAGGCCTATGCCCGCGATGTTCAAGCCAAACGCTTATTGCACGAAATTTTACGGTATTAACTGCACAAAAAAGCCGCCCCTTCGGACGGCTTTTTTGTGCTTGTTATTCGCTCTTTCTTTACCCGTTGGTACGTTCGCGAACTTGCTTGAAGCCCATCCAAAAGAGTAATAGTAAGATGATGCCGGAGCCGGCATAATTGATTTTTTGCCCGGTAAAATGTGATTTCGGTGCATATTCGAAAACCACCTCATGTTTACCAGCAGGCACAGTGAGTCCGCGCAAGAGGTAGTTAACGCGAATGTGCGCTACGGGCACACCGTCTAAATAGGCTTGCCAATCGTTGCCGGCGCCTTCATAGAAAAGCTCAGAGAATACAATGAATGCATCGCCGCCTTCCACGCTGTATTCTAAGTACTTCGGATCATAACTGGTTAATCGTGCTTTCGCCGGTGCATAGGTCGTTTTGCCTCCTAAATAATCGGAATAGCGGGTGTCAATAATCGCTGTACTTTTTGGATTGAAGGAAGTTAAAGCCGCCATCTCCGCATCTGCGTTAGGAACCAATTGAATGTTCTGTACGGACCAAGCATTACCGCAGGCATCGGGATTGCGTTGTGCTTGAGGCTGACCGTTTTGTCCTCCTTGAGTGATAATGTATTTCGCATTCAGCATGCTGAAACAAGCGATGTTTTGGTTGTTCAACTGGTTGTCGATCAAATCTTGATACCGCTGTAATTTTGCACCGTGATAACCACCTACACTTTTATGGTGGTAGCTGGTATAGCTATCATTGGTAAGGCCCACGGTCGCATTCCAAACACGAAAATGCGGATCCGAATCCTGATTGATGGCTTGATTGGCAGCGGTAGGTGCATATTGCGCTTCCCATTGACGCTGGCTTAAGAAATCTTCACGCTCAATCTGATCTGTAGTGAACAGCCCTAAATCTAATAAGGCAATACCGCCAATAAGTGCTGCGCTACTTAAAAGTTTGAGCTTGCCTATGTGGAAGAAGTAAAGTGCGGCTGCAGTGAGCAAACCAAAGCCTAAAGAGGCTAGAGCGGAGGAGGTGGCTAAACTGCGACGGTCACCTACTAATTGGTCAATACGAAAACCTTGTTGGGCGAATTGCGCATCGCGGGCGGTTTCGAGGTCCATAACGAATGGCGCTATTAAGCCAAAAAGTGCAACAAATCCCGCAAATGCAAGGGCTCCTTTTTTCAAAGCATCAAAGCGGGCTTTTTTATCCAGCGTGTACCATTGGTTCAAGCCAAGGATACCATAGAACGGTACAATAAAGAATACAATGGTCAGAGCCATGGAAGGCACACGGAACTTATTGTAGAGCGGAAGGTAGTTGAAAAGGAAGGTGTTGAATATATTAAAATTGGACCCCCAACTCATGAATACGAAGAAAATACCTGAGGCAATGATCCATTGTCTGGTAGCACCGCCGACAACGAAAAAGGCAAGGCAGAAGAGAAAGAAGATGGCTGCGCCCACATAATACGCACCATTGCCCATACTTTCACCGGTCCAGCGCATGAAGGCCGCTCCCATGTATTGATTTGCCTGCTGTTCCGCTTGCTTTGCATTCATGCCTTGACCACGGAAAGCTTGCACCAGTTGGTCATAGGTTTCAGTACCTTTTTTACTGTAATCGACCATCATTCCGCCACCGGCTGCATTTGGAATCACCAGCGCTACGGTTTCGTAAATCCCCGTAGACCAGCTCATTGCGTAATCGTAGGATAAGCCGCCTTCTCCTTGGTTCTGATTTTTTTGCGTGAGTTCACTTTTACCGCCACGCATACTTTCGGAGGTATAGACCTTCGTAGACCAGATATTGGCAATGTTTGGGCCTATGGCGAGTACGCCGGCCAATGCCACTAAGCCCGTATACTTTGCGAAGGCGGGTAGCGCTTTTTCTTTAGCGTATTGAATCAGGTAAACAACCCAGATAATGGCCATGAAAATTCCTGCGTAATAGGTGATTTGGAAATGGTTTCTGTGGATGCTCAATCCAGCGAAAACAGCCATCAGGATAAATGCGCGCCAATTTTTCTTTTCAAAAACCAAAAGCAGGGCTAAAATCATCAAAGGAATGAATGCCGCGGTATTCACTTTTGCATTGTGTCCGGCAGCGTAGCCTATGATGAAAAATCCAGAATATCCGTAGGCAAATCCGCCAATAGTGCTGAGCCAATGATTTACGCCCATTCCTCGTAGACCGATAAACGCAGCAATCATGAGGTAAAAAATGATATACGTAGAAGAGTTTGTTCCTCCTATGGCGCGGACAATATCGGTTAAGTATTGAAAGATATTTCCATCGTACTTCGTGCTGATCTGAGTGGCGGGCATGCCGCTAAACATAGCATTCGTCCAAAGCGCTTCTTCGCCCGTTTCCGCCCTATAATCGCGGATTTCTTTGCTTTTAGCGTAGCCCAATTTGATATCGTCTTGGTCCAATACATCGCCGCCAAAATAGGCAGGACTTAGGAAGGCAACGTTGATACCCAATAGTATAACCATGGGAAGTATCCAGGTCTTGAGTACAGGTAGGTAATTTTCGAAATTCATAATAGCGTTTTGAATCGGGACACCAAGCTAGCAAAAGTTGTGGAATAATACCGACTTAATGCGTTGATTATGCTAGCATTCGTGCGTATTTTCGGTATTCCAATCAGAATACGAAATAATGAGCGATCAACCCTCAAACACCATTGGTAAAAACGAAATAGAAGAACTGCTTACGCAAGGCTGCGATGAGCGGGTTCACATATTGCCGGAAAGTGGATTGAATAAATACCATTTGAACCCGGTCCAATTCGAATCGCTATTTCAACGTGGTTCCTGTACTGCGAACGTATTAACGCGTCGTTCATTCAATGTCGCGAAGGCGTTTTTAGGCAAATACGAAGAGTTGAGTTATGAGAATTTACTTGAGAATCAGGCCAACCGTCTTCGTGCATTAGTTCAGAGTGAGTTCAAGGATCCATTTGATGTGTTTTTTGCGCCATCGGGATCAGATTTGGTCTACTATCCACTGATGTTCCAAATGATGTTGAATCCTAAAAAACGCTTGCTGAATATTGTAAGTTGTCCTGAAGAATTGGGTTCAGGGTCAAAGTTTGCTAGCGAAACCAGATTCTACGCGAACTATAACCAGTTTGGAGACGAAATAGAAAAAGGGGCGTTTGTAGATCCGAAGAATACTTCGGAAGTGCATTACCTCGATGCTCGTGATGCAGATGGAAACATTCTCGACCGCACCGGAGCCATTCATGAACTCATTGCGAACAATCCCGACGCTTCGGTTGTAGGTAGTTTGGTTTTTGGGTCAAAATCGGGCATTAAGGATGATTTAAATGTTATCGACACCGATAGTGAAACCATGTGGGTGGTCGATCTGTGCCAATTCCGAGTAGATCACACGCTCATTCACGATTTACTAGAAAAGGGTGTCATGGTAATGCTCACGGGAAGTAAATTCTTCCAAGCACCTCCATTCTGTGCGGCCATGTTGGTTCCACGTAAATGGAGTGAACGACTAAAGCAAGTGGACGCGAGTATTATAGCACCTTACGGGGCGTTGTTTAGTGCGTACGATGTGCCTTGGTTCATGGAGAACATGAGAGAACATTTGCCGAAAAAAGAAAATAAAGCCTTGCGTTTGCGTTGGGAAATAGCGCTAGACGAAATGTCTGCTTACAGCTATTGGTCCACGAAGCAGACGGACGATATCATTTCAAGATGGGCCATGGGCGTCATGAGTAAATTGGAAACTTCGGACTCCTTTAAACTCATGCCGGACCAATTAAAAACAAACATGTCCATCATCTCCTTTCAAGTTTGGGTGAACGGGCGTGCACTGGATAATGACCAGTTAAAAGATTTATTTAAAGCCATTACGACTTCAACGCATGAAGGTTTTATCGGTGGCAAAGACAGGGTCTTCTTTGGTCAGCCCGTTCAATACGGAGAAAAGAGTTTTATCCGATTAGCCATTGGCGCTTACACCGTTCGTGCCTTCCTAGAAAAAGACGCTGTCGATTTGACCAACGATTATCGTTTGATCAACATCATAGCATCCTTTGCTCAAGAAATGTTTGGTGGAGAATAATGCTTCCATAGATAAGGCCGTGCTGTCGCTCCTCCCTCAACTGGGAGTTGAGGATACAGCGGCCATTGTTGCACACCTCCCACGGTTGAAAGCCCGATTGGCGCATTTAACAGCAGCCATGCCTGGAATGCAACACAGCATTGCCATCAAAACGAACCCACAAATTTCTTTGTTACGTACCCTCGTTGGTTGGGGTTATGGTTTAGAGGCGGCGTCCATTGAAGAAGTTAGACGGGCAAAAACTGCGGGGTGTTGTGTGGATCAAATTGTTTTCGATTCTCCCGTAAAAACACGTCTAGAAATTGCGGAAGTCGCCTACGAACGCGGCATGCTGGTTAACGTAAATACCTTGGATGAATTGGAGCGTTTTCCTGCTGATGCCACTTGCGTTTTGGGCATACGAATCAATCCACAAGTACATGCGGGCTCGCCGGATATGTTTGACGTCAGCAAAAACGAAAGTAAATTCGGAGTACCCATATCGAACCAGTCAGAACTCATTCGGGCGGCCTTAGCATATCCTGTGGGCGCATTGCACATCCACAGTGGTTCGCAGATGCAAAATTTAGAGGCTCAAAAGGAGGCACTTGTCGGGTTGCGTGATGTGGCTTTGGCAATAAACGCTCTTGCTCCGGGAAAAATTCATACCCTCGACATAGGAGGCGGATTGCCCTCTGAGCCCCTTGAGGGCCAAACAAAAATGGCCAGCTATGGAGCAATGGTCCAGGAGGTTTTTAGGGGAACGTCGTTTAAATTGGTCACGGAATTTGGTCAATGGGTACATGCTTCGGCGGGATTTGCACTAACTGCTATTGAATACGTCATTCATCCTGATCGCATCTTCGTGCATTTAGGGGCCGATTTTTTTATGCGTGATGCCTACACAACAGCGCGTCCTTTTCCACTCGCTGTAATCTCTTCACGTGGTGAATGGCGAGGGGGGCAACAGCGTCCTTTTGACATTGCAGGACCGTTGTGCTTCGCGGGCGATTACCTGGCGCACAAGAAAAATCTTCCAGGAGATTTACAAGAAAGCGATTACTTGGTTATCGATGAAACCGGAGCGAATACCTATGCACTTTGGTCGAGACATTGCTCTCGGACGGTACCATCCTATTGGGCTTGGGACGGAAATTCCATAGTTAAGTGGGCAGAACGCCAAACAATTGGTTTTTAATCTTATTTTTGGAACTCAAGCAGTTATACATGAAGAACAGTCTTCTCCTTTTATTCGCATTTGTCTCACCAGCACTTTTTGCTCAGGTGATGACCGTCTCTGTCGATCAAGACGATTTTCTTGTTTGTCCTGATGAAGTAGTGGAAGTAGTTGCTTCGCGCAGCACCACAGCCAACAACTCGTTACAGTTTGACGGTGCCACTGATTATTTAGAAATCCCGAATAATGCTGCGTTCAACATCGGGACGAACAGTTTTACAGTTGAATTCTGGGTATTGACAAACAATACCACCAACACGGAATACCTTGCTGTCTATCGCAACGCCACTGGACAGGGATGGGCGATCTTTAAAAACGGCAATGGAACGGTAGGTTTTGCTGCTCGAGATAACGCTGCTGCTTTTGATTTTGTGTTTGGTAACATCACTTCTATTGATGATGGCGCTTGGCACCACATCGCAGTGACTTGGAACCGCGGTACAACCACTGCAACCCTATACATCGACGGTGGATTTGAAACTTCGAAAAACTTTGGCGTAGGTGGGGACATTTCCCACACTGATGCCATCACGTTAGGATATGGAATAAGTCCTACCACAGGTAGTCCGACCTATCTCAATGGCGAGATCGATGAATTTAGAATTTGGAATGAGGAACGTTCTTCAGGGGACATTCAAACCTATATGAGTACGCATCTTAACCCCGCTTCGTTTTCAACGCTCGCTGTGAACTTTGATTTCAATGAGTTAACTGATGCAGATGGATGGGAAGACTGTGCAGCAGGTATTGTTGCGCCGAACGGAAGTGCTACGCCTTCGGTGAACATTATGGGCGGACCCGCAATGACATTTAATTTTGCATACAGCTGGACAAATACTTCAGGCAATACGCAGAGCGGTAGTGTTTACCAAAAAACATTTACGCGCAACGATACTGTGGTCGTAGAAGCGGGTTATTGCAAGTATTACTGTACGGATACCGTGTACATTGCCTTAGCGGAATGTGATACTTTACGCGATCCGAGGGATGTGGCTGCAGTTTTTGCGCCCAGTGCATTCACGCCAAATGGTGATACGAAAAACGATGTGTATCTGGTAAAAGCAAATGCAATCACGTATTTCGAAATGCAGATTTACAATAGAGATGGAAACATCCTGTTCCACAGTAAAGACATTAATACCGGTTGGAACGGTACATTCAATGACAAATCTTGTTACGAGGGAGTCTACATTGCTCAGATCATGTACCGTGATGTAGATGGTGTAGAGTTTATAAAATACCAGCAGTTCAGTTTAATGCGTTAAACGCTTAGAACGGATTATATTCTAAAGCCTCGAGAGCATTCTCGGGGCTTTTTTTATTCTACAGCATTCTGTTCTCTTTGCTGCTGCGCGCCAGAAATGCTTGCATTGAGCTCAAACCCGATGATCAGACCGAAGGCATTAACATAGATCCAAAGGAGCATGATTAAGAGTGTGCCAATAGATCCATAGAATTTATTGTACGTAGAAAAGTGTTCTACATAGAAGCTGAATCCTTGTGAGGAAATGATAATTAAGAAGGTGGCCAATAAACTCCCCGCTGAAATAAAGCGCCAGTTTCTCGAACGCACAGGTCCGTAATTATACACTAAAGAGATGGCTAAGAGAATGGTCAGGAGTAAAACAAGTAGTCTGCCCCAGTAAATCACAAAGGATGCATATTCTGCGAGGTAGCCTAAATCAACAAGCCAAGCCGTGAACCCTTGGGTGAAAATTAATGCGACAATCGCAATGATGATCAGGACCGTTAGGCCAATGGTGAGTACAAATGCGGAAAAGTATTGCGACCAGAAATTTTTAACGTTGATGTTATGGTAGCTAATCCCCAAGTTTGAAATAAGACTTAATGTACCGTTCGTTGCGAAAATGAGTGCTGCGATGAAGGTTACGGATAAGAGCCCACCACGCTTAATAGTGAGCACATCTTCGATCGCGTCGAAAGCCATTTCATGCGTGCTTGCGGGTAAGACATCCTCTAGAACCCCGAAGAGTTCTTCCTGAAAAACATCGAGTGGTAAGTAGGCGATGAGTGTGAAAATGAAAATAATACCAGGAAACAGTGCTAAGAAAAAACTGAAACTTACGGAGCCAGCTCGAGAGGTAATAGCGCCTTGATAAATGCCGCGAACGAAAAAGCTTAGAATATCCCACATTGAGAGTCCATCAAAAAATGAAGGCCTAACTTTGCTGAGGTAGCGTTCTATGGTGGTTAAGAGTTTCATCTACAGTGCTTTTAAACTCATATCTAATCCCTTAATGTGGTGTGTGAGCGCACCCACGCTGATAAAATCCACGCCGCATTCGGCGTAAGGTACTAAGGTATGGTGAGTTATACCGCCACTGCTTTCAACTTCCGTTCGTCCGGCAATGAATGCAACGGCTTCCTTCGTCTCAGAGATACTAAAGTTGTCGAGCATTATACGGTCCACACTAGCTTCTAGGGCAGCTTTAACTTCCGTTAAGTTTCGAGTTTCCACTTCTATCGCCAAGACACGGTTATTTTTTGCTAAATACGCCTTTGTTCGTGCGACGGCTTCAGGAATTCCTCCGGCAAAATCGATGTGATTGTCCTTAAGCATAACCATGTCGTAAAGTCCCATTCTGTGATTCCCTCCACCCCCTAAGGCAACGGCCCATTTCTCCAAAACCCGGAGGCCTGGTGTGGTTTTTCGGGTATCTAAAACTGTACATGGCGTATGTTCAATTTTATGAGCGTAGGAATAGGTGCGGGTAGCAATGCCTGAAAGTCGTTGGAGGTAATTTAAGACGAGCCGTTCACTCTGCAGCAGTTGGATGGTATTCCCTTCAACGATCAAGGCCACGGTACCTTTCTCTACAAGTGCACCGTCTTCAATGAAATGTTGTACTGTAGCTGTGGGATCTATGTATTTGAATAAATATGCTGCTAAAGCTCCGCCAGCAAAAATGCCATCTTCCTTAATAATAAGCTGCGCTTTACCCCGATGTTCATGGGGAATACTGGAAAGGGCACTGTGGTCTCCATCGCCGATATCTTCTGCAATGGCAAAGTCAAATTGGGCCTTTAATGAGTCAAAATCAGGTGTCCAGGAAGCGTGGGGCATAAAATCGCATTTAAAAGTGTGCTTCTCATTGCAAGTTAGCATCTTTGTATGGCTCATGAAGATTGTATTTCTTGTTATTGGTAAAACTTCTGAACGCTATCTCTCAGAGGGGATGGCGCAGTTTGAAGGTCGGTTAAAGCATTACCTGCCATATGAAACAGTAGTGGTCCCCGATGTCAAAGGGGGCGGTAAACGGCCTGCCGAGGCGCTCAAGGAATTAGAATATGAAGCCTTTCAAAAGCATTTTCAACCTGGGGATTGGATTGTGTTGCTTGACGAAAAAGGCAAACGACACAACTCAAGGGGTTTCGCGCAACAACTGCAAAAATGGATGAACGCTGGTCCTAAGCGATTAGTTTTCGTCGTGGGCGGGGCGTTCGGATTTTCTCCAGGCATGTATGAAAAAGCCAACGGTATGCTAAGTATGAGCGAAATGACGACTTCACATCAACTGATTCGTATTGTATTTTTAGAGCAGCTCTACCGGGCATTTACGATTCTGAACAATGAACCTTACCACAACGATTAATGGCAACGTATAGTTACGAAAGTATAGTCAAAGATCTGCGTACGAAGAAATTGGCTCCGGTCTACTTTTTCTCCGGTGAGGAGTCCTTTTACGCCCAACAATTGCTTGAGGTGATAGAAAAGGAAGTCTTAGATGAGGCGGAGCGGAGCTTTAATCAAAGCGTACTTTACGGTAAGGATACCAACATGTTGCAAATTTTGGAGGAAGCGAAGCGTTTTCCAATGATGAGTGATCATTTGGTGGTGGTCGTTAAGGAGGCGCAACATTTAAAGGCGTCCGATTGGGAACTGTTAACTGCCTACCTCGACCAGCCTCAGCCAACCACCGTGTTGGCCTTTGGTCACATGCATAAGAAATTGGACAAACGCTCAAAAGCCGGTAAAGCCATCAAGGCGAAGACGGTTTTTCTGGAGTCGGATCCTTTGCGTGATTACCAGGTGATTCCTTGGTTAGAAAAGCGATTGACCGCAAAAGGATTTACCGCGAACCCCGCAATAATAGCTGCCATGGCTGAGCAGGTCGGCACCGATTTAAGTCGACTACACAACGAAGTGAATAAGCTCGATGTCGCCATGGGCGCGGAGCGAAATTTAACTGCTGCCCATGTTGAGCGTCACATAGGTATTTCCAAAGACTATAATAATTTCGAATTGGTTGCTGCCATTGCTACAAGGGATGTTGCAAAGGCGTTTAAGATCGTTCATTTTTTTAGTAAAAATCCGAAGGAGCACCCTGTGCAAATGATTACGGGGATTTTGTTCAATTTCGTCAACAACCTCATTCAATACCATAGCCTCAAAGGCCAAAACGAAAAACAGATTGCCACAGCCTTAAAGGTTCATCCTTATTTTTTGAAACAGTTTTCTACCGCTGCCCGGCATTATTCTGTGGCCCACGCGCACAATATGCTCGAGGAATTATTGGTATTTGACCGTAAGTGCAAGGGGGTAATCCGTTCTTCTTCAGGGGAGTATGAGCATTTGCGGGAATGGTTGATTCGGTGCACGCTTTAGGCCTTATTTTTGCAGCAAGAACCCCACTATGAAAGCTAGAATTACCGTCCTCTTTTTATTGATTCAATGCGGCCTATTTGCCCAAGGACAAATGCTACGAGGCTTTGTCTATGTTGAGGGCGGTGTAGAGCCGGTCCCTTACGCGAACATTGTCGTTGAAGGCGCGAATGTTGGTGCAACAACTAATTTTGACGGTTACTTTCAGGTAAATAAAGTTCCCGTTGGGCTTCAAAACATCACAGTAAGTTTTTTGGGGTTTGAATCTACCACAGTAGAGGCACGCATTTATGGGAATAAACCGACAACTATAAAGGTTTACCTCACAGAGTCAACACAAATGTTAAATACGGTCGATTTGAATATTGAGCGTGCTGAGAAAAAAGTGAAGGTAAATACTGCAGTGGTTACCTTGAATCCTAAGTCGATTGAAACCTTCTCCGCAGGGGGAGATCCGGATTTGATGAAGGCGATTTCAGTTTTACCAGGCGTTGTAACGACGGGGGATCAAGGTGGCCAATTATACATTCGTGGTGGAGCCCCTATCCAGAACCTCGTCCTACTGGACGGTATGATCGTTTACAATCCCTTTCATAGTATCGGTTTTTTCTCTGTTTTTGATACGGACATCTTGCAGAGCGCAAAAGTATATACTGCCGGTTTTGGGGCAGAATACGGTTCTCGGAACTCTTCTGTCATGGATATTAAAACGAAGGACGGAAATAGAAAAGACCTTAGTGGAAAGCTGTACTCTTCAACGTACATGAGTAAGCTGTTAGTGGAGGCGCCGATTGGACCAAAAGGTAAAAACGGCTTATCAAATAACAGTATTTTCCTCTCGGGTAAAACGAGCTATTTACGCCAAGCAGCTCCTATTTTCTATCCATACGTAGAAACGCGTTTCGGCGGTTTACCCTTTACCTTCAACGATTTGTATGGTAAGTTCACCACGCAAACGGATAACGGATCAAAGCTTAGTGCGAAGGCTTTTAATTTTTCGGATGCAGTGCTCCTCGATTCGGCGAAGGGAATACAATGGAACAGTTGGGGTTATGGGGCAAATTTCACAGTGATACCTCCAGCCTCTGCGACCCTAATTCAAGGGGATTTTGCGCAAAGCCAATATTACATAGAGAGTACGGAGAATCCAGATCAACCGCGGAATTCTACCATCAATGGCTTCAATGGCGGGTTGGACTTTACCTACTTTATCGGCAAGGCGGATGAAGCGAAATATGGTATTGATTTAATCGGGTACACTACAGATTTTAATTTCACAAACAGCTTAGGTCTCAACCTAAATCAGCAGGAAAGTACTACAGAATTGGGCGGTTACTTTAACTACCGTCACGTAGGAACACTGCTCATTGTAGAGCCGGGACTGCGCTTGCATTACTACGGTTCATTGTCTGAATTAAGTATCGAGCCTAGGCTTGGTGTGAAATACAGCATCACAGAGGACTTTAGATTTAAAGCATCTGGTGGTTTGTACAGTCAAAATCTTGTAGCAGCTAATTCCGATCGTGATGTCGTGAATCTCTTTTATGGATTCCTATCCGGTGCCACGGATCTTCCAGAAAACTTCAGGGAAAACCCTATTACCTCGAAGTTGCAGAAAGCGACGCACGTGGTCGGTGGATTTGAATACGACTTAGGCGATCATTGGGACATTAATTTAGAATCCTACCTCAAGGATTTTTCTCAAATCACGAATATCAATCGCAACAAGCTCTATGACGATGTTCCTGCGTACAGCGATCGCCCGGAGATTTTAAGAAAGGACTTTATCGTAGAACACGGCTGGGCGTATGGTTATGATGCCGTCTTGAAATATGAAAAGGGACGCTATTATTTCTGGGGTGTTTATGCTTGGAGCAAGGTGCGACGCGATGATGGTATTCAGGTATATGCGCCAAATTTTGACCGCCGACATAATTTGAACCTCGTTGGAAATGCGAAATTGGGCCAAAAAGAACAGTGGTACATCAGTGTGCGCTGGAATTTAGGAACCGGTTTCCCATTTACGCCAACTCAAGGGTATTATCCAGGTATAGATTTCTTAGATCCATTAGGGAATCCTGACATTAACTTTGATTATACTACGGCTAACGGTGATCCTTCTGTCCTCTATGGCGCGCTAAACAGTAATCGATTGCCCACCTATCACAGATTAGACGCGAGTTTGAAATATACCGGAGATTGGAAATACGGTCCTATGGAGGCTGCTGTTGGCGCTACGAACATGTATAATAGAGAAAACATCTTTTATTATGACCGGGTCGAGGCAGAGCGTGTGAATCAATTGCCAATAATGCCTACGATTAGCTGCAGTTTCTCCTTTTAATTAGGCGAGAAAAGAGGTACTTTTGCCCTGTTTCAAATGAACTATGGCAAGTACTAAATACATCTTTGTTACCGGTGGCGTAACATCTTCTCTAGGTAAAGGGATCATTTCCGCTTCTTTGGCGAAACTATTGCAAGCGCGAGGTTACCGGGTGACCATTCAGAAATTGGACCCGTATATCAACGTAGATCCAGGTACCCTTAACCCTTACGAGCATGGAGAATGTTACGTTACAGAGGACGGTGCAGAGACGGATTTGGATTTAGGTCATTACGAACGTTTTTTAGGAACCCCGACTTCACAGGGGAACAATGTTACCACCGGTCGTATTTATCAAAGCGTGATTGAAAAAGAGCGTCGTGGGGATTATCTGGGAAAGACGGTTCAAGTCATTCCGCACATTACCGATGAAATTAAGAACAGAGTAAAAATTCTAGGTGAAACTGGAAATTACGATATCGTAATCACAGAAATTGGTGGTACGGTCGGTGATATTGAGGCCGTACCCTACATCGAGAGTGTTCGCCAGCTGAAATGGGAGATGGAGCGCGATTGTATGGTGGTGCACCTGACACTGCTTCCGTTTTTGGCCGTAACGGGTGAGTTAAAAACGAAGCCTACTCAACATAGCGTTAAGACCTTACTTGAGAGTGGTGTGCAGCCGGATGTGCTGGTTTGTAGATCAGAGCACGCTATCGATGAGGATATCCGAAGAAAATTGGCACTTTTCACCAATGTTCGTCCAAAGAATGTAATAGAATCGCGTGATGCCAGCACCATCTACGAGGTGCCGGTTATGATGTATAAGGAAAAACTGGATGAGGTAGTTTTAGATTACTTCGGTCTAGAGTCAAAAGAGCAGCCAGATTTAGATAAGTGGCGCGATTTCTTAAGCCGCTTGAAGTATCCTAAGCGTACGGTGGAGATTGGATTGATTGGCAAATACGTTGAGCTTAAAGAAAGCTACAAATCCATTACAGAGGCCTTTATTCATGCTGGTGCAGCAAATGAAGTTGAAGTGAAGATTCGCTGGATACATTCAGAGCATTTGACCGAAAAGAATGCGGCTTCGACCTGCAAAGGATTGGATGGTGTGCTGGTTGCACCTGGTTTTGGAGAGCGCGGTTTTGAAGGTAAGGTGGCAACCGTTCGGTACGCAAGAGAAAATAAAATTCCGTATTTCGGTATCTGTTATGGAATGCAGGCTGCAGTCATCGAATACGCCAGAAACGTATTGGGCTTCGCGGATGCGAACACAACGGAGGTGGATCCTAAAACGGATAAGCCGGTAATTGCCTTGATGGATGAGCAAATGCACGTCACGGATATGGGTGGAACCATGAGGTTGGGTGCGCAGAAATGTGACCTTGCAGAGGGTTCCATCGCCCGAGCAGCCTACGGTGAAGCGCACATCACAGAGCGTCACCGTCACCGTTATGAATTTAATAATGATTATAAAGACGCCTTGACTGGCGCTGGGCTAAAAGCGACAGGTATCAATCCAGAGAGCGGTCTGGTTGAAATCGTAGAGGTGGAAGACCATCCCTTCTTTGTCGGTGTGCAGTACCACCCAGAATATAAAAGTACCGTTGTAAAACCGCATCCACTTTTCGTCGCTTTCGTTAAGGCATGTGACGAATTCCATCAAAACAAATAGGAAATGGAGAACCAAAATAAAGGGCTAGATAAAAACCAAATTATTGGGTTTGTGCTGATCGCTACCATCATGGGAGTTTTTGGCTGGTGGCAAAGTAAAAATGCACCGGAAGAGGCCGCAGTACCTAAAGTAGAAGAGTCTCAGGTGATGCCAACTGAATCGGAACTCCTCGTTTTAGATGCGGTTACAGAAAATGCTACAGCCGTTGTTGATAGCAGCGCGTTTGTAGCGGAAGAATTCGTTATTGAGAATAATGATCTAAAATTGACCTTTAGTACGCTGGGGGCAAAAATGGTTTCAGCTCAATTAAAAGACTACCAGACCTATGACAGCTTACCGCTTTATGTAGTGAATGAGAATCAGACAATGGATTTGATTTTACCAGGTGCGGAAAGCCTTGGTCAAAAAGGATTTACTGTGGATTCGCGTACTTCATCCGGCGTGGTTCTAAGTGATGGTGAGACAAAGGTTCGTATCACGCTACCTGAGAGCGGCTTCGATTTTTCATGGGTTGTGAGTGGCACTGCAGCAGCTGCTGGTAAACCCCAACTCTTTTGGGAGCGTACAGCCAAGCGTACGGAAAAAGGTATTAGTAATGAGCGCGTGTATTCGACCTATTCGTACAAAGTCACTGAAGATGGTGATATTGAGAACATGAGTGGTCGAGGTGGTGATGATAGTGAAGCGCTTGGAGCTGTGGATTGGCTCGCGCAAAAGCAGCATTTCTTTTCTTTTATAGCACACCCTGAAGCTGGTTTTTCCGAAGTGCAAGCAGCCACGGTGAATGGCGGTGATGAAGACGAGAGTATCGTTAAGAAGTTCTCGAGCACAGCTACGTTGAATACATCAGTTGACGGTTCCTACACCTTGCCGTTTACTTTTTATATAGGTCCCAACCATTACCAGACGCTTAAAGACTACAATCAAGGCTACGAGAAGGTGATTAATTTCGGCTGGGGAATCTTTGGCTGGATTGGTCGAGGGGTTGTTGTGCCCATCTTTAATTGGCTTGAAGGTTACGGCTTAGGTTACGGTTTAATCATCCTCATTATGGTCCTTATCATTAAAGGAGCCATGTCGCCATTGACTTTCGCGTCTTACCGTTCTATGGCTAAAATGCGTGTGCTTAAGCCGCAATTGGACGAGATGAATAAGAAATTCGGAGAGAAAGATGCGGTCGCTAAACAGCAAGCACAAATGGCTTTGTATAAAGAGGCAGGTGTGAATCCTTTAGGGGGTTGTATCCCGGTGATTGTTCAGATGCCGATTTTGATTGCCATGTTCCGATTCTTCCCCGCGTCGATAGAACTACGGGGTGAAAGTTTCCTTTGGGCCACAGATTTAAGTACCTATGATGCACTTATTTCATGGGATCAACACATCCCTCTGATCAGCACCTTCTACGGAAATCATATTTCGATTTTCACGTTGCTCATGACTGCGTCAACCATTCTTTATACTAGAATGAATCAGCAAATGACTGCAGGTACCGGTTCAAGCGAGCAGATGAAGCAGATGCAAATCATCATGTACGTGATGCCGTTAATGTTCATGTTTGTTCTAAATAGTTACCCTGCGGGACTTACGTACTATTACTTCTTGAGTAATATCGTAACCTTTGCTATGCAGTGGGGAATCCGTAAAAGCGTCAATGACGAAGCGATTCTTGCTAAAATTGAAGCCAAAAAGGCGCAGCCGAAAGGTGAAAAGAAAAATAGTAAGTTTCAGGCTCGCTTAGAAGAAATGCAACGCCAGCAGAATCTTAACAGATCGCAGCGTAGAAAATAATAGGGGAGTCCGCCCTAACAAAAAAGCCCCGCCTTAGGCGGGGCTTTTTTGTTAGCACAATTCGACGGTCCGGTTCTCGAAGCCAATAATGGTTGGTCCTCCCGTGAACCTTCCGATCGCTTTGAGGTAGTTCCAAGCAAACGCTAATCTTCAGAAATATGTAGAGAAGAAATGGCATCTTTGAAATATAAAAAAAGCCCCGCAGTTTCCTGCGAGGCTTTACTATGTTTTTTTGTTGGCTTAGTTAACGTGAGTCACAACACCATTGATATAATCATAGTCTCCTGAACCGTCTTGACGCAGTTCCCAAATGATTGTTGCTACACTGAAATCAGCTTCCATACCGGCAGGTAGTGTTGGTTTTTCGATATGGAACTGGAATGGCGTATAACGCGTTCCGTAGATATCTCCAGCTGCATAGGCATTACCTAAAGGATTGATATCACCTAAGTTCATACCCCATGGACCCAATGTAGTCATTGTAGTATCACTAGTCGCAGCATCCGAACTTTCTAGCCAGCCTACAACAGCAGTAGTCGCGTGACGGTAAAGTACCTCATCGTGTGTGTAGGTCGTACCTGAAGTGATTAACGGAACGCCTGCAACTACAGCAGCATCTTGCGCCCAAGTTGTTGGTGTTGCTCCAGATCCTGTACTTACTTTAGGAAGTGAACTCACTTGATTCAAATCTACACCGTTGCCATAATCTTTCGCGACAACACCGTTCAATAATAGGTAGGATTGAACCATGTAGATGTTCTCAGTTTTTGTCTCTAGCACTTTTACGCGAGGGTACACTGTAAAGCTCGTACCTGCGTCGTTGAGCATAACATCTGCTTCGAGGCTAAAAGCAACTTCCGCCATAGTAGCTGCAGCAGCGGCAGTAGCCGGGCTTTGACCTACGTCGGTGTTGTTTACATAAAAGTTAGGCACACCAGAGGTTGGGAAATTTTCGTCAAATTTAGACGAAGCTGCGTTATCAGTTGAGAACCAGTCACCAACGTGATTCGCTATAAGCACAACGCTATCACCCAATACTCCGTCGAGCATGGTCATGATTTCTGCACCATTGGGGCAGTATTGACACCAAGCACCCGTAGTTTCAATCACCAACGGACGAACAACGCCTGTAACCGTTAGTGAGTCTCCAGGGTACGTCGCAGGTGCTGGTTCAGGACCTCCAGTCTCACATGAAGTGAGGAATAATGCGCCGAAAACAGCGCTTAATGCGATTAATTTTTTCATAAGTCGAAATAGGTCTTTATCAAGAGACTAATTTATCGAAAAATAATCAATCAATTACATTAAATATGTAAACGGGTAGATGGTCTGAGAATCCGTAAGTGTAGAAGGTGCCTAAAAAGGCTCTCTTTGGTTTATAGCCGCCCCATTTAGTATCTGGTTCTAGTAAAAGTGGTGGTGCGAGAATTTCTCCGGAATATCGAATTTTGCCCCGGTAAAGAGCGAGATCAATGTGCTGCCAGCGGCCTTGAAACTTATAGGTTCCGCTTATGTTTTTTGGATATAAAAAAGCAGGGGTATTCCAACCGCGATGTATTTCGTCTTGAAAGAAATCCGCAGAAGCTATATCGTTAAAATCGCCAATTATTAATTGGTTTTGAGCGCTATCCCGATCCAGTTCATTCATAACTGCTTGAAGCGCCATTTTTCGAAAAGGCGCACTTTGTGAGGCACCACCTCTTTTTGATGGCAGATGAACGATAACGCTCGTTACATCCACACTATCTTGCATGGAGGTACTCCTGGTCATTAATAGCAGCGCATCCCTTGACTTATAGTGCGGTGAGCTGTAGGAAATGGTTCTGCTATCAACCATGCGAGTGGTCGAGGTGTTGATCAAGGCGGCACAGTCAATCCCCCTATGGTCAGGACTGTCGTAATGAACAACCTGCCAGGGACCTTGGTCTTTGATGGCTTTATGTTTAGCTAAATCGAGCAATACCGTTCTATTTTCTACTTCAGCGACCGCAATGATGTCAATGGTTTGTTCAGTAAGGTTGATTGCTGCGCGAAGCGCTCGGGCGGTTTGCCGGATTTTAAGGAAATAGGTGGCGCTTCCATACCCATAGGCTCCTGTTGGCGTGAAACCCAGGTCGTTTTTACCGCGATCGTGCAAGGTATCGAAGAGGTTCTCGACATTGTAAAAGAGGATGTGTTGTGCGCAGCCCGAATGGGAACACAGCGAGAGCACTAAGCAATACGTCGAAAGAATACACCGCATTTGCTCATAACGGCGGTTTTCTGCTTAGTGATATCCGATGTTGAAAAATGTAGGGTATCAACATTTAATCAAAGTACAACAATGAAGAGTCGCCGTAACTTAAAAAGCGATACTCATTCTCAAGGGCATGTTGGTAAACCTCTTTCCAGTGCTTCCCGATTCCAGCGCTGACTAAAAGAAGGAGGGTTGAGCCGGGTTGATGGAAATTGGTAAGGATTCCTTGAACCGATTTAATGCGATAGCCCGGCTTAATCATCAACTGCGTTCTTAATGCAACCGAATGTATATTGTTGGTTTCCAAATACTCCAAAAGCGCAGCATAGGCTTCCTCAGTACTGTAGTTAGCGGCTAAAGAGTATGCTTCGAATTGGCCTAAATCCTCTAAAGGCTGACCTTGTAATAGTTTCACTCCCATCCAATGGCAGCTTTCTAACGTTCTTAAACTCGTCGTTCCAACAGCGAATCTTGTGCCTTTGTGAGCGAGGTAGTCTTTCAACCAATCGCGACTTAAAAGCAATTCCTCTGAATGCATTTCGTGTTTTTCAACTTCGCCATCGTCTAAAGGCTTGAAGGTCCCGGCGCCTACGTGCAGCGTAACTTCAAACCACTGGTGATGGTTCGTCGTTAACTGATCGAATACCCTTGGGGTAAAATGCAATCCAGCCGTTGGTGCAGCCACGGATCCGTTGCTTGCCGCATACACGGTTTGGTACCGTTCAACATCTGCATTTTCTGCATCCCTGTTCATGTAAGGCGGTAGCGGAATTTTACCCGCGATTTCCAATACCTTACTAAATGCGGTGTCGTTGTTCCAGCTGAAGTGGATGACGAAAGCGTGACCTATGCGGATTCCTTTTTCTGCAGTAAGGACCAGTCCGTCGCCTAGATTCAGGTGTAGCGCATGATCTTTCCAGCGTTTGAGATTCCCAACGAGACATTCGAATTGTATCTGGCGCGTGGCGTTCATGCTATCTTCAACGCTCATTTGATACGGCCCCAGACAAAACACTTCGATGGGTTTGGCACCTTCGGTCTTTGTAAAATGAAGACGCGCTTTAACGACTCTCGTATTGTTGAAAATGAGTTGGGAATTTTCAGGAAGAAGATCAGGAAGTTCCGAGAACCGTTGGTCTTCAATTTTACCATCACGATACACAAGAAGTTTGCTCGCATCACGTTGTTCCAATGGGTGTGTTGCGATGCGGTGTTCGGGAAGTAGGTAATCGAAATCGGACTTTTGCATGGTAAATTCGCTCGTTGCAAATGTAGGTATCGCTACCTTTACCTGAAGAACGAATTCTCGCATGTCTAAAAAGATCATTCTTTCCACCACCAATGATATCAGTACGGACAACCGCGTACATAAGGTGGCTATGCTCTTGTTGGAATTGGGGTACAATGTGCATTGGGTGGGGCGGTTATTGCCGAATAGCGTGCCGCTTGATCGAACGTACACGACGACACGAATGCGATTATTTTTTAAAAGAGGCGGTCTGTTTTACGCAGAATTTCAGGTGCGTTTATTTTTCTTTCTCTTGCGGAACAGGGCATCGGTAGTGCTGTCGAATGATCTCGATACATTGCTTCCGTCTTATCTCATATCCCGCATCTACAACACTCCGCTTGTATACGACAGTCATGAATATTTCTGTGGAGTACCTGAGATTCAGGGAAGGTGGGTGAAAAAAGTTTGGCTTGCCGTAGAGCGTAGCATTTTTCCTAAGCTGTTGAACGTGTGGACCGTTAATGAAAGCATTGCAGACCTCTATGAAAAGGATTACGGTATTCGGCCTCAGGTGTTTCGAAACATAAGTCCCAAACCGCGCGCTTTTGAGCCTAAAACCAGGCGTGAATTAGGACTGCCAGAGCATTTGCGGATCGCAATAAATCAAGGTTCTGGTATGAACGTTGACCGGGGACTCGAGGAAGCGGTAGCTGCGGTAGTTGGGATGGAAGGATGGCTTTTGCTTTTAGTGGGTAGTGGTGATGCTATTCCAGGTTTAAAAGAAAAAGTAGCTCAAGAAGGTTGGCAGGAGAAAGTGAAATTTATTGACCGCATGCCTTATGACCAATTATTGCATTATACGGCCACTGCTGACGTGGGTTTAAGCCTAGATAAAGATTCAAACATTAATTACCGCTTTTCGCTCCCAAACAAACTTTTTGACTACATCCACTGCAACACCCCAGTGGTGACTTCTCGCGTGGTTGAGGTAAAGCGGATTGTTGAAGATTACAATGTTGGACTCACGGTACATGTAGACAATATTTTGGCTTTACGAAGATCAATAGCTGCTGTTGCTGAACATCGAGAAGCTTACGAACCAGGGTTAAAGCATGCTCAAGAAGCTTTGAGTTGGGAAAAAGAGTGCATTCCGCTTAGAAATTTCTACGCCCAATTTTTATAGTGTGTCCAGACAAACGGAGCAGCTTGTAAAAATCGAAAAGCAAGACACTTCTTACGCCGCCGATCAGCAATGCCCGTATGCTGCTCGCAAACAGAATGCGAAGAAGTTGGATCAAATATAAAACTCCGGTCCGTTGAAGTTTTCGGTAGACGGCAAATAGTCGGACCTCTTCGTCAATTTTACCGCTGCGTATAAGGTCAGCAAGATTATCTATCGCAACCTCCGTTTTCTCAAGAAATTCCGCGTCGCTATCACCGTCTAAATGGTAGGCTGGATTGTCAATGTGTACCACGGTTTTGCAAGCGTACCGCAATTCTTGCCCGAATAAGGTGTCTTCGTGCCCATATTGTTTTAGACGCTCATCAAAAGGATGTTGTAAGAAAGTAGCGCGTGCAATAGCGAAATTAAATGCGCTAAAGTTCGCATGAGGGCTTCGTGCACGCTTGATTGCAGGTACGGCTTCTTTTCGTTGACCGATCGCATGGCGAAGACTCGTGCGGCCGAGCTGGTAGGCTGTTCCCCCGACGACGACTTCCGCATTATCAAGGACTAGGCAATAGGACTTTAAAAATTGTTCTGGTCGAACCGGTAGTGCATCGGCATCCAAGAACAATAAATAATTTCCAGTCGAGGCTTTAGCAATGGTGTTTCTGTTATTGCTGCGCCCTAGACCATTAGGGTGGTGGAGGTAATGCAACCCGTAGTGGGTTTCCCATTGCTCTGCTTGAGCGGCGGGTTCCGGGTGTTGGTCGCCGGCAATGATTTCTGCGGTCCAGCCTTCGGGCAGGGCTTGCTTTCCTAAGTGGAGGGCTTGCAGGAGTGCGCTGAGGTCATCGCCGTAACAGGCGATGCAGATGCTGAGCGTATTTTTAATAGGCGCTTCCAAAGGATTTTAGAAAGCTTGTACTTGTGTGCTACTTACGCTGCCATTTTCGACTTTTAACGTACGATTCGCGTATTTATGGATCAATTGGAAATCATGTGTGGCCATTAAAACGGCCTTGCCTTGTTCCGTTAGGCTCAGCAATAAACTCATGATTTCTTCTGAGGTGCGGGGGTCTAAATTACCTGTGGGTTCATCCGCAAGTATAATTTTTGGGTCGTTCAAAAGGGCGCGTGCTATGGCAACCCTTTGCTGTTCTCCACCCGATATTTCAAAAGTGCTTTTGTGCTTTTTGTGCTGCATACCTACTAAGGATAAGACTTCTACAATTCTCTTCGAACGTGCTTCCTTGTCTTTCCAACCTGTAGCGCGCAAAACAAAATCTAAGTTGCCTTCAACGCTTCGGTCGCTGAGCAACTGAAAGTCTTGAAAGACGATACCTAAATCGCGGCGTAAAGCAGGGATATGTTTATCCTTTAGTCCATTGAGCGCATGGTCGGCTACGTGGCCTTCTCCTTGCGTTAAAGGCAAGTCACCGTAAAGCGTTTTCAAAACGGAGCTTTTCCCAGACCCTGTCTGTCCTATAAGGTATACAAATTCGCCTGCAGCAATTTCGAAGTTTACTGCGCTAAGCACCAGGTGTTTGCCTTGAAAAATCGAGGCGTTTTTTAATGCGACTAAAGCCATTGAGTAGGTGGTGAGTTATAGGGCTACAAGCTATTAAATCCTTGCTAGATAACATACCAAAGTGCCTAGGTTCTGCGTTTTTTCATGTGAATAACTCCCCTTAATAAACCTGATTTACCGCACGGCGTGCGCAGGGCTACGTTTATTTTTAAGGATAAACCTGATAATGATGAGAAGATTTCTCTACAGTGCGTTGTTGCTGGCCTTTACTAATTTAGGTGTAGCTCAAGAGACGCCACTAGAAGCGGGGCTTGAAGCAACCTACAGTGAAAGTGTTGATTTATTTGAAGACGGACTCTATGCGGCGGCAAGAGTCGGTTTTGATGAATTGCTCGAATCTAATTTGCCTACTCAAAGCTTCTTGAAAGAGGAGAGCAGCTTCTACCGCGCCCTTTGTGCACTTTACTTAATGAATGAAAACAGCGAATACTTTTTGACGTATTTCGCCCAAACGTACCCATTGAGTCCGCGATGGCAGGAAGCACATATTACGGCGGCGAACTATTATTTTAATAACCGCAGATATAAGAAAGTCGTGCAATGGCTCGGTGCCATTGATCAGCAGGATGTTGCTTCAAGTTTTAGGAGCGAATACTATTTTAAATTGGCCTACAGCCATTTGATGGCGAAAGATGTAGAAAAAGCCCGTAGCCTTTTCTTCCAGGGAAAAGATTATACCGGAGAATACCGCAGCCACCACCGCTATTACTACGGACACATTGCCTACGAAGCGGAACAGTACAGTACTGCCGTAGAGCAGTTTAAATTACTCGTAGGTGATGACCAATTTGGAGGCGTTGTGCCGTACTACCTCAGTCAGATTTACTACAAAACCGGTGAAATAGATGAGTTACTGCGCGTCGGTGAGGCGTTGTTGGAGCAGGCCGTAGCTTCGCGAGCTGCGGAGGTTGCAAAGCTCATAGGAGAGGGATATTACCAAAAGAAAGATTGGAAATCCGCTGCACGCTATTTAGAAAAACACCAAGCTTTGGGTGGTAAACTGGACCAACAAGATCATTATAAGTTGGGTTTTGTGCTGTACAAAACGAATCGCTACGAAGAAGCCATCGGCGCCTTCAATAAAATTCATAATCGAGGGGACGATTTAGGACAAAGCGCCTATTACCACCTTGCGGATTGTTATTTGAAAACGGGGAAGAAAACAGAGGCTCAATCGGCCTTTTTCCGCGCCAGCGAAAGCGGGAGGGATCAGTCGCTACGAGAAGATGCTTATTTTAATTACGCAAAATTGGCCTACGATTCTAGTACGCCATTTGAACAGCCCTTAGATATTTTCAAGGCCTTTTTAAGCACTTATCCCAACAGTCGTCACCGTCAGGAAGCGAATGAATACCTCGCAAATCTGTACCTGAATTCTAAAGATTACGAGAGTGCGATGAAGGCAATTTCGGCGGCAGGTCTGGATCAGCCGACCATGCAAGGGGCGTATCAAAAGGTAGCTTATTTTAGAGGTGTACAGCATTTTAATGCCATTCAATACGATGCGGCGAGACGTCTATTTAATAAATCATTGGATTATCCATTGAATAACGTTTATGCAGCTTTAGCGCATTATTGGTTGGCGGAGATTGCCTACCGTGAGGATGATTTTGACGGGGCACTTATCGAAATAGGAAAGTTCGAAGCCACGCCAGGCTCTGCTACGCTCAGTGAATACAAGCGCAGTTTATACAACAAGGGATACGCCTATTTTTCTAAAGAGGATTACCGCAATGCAGCGACCACTTTCAGGCTGTTTTTGAACAGTGCTAAGCTCGGAACGAAATTGGCCAATGATGCGGAACTTCGATTGGCGGATTCTTATTTTATGACGGCGCAATATGCGAATGCTATTACGTATTATACGACTTATTTAGGTCGACAGGTGCCGGATGCGGATTATGCAGCATTCCAACGTTCCCTCTGTTACGGGTTGGTGGATGAGCCGCAGAAAAAAGGAGATGCCTTAGAAGCACTGGTGGGCCAATTCCCGAATTCTGTTTACGCTACCGATGCGTATTTTGAATTGGGCGAAACCTACATGAAGCTCGGGAAAAATAAGCGAGCAGAGGAGATTTTCAATGCGTTCATCTCCGATTATCCAAAGAGTCGATTTGTAAAAAATGCCCACATCGCCCTAGGTTTAATTTACCGTACACAAGGAAATGGGAAAGCCGCTTTGACCGCATTTAAACGTGTTGTTGAAACCTACCCCAATACGCCTGAAAGTAAGGAGGCTTTGGGGCTTGCTAAGATTCAATATTCAGAATTGGACCAGTTAGGCGACTACGTTGATTGGATTCAAACCCTTACCGGTGCAGATATAGGTCAGGGTGCCCTGGACTCTACCCTTTACAATGGTGCGTTTGATAGATACAGCTTAGGCGATTGTGCTGGCGCGAAAAAAGGCATGCAAGAATACCTTGCGAAATTCCCAGACGGCATCTTCCGAACTCCTGCAAACTACTATATGGCTGAATGCGCTTTCTCCGAAGGGGATGATGCCCTGGCAATAACAGGTTATGAGGCCGTTGAGCGCTCTGGAGAATTGAGTTTCCGCAAGAGAACGGTGGAGCGTTTGGCAAGTTTGTATTATGCGGATGAAGCGTATGAAAGTGCCTTTACTTACTTCCAGCAGGTGGTTAGTCTTGTGGGGAATGCGGATGAAGGTCGTCGTGCACGTCTTGGATTAATGCGTTGTGCAAAGGCCTTATCGGATGTTCCTGTAGTTATGCAATATGCTGAAAGTTTATTACAGGATGAAGGCCTCCCGGCTGAATGGCGTTCAGAAGCGCTTCTAAATGCAGCACGAAGTGCCTTGAGTTTGAACGACAGTGCAAATGCGAAACGTTACTACACGCAAGTCTCTAAAGAGATTAAGGGTGAGGCGCAGGCGGAATCCAATTATTATTTGGCCCAGTTCGAATTTATTCAAGCCCAATTCGAAGCATCGAACGAACGCATCTTCTGGATGATCGACAATTTACCAACCTACCCACAGTGGCGTTGGAAATCGTTACTCCTGATGGCGAAAAATTATGCAGGACTTCAAGATGATTTCCAGGCGAACTATACGCTAGATTTCATTATTGAAAATGCAGACTTTGGCACTATAGCGCAGGAGGCACAGCAATTCAAAGCAGATCTGGCGCTCCTTCGCGAACGTGAGGCTCAATCCACATTTGGTGTAGATAGCCTGAATGTAGAAGGGGCAGATTTGGAAGAATTAGAAGAAATTGAAGAGTAACGACGTATGAAAAAGATAGCATTAGTAGGACTCTTTTTGTTGCCAGTATTGGCTTGGAGTCAAGAAGAACCGGGCGATGAGGTTAAAAGCGTCGAAATTAGAGTGGTTGAAGACTACAAGGCACAGGTGCGCTCTGCACATAAAATTTCAGAGCAGCCTTCATTTGCAGATACGACCTCGGAGAAATTGGCGGTCACCGTACGCATTCAACCCAAAGGCATGGTCATCGATTTTGATCCAGATCCTATTCCTAGCATTCAGCTCGGTCGTGTCAAGTTGCCAAAATTACCCACTCAAAAAGTGAGCTTGGGTGCGGGCAATTATACCGGAACGTTCGCGAGTTTCGTACTTTCTTCGCCAAGGAGTAAAAAGAATGTTTGGGGCATAAAAGCACTACATGACGGAACCTTAGGTGGTGTAAACAGTCCCTTCTATACGCAGCCGACCTACGAGAATACGGTATTGGCAGATTTTCAACGTGCTACGAAGAATTGGAATTTTAAAACTCAGGTACTGCTTGGAGCGAACTACCACAGTTTCTTTGGCGCGCTGGATACGAACCAGTTGGACACGGTGAGCGGGGCTTGGCAGCAGACTTACGGCGTTAACCAGCAATGGTTGCGAACTTCTAACCCTACAAGTAAGGTGCTGGCGACGTATCGCAGTGGCGGACTTTCGTATCTCTACACTCATGCGGGTTTTGCCACCAGTGAACACCTTGCTCGAACGGCACACACTTTGGAATTAGCTGCGGGTGATCAGGATATCATTTTAGATTTGGGTTACCAGTTTTCGCAATACAACGGATGGTCTGCAATGGGGGGGCAGTACCACAATTTTACTGTAGCGCCCATCACAAGAGGTAAAAACGGCATACTTACCTATGAATTCGGTTTAGATTTCACGGGGACGCAAACCGTGGGTCTTGCGTTAGACCGCTTCGAATTCTATGTGTTCCCCAAGGTCAATCTCCAGGCAGAAATTTTACGACGTACGCTTGCTATTTATGGGGGATGGGACGGTACTTCAAAGCAGCAAACGCTGCAAGGTTTGTTGAAAGAGGTACCACAGATTTCTTTAGATCAAGAATTGCGTTTATCGGGTCAAAACCGCGGTTATGTAGGTATGCAAGGTGCACTCATCGGTAAAGTACAGTACCGATTAGAAGGTGCCATGACCTTTATGAACGACGCGGTCCAATTCATGAGGGACACTTTACTAGCCCCTGTAGATGTAAACGGTTCCTTTCTGCCAGCGCTCTCCGTCGGTTATGCTCAGCAAGTATTAAAAACCTCTTTTCGTGGCGAATTAAATGTGCCCTTAAAACAATTTACGGCCAGTACATACGCACAGTTCAACGCGTATTCTGGCGACGACTACTTTGGCCGTGAAGGCGCGGTAATTGGTGGTCTATTGTCCTATGAAATCAACGACCTTCGCGTTTCGGCCGCCGCAAAGCACGTAAGTGGTAGATATGCTGGTGCTGCAACGGAACTGAGTCTAGAGGCCTACACGGATGTTAACCTGCAATTGGGTTACGAAATCAATGAGAATCTAAGCATCAGTTTACGTGCCTACAACTTGCTCAATCAGGACTACCAAACCTATTTAGGTTACCGTGTCCGGGGCACTAGAGGCTTGTTTGTTTTGAACTACCAATTTTAAGGGGGTTGAAGCGAGCGAAAACCGCGTAAATGTTAATAAAAATGTTGGTAAATGAAGAGGGGCTTAGTGCCCCTTTTCTCGCTTTTTGGGTACCTAAAAGGTATCTTTGTTAGGATAGCATTAAACATAACTTCATCTTAAGTTTATGAGCGAAGAGCAAAAGAATTATGACGGTGGATCCATCCAGATCCTTGAAGGGCTAGAGGCCGTTCGTAAGCGTCCAGCGATGTACATCGGAGACATCGGCGTGAAGGGACTCCACCACCTTGTTTACGAAGTAGTAGATAACTCTATTGATGAGGCCTTAGCGGGTCATGCATCAGATATATATGTAACCATTAATGAGGACGATAGCATCACCGTAAAGGATGATGGTCGAGGCATTCCTATTGATCCACACCCGAAAGATGGGCGTTCTACCTTAGAGGTAGTTATGACCGTGCTGCACGCGGGTGGTAAGTTCGATAAGGATTCGTACAAAGTATCCGGTGGGCTTCACGGGGTAGGTGTGAGTTGTGTGAATGCACTTTCGATCATGTTACATGCTGAAGTGCACAAGGACGGTAAAAAATATGAGGTTGAGTTTTCACGTGGTGCGGCGAAATACCCTACACGCGAAATCGGTACCACGGATTACCGAGGTACCATTGTTACCTTCAAGCCCGATGGTGAAATCTTTGAAGAATTAGAGTACCAGTATGAGATTTTAGCGAAGCGCATGCGCGAACTCGCTTTCTTGAATAAGGGCATCTCCATTACACTTACGGATCTTCGTGAGAAGGACGAAAAAGGAGAATACATAGGACAGCGCTTCCACAGTCAAGACGGTCTTGCCGGATTCGTGAAATATATTGATGCCAACCGCGAGGTTATCATGCCTGAGGTGATGGCAATGGAGGGTGAACGCGACGGTATTCCTGTTGAGGTTGCAATGCACTACAACACGAGCTACAACGAGAATATTCATTCCTACGTCAACAATATCAACACGCATGAAGGAGGAACCCACCTCGCTGGTTTCCGTAGAGCCTTGACCCGTACTTTAAAAAAGTATGCCGACGATAGTGGTCTTCTTGCAAAAGAGAAAGTAGAGGTTAGTGGTGATGACTTTAGAGAGGGCTTGACTGCAGTAATTTCTGTAAAAGTCATGGAGCCTCAGTTTGAGGGCCAGACAAAAACAAAGCTGGGTAATAGAGAAGTCAGTGGTGCGGTAGATAAGCTCGTTGGCGAAATGCTGGAGGCTTTTCTTGAAGAGCACCCGTTGGAGGCAAAAATCATCGTCCAAAAAGTATTGCTTGCTGCGAAAGCTCGTGTTGCTGCAAAAAAGGCACGCGAAATGGTACAGCGCAAGGGCACCATGTCGTCTATGGGATTGCCCGGTAAATTGAGTGACTGTTCTGAAACGGATCCTAAAGTTTGTGAGATATTCCTTGTTGAGGGAGATTCTGCAGGCGGTACAGCGAAACAAGGTCGTGATCGTAATTTCCAGGCCATTCTTCCCTTACGCGGTAAGATTTTGAACGTTGAAAAAGCGATTTCTCATAAAGTATTTGAGAACGAGGAAATTAAAAACATGTACACCGCATTGGGTGTTAGTGTGGGAACTGAAGAGGACCATAGAGCACTCAATATTGCTAAATTGCGCTACCACAAGATTGTTATCATGACAGATGCCGATGTGGATGGTAGCCACATCTCAACGTTGATCTTGACGTTCTTCTTCCGCTATATGCGTGAGTTAGTAGAAATGGGATACGTTTACATCGCAACCCCTCCACTTTACTTGGTGAAGAAAGGATCAAAATCAGCCTATGCTTGGGACGATAAGCAGCGCGATCAACTCCAGTTTGAGTATGGCGGTGACGGAGGACAAGGCGTAGGAATCCAGCGTTACAAGGGTCTCGGTGAGATGAACGCAGAACAGCTTTGGGAAACTACTATGAATCCTGAGGAGCGCATCTTAAAGCAGGTGACTATCGACGATAGTGCTGAGGCCGATCGTGTATTCTCCATGCTCATGGGTGATGAAGTTCCTCCACGTAAAGAGTTTATTGAGCGCAATGCGAAATATGCTAACATTGATGCGTAATTCATCAAATCGACTCAAAAAAGCCTCCTTTTTAGGGGGCTTTTTTGTAGTTGTTTTTTTGGCGTTGACGGCTTGTGACGTATCCAGTGCCGAGGGTAAAATGGTCTTTCGCTACAATGAATCGGCTGGAATTCCTTCTTTAGATCCTGCTTTTGCAAAGGAAAAAAGTTCGATTTGGGTGGTGCAGCAGTTGTATGAAGGATTGGTTGCATTAGACAGTGGTAATGAGATTGTGCCTGCGCTAGCACTGAATTGGCAGGTCGATAGTTCGGCAACTATTTATACGTTCGAGTTGCGCGAAGCATCCTTTCACAACGGTAAAACGTTGGACGCAGAAGATGTTGTATACAGTTTGAATCGATTAAAAGATCCGAAGGTGGCTTCCCCGGGCAGTTGGGTGGTTGGAGACATTGCGAAAATTCAGACACTAAATGCGTCTTCAGTTAAAATCATTTTACGACAACCCAACGCAAGCTTTCTGTCCTTGTTGGCCATGCCGTTTTGCAGTATAATTCCAAAGGACGCAGAGACCCTGAATACCACACCACTGGGTACTGGGCCTTTTAAGTTTCATGTTTGGCATTATGGAGAGAAGATGGTCCTTCACAAGAACGAGCGCTATTGGCGTTTTGATAGCGCTGGCATCCAATTGCCCTATCTAGACGGAATTAGTATCTCGTTCTTAACCGATCAACAAAGCGCTTTTCTAGAGTATTTGCGTGGGAATTTCGACGTTCTGCCCAATCTTGACCCCAGCTTTAAAGACGATCTTTTGACCAAACAGGGCAGGCTACAAAATCGCTACCGTACAGCGCATACGCTGGTGCGTAGTCCTTTTCTCAATACAGAGTATCTGGTGTTTAATGCTGAGCGATCCTTGCCTCGGGATTTGCGCTGGGCCATTAACGCTTCAATAGATCGATCGGAAATGATTACGTCCCTACGCAATGGGGTGGGTGTGCCTGCCACAGGAGGGATTATTCCGGCAGGTCTATCTGGACATAGATCGGATATAGGTATAGGTTATGCGCCGGATAGCGCAAAAAGTATCATAGCTAGTTATGAGGAATTACCAGCGTTGACTTTGACTACCGTTGCGAATTATAGAGATCTCTGTGAATTCGTTCAAGGGGCTTTGGCAAAATTAGGCTGGGATATTGCTGTGAATGTAGTGCCGTCGGCTGCGCTTAGAAGCGAAAAGTCTGCGGGTACATTGGATTTTTTTAGAGCGAGTTGGATTGCAGATTATCCAGACGCCGCGAATTATTTGATGCTCTTCTCCTCTGATATGAAAGCGCCAAATGGACCCAATTATAGTCGCTACAGTTCCTTAACGTTTGATTCCTTATACCACAGCATTCAATACGCACCATTTGGTCCAGAGCGGACGGCGCTGTTGTCTCAAGCAGATGCCTTTTTAACGGAAGAGGCAGTTTGTGTGCCTTTGTATTATGATGAAGTATTACGCGTATTTCCTTCGCGGACCGTTGGGGTTCAAACCAATGCTTTAAATGCCCTTAATCTTCTTCAGGCGCGAGTGGTTCCGGACTAAATCTTGTGACGAGAGGCCGGTGGTCGCTTAGGGTGATGTTGTCAATGAATTGGCCCTTTGAGTGTAATTCAGGGCTGTGCATCGTCCAATCAATTTTAAAAAACAGCCCTCTTCTCGCGAGCGGTTCGAAGGAACCCATAGTTCCATATCCGTCTAAAATGTATGGATCCTGAAGGTGTCGTAGCAATCGCCAGTACAAATTACCGCCAGGCGCTCCATTAAAATCACCGGTTAAGATCACGGGATGAGGACTTTCCTGGACCCATTCAACGATATGATTGGCTTGCAGTCCTCTGTTTCTATCCGTAGAAGCGAGTTTACTCAGAACGAATTGGCCCGTTTCTAAAAGTTCATCTCTCGAATGAACCGCTTCCATGTCTTGATCTTGAAGACCCGTAGAGCTGAGGTGAACGTTGAGTATTCGAACGGTGTCGTAAGGAAGCACGACATCTGCATATTGAGCGCTTGTTCGCGCATAACCTTGTGCGGTTAGGCTGGTGTAAACGAGCGGGGAATGCTTTATGATGGGGTATTTTGAGTAAATGGCTACCGAATAATTTCTACGTTCGGGTGCGTAAACGCGGTAGGGATACTGTTTTGCCAGTGGGGCGGCTGCACTGCGACGAATCTCTTGCATACACAGAATATCAATAGATGATTTTTGGGCCCAATTCCCAATTTCTTGTGCCGCATTGGTCGTTTGATAAAATGCCCGCACGTTGTAAGAAGCTACTTTGATCTCATCGCCCAAGGATTCGCTGGCACGGGCAAAGGGCCATTGCGTCATTAGAGGAAAGGCAATAAGAGCGAGTCCAAAAAGATTCGTAATGGATTTTCTCGGTTTAAATCGAACCCAAAAGAGGAATGCAATTAAGTGGGGAACGACCAGGAGCGGAAGGAGTAAAGAGAGGATACTTACTCCCGGGATAAACTGCGAAGGAATGAGACTCCCGATTGCCGTAGCTAGAGTCACTCCGGTTAAAACGAGGTTCAACCAATGGAGTAAAATAAGCCGCTTTTTCACTTAATCTTTCGAGATTTTGAAGAGGAATGCTTTTTCTTCTTTCGATAGACTATCATAGCCTGTTGCTTTGATCTTTTCGAGAATTTCATTCATACGAGCGGTATCATCAGCGCTACCGGCTTTCGGGGATGAGGCTTTCTGACCGCTGTTTTTATAATTTCTTTCGCCGAAACTGAATCCTTTTTTCCCTTTGCGCTGCTGGGGTTGAAGACCGCCACGAACAAAGTCAATGACCTGGAATAAGTATACATTCCATTCGTTACCCGCGCGCATGCTTCGAATAAAGAAAAAAGCAACAATCGCACCACCGAGATGGGCAATGTGGCCGCCTGCATTTTCACTGGTTAAATTGAGTACATCAAGAAGCACTAGTCCGGCAGCAAGCATCCAATACTTTACCTCAAAAATTCCCCAAAGTCGGACGGGCATATTAGGTATTATAGGGCGCCCGCCAAGAATGGCAATGACCCCTGCGCTTGCGCCAACCATTGATCCTGAGGTGAGGATAGGACTGATGTTGTAGAGAATAATATAGAGTACACCACCACCAATTCCACCGTAGATATACAACGAGAGCATGCGTCGTTCTCCGAGGTACTCCATCAGCATCTTCCCCGAAAAATAGAGGATGATCATGTTAAAAAGTATGTGACGGAAACCGAAATGTGTAAACATGTAGGTCAAAATGGTCCAGGGACGTAAGGCAAACTTTAATGGGTTAGAAGGCAGTGCCAAAAGGTCGTCCCCAATGCGCGGTATCAGTCCAAAGTTACCTGTGAATAGGCTCGTAAAAGCATTAGTCAAGCTAAATGCAAGAAAGACGGCGATGTTTAAATAGAGCAAACGGGTGAGGTAATCGCCCTTAAACGCATCGTGTTTTACTCTAGTAAAGAAGTCGCTCATGTTCTATTGGTAAGGTTTAAAGATACATATCTCTGCGCCATTTTCTGATGAGAATAAAGCCAAAGAGCATACCCCCTAAGTGCGCGAAATGTGCAATACCACTATTACTTACACTGAATCCGTTGTAAAGTTCTAATAGCCCATATCCGATCACAAAATACTTCGCTTTTATAGGGAATAGGAAATTCAGATAGATGACTTGATTGGGGAAGGTCATACCGAAAGCAAGCAGCACACCGAATACGGCTCCTGAAGCACCGACCATGGGTGCATTGAGTAATCGGTTCAAACTACCCCAGGTAGCATTGGTATAGTTGAATCCACGATCAATCAGTTCTTTACCGTCACGCGTTATGGTCTCAACGGCACTGGCATCAAGCGCAGCACTAAGTTGAAAGTATTCAATTGCGTTAACGCCGATCTGAAGGGCGCTGGCACCCAGTCCGGTCAGCAAATAATAGGTGAGAAAGCGTTTGGCCCCCCAATGATTTTCCATCGCAGAGCCAAGGAACCAAAGCATCAGCATATTTGAAAATATGTGCCCAAAGTTGCCATGCATGAACATGTGTGTCACTAGCTGTACCGGAAGGAATTCTGATGACGCTGGAAAGTAAAGCCCCAGCCAATCGGTAATGTCGATGCCGAATGTTGTTCGCATCGAAATCATGCCTAAAAAGAACAATCCGTTGATAATGAGAAGATTCTTTACTACGGTGGGCATTAAGTTGAAACTGCGCTGTACGATCATAAGAGAGTGTCTAAATCCTCAGGAGCCAATTCTAGAATGACTTTTTTCCCCGAAGGTGAGTATTGTGGGTTGCTGCTGCTCAGCAGTTGTTCCTTTAACGCTTGCAGTGCCTCCTTAGTTTTAACGAATTCACTATTGGCTGCTTTTTTCGCCAAGGTTTGTGCAAACGATTTAAGCAACGCCGATTCTATAGATTCCGTGTCTAAATGTTTTAACTGCTCGAGAAGTTCCTCCAATGCGGGAACCGCCTCTTCTGGTGCGAGCAACATGGGTGCGCCTACCAAAGAAAATTCGCCGGGGTTTTTCGCAGCCCTCAAGTCAAAACCGGCGGAGGCAAACCAACCCTCGTATTCTTTCAGCAGGGCTTGGTCAGAAAGGCCGACTTGAATTTCCTCAGGAAAAAGAAGTTGCTGAGAAGGCAGTGTTGTGTGGCGTAATTTCTCTAAGAATTGGTCGTAGAAAATGCGGTATCTCGCCGCAGAAATATTGATGATTAGTAATTTTCTTCCCAAGAGTGTGACCATGTGCTTGCCCCAAACCATCGCTTCGTTGGTATGCTCGTTCGTTCCGGTAGTTGCGGGATTGTCATTCCAAAAATCCTTGATTTCATCTTCTGAGGAATATTCGAAGGTTTGTGCAGTGTTCAGGTATTTCTCTTGCTGAATGCGCTGGTATTTCTCGTCGTCTGATCGGAAGCGTGGTTGCGGCGATTGGGTGGTCTCGAAAGGGTTGAAGTTAGGGTTGACCTTAATTTGAGGCACCCTAGGCAGCTGTCCCTCGGGTAAAGGAGGTACTGAAAAACTGTGCTCAGCATCGAAATCAATAGTCGGGGCGACGTTGAATTGGCCAATAGCGTGGCGCGCAGCACTTCTTATGACGGCGTAAATGGCGCGTTCATCTTCAAATTTAATCTCCGTTTTCGTCGGATGTATGTTGACATCAATTTCGGCGGGATCTACGCTCAGGTATAAGAAATACCCGGGATGATGGTCGCCCGTGAGAACATCCTCAAAAGCTTCGCGAAGTGCATTGTGTAAATAGGGTGATTTAATGTAGCGCCCATTGACAAAAAAGAACTGTTCTCCACGTTTCTTTTTGGCAAATTCGGGTTTTAAAATAAAACCTTCCAATTGCACCACCTCCGTAGCTTCTTGAATGGGGACAAGGCGCTCGTCGAACTTTCTTCCAAAAATTCCTGTGATGCGTTGACGTAAGGGCGCTGGTTTTAGATGGAAAAGTAAGTTTTCATCACTTTTCATAATCCACTCAATATGGCCGTGAACGAGGGCGACACGATGAAATTCATCAATACAATGGCGCAGTTCTATTCGATCGTTTTTAAGGAATTTACGTCGCGCTGGGATGTTGTAAAACAGATTTTTAACGACGACTTGGGTTCCCTTGTTCCATGGGTAAGGCACGACGGATTGTAGCGTGCTGTCTTCTAACTTTAATTCTAGCCCCAGGCCTTCTTCGTTCTGATTTGTTCTTAAGAGTACGTGAGCAACGGCACCAATGGAAGCCATCGCCTCACCTCTGAACCCGCGCGTGGTAAGTTGAAACAGGTCGTCAGCGGATTTGATTTTAGAGGTGGCGTGCCTTAAAAAACAGTTTTCCGCATCCTCGGCATCCATGCCTGTGCCGTTATCTGTAACACTAATGCTCGTCTTGCCTGAACCTATCAAGGCTAAGGTGATCTTCGTGGCACCCGCATCTATACTGTTTTCCAGCAGTTCTTTTACCACTGAGGCGGGGCGTTGAACCACTTCTCCTGCTGCGATTTGGTTAGCAACGTGATCAGGAAGTATACTAATGGTAGGCACTAGGCTAGGAATTTAACGGCAGTAATGACCAGAACAACAAGGAATAAAAAGCTAAACAACAAACGTTTTCCATAGCCTTCACTGGCGCCAGCGCTTCTTTTTCTTCGCAAGTCCCAATTTTCTCTTAATCGATCGCGGTATTTATCCTTATTCTGAAAGGGAATTTCATCTACGCCTTCATTGCGTTCCAAGATTCTCAAACGATCTTTACGCTCGTTGTGAAATCTAGGTTGGTGTTGAAAACCGCGAGGTTGGCGTCGTTCAAATAGTCCCATATCTTTCTATATTCTCATCTCAAAGGTAAGAACCCCTTGGCACTTTATCGACCTATGGAAGTACGCTTTCTCAAAACCCTCTTTATAACCTTAACGCTGGCAATTTTGCCAGGTAAAGGACTTTATGCTCAATCGTTTAATGTGGATTCTACGCTCAGTGCGATGACCCTTGAAGAAAAGATTGGCCAATTATTTATGGTCGCTGCCTACAGTAATAAAGGTGAAGAGCACCAAGCAGAATTAGAAGCGCTGGTCCGTGATTACCACATCGGAGGCGTTATCGTCATGCAAGGTGGACCTGAGCGCCAAAAGAAATTACTACACCGACTTCAGGGGGCTGCGACATTCCCGCTACTCGTGGGTCAAGATGCGGAATGGGGACAGGCCATGCGCCTTGATAGTACCTATAAATTTCCAACGTCGCTGACTGTAGGGGCAGCTGGGGGTAGGGAGGATGCTTATTATCTGGGCGCAGCAATGGCTAGAGAGTGTAGCGCCGTTGGTGTGCATATGAGTTTCTCCCCTGTACTTGATGTGAATACGAATGCCGCCAATCCCATTATTGGTGCCCGATCTTTTGGTTCAAACGCCACCCTAGTGGATGCCATGGGGCGCTCTGTAATTCGTGGGATACAAGTTGAAAAAGTCTTGGCCTGTGGAAAGCATTTTCCCGGTCACGGAGATACCCATCAGGATAGCCATAAAACCTTGCCGAAAGTCGACCGCACCCTCAGTGAACTTATGGAAGTAGAGTGGGTGCCGTTCAAGGGGGCTATTGATGCGGGAGTTGGGGCCATTATGATAGCCCATTTGAATATCCCTTCTCTTGAGCCCTCTGGAAAACCCACGAGTCTTTCACACAAGGTCATTCAGGAGATTTTGAGAGATCAATGGGGATATGAAGGCCTAATTATTACCGACGCGTTGAACATGAAGGGAGCTGCAGCCTTTGCTCCTCCAGGAGAGTTAGAGTTGGCAGCGTTTGCCGCGGGCAATGATATTTTGCTCTTTCCCATGGACGTGCCTAAGGCCACCAAAGCTTTTCAAGATGCCTTGGCCACAGATAAGATTTCCATGCAATCCTTAGATGAACGCGTGAGAAGAATCTTGGTGGCAAAGTCAAATTGCAGGGCGTATGCGGATTGGCTCGAAGCGCATAAGGAGGTCGATCCCACGTTGCTAACCTCGGACCAAGGTTCGTTTGAAAGAGAAGATTGGAACCAAAGAGTGTCCTTCAACCTCATTCGAAATGCAGCGACTTTATTGGAACACGGTACGGCTGCATTCCCTGTAAAAAATGTAGAGCAAAACTTCCTGCACATCGCTTTGGGTGATTTTACGTCTTCTGCCACAGTTAACGAATATCTTGATCGTTACGTTAGTATGTCCCATCAAAATGGGGCGGATATAAACGAGAGCGTTTTGGCTTCCAAAGATGCCTTTGTGGTGAGCTTTCATCAGAACGTAAAGAATCCATGGCGTCGATATAAACTTGAGGCAAGCGAGAAGGTGCTGCTTGAGCGATTGGCGGCCACCGGTAAACCCGTATACATCATACATTTCGCAAATCCTTACGGCATCTTGAGCTACCCCATGTTGGGAGAAAACGTCCGTGTTTTGATTATGTATGAGAATGACAATTACGCTCAACTTTTGGCGCCGCAGTTCTTGTTTGGGGCAAGAAAAACTAAGGGCACCTTGCCCGTAAATCTCAACCAGTGGGGCGAGGTTGGTGATGGAGAACAGACTGAAGAGTTACTTCGACTAAAGTACGGTCTCCCTTTTGAGGTAGGTCTTGATGCGGGCCCCTTAAATCGCATCGATTCTACCGTTCAACATGCCATCGTACAAGGTGCCACTCCAGGTGCACAGGTTATCGTGGCCCGCAACGGGACCATAATCTATGATAAGGTTTTTGGTTCACACACCTACGCAGAAACCGATCCTGTGGAATGGACCGATCTTTATGATATTGCTTCGATTACAAAGATTACGGCGACACTACCTGGTATAATGACGTGGTACGAAAAGCAGCCGCTACTCTTAAAGTCTACCCTCGGTAATCATACGAATCGATTAAAAGGTTCGGACAAAGAAAAATTGGTTTTCGAAGATGTCTTAGCACACCAAAGTGGCTTGCAGGCTTGGATTCCTTTTTATGCGTCGACCATAGAAAATGACAGTACAAAGTCATATTGGTATAGTGCCATTCCTGCTGAGGGGTTTAATGCGGTGGTCCCCGGGATGTATTTGCGATCCAACATTCGGGATACCATGTTTGCTATGTTGGCCAAGAGCCCGCTGAAAGGAACAGAATACAGCTATTCTGATCTGGGGTATTATTTGTTTCAAGAAATGCTTGAAGAGCGGTTTAATGAACCGCTGGACCAGTGGGTGGCACATACTTTTTTTGCGCCGCTGGGTGCCCGTCGCTTGACGTACAACCCTCTGATTGTGGGGTTTTCTAAAAGCGAGATTGTTCCTACTGAAGAAGACGGATACTGGCGCAATACTACGGTTCACGGTACTGTGCACGATATGGGCGCTGCGATGATGAATGGAGTTGCGGGTCACGCAGGCTTGTTTGCAAATGCAAACGACTTAGCGAAAATGATGCAGATGTATTTAAACGGAGGGTACTATGGTGGACATCGCTATTTTCAGGAGTCGACCGTGCAGTTGTTCAGCGGTTGTGCCTTTTGTGAGTTGCAAAACAGACGCGGTTTGGGCTTTGATCGAAAGCAGTTAGAAGAGGGACCAGGCCCAAGTTGTACCTGTGCATCTGAACAAAGTTTTGGTCACACGGGTTTTACTGGTACAATGGTATGGATGGACCCAAAGGAGGATTTGCTTTATATATTTCTTAGCAACAGAACCTTTCCCGATGCAGAGAATTGGAAACTCAGCAAATTGGACGTCCGAACCAATATACAAGAGTACATTTACGACGCCCTTAATTAAGAGAAATACCTTAGCCGCATGAAAATTGGAGTTGTTTGTTATCCCACCTATGGTGGATCAGGAGTGGTTGCTACAGAATTAGGCATCCAATTGGCCAAAAAAGGCCATGAAATTCACTTTATCACCTACAGCCAGCCTGTGCGCCTGGACATCTTGGAGCCGAACATTTTCTATCACGAAGTCAATGTGCACGATTATCCGTTGTTTGAATACCAGCCTTATGAATTGGCACTGAGTTCAAAAATGGTGGATACCGTATTAACGGAGGGCATCGAATTATTGCACGTACATTATGCTATTCCACATGCATATGCCGCGTACATGGCTAAAAAAATCCTGTTAGAAAAAGGCAAATATTTACCAGTGGTAACTACGCTGCACGGCACGGATATTACCCTTGTGGGAAAGAACCCGTCGTATAAGCCTGCGGTAACGTTTTCAATCAATAAAAGTGATGTAGTAACCAGCGTCAGCGAGAGCCTAAAGAAAGACACGTTGAGCTCTTTTGTGATTAAAAAGGATATCGAGGTTATTCCAAATTTCATAGACATCGACCTGTATCAAATAGAAGACCGTTGCAATAGAACACAGATAGCGCCCAATAACGAGCGGATCATCATTCACATTTCCAACATGCGAAAGTTGAAGCGAATACCTGATGTGATCTCTATTTTTCACCGTATTCAGCAAGAGGAAGATGCCATCTTACTCATGCTTGGTGACGGCCCTGAACGTGAACGTGCGGAACAGCAAACAAGAGACCTAGGAATTGCTGATAAGGTGAAATTCTTAGGAAAAACTTCAGAGGTGCGACGACTCCTATGCATGAGTGATCTTTTTCTGCTTACCTCTGAGAACGAGAGTTTCGGATTAGTGGCTTTGGAAGCAATGGCTGCAAAAGTTCCTGTGATCAGTTCCAACGCAGGCGGTATACCTGAGGTAAATGTGCATGGGGTTACCGGTTATTTGGCATCGCCAGGGGCGGTCGAAGAGATGGCAGCCTTCGGTTTATCGTTGTTGCAGGACGAAGAGAAATTGGCTCAGTTTAAGCGACAGGCTTTTGATCATGCGAAGAAGTTTTCCATAGAAAAGATCGTTCCCATGTATGAAGCGGCCTATGAAAAAGCGCTTGCCGCAGTCTATTAGTCTTGTTTGAGACACGAATTTAGCGGATGTTGTTGTCACTTGAAAAAAGTCGAAATTTCATCTTTTTTTCAGGTAAGAAAGGCAAATTACCCTCCGATGCGCTTTGTTTTATAGCCCTCTTTATGCAAAAAATCAGTGGCTTTAGCGCGAACATTACCTTGAAGGATGATTTCTCCATCCTTAGTACTACCGCCCACGCCACAATGTTGCTTGAGCGATTTTCCTACTTCTTTTAGTTCGTCTTCGCTACCCACGAAACCTTTAATGATGACTACTTGCTTACCGCCACGTCCTTTCTTCTCAAAATAAAGTTCCAGCAGTTGCTCTCCGGGTTTTAGTGATTCATCATCGCCGTCTTCATAAACGGGAGGTTCAAATTCTGGATTCGTGCTAAAGACAAAGCCTCCTAAGTCCTCTAAATTGATTTTCTTTGGTCTATTCTTTTTAGCCATATCTATGAGCCGCTACATTTCTAGTCTTAATAATCCAAAAGTAAAGGAGATTGTCCAATTAGTCTCTAAAAGTAAAGCACGTAAAGTCTTTGGCGTTTGTGTAGTTGAAGGACGCCGAGAGGTGGAGCGAGCGTTGGCATGTCATTGGGAGATGAAAGAGTTGTGGACACTGGAGCACGCTCCGCCCTTAGAAGGTGTGCCAGAAAGTGCTGAGCACTTTGAGGTAGCGGCTAAAGTATATGAAAAGATTGCTTATCGTGACGCTACTGAAGATGTGGTGGCGGTATTCTATCGTCCAGATAGCAGCTTTGCATCGCGTTCGAAGATTCTTGATGCAGCCCGACGTATAGTAGTGGTCGAAGGCATTGAGAAACCTGGGAATTTAGGGGCAATCATGCGTACTGCTTTAGCGGCGGGTGCCGGAGCCATTGTTTTAGCAGATCCCGCATTGGATCCTTTTGGCCCCAATGTAGTCCGTAACGCTACAGGCGCACTTTTTGAGCTGCCTATTTTTATGGGATCAAGCGATCAAGTGCGGCAATGGTTGAATGCGAGTGGCTTTACCGGATACATTATGCACATGCATGAGGATGCGGTATCGATGTATGAAGTGAATTGGGCATCGAAATCGGCAATTATTCTTGGAGAGGAGAGTGGAGGTCTTTCTTCTTCGTGGCTCGAGAGTGGCTACGAAAATGTCATTATTCCGATGGAGGGAAGGTCCGTGGATAGTTTAAACGTAAGTGTCGCTGCAGCAGTATTACTTTATCAATGTGCAGGATCGCAAATGGAATAGGAATAGGGTAAAAAAGATACGGTCCGCCGAAGCAGACCGTATACCAAACCAATAAACCTAAGCTACCCTCTCGGGTACGCTTCAAAGTTAACGACACAACTGTGGAATTGTTGAGGATTCCCTTATAATTAAAGCGTTTTGACTATCCGACCTATTTTATTGGTGTATAGTTTTCCGCTTACAGTGTCTCGATTGAGACTACTTAAGCGGTATGTGCTTTTAATGCTTCGGCGGTAGGACTTCCTTGAACTGAAATCAATTCATTTGGTGGCCCTGCGTAGAGCAATTGACCGCCCAATTCCCCTCCTTCTGGTCCGATCTCTATGACATGATCACAACGCTTAATGACATCTAAGTCGTGTTCAATCACAAGCACAGTATGCCCAAGGTCAACCAATTCATTAAACGCTCGAAGTAATTTCTTCACATCATCGAAGTGAAGGCCAGTAGTAGGCTCATCAAACAGAAAAAGTGTTTTCCCGTTTTTAATCCCTTTCGATAAGAAGAAAGCCAATTTAACACGCTGCGCTTCTCCGCCGCTGAGTGTAGAACTACTTTGTCCTACATGTGCATATCCCAAGCCTACATCCTGCAGAGGCTGCAGCTTATTTGCAATCTTAACTTCGTTGTGTACTTTAAAGAATTCGATGACTTCGTCTATGGTGCAATCCAGTATGTCAGCGATGGTCTTACCTTTAAATTTGACCTCTAGAATTTCTGCTTTGAAGCGTTTTCCATGACAAGTTTCACAAGGAAGGTGCACATCTGCCATGAATTGCATTTCAATAGTGACTTCCCCTTCTCCTTTACAAGTGTCGCAGCGTCCACCATCAGTATTAAAGCTGAAATGCTTTGCCTTATAGCCTCTTACACGGGCCAATTCTTCGCTGGCAAAAAGGTTCCGAATATCATCATAGGCTTTGAGGTAGGTCACCGGATTAGAGCGGGATGATTTGCCGATGGGATTTTGATCAACCATCTCTACGTGCTGAATGGCGTTCAAGTCACCCTTGAGTGCCTTGTGGATGCCCGGTCGTTCCCCGACCATTTCCAAATGCTTTTTCAGCGCTGGATAGAGGATTTGCTTGATCAGTGTACTCTTACCTGAGCCGCTTACGCCCGCCACTACACTAAATACGCCTAGTGGAAAAGAAACATCAAATCCCTTCAAATTATGTTGACGTACGCCTTCTAAAACGATTGTGCCAGTGGGTTTGCGAAGTCGTTTCGGCAATGGAATCTGTTTGGTACCATTTAAATAGGCTGCAGTTAAGGAAGTTTCATGGCGCAGGACGTCTTCAGGCAGTCCGGCAGCGATGATTTCGCCTCCCAAATTTCCCGCAGCAGGACCAATGTCAATGAGGAAATCAGCAGCACGCATAAAAGCTTCTTCATGCTCCACAACAACGACCGTATTACCATTGTCACGCAATGCTTCAATAACGGTAATGAGCTGCTGCGCGTCTTTTGGATGCAATCCTATACTGGGTTCGTCTAGAATATAAAGCGATCCTACTAGTGAAGATCCAAGCGAGGTGGCCAATTGGATGCGTTGGCTTTCTCCGCCGCTAAGTGTGCTTGAAACCCGGTTTAAAGTCAGGTAGGGAAGTCCAACTGAAATAAGAAAGTCTATTCGCGTGGTAATTTCCGTAAGTAACCGCTTCGCAATGCTTGCATCTTGTTCGTCCAATTCTAGTTCATGGAAAAAGATCTTAAGTTTTCGCAGTGGTAGTTCTACTAAGTCACTTAGGGAGCGACCTCCCACTTTAACATAATTCGCTTCTGGTTTGAGTCGTTTGCCCTTGCAGGTAGTACAAACGGTTCGTCCGCGGTAGCGGCTTAACATCACCCTAAACTGAATTTTATAGCTTTTGCTTTCGAGGTGCTTGAACAGATCGTAAATGCCTTTAACACCTTTCGCACCCTCCCAAAGGAGTGTTTTTTCAGCCTCGGTGAGGTCTATGTACGGACGATGTACCGGAAAATCATACGCTGCGGCCCCTAGAATAAACTTATCCTTCCATTTGCCCATGGTATCTCCCTTCCAAGGTGCAATGCAGCCTTCGTAAACACTTAAATGTGGATTGGGTACCACCAGGTCTTCATCGATGCCCATAATGCTTCCAAAGCCTTCACAGCTTGGACAGGCACCCAAAGGATTATTAAAGCTGAATAGATGAAGGGTGGGTTCTGTGAAACTAATGCCGTCTAATTCGAAGAGACTATTAAATTCCATAGCAGGACGTTCGTCCATAAAACGCAATTCACAGCTTCCGCGACCCTCATAAAATGCAGTTTGAATGGAATCTTGAAGTCGGTAGTCATTGTCTTCATCATTCCTGCGAACGACCGCCCGATCCACAACCAGTTGAATGCGATCTGCTGTGTAGCTGTCTTCTTCTAGGATCTGCTCTATACTTACAATCTCTTCATTCACTAATATTCTAGCAAAGCCTTGCTGAGAGAGAATGGATAAGTGTTCGAGTGTTGTGCGGTCTTTGAACGTTACGGGTGCAGTAATTAGAAAACGTGTGCCTTCACCAAGCTGGTGAATAGCTTTCATGACATCGCTTACGTTGTGTCGTTTCACTACCGCACCAGAAACGGGACTGTACGTTTTTCCAATTCTTGCGAAAAGTAATTTCAAGTAGTCATAGATCTCAGTGGTTGTACCTACTGTAGATCTCGGGTTTCGACTACTTACCTTTTGTTGTATGGCAACTGCAGGCGGAATTCCTTTAATGTATTCCACCTTGGGTTTGTCTAATTTTCCTAGAAACTGACGCGCATAGGCGCTCAAACTCTCCACATACCGACGCTGTCCCTCAGCAAAAAGTGTGTCAAAAGCCAGCGAACTTTTCCCAGAGCCACTTACCCCGGTGATGACAATAAGCTGATTTCTAGGGATGTTAACGCTAACGTCTTTGAGGTTGTTGACCGCTGCGCGTTTGATTTCGATGTGTGTAGTCATAGTATACGGTGGAGGGCAAAGAACAAATTTAACCGAATTGGAACAGTTTTTGTTTCTTTAGAATTATATTCACACCAGAATTAATCAATAAAAACACTTGCCTATAGGTAGACCATTACGCTAAATCCTTTATTATGAACTTAGGAAAGCTAGCAGACCACGAATTAGTGGAGTGTTACCGTAATGGTCAAGAAATTGCCTTGGAAGTGTTGATTCGTCGTCATAAGAAGCGAATCTTTCTCCAGATATACAGTAAAGTGCAGGACAGAACGATTGCTGACGACTTGTTTCAAGAGACGTTCATCAAAATCATTCGTTCCTTGCGTAAATCCAACTATGAAGAGAAAGGTAAGTTCCTACCGTGGGCATTGCGCGTAGCGAACAATACCACGCTGGACCATTTTCGCCGTGAGACTCGAAAGAAAGAGGTACGCACAAACGGTGAATACTCTGTTTTTGATACCTATGGAGCGTCTGACCGGCCCATGGAAGCCGCTTTAATTGAGGCGCAAATTAGTGAGGATTTGCACCGATTAATTGATGCATTGCCCGAGGAACAGCGCAAAGTTCTTGAGCTTCGTATATTCTGCGGGTACAGCTTCAAAGACATCGCTGAAGAGACGGATGTGAGTATCAATACGGCTTTAGGGCGTATGCGTTATGCCATTACCAACATACAAAAGCTTATGGTTGCACATAATATTAGCCTCGAGGGATAATTTCTTGCCGTACACCATACGAATGGGTAGAGTACCTGCGTTATTCCATAGTAATCTCAAAAGAGTCGCTATGGCCAAAACACTACCTTACGAAAATCTGGACGTGGATGCGTCTGAAAAAACCATCCAGTTTTTACTGACTTACAGTAAAGCAACCGCTAGCATTGCGCTAGAAAATCAACTTGAGGAATTAGAGTTTCTTTATCAAAATTAAAAAAGCCCGCATTAGCGGGCTTTTTTAATGATTAGTTGGCGACATCAGAGAAAAATTTCAGTCGCAATAATTGCAATTCATTTTCATCGAAGTCGTCGCCAAACTCTTCGAGCAGTTCGGTCATCGAACCGCTTTCACACTCTTCGGTAAGGAATTCAAATACTTCTTCGATACTTTCTTCATCCATGATGTCTTCAAGGTAGTAGTCGATATTGATTTTCGTACCGCTTTGAACGATGCGATCCATTTCATCAATAAGATCTTGCATCTTTAGTCCTTTTGCGCTTGCAATGTCTTCGAGTGGCAATTTGCGGTCCGTACTTTGGATGATGTACACCTTTAGTGCGCTTTTATTTGCAACACTTTTGAAAACCATATCCTGTGGTCGGTCAATGTCATTTTTCGCTACGTATGCAGCGATGGCTTCAACGATAGAAGTCCCGTATTTTTTTGCCTTTCCCTCACCTACACCTTGAACGTTTTTCAATTCATCCAGACTGCAAGGATAGATGGTCGCCATTTCACTCAAAGAGTTTTCCGCGAATACGGCATAAGGCGGTACCCCTTTTTGCTGTGCAATTTTTTTACGCAAGTCCTTTAAAACGCCAAAAAGTACATCATCCATTGCTACCACTTTCTTCGTGTCATTAGCACCACTGTTGAGTTGCTGGTAGTTCAGTTCTTTACGCACTCTAAAGGCTTTGGGCAGTTTACCGGTATTTCCTTTTTCCGTAACGTGTAATGTCCCGTAGGTCTCGATGTTTTTTTCGAGGTAAAGGCGAATGATCCCTTGGCGAATAACCGCACGCAGGTGACTTTCGGTTTTATCTTTTTGAATCCCCCAGGTTTTCAGGGTCTCTGAATCGTTTTGAGCCAGAATAGCCGTTTTATTTCCTCTTAGGATGTTAATGATTTCGGACGTTTTGAATTTGCCGTGCGTCTCGTTCACACAAGCGATCACATCAAGAAGCTCTGCACTCGCATCCACTTTTTCTCTCGGATGGCGGCAGTTGTCACACATTTTATCACAATCGTCCTCGTGAAACTCCTCTCCAAAGTAATGCAAGAGTACACGTCTGCGACACGTGGCAGCTTCGGCGTATCCGCTAGCTTCTTCGAGCAACTGGCGACCTATTTCTTGTTCGCTCACCGGCTTTTTACTTAAAAACTTCTGCAAGCGCTCGATATCTTTAATATCAAAATAGGTGATGCACTTGCCTTCTCCGCCGTCGCGACCTGCACGCCCCGTCTCTTGATAGTAACTCTCCAAGCTCTTAGGCATATCATAGTGCAGCACATAACGAACGTCTGGCTTGTCGATGCCCATTCCAAAGGCAATCGTTGCAACAATCACATCACAGTCTTCGTTCAAAAAGGCATCTTGGTGCTTGATGCGTTTCGCGCCTTCTAAACCTGCGTGATAGGGCAGTGCATTAATGCCATTGATTTGTAATTGTGCTGCAAGATCTTCTACTTTTTGGCGGGATAAACAATAGACAATGGCACTTTTTCCTATATTCTGACTGAGGAGTTTAATAATGTCGTGGTCGATATCGCGTTTCGGCCGTACCTCGTAATACAAGTTAGGTCGATTAAAACTGGAAAGGAAGATGTTCGGCTCTTCCATCCCCATCGTCTTAATAATGTCGGCTTGCACTTTTGGTGTAGCCGTCGCTGTAAGTGCGATGACAGGTTTGCGGCCCAATTCTTTCACACTTTGTTTGATGGTTCGATAGTCCGGCCTGAAATCATGTCCCCATTCTGAAATACAATGCGCTTCGTCAATGGCGAAAAAACTGATTTCGATTTCTTTCAGTAATTCGATATTACTGGTCTTATTGAGTGATTCCGGAGCGACGAAAAGAAGTTTAGTAAGGCCTGCGCGTAGATCGGCATGGACCTGTTCCATTTCCTTTTTTGTCAAAGAACTGTTCAGCACGTGGGCAATGCTGTCCTTCTCAGAGTGTCCGCGAATAGCATCCACCTGATTTTTCATCAAAGCAATGAGCGGGCTTACAACGATCGCGGTTCCAGGGCTGGAAAGTGCCGGGAGCTGGTAGCACATACTTTTACCGCCACCGGTTGGCATGATGACAAAAGTGTCCTTGCCGGCAGCGATACTTTCTATAATGGCTTTTTGATTTCCTTTAAATCCTGAAAAACCGAAATAGGTCTTTAAATGGTCTTCCCAATTCACCGACATAAGCGTGTGGTTTATTCCCTTTTAATATACGCCAATTTTCAGCGGATTGTGAAGGTACTACAGATTGTTTTTCGGATTTTTGACCTTTGAAAGATTCTATGAACACTGCGAATACAAAAAATTCCATGAGTTTTCTTGAGCACCTTGGGGAGCTCCGGTGGCATTTAATGCGCAGTGCAGTAGCTATCATGCTATTTTCCGTGGTAGCGTTTATGAATCGGTCCATCGTGTTTGACCAATTGATCTTCGGCCCCAAGCAACCGGATTTCCTTACCTATCGCTTTTTTTGCTGGTTATCGAGCTTCGTCGGTGGTGATGTGTTCTGTTTTGATGAGGTTCCATTTGAACTTTTAAACATGCGCATGAGTGGGCAGTTTCAGATGCATTTATGGGTATCGCTCGTCGCGGGGGCTATCGTTGCATTTCCCTATGTGTTCTGGGAAATTTGGCGATTTGTTAAACCGGGTCTTCACGAAGCAGAGCGTAAAAGCAGTAAAGGAGTCATCTTCTTTACAACGGTGTTGTTCTTGCTAGGGGTTTTGTTCGGTTATTACGTGATCGTTCCTTTAAGTATCCAATTCCTTGGTACCTATACGGTAAGTGCGGAAGTGGTGAATCGAATCGATCTAACCTCCTACATCAGCATGGTGAGTTCTATTACGTTGGCCACTGGGTTGTTATTTCAATTGCCCATCGTGGTCTATTTCTTCAGTAAGTTGGGTCTTGTAACTCCTGATTTGCTTAAACAATATCGCCGTCACGCTATCGTTGGTATATTGCTATTGAGTGCGATCATAACACCACCTGATCTCGCCTCTCAAATCCTAGTCACACTTCCTGTATTGGTCTTATATCAAATAAGCATTCTGGTGAGTAGACGTATTGTTAAAAGAAAAGCCGCGCGCTCTTGAAATTAGAAGCAAAAAATATCGTTAAGAAATACCGTTCACGAACCGTTGTGAACGATGTGAGTTTTGAGGTGAATCAAGGCGAAATTGTAGGTTTATTAGGACCTAATGGGGCGGGTAAAACGACTAGTTTCTATACCGTGGTAGGCCTGATTCGTCCCTACAGCGGTGAGGTTTTGCTCGATGGACAGTCCATTGAGAAAATGCCCATGTTTAAGCGTGCGCAGCTCGGAATAGGTTATTTGGCGCAGGAGGCTTCAGTTTTTCGTAAGCTGAGTGTTGAGGACAACATTAAGGGCGTGCTAGAAATGACAAAGCTTTCGAAGACGGAACAAGCCGCTCGCTTAGAGGAATTGCTAAAGGAGTTTGGATTAACACGTATTCGATCCACGCGTGGCGACTTATTGAGTGGGGGAGAACGCCGAAGAACGGAAATTGCTCGAGCGCTAGCTACAAAGCCGAAATTTATATTGTTGGATGAGCCTTTTGCGGGAGTAGATCCTATCGCAGTCGAGGACATTCAAAGTATTGTGGCCGGTCTTAAAAAGAAAAATATAGGAATCTTAATTACGGATCACAACGTACAAGAAACTTTGGCCATCACGGACCGCACCTACCTCATGTTTGAAGGTAAAATTCTCAAAAGCGGAACGGCAGAAGAATTGGCTGCGGATGAGCAGGTACGTCGCGTTTATCTGGGTCAGAACTTCGAGCTGAGGGCGCGCAAATAATTCACTAATCTTTTTGGTAAAGGGTCGCGAGGTATTCGTGGTTTCCTTCTTTTATATGCCTCAAGCGTTGGCGCGAAGCGTTCGATGGCTTTTGCGTAAAGCGGAAGGTCGTATGCATTCATCGATGCCCAAATCTCGCGGTTGCTAACGGGTTTGCTTCCGCCTTTATTATGATGTTCTGCTTGCGTGTTCTTCCAGCCCAACACTTCGCCAAAGTAGGCAATGGAAGCGCTGTAATGCTCTGTGAAGCCAACGGCGTCGAGTCGGTCAAAATTGGCTAAGGCCTTATGGAGTACCTCAGAATCTTTCAAAAATTCTTTTTGGTTGAGGTAGCCGCTTAAAAAAGCAGTTTGTCGGTTGTTGCTTTGGACCAATTTAGTAAAGTCTTCCGGCGAATCGATACCTTCCATGAGCTGCGCATGCTTTTCATTCATGCGTTTGCTGTAATGATTGTAATGGCTAATACTTCTTGCGATGGGCTCACGAAGCAAAGTGACTACGGTTGCATCGGAATTGATAATGACCGGGCGCAATGGAAAATGACCGTAGATGCATTTGATTTTCGGGTCAGCCAGGACTTTTGCAAGGTTTTCGTCTAAATCTTGGTGCGAATAAATAGCGGCTCTTTCGGCTTCAGTGTAATTGGATTCCAATAAAAGTCGCAAGGAAGTCCCTGCGGTTTTTGGGATGTGAATAAAAACGAGTTTCTTTGACTTAGACATAGGCTCGAAAATACGTGTTAAAAACCAAAATACAGGCACCCGTTTTTATTCTAGGCATGCACCGCAGTGGAACGACCATGGTGGCGCAAGCGCTGGCCGCTGCTGGGGTATATCCTGGTGCCATATGTGATCATAATGCTGAGCCCCTCTATGCGATTGATATTAACGAACGTTTGCTCGAAGAAGCGAACGGGAATTGGTGGAACGTTCCAGCAGAGGACGCATTAGAAGACGCTGTTCAATCGGGCATGAGTGCGCTGAAAGCGCGAGATCTATATGCTGCGCATCTGAAGATTTCAACGGGCAGTTCGCTGCGTCAATGGATGCATTATGCGGGGCCTTGGCTAGTTAAAGACCCGCGTTTGAGTCTGACTTTGGCCTGGTGGTTGGAGCGTTTTCCTAATGCTAAGGTGATTTGGGTATTGCGTGATGAAGCGGCCGTTGTGGATTCGCTGCTTCGTCGCCAGTCGCTTTCTTACGAAGCGCAAAGTGCATTGGGTGCTGAGGGCGCTTTAGAATTGGCTCGTGCCTATACTTCGAACGCATCGAAGCTACTTAAACGCTATGGTGTCGATTACCGCGCGGTGCATTATGAAGATTTAACCAGCAGCGATGAAGCTATTCAACGCAAGACGTGGTTTGGTTTGTACCAGTTTGCAAATGTCAAGCCAGGTCAAATGACAGGGTTTACTCGGCGTGGTAAAAAACAAGCGGAAGAATCAGTGCAAAAAAAGTCAACGTATGTGTTGCCCACAGACGGGCCGTTGGTGAGTGTGATTGTGCCGAATTATAACCATGCTGACTATTTAGACGAGCGCATCTCCACCATAGTGAATCAAACCTATCAAAACATTGAAGTGCTGCTCATGGACGACTGTTCACCCGATGAGAGTCGAAGTGTACTGGAAAAATGGGCTGCAAAGGACGATCGCTTGGAGGTGTTGTTTAACGAAAAGAATTCAGGAAGCCCGTTTGCACAATGGGCTCGGGGTTCCGCGTGGGCAAAAGGGAAATATTTATGGATTGCTGAAAGCGATGATGCGTGTGCACTGGATATGTTGGCATTGCATGTGGATGCCCTTGAGCGTAACGAAAAAGCGGTTATGGCCTACAGTCACAGTCATTTGGTGGACGAGGAAGGTGCGTTTTTACGCGATTTTAAGGAGGATTATGGATTTATATTTGGCGATGCTTCGCGCTGGAAATCGGACTTTAAGGTGGATGGCAAGGTAGAGGTTGCGCGAAGTATAATTTTTTCAAATACAGTACCTAACGCGAGCGGAGTTTTGTTTCGGAAATCGGTTTTTGATCAGGTGGGTGCCCCTGAGACGAGTTGGCGCTTGAACGGAGACTGGTTGTTTTATGCGCGGTTGTTGCAGCACGGTGAGTTACAGTTTTTTGCAACGGCTAGAAATTATTTTCGTTTTCACGAACGTACGCAGCGTTCCAGAGCTATTGCCAGTTATACGGCCTTTGATGAGATTTTAGCGATGTACAACATCTTTGAACGTGAAGGTTGGACGGATCAGCAAACCTTGCAGTCTGCCCGTGCGCAAGTTGCCATGTGGTGGGCAGGTAATGTGTTTAGTATGAAATGGAGCTGGGAGGTGTTGCGAAATAACGGGCGTTTGTTTCGGGTTTTTAGAAGGTACCGTAGCGGATTGCTGATTTATTTAGTGAAAAGTGCATTGATTAAATCGACCGGTGGCGTAGTGAAGGCGGTGGGTTTGAAGGAGCCGGTAAAGAAATTGGCTGCTCGATTATTTCCAAGAACATTTTTCCCGTATTGATGAAGTTATCTGTGATCATACCGGCATATAATGCAGCGGCGACGCTAGGTGAGGCCCTGTGTTCCGTGGAGCAGCAGCACGTGCAACCCTTTGAAGTAGTGGTAGTAAACGACGGCTCGACGGATGAAACGGCGGCGGTGATCCAGTCATTTTTGGACCGATTGCCTTTGGTTTGTGTGGATCAGGCAAATGCAGGATTGGGTGCAGCAAGAAATGCGGGCATGCGCGCGGCGAAAGGAGATGCGTGGGCATTTTTAGATGCGGATGATGTTTGGGGTTCGAATAAATTGGCCCATGGACTGGATTATTTAATGCGCAGTCCAGAGACGCAGTGGTTTTACACACCCATTTTCGAATGGAGTCCGGGAATTGAAGGCGCAGGAATGCGCATGCGCGCTTGTCCGAAGATCCGAAGTGTAGAAGATTTTTTAGCCACGAATCCTATTGTACCGAGTACGGTAATTATGCGATCGGATACAACGTTTAGATGGGAAGAAGATCGGGATATGCAAGAAGATGTTGGAGCGTATTTAGCATTGTTTGCCCAGGGTATTCTGCCTGAGAAGATTCCGCATTGCACGACCAAATACAGATTGGATTTCGGTATGACGTCAGATGCCGAAGGGCATGTGGATAAGGTGATGCGTGCAGTGGCTAAGGCTAAAGAGCTCGGTCACATCAGTGAGAAGGAATTTAAACTCTATGAGGTTCGTAAGGCCTATGAATTGGCCCGTACGTACAAGAAGCGTGGCGATAAATCGGAGCAGAAAAAGTGGAAGAAGGAAGCGCTGCTTAAGGCAAAGGCAGCAAGCGTTCCATCAAATCTATTTTGGCGACTTCGTTGGTTGATCTAAAAAGATCATTTGCGTAACGCTGAGATAGGAGAAGGGATAGTCGTTGAGACCTTTCGTCCATTGCAAAACTGACCGGCTCTTTCCACCGAAGTTTCTATCGATACTTAGGTTCAGTATACGCGGCCAATCGCCGTCTCTGAAATATCCAGTAAAGGTTTTTAATTCCGCGTGGAGGCCGATGCCGTGGTCCATTCTTTGGGTGATTGATACGTTGCCCAGAAATCCATCGTTTTGGGGGTAGTCCACCCAGTGCGTTTGATAGACCTGGAAGCCAGCATTAGAAGAAATCCAAAACCGGGTATACTTCGGATTCCAGCGTCCGGTGAAAAAGAAAGCGTACCCAGGGGCATCGGTGAATCGAGCATTGTTTAGCGGACCTGCAGCGGTCTTCAGGTGCGTAGTGAAATACACTTCCCTTGTGCCATCATCGTTATTTTCATAGAGTCGATGTGAGATGTTTACTATGACGTCGCCCGCTTGAATGCCCTGTCCACTTTCCCCTCGAGAAACGCGCAAATCACGCACATCTGTTGTCGTTCTAAAGGCTTCCACACTTTGGTGTACCACGTTGAATAGTGTTTTTCCTGAGACCAATTGGACCTCATTGTGCCAATTCACGAATTGGTCATCTCCGCGAAGACTGATTTGCGCGCTAGAGCTGGCGTAATTTCTATGTGCTCCTGCCACGGTCGGTATAGGCAACGCATTTGGCCCTAAAAAGGCATGGGAATAGGTCATGTATTGCGTCCATGGTGTGGCACCGTCCCAATTGTGCGTTTGATTCCACCAATTGAATTGGGCTTGAGCACCGAACGTGATCAAAGAAAGTAGAAGTAAAATCGTACTGCGCCGCATTATTCGAGATCGGTTTTAATTTTCTGTCGCAGGTAAATGAGATTGGCGTTTTTTTCGGCCATGTGCTTGTACTTTTCCTCAGGGAGGTACAGCTTTTTTACTTGCTCACTTTCCACCAGTATGGTTTCGAATCGCAAGGCAAAATTGTCCAATTTCTTTCTCAAATAAGGAACCAATTCCTTTTGCTCCTCATTGAAATAACCCAGCTGGATATTATTATCAAGGGATATCTGCAGTGTGTTCTTATCAAGAATTTTAGGGACTTGCGCGGAAAGCAAACTGCGTATGGCCGTTTTAACATGCCTTTGTTTGATGTAGGTTGAAAGCGCATCAATCAATTCCTTTTCGTTGAATACACTGTGAGGACCTTCTTGCACTTGGGGAGCGGCCTCTTCGTTGGCCGATTCAGTCATATCAACCGACGAATCATCTTCTTTCGTTAGATCGTTTAAGGCCGCCATAAGTGATAGGCCGCCACTACCTGAGGATCGGGGCGTTCGCGTCTGCTTGCTCGATGCTGTGGGTTCCTTTGGAGGTGTTTTCGTTCTTTCAGGAGGGGGCGCAGTATCAAAAGCAGCTTCAGGGCTTGCAATAGGAGGTTCGTGGGCTGCGGTTTCTGGTAGCGCAGGTTCTTCAGGTAAATCGTCGTGCGTAGCACTTTTTACGACTTTGGGCTCTGGTACAGCAGGTATGGTGATCGCAGTATTTGCTTCGGAAGATCGAGCCGCTGGAGCCGCTGGAGTCGCTAGCGTTGCAGCTTGGGGAGCTTCCCTGGCTGGTTGAACTGCCGGTATTGCCGCTGATGTGGGCGCCGGTGCTGTTCGCTTCGGTAAAGTTGGGGGTAGAAAGTCCTCGGTAGATTTAGGCGCTACGCTAGGTTGCGACTTTTTTTTTTCTTGCGAAATAAATTCGACCAATTTAAGGAGCCCCAATTCTACTAAGATTCGCGGTTGACTCGCCATTTTATAGTGCCCGTCGAGCTCGTTGAAGACCTTCAGTCCGTGGAGTAAGAAGCGTGTTGAACTCGCCTTGCTTTGGCTGAGGTATTGTTCGCGAATGGACGGTCCCACCTCGAGTAATTCTACCGTGCGTGGTTCTCTTGCAACTAATAAATCTCTAAAGTGCTTTGCCATGCCTACAACGAATTCATGTCCATTGAATCCCTTTTCCAAAACTTCATTGTAGAGCAGGAGTAGGTCCGGATAGTTTACCTCATTCGCCAGGTTCACTGTGCGGAAAAAGTAGTTGTAATCTAAGATGTCGAGCACGTTAACGACCTGTTCGTAGGTCAATGCGTTCCCAGAGAAACTAACCATGCGGTCAAACAAGGAAAGCGCATCACGCAAGGCGCCATCAGCCTTCTCTGCAATCATATGCAACGCTTCCGGTTCTGCGTTTACGCCCTCTTTTTCTGCTACGAAAGTCAAATGACCAGCAATATCATCTACGGTTATGCGCTTGAAGTCAAAGATTTGACAGCGGGATAAGATGGTAGGTATGATTTTGTGCTTTTCTGTGGTCGCCAAAATAAAGATGGCGTGCGCTGGCGGTTCCTCAAGGGTCTTCAAGAAGGCATTGAAGGCCTGCTGTGAGAGCATGTGTACCTCATCAATAATGTAGACCTTGAATTTGCCGGTTTGTGGCGCAAAGCGCACTTGATCAATAAGTCTGCGGATATCGTCGACAGAATTGTTTGAGGCGGCATCGAGCTCGAAAATATTCAGCGCCAATTCTTCATCGTTCAAATTCGCCCCACCATTGATTACTTTTGCCAGGATTCGAGCACAAGTGGTTTTACCCACACCGCGCGGTCCGCAAAATAAAAGGGCTTGGGCTAAATGATCGTTATCTACGCTTTTGAGCAGTGTATCCGTAATGTGCGACTGTCCCACGACGGCCTCAAAGGCCTGCGGGCGGTACTTTCTTGCTGATACGACGAATTGCTCCATAGCACAAATATAAGCGGTGATTGGACCAATTTCTACAGGAATAAAAAAAGACCTGTAAACACGTTGCTAACATACCTTGTCCGTATGGGAAAAGTCTCGTACATTTGCACTCCTTAATTTTTAAGTTCAAATAATTATGAATCAGTACGAAACCGTTTTCATTTTGAATCCCGTTTTATCTGAAGATCAGGTAAAGGAAGCGGTAGATAAGTTCGTAGGCCTCATGAAAGAGAAGGGCGCGAGCATTATCAACAAAGAAAACTGGGGCCTCAAGAAGATGGCTTACCCAATCCAAAAGAAAAAAAGTGGCTTTTACCACTTTGTAGAATTCACAGCTCCTGGTGAAGCAATTGCTCCGTTAGAAGTTGAATTCAAACGCGACGAGCGCATCATGCGTTTTTTGACCGTGAGAATGGACAAATACGGCATCGAATACGCTGCAAAGCGTCGTGCAAAAGCTAACGCATAAAAACTTAGACTATGGCATTTAAAGGAAAAGGTGATGTGCGTTACTTGCAGCCCATCAACGTAGAGAGCGGCAACCAGAAGAAATACTGTCGTTTTAAGAAATCCGGTATTAAATACATCGACTACAAGGATCCAGATTACTTGTTGCGTTTTGTAAACCCACAAGGTAAAATCTTACCTCGTCGTTTGACCGGTACTTCATTGAAATACCAAAGAAAATTGTCTACAGCCATCAAACGTGCACGTCACATTGCATTGATGCCTTACGTAGCTGATAACCTTAAATAATTCAGTACCATGGAAATCATTCTAAAGAAAGACGTAGAAAACTTAGGTTTTGCTGACGACGTGGTAACTGTAAAAGACGGTTACGGTCGCAACTTCTTAATTCCACAAGGAATTGGAGTATTGGCTACAGAAAGTGCAAAGAAGGTTTTGGCAGAAAATTTACGCCAACGTGCGCACAAAGAAGCGAAAGCGATTGCAGATGCAAAAGCGATTGCTGAGAAATTGGGTGCAGTTGAACTAAAGATGACTGCGAAAATTGGTCAAGGCAATAAATTATTCGGTTCGATCACTAACGGTAACGTTGCTGATGCTCTTGCAAAAGAGGGTGTGTCTATGGACAAGAAATTCATCCAAATCGTGGGTGGTTCTGTTAAGGCATTGGGACATTACACTGCAAACGTTCGCCTTCACCGCGAAGTGGTTGTAGCGTTTGAATTTGACGTTATTGCTGAAGCTTAATTCAGTCACTACAAGAATAGAAAAGCCATTCCATTAGGAGTGGCTTTTTTTTTAGCCATCTGCTATGAAAAAAGAAGAACATCCAACGTTTATCAAATTTTTAAGTTTGGGCCTAGTTACGGGGCTTTTTATAGGCTTACTTACGGATAACATAGGGCTTTGGTTACCCTTAGGTATTGCCATAGGCGCTGCCTTTGGCTTCCAAAAGCAGGATAAAAAATAATTCGGGGTTCGCCTCAGAGGACAAGCACCTAGGGGAAGGATTATTCGTGTCTTAGGGCATCTACGGGGTTAAGTGCGGCTGCTTTACTTGCAGGATACCAACCCGCAAGGAGCCCAACGCCAACCGAGAGTATAAAGGCCACTGTAATCCAGATCCATGGAATAAAAAATTGGCCATCTACCATATTCGCGACGACGTTGCCGATAATAATACCGAAGACTATACCGGTCCATCCACCCAATTGTGTGATTACTACGGCCTCTCCCAAAAATTGAGTAGAAATACTTTTCTTCGTGGCTCCTAACGCTTTTCGCGTACCAATTTCTCGGGTTCGTTCCGTAACGCTTACGAGCATAATATTCATCAGCGCTATGGATGCTCCCAGGAGTGTTATGATCCCGATGATAAACGCACCCGTCGTGACCATACCCAGGTTGTCGATCAAACTTTTTGCGATACTGTCACTGCGGATGATGTAAAAGTTGTTTTCTTCTTTAGGCTTTAGCTTTCGAACGCTGCGCATGAGTGCCGTACACTGCCCTTGAACAGCATCGAGTAAATGGGCGGCAGGTGCATTTACACTTAAGGTATAGTTGGGCCGGCCAGCGGTGAAGTTTGCCCGTGCATAGGTAATGGTGACCCAGGCTCCGCGGTCTCCAGAGAACATGCCTGAATTTCCTTTTTCGGCGAGAACGCCCACGACCATGTAGGGTTTACCGCGCATTTTCACCGTCTTTCCTACGGCAGAAGCTTCGCCAAAAAGCGTGGTTTTTGTTTCATTTCCTAATATGACGTAGTTTTTTCCACGTTGAACATCATCGGCTGTAAAGTTTCGTCCTTCAGCCAATTCAAATCCTCCGGTATACAAATAGTTCTCATCCGCAGCAGTAACCATGTTGTTAGGGTTGGTGCTGGTGTTTCCATAACTCAGTTGTTCTGCACCGCCGGCCACATAGGTCAGGCTGGTTTTCGCTCCAGCGAATGCCATGCGATCTTTAAATGCTTTTGCCTGACGGTAAGAAATGGCAGGGTTTTGTCTTCGTTTAGCTCCACCGGCGAAAAATCCGCCTTGAGAATTTCTGAGGGTTAACGTATTTGCGCCGAGGCTGGTGAAGTTACTTTCCAGGCTTTGTTTCAACGCGTCGGTCGCACTCAAGATGCCTACCAATGCCATGATGCCAAAGGATATAATCAACGAAGTGAGCACGGTTCTTAGTGGTGACGCTTTGATGGCGGACCAGGATAAGGAAAGGGTCTCAGAAAAAGCTTTGGTCTTCATGGGCACAGCAGTGGGGTAACTCCAAATTTAGCAATTACTTTTACGCTATGGCGGAAAAGAACATATATACCTTGGGGTTTTTGGCTGGTGGCTACAAAGCTGTTGCCCGATTTAAAGGAATTGATTTGGCCCAATTCCCCGCTCCGCCAGAAAAAAGCAATCCCCTGCACTCTTTACTCGTCGGATGGGACGCTGCGGATTGGCAGGTCATGACGCCCTTGTTGACTTCCGGCAAGATGCCGCATCTTACGGGTTTGATGGAGGGTGGGGTACAGGCCCAATTGGCCACACTAGACCCGCCCATCTCGCCCATGCTTTGGACGACCATTGCGACCTCACAATGGCCTTCTTCACACGGTGTTCACGGATTTACAGAGATTGCAAATGGGGCAGTGCGCGCCGTTCGGGGTTCCTCGGTACAGGTACCAACGTATTGGGATATTCTGGAAGAAAACGGCCTTTCATGCACTACCGTAGGTTGGTGGCCATCGCATCCTGCGCGAGAAAGTAAAGGTGGTGGGGTTCGAATTTCGAACCTCGCTCCTGCAGAAGATGGGAATTGGCTCGCTGCGGGCATTCAGCCGTCCTATCTACAGGACCTTGCAAAAGACTTGTTGTTAAAGCCCGAGGAAATCCCCGCGCAAGCTATTGCGTTATTTTTTCCAAATCTCGAGGTAAGTAGTGAAGATGCTGTGGTGCGAAGTGTATTGAAAATTACAACGCACGCACTCAACGTTCATACGCTTGCGACATTGGCATTAGCCTACGGTAATCAAGCGCATGCAAGTATCTACTATGATGCGTTAGATCATTACAAACACCTGGGGATGAAGTACCATCCTCCGCAGTTGCCCGGTGTCTCGGATGAAGCATTTGCGGCCTACAAACACATCGTAACAGCGGCCTACAGATTGCACGACCTTTTCCTCGATGCCCTTTTGGGGTACACTAATGAAAAGACAACAACTTTTTTAGTCAGTGATCACGGTTTTAAATCTGGAGACGAGCGCTGGGGCCAATTGCCTGATCATGCCGGTGCACCCGCTTTAGAACACCGCCATTTCGGTGTTTTCTTAGCAAAGGGCCCAACAGTCGACACTTCGGTGTTGACCAGTGGTTTAACGCTTTTAGACATTGCGCCTACGCTATTGGCCGTTCACCAATTAAGCGCCATTCCCGAGATGAAGGGGAGGGTGGCACCATGTATAGCTTCAGCGTGCAGCCCATCACGCGTTCCGACCGTTGCAGAAACACGTTCAATGCATCACGAACCTGTAATGCTTGAATCCTCCCTGCTTTCGGATTTGATCGCTATGGGATACCTGGAGGCGAATGCAACAGAAGTTAGCGATCAACGCCTTTTAGAAAACAGTTATTACCTCGCTCGTAGTCTACGCGCTGAAGGTAGACCCGAAGATGCTTGGCGCGAATTGGCATTGCTGGGGTTAAATGAAACTTCGCCATTGCGTTATCTACAGCTCGGTGCCGCACTGCTTGCGGAATCGAAGCAATTTGATGCATTGCAAGAGCTGCTTGGTCAGGTGGTTGAGGGGCAGGGACAACCTGAGATTTGGTCGTATTACCGCGCCTTAGTTGCCTTGTCGAAAAATGAAAAATGGATCGTGCCCAATTTTTCAGCGCATGCCATGGATGCATCTACCGCAATACTTTGGGGGCGGTTCTTAGTGAAAGCGAACCGTTATGAAGTGCTGAATGAATTACTTCAGCCTTTCGGTGAAGATCGACCTGATCTTTTGAATCTTTGGATGCGGTATTACTTGTACGTTGAGAATTGGGAAGAGGCCATTCGGGTTGGACTTAAAAGCACGGCATTGGTCTTTCACCAGCCGTGGGTGCATGGAGCTTTGGCTTGGCTCTTTGTGAAAACAGGCGATTTCGAGGCGGCCCGCACGGCAAAGGCGGTACAACACACCCTGCTTCCCTCAGCCGGTAAAGCACCCCTTTTCATAGTAACCGGGCCGCCTCGCAGCGGCACATCTCTTGCCATGCAGTTGCTTCAGTCTTTAGGTATTGAACCGATCACGGATGAAAAACGCAAGGCAGATGATTTCAATGCCGCGGGCTATTTTGAGCATGAAAAAATAAAGAATTGGACCTTTGATGACCAGTGGCTGGAGGACCAGCGTGGACGATCGGTTAAAATCGTGGCTCCATTACTTGTGAAAGCTCCATTGCCTGAAGGCCCGAAGATCATTCTTGCCATGCGCCGCGAAAGCCAAGCCCTACTGCAAAGTCAACGCCACTTGATGGGCGCAGGATCTGCCCCATTGCAGTGGGACGAAATGGACCGCTGGAAAAAAGCACACGACGAAATGGCTTTGCTATTTGCCATGGACGCCCATGCTACAGTTATTGAATTATGGTTTGAGGACCTGATTGAAGCAGAACAACACGGGGTGGTGTCACTTCGTTTAGCAGAAGCATTTGCAATTTTAACAAAAGTTTTGAAGAAAACCGTGGATATTTCCAGTCTTAAAGGGGTCGTAAAGGCGCAGTTGCGAAGCTTTTAGGTTTATATTTGCCTCCATGGAAAAATCGGATTCTAAACGTCTTAGCCAATATATGGCTACTGCGGCAGCTCTTCTAGGTGGCACAGCTGCACAAGCACAATATCAATACACAGATATTTCGGATACCACGATTGTGGACGGAATCTTTCAATTGGACCTGGACGGTGATACCATTGTGGATTTTACCATTGAACACATTCTAGGCGGTGGCCAATTAGGCAATGTCAACGCAGTCCTACTTCACCCTGGAGACAGTATAGAAGGAAATCTTGCCATGGGCGCTGGCCAAAACGGATTTAGCTATGTTGAAAAAGTACTTCCGGGTACGACTGTTGATGCTTCACAGAGTTGGGCGGGTATCAATGCTGCCACAGCTGCCGGCTATATGGCATTTCATGTAGATGGAGTGGCCTACCCAAATTCGAATTGGGCAGGTCCCCTTACTGATGGATATCTAGGACTTCGTATCATCAAAAATGATACAGCGTGCTATGGATGGGCCCGAATCGATGTAGCGGATAGTGCTAAAAGTTTCACCATAAAGGATTGGAGCTTTAATCCTGCAAAGGACAGCGCGCATAGCGCAGGGTTTGAACTTTTAGATGTCATGGAAACGGTCTTGCGATCGATGAATATCGCCCAAAACGACGGGAGTTTAAACATTACGTTTGAAAGCCCACTAGGAGTGAGTGTGTTGGATGCAACGGGTAAATTAATCGCTGCCTCTTCTAAAACTGCTCAAGCCCACCACTTCAACACGGAGCTTTGGTCTACAGGTATGTATATCGTTCGAATTGAGGGCGATAACTGGTACCATAACCGCAAGGTTTGGATTCCTTAATTCTTAATTTTCAGGCTTGTTTTTTAAGAATTTAGCTATTTTTTAGCTGAATTATCTTTAATATTTCAATAGGTATAGAGGGGTGTTGATTCTAGCACAAAATCACACCTGCTAATCACATTTTATGTGGTAAATTCGTGTTGAATTAATAGAAAAATTAGAGTTCTATGACCTTTGATATCGATATGATCCGCAAGGTGTATGACCGTTACCCAGAGCGCGTTTCGGCGGCTCGTGAGGCGGTTGGAAAACCCTTGACTTTAGCAGAAAAGATTTTATATACCCACTTGTGGGAAGGAAAAGCCACTGAAGCTTTTGGTAGAGGTGCGAGCTATGTTGATTTTGCACCGGACCGCGTAGCGATGCAAGATGCAACAGCGCAGATGGCATTATTGCAGTTTATGCAAGCTGGAAAAGAAAAAGTTGCGGTGCCTTCCACGGCGCACGCAGATCACCTTATCCAAGCACGTATCGGTGCAGATAAAGATTTACAAGAAGGAATCAACAAGAACAATGAGGTTTTTAACTTCTTGTCTTCAGTTTGTAATAAATACGGTATCGGTTTCTGGAAGCCAGGAGCGGGTATTATCCACCAGGTAGTACTAGAGAACTATGCCTTCCCTGGAGGTATGATGATCGGTACGGACAGCCACACGGTAAATGCAGGTGGTCTAGGTATGGTTGCCATCGGTGTAGGTGGCGCTGATGCGGTAGATGTCATGGCAGGTATGGCTTGGGAGTTGAAATTCCCGAAACTCATCGGTGTGAAGCTTACCGGTCGTTTGAATGGTTGGACTGCGCCGAAAGATGTGATCTTGAAAGTAGCCGGTATCCTTACTGTTAAAGGGGGGACGGGTTCCATCGTCGAATATTTCGGCGAAGGTGCGGAGAGTTTGAGTGCTACCGGTAAAGGAACCATTTGTAACATGGGTGCTGAGATCGGTGCGACCACGTCAACCTTTGGCTACGATGACAGTATGCGTCGCTATTTAGCAGCAACGGGTCGTCAAGATGTCGTTGATGCAGCGGATAAAGTTGCTGAACATTTGACCGGTGATGCTGAGGTGTATGCAAATCCAGAACAATATTTTGATCAAGTGATTGAGATTAATTTGGATGAATTAACACCACATTTAAACGGTCCATTTACACCGGATTTGGCGACACCTGTTGCAGAAATGAAGGAAAAAGCTGCGGCGAATGACTGGCCGACTGATATTGAGTGGGCTTTGATTGGTTCGTGTACCAACTCTTCTTACGAGGATTTGACGCGGGCAGCATCCATCGTTGCTGATGCAGTTGAAAAGGGTATTAAGCCAAAGGCCATCTTGGGTATTAACCCAGGATCTGAGCAGGTACGTTATACTGCGGAACGCGACGGTTTGATGGATACGTTCAACAAGCTAGAAGGTACTAGAATCTTTACTAACGCTTGTGGACCGTGTATCGGTCAGTGGGCACGTGAAGGTGCGGAGAAGCAAGAGAAAAACTCAATCGTACACTCGTTCAACAGAAACTTTGCGAAGCGTGCGGATGGAAATCCAAACACGCACGCTTTTGTGACCTCACCTGAGATGGTTGCTGCGATTGCGATATCAGGAAAACTCGACTTCAACCCAATCACGGATACGTTAATGAACGAAAACGGCGATGCCGTTACATTGGCGGAGCCTACAGGCCAAGAGCTACCAAGCAAAGGCTTCGCAGTAGAAGATAACGGGTATCAAGCACCGGCTGAAGACGGTTCAGGTGTTGATGTTGTGGTGAGTCCAGATTCTCAACGTTTGCAGTTGCTCGCGCCATTTGAGCCTTGGGACGGTCAGAACATTAATGGAGCGAAATTGCTCATCAAAGCCTTAGGCAAGTGTACAACGGACCATATTTCTATGGCAGGTCCATGGTTGCGCTACCGCGGACATTTAGATAATATATCTAACAATTGTTTGATCGGTGCTGTGAATGCCTACACGGGGGCTACTAATGCGGTTACGAATCAACTTGACGGTTCAGTCGATGAGGTTCCTAACGTAGCTCGTGCGTACAAAGCAGCGGGTGTACCGTCTATAGTGGTAGGTGATCACAATTATGGAGAGGGTTCTTCTCGTGAGCACGCAGCAATGGAGCCACGTCACCTTGGCGTTCGCGCGGTGATCGTAAAATCTTTTGCTCGTATTCATGAAACGAACTTGAAGAAGCAAGGGATGTTGGGTCTAACATTTGCGAATGAAGCAGATTACGATCGTATTCTTTCAGACGATACGTTCAACTTTACGGATCTCGCTGATTTTGCCCCTGGTAAGCAGCTAAATCTTGAATTGGTCCATGCGGACGGTTCCATAGACAACGTCAAATTAAACCACACGTACAATGCTCAGCAGATTGATTGGTTCAAAGCAGGTTCTGCATTGAATTTGATTAAAACGCAGAACAATTTATAAAGCATAGCGCTTTTAGTAGCGTTCAATAAAAAGCCCGGCGCATTGAAATGCACCGGGCTTTTTTATGCGATCTACCGCGGGGCGGTATTATTTCATGAGGTACCCTACTTTTAAACCAAAGTTCCAAACGTACGGTGCTGCATCAGTGCCAATCCCGCCGCTGAAACCATAATTAGAGTAGTTCCAATCGGCTTGTTTAGTCGTAAATCCATAGCCAAATCCTGCAGAATATTCTACCATCAACTGTTCAGACAATACGAGCTGGTTCCCGAATTCGAGCATTGCAGCGCCTGCGAAAGCCGTTTCACGGGTAGTGGGGTACATAAACGTTACCGGATCCGGTGGATGATCGTAATCAATGCGGTCGTAATTAAACGTTGTAATCATTAGATTTGGCTTGATATACGAGCCTCTCATGATGTGACCGTAACGCATGCGTTGCATGTAGAAATTAGGGCTTCTTTTAAATTTAAAGCCACCATAAAGTCCTGCACCCATGGCGCGTTCTGGATCATTCCAACCGTTTTGATTTTCATAACCCGCACCTACAAATAAGGCGCCTGCTTCCCAAGAGCTCGATGGATTAATGGCCTCCTCATACACAATGAACATGTAGTTTTGACTGATTGCACCGATATCAAGTTTAATCCCATGTCTGCGTTGGTTGGCATAAATGCGCTCATCGTCCATCATGGTTTTACTCAAATCCAGCACGCGACCACTTTCAAAAATGATTTTACTCAAGTAATCCTTTTCGATGCTGAAGGTGGCAGAATTTACTGGCGATCCGTATTCACGGTACTTAATAAAATCTGGATTCACTTCAATGATGGTTACCTCATCGATCGTTTTATCCTTGTAAATAAGCATATCCTGCGCCGCAACTTCTAAGAATGCGACTGAACAGGCGAGGATAAGCAGCAGTTTTTTCATAGCTAAATTAATTTGGTCCAATACTTCAAATATAATGCCGTTTCGCGTTGTAAATTGGTCCAACGATGAAATTCACAAAAACACAACGCGGCTGGGCCATGTACGATTGGGCAAATTCGGTCTATTCTCTGGTTATTAGCACCGTATTATTTCCCCTATACTATGAGGCGGTGACAAAGAATGAAACGAATGAAGTGTTGTTTTTGGGAAGCTATTGGGAAAATACGGTCGTCTACAGTTATGTCATCGCCGCATCGTATTTAACCATTTCCATTTTATCGCCCTATCTCGCTGCCATGGCCGATCGCACCGGGCGTCGTAAGGTGTTCATGCGAACCTTTATGATTATTGGGGCTTTGAGTACCTCTTGCATGGGGCTGTTCACTGCGGCTAATCCCTGGTTAGGGCTTTACCTTGCCTTTCTGGCAAGCGTCGGCTTTACGGGTTCTGTTGTTTTTTACAACAGCTTCTTACCGGTTATCGCTCCTGCCGAGATGCAAGACCGATTATCTGCACGAGGCTTTTCCCTAGGCTATTTTGGGAGTGCTTTGTTGCTTATTTTGTGCCTGATCCTTGTTCAAATGCCGCAAACTTTCGGTTTTGCCGATGAAGGCATTGCTTCTAGATTCTCATTCCTGGTTACCGGAATCTGGTGGTTGGGGTTTGGACTGCCAGCGATCAACAGATTGCCTAAAGATGAAGTGAAAGATTATTTTGAAGGCAAGTTGTTTTGGAAAAGTTGGCGGGAGCTATTGCTCGTATTTAAAGAGTTTCGTGGAATAAAATCGCTGCGTATTTTTCTTGGAGGTTTTTTCTGGTACAGCGTAGGTATGCAAACCATTATTTTGCTCGCAGCAGTTTTTGGATCAAAGGTTTTAGACCTAGCATCTTCACAGCTTATTATGACCATTTTGATCATTCAATTCGTTGCTATCGCCGGTTCCGCAGTTTTTGCGCGCTTGAGTGAACGAACGACGAATGTGTTCGCAATCAAAGTAGGGGTTGCCATTTGGATGTTGCTGTGTTTCGCCGCCTATTTTGTCCAGACCGCGGGCCAATTCTATGTGGTCGGCGGCGTTCTAGGGTTCGTTATGGGCGCTGTACAAAGTCTTTCACGTTCTACCTACAGCAAGATGCTGCCTGAAACGGAAGACCACACGACGTATTTTAGTTTCTATGATGTCATGGAAAAATTGGCCACCACTTTTGGAATGTTCAGTATAGGTATTCTAGAGGCATTGACGGGCGATCTTAGAAATTCCGCACTGGCACTTACCGTCTTTTTCGCAATAGGTCTAGTTCAGATTTTCAGACTTCGTGGGCTCGAGAAGAAAAGCGCCACTCACACGAATTAGCGTTTCTCCGAAAAATTCGTCGACTTCCTTGCCTTGGTACAGGCCTTTCACGGTAATGTAACCTTCGGTGGGCCACAGACCATGGTCAGAGGTGTCCTTTGTTACAATAATTCCATTAGGAAAGGTGATGCTTTTACTCTCTGCGCTTTGAATAGTATCTGACAGTTGAACTACGGCGCCGGTTTCCCACACCGAGTCCATCAGTATTCCTGCAAATCCATCGGCACTGCCTTCGAAAACTGGCTTCTGTTCCATTGCTTTTTCAGGTGTTCTAAAATATTGATAGAGACCAATAGACACTGCTCCGGTAACAAAAAAGGTCAGGGTAATGAGCACTTTCTTCATAATATAGGTTTAGCTTCGTACCTGACCGATGTAATTGCTCGGGGTGATTTGTTTGAGCTCGGCTTTAACGGTATCGTTTATCTCTAAGGTATCAATAAATTCAGAGATGCTTAATGCAGTTATAGCACTATTTGTACGCGTTAAAGCCTTGAGCGCTTCATAAGGCTTCGGATAGCCCTCTCTGCGCAGGATGTTTTGGATGGCTTCCGCAACTACGGCCCAATTCGCTTCCAGATCTGCAGCGATTTTACCCTCATTCACTAAGAGTTTACCCAATCCCTTGTTCATGGAGGCTATGGCGATCAGAAGGTGGCCAAATGGAACACCTACATTACGTAAAACAGTAGAATCTGTAAGGTCACGCTGCAAGCGCGATATAGGTAGTTTTCCAGCGAGGTGCTCAAACAGCGCGTTGGCAAGCCCCAGGTTCCCTTCTGCATTTTCAAAATCAATCGGATTCACTTTGTGAGGCATGGCAGAGGACCCCACCTCGCCGTCTTTGATTTTTTGTTTGAAGTAATCCATACTTACGTAGGTCCAAACGTCACGGCAAAGGTCAATAAAGATATTGTCGATGCGTTTCAGGGCATCGAATTGAGCTGCAATATTATCATAATGTTCGATCTGTGTCGTAGGGTAGCTGCGTTGCAGTCCTAGGTGGTTGCTTACAAAAGCATCTCCCCAACGGTGCCAATCGCGTCCTGGATAGGCCACGGTGTGCGCATTAAAGTTGCCCGTTGCCCCTCCAAACTTCGCGCTGTGGGGTACGGCTTTTAGTTGCGCGAGTTGCCCGCGAAGACGTGAGGTGAATACATTAAACTCCTTGCCCAAGGTCGTCGGAGATGCCGGCTGACCGTGGGTTCGCGCTAAGAGCGGAATGGCTTCCCAGGCCTTTGCACTCGACTCTATAGCTTCAATAAGTGCTTCAATTGAAGGGCAGATCACCTCTTCCAGTGCCTCTTTCACGGATAAAGGAACGGACGTGTTGTTGATGTCCTGAGAAGTAAGTCCAAAGTGGATAAACTCTTGAAATTGGCTTAATCCCAGTGCTTCAAAAGCTTCTTTAATAAAGTATTCAACCGCCTTTACATCGTGGTTCGTAACCTTTTCAATATCCTTTATTTTCTGTGCATCTTCCGTGCTAAAGTCCATGTAGATCGCACGCAAGGCATCAAAATGCTTATGATCAACACCCGTGAGTTGAGGTAAGTCGCTTTCGCACAAGGCGATAAAGTATTCGATTTCGACGCGAACCCGATATTTGATCAGCGCGAATTCCGAAAAGTATTGAGAAAGGGCTTCGGTTTTCGAAGCATACCGACCGTCAACGGGTGTGATGGCATGTAAAGCTGTAGACATTGCAAGGCTATTAAAACGCAAAATTAAAGGAGTTGACCGCGTTTTCCTAATTCTATGACCTCAAGGTTCGTGACTTTTCCTTTTTCGTCCCCTTCTTGGACCAATTCGAACCGGAGCATCGTACGCATCTTGTGAAAACCGTGGATTCCGGCCGCACCGGGATTCATGTGCAAGCAATCGATATGCTTGTCGTAAACGACCTTTAAAATATGGCTGTGTCCGCATATAAACACATCCGGTTTTTCTTTCTTCAGCCCATCGCGGGTTCTGTTGTTGTAGCGCGGGGGATAGCCACCTATGTGTGTAATCCAAACCTTTACGCCATTCAACACGAATTTCTGATGCAGTGGGTAGCGGCTGCGCATGGTATGGTCATCGATATTCCCATAAACGGCAATTAAGGGTTTGCCCAATGCTTCAAGCGCATCCATTCCGTCGTGATTGCCGATATCTCCGGCATGCCATATCATATCTACGCCAGCGGCATAGTCTAGGATTCTTTCGTCCATATGACTGTGCGTATCAGAGAGTAATAGGATTTTTGTCCTTTTGAGTGTCACAAGCGTACCTTTGCGTGAATTCTATTCAAATGTAATGCGTACACTCTTGAGATTGGCCTACGATGGCGCACCCTTTTGCGGTTGGCAAATTCAGCCGAAGGACCGTACGGTTCAGGGTGATCTCGATGATGCCCTAAGTAAGCTCTTGCGGCAGCCCATTCAGACCATGGGTGCAGGTAGGACGGATACAGGTGTACATGCGAAAGAAATGTTCGTGCATTTCGATTGGTCACCAGAATTGGGAGCAGGGACATTGGATTTGGACCAATTGGTGCACCGCCTCAATAGGTTTCTCGACCCGGCCATTCGCATTTACGAGGCACGTGAAGTGCCCTCCGACTGGCACGCACGATTCGATGCAACCGCACGCAGCTACGAATACATCCTTTGCCCTTCCGGTTCGCCCTTCTGGCGGAATAATGCTTGGATGATTGAGCGATTACCAGATATTGAGCGTATGAATGAAGCGGCAAAATCGCTGCTCATGGAAACGGATTTCGCCAGTTTTTGCAAAGCCGGATCCGACAACAAAACGACCATTTGTTCGGTCACGCGCGCAGAATGGGTAATGGAAGGCGATGTGTTGATCTTCCACATCACCGCAGACCGTTTCCTCCGTAACATGGTTCGTGCCATAGTAGGGTCGCTCTTTGAGGTCGGGCGTGGTAAATGGTCGGTGGAAGAATTTAAAGCGCGGATAATGCAAAAAAACAGAGGCGCTATGGGAACAAGTGCCCCTGCGCAAGGCTTATACCTAACACAAGTAACTTATAACAACCTCTAGCATGTCTAAAGTAGGCGGGAAGGCGTTCGATTTTAAACTGTTTACTAAGGTCATGGCATATGCCCGTCCTTATCAAGCATTGTTTTGGGGTGCTGTGGTGCTCACAGTGGTGCTTGGTGCTTTAGGAACGGCGCGACCCATCATCACGAAGATGATCATCGATGATGCTATTTTGGCTTTAGACGGTCCTTATTTAGTGAAGTTGAGTCTGTGGTTGGTGGGCTTGCTTGTACTGGAAAGCTTGGGCCAATTTGGTTTTATGTACGCCGCAAACTGGCTGGGTCAGAGTATCATCAAAGACATTCGGATCGAGCTGTATGATAAATTGCAATCCTTCAAGCTGGGGTTTTACGACCGCACACCCATCGGCCAATTGGTCACCCGAGTCGTTTCAGATATCGAAACCATAGCAGAAATATTTTCGCAAGGCATTCTCGTCATCTTCGGAGACCTTTTCCGCATTGTAGTCATGCTTGTCGCGATGTTCTTTTATTTTAATCCCATTCTTGTACTCATTAGCTTATCTATTATTCCGGTGTTATTCATCGCAACGCGTTGGTTCCAGCGTGGGATAAAGGGGGCATTTCAGCGCGTGCGTTCGGAGGTTTCAAACCTCAATACATTCGTTCAAGAGCACCTTGGTGGCATGAATGTCGTCCAGGCTTTTGGCCGTGAGCAGCAAGAGTCTCAAAAATTTCGCACCATCAATGCGCGTCACCGTGATGCGAATATTGAAAGCATTTTCTACTATGCATTGTTCTTTCCTATCATTGAAGTGCTCAGTGCCATTTCTATAGGTTTAGCCGTGTGGTATGGCGGTATGAATGCTGCCCAGGGTGGTGCTGTAACGGTAGGAGAGCTGACCGCGATGATCATCTTTATCGGTATGTTATTCCGTCCACTGCGTCAACTCGCGGACCGATTCAACACTTTGCAAATGGGTATGGTTGCTTCAGAGCGCGTCCTCAAGCTTCTTGAAAGTGATCACGAGCGCGAAGTAAACGGTACAAAGCGCCTGCGTCCATTGAAGGGGGCAATTGCCTTTGAATCGGTAGACTTCCATTACAATGAAGGCGAGCCCATACTTCACGACGTGAGCTTCGCTGTAGCGCCTGGTGAGACGGTTGCAGTTGTTGGAGCAACTGGTGCAGGGAAGAGCACCATTATTTCCATTCTCATGGGTTTTTACCCGTATGCGAAAGGACGTGTGTCTATCGACGGCGAAGAGTTGAAAGAATTGGACCTGCATGATTTACGACAGCAGTTGGCTCTAGTATTGCAAGACGTCTTTTTGTTTTCAGATACGGTTCGGTCAAACATTCTTTTAGGTGATGAAACCATTAGCGATGAAGCCATTTTGAAAGCTGCAGCGGCTATTGGCATTTCGGAATTTATAGAAGGGCTGCCTGATGGTTTAGATTATAATGTGCAGGAACGCGGTGGTGTACTTTCTGCCGGTCAGCGCCAGTTATTGGCCTTTCTGAGGGCATACATCACCAACCCCGCAGTACTTATTTTAGATGAGGCCACATCGTCCATCGACTCGCATACAGAAGAACTCATTCAAAGTGCGTTGATCGCTCTTACGCAAAACAGAACATCAGTGATCATCGCACACCGTCTTTCAACGATACAGCACGCGGATAGAATCATCGTTCTTGATAAAGGACGAGTGGTTGAGATGGGGAATCATCAGCAACTCCTAGATAAAGGAAGCGCGTATTACAATTTATACGAGAAGCAGTTCGCTTCGGTGGAGTAAAAAAAAGCCCGCTCATCGAGCGGGCTTTTTTTATCCATTCATGGAGATTAAGAACTCCGCATTGTCTTTTGTCTTTCGAACGCGATCGCTTAAAAATTCCATTGCCTCGATTGGGGTCATATCTGCAAGATACTTTCTTAAAACCCACATGCGTTGAAGCACATCTGGCGCAAGGAGAAGATCTTCTTTACGTGTGCCACTTTCCGTAAGGTTGATGGCCGGCCAAATTCTACGGTTGGCAATCTTACGATCCAATTGCATCTCCATATTACCCGTACCCTTGAACTCTTCAAAAATAACTTCATCCATTTTCGAACCGGTATCAATAAGTGCCGTGGCTAAAATGGTTAAAGAACCACCGCCTTCGATATTACGAGCGGCTCCGAAGAAACGTTTTGGACGTTGCAGAGCGTTAGCGTCCACACCACCAGATAAAATCTTACCAGAGGCAGGACTCACCGTATTGTATGCACGAGCTAAACGTGTAATACTATCGAGCATGATGATCACATCGTGACCACATTCTGTCATTCGCTTCGCTTTCTCTAAAACGATGTTTGCCACCTTCACGTGGTGATCAGCCGGCTCGTCAAATGTGGATGCTACTACTTCTGCATTCACACTGCGACTCATGTCTGTAACCTCTTCTGGACGTTCGTCAATCAAAAGTACAATCATGTAAGCCTCTGGATGGTTGGCCGCAATAGCGTTGGCAAGCTCTTTCATCAAAGTAGTCTTACCTGTTTTCGGCTGTGCTACAATCAATCCACGCTGTCCTTTTCCAATAGGGGAGAACAGGTCGATGATTCGAGTCGATTCTGTGCTTCTTCTCGTTGTAATGTCAAATTTCTCATTTGGGAAAAGTGGCGTCAGATGCTCGAAAGCAACACGGTCACGAACATATTCTGGAGTTCGTCCATTGATGCTGTTGACCTTAACTAACGGGAAGTATTTTTCACCTTCGCGCGGCGGACGAACTTCACCAGTAATGGTATCTCCAGTCTTCAGACCCATACCGCGAATCTGATTTTGACTGACATAAATATCATCAGGCGAATTCAGGTAATTAAAATCTGAACTTCTTAAGAATCCATAGCCGTCCGGCATGATTTCTAGTACCCCTTCATTCGCAATGATGCCTTCAAAATGAAATTCTTTAGGTCTACGTTTATTGCGCTGTTCACGAGGTGCATTATCTCGGTTTCCGTTGTTGTTGGTGTTGCGAGGTCCTTTTTCCTGATGCTCAGCTTTCTCTGGTCGCTCAGCACGCTCTGGTCGGTCGCCCTTTTCAGTTCGTGGGCCCTTAACCGCACGATCACTGTTTTCACGACGAGGTTGCTCGGGTCGTTTTGCGTTTGGCACTCGCTTTTCGCGCTGAGTAGTCTGTTCTTTTTTATTTTCTTCTTGCCCTTCGGTTTGCACCTTGCGGTCCAATTGTGTTGGGCTTTGTGGGCTTTTTCCTGCTGATGAGGATTGACCAGTTTTACTCAGAATGGCGCCAACGAGTTCGCCTTTATTCATATAACGGGCTTTTGGAATATCAAGAGAAGCTCCTAAGTCCTTTAGTTCAGGCAATTTACGGGCCTGTAATTCGTTTTCAGTCAACATGTTTTTTGGGATAGAATAGGTAGAAGTTGAGCCGGTGCTCGATGGTTATTTTGCTCTACGGAACAATAATAGTGAGATTTGGAGATTAAATGAAAATTGGCAACATATTTTTTTCAACTTTGTGCAACTAATTTGAGTTCCATGATCCAACGCATCCAGACCCTCTATCTTTTTTGTGCAGCGATAATCAGTACCCTAGGTGCATTTATATTGCCTCTTTATGCCACGACATCGGAAGTGTTTAGAGCTACTGCAGGTATGTACACCTTTTTAACTTTTGGATTAGGGATGTCATTGTTCAGCGGAGCCGTTTTATTGTACAGCAACCGTAAATTTCAACTTATTGTAGTCCGATTAGGCATGCTCAGTGCCCTCGCAGCCATAGGCTTTATCATACAAGCCATTCTAGCCACAGAGGGTGCCGCAGCCCGTTGGGGTGCCGCCGCTCCCTTTGTGAGCATTGTTTTCGCCTATTTAGCCTCCAAAGGCATTCAAAAAGACGAGAAAAAAGTACGCAGTTTAGACCGACTCCGATAAGGGTAAAGCGGCGCATTGCACATTTTTAGTACAGTCCCAATACAGATGTTGCAGTCCATTGGTGAGCCAGAGGTAGGGCGCTTTCACACTTTGATTGTAGTTAAAGGCCTGGTTAAAAGTAGTTTGACTTAGTTTTACAGACGGCGCTTTGCATTCGACGAGAATAATCGGTATTCCACCCTTGCCGGCTATAATATCCGTTCTCTTCTGTTTGAACCCTGTTTGAACCCCTGCTTCCGTACTCATATTGCTTTTATGGAATCCCAACGCCTCTAAATAGGTAATGCAATGCTGGCGTACCCATTCCTCTGGTACGGCAATGAGCCATTTCTTGCGAATGGGGTCCCAAATTTCCATCCCATTTGTTGTTTCACGCAATTCCACCGCTGACGCGATTTCTGAGGAAAAAAGCAACGTTGGGAAGCCCATTAAAAGATCTTTTTATTGTACAGTTTCGGATGTTTGCCCACCACGTTTTTGTAGGATTTTTCAATCTCCATGAAGGTGTCCAATTCCTCGCCACAGGGAATCACCTTCAAAATGCCGGCATGTTTCTTTTCGTAGTCTAGAAAACCTAAAGAAATGGGTGTCCCTGCCTTTTTGGCAATTTGATAGAAACCGGTCTTCCATTTTTCGACGCGCTTCCGCGTCCCCTCGGCAGGTACCACTAAGGTCATGTTTTTATCCGATTGCAGCAACTCGGCTGCATGCTCCACCAGATTGTTTCGTTTACTCCTATTCACACCTATGGCTCCCATCGATGTGAAAAAGCCGAAGAAGTACCATTGGGTATAAAAGTCTTTTATGAAGAATTTTAAAGGAAGACGCATGAGCCAAAAAGCACCCACGGCATAGACTAAATCGTAGTTCGAGGTATGCGGAGCTGCAATCATCACAGAATTTTGTGATGCCTTAATATCTTCTGGGGTAGCCGCAAGTTTCCAACCGGTAACGAAGAAAACAAATCGGGCGATGATGTATTTCATATCAATAGGTTCAAGGCTGCAAAGATACGCCTTCAAACCATGCTTCAGGAAACCCTACAAGATACACTTTGGTGGAGGCCCGTGTCATTGCCGTATACAGCCATTTGTAGTAAATAGGAGAGGGTCCGTCGGGTAAATATGGATGCTCTACAACCACATGTTCCCACTGCCCACCTTGGCTTTTATGGCAAGTGATGACGTAGCTGAATTTAATTTGAAGTGCGTTGAAATACGGGTCGTTTTTGACCGATTCGTACATTTTACCTTTCGAACCACGGTAAGAATATTTAGCCATCATCTGCTCATACAGACGGTTGCTTTGCGCACCGCTCAATGCGGGACTTTCACTTTCGAGCGCACTGAGATTTAGGATTACATCGATCGCTTCTTGTTTGGGGTAGTCCACAAAAACTACCGTAGCCTCACAAAAGGTAAATCCGTACCGTTCATGAATGTTTCTGATGCTTTTTATCTCACCGATTTCACCATTTGCAATAAATCCCATTTGGCTTGATTCAGGCAGCCAGAAATAATTGTTTTTTACGACCATGAATTGGTCGCCGGCGGAAATGCGCTCCTCCTGGAATTTGATCCGGCCCCGTATGCCTTGATTGTACTGGTTCGCCTTTTTATTGCTGCGCACTACCATGGTATTTCCGCTGCTATCGCCCGTATAGAGTTGTTCGAAAATCTCTTGTAATTGGTAACCGTCTTCTACTCGAAGTAAATCTTCGCCGGCCTCAAACACAGGCGGATCACTTGAGTCGGCTTCAATCAACTGACGAAGCATCGTGGCATTCTTCAGGATATAGCTGTCTAATGCTTGTCGAGTTACCTGACGTAAGGTGTGCTCTGTCGCCGGTAGTCCCATCTGATTGTTAAAGAACGCTGACGAAAGTGCGGGACTTTGCGGTTGGCCTACAGGAGGCAACTGTGCGGGATCACCTACTAATAGGAGATGGTTTGAAGGGTCTTCAAAAATGTATTGTATCAAATCTTCTAGAAGCGAATGCTCCCCTAATGAACGGTCCCTTTGGGTGCTGATCAAACCGGCTTCATCCACGATAAACGTGGTATTCTTATTGGGGTTGTTGGCTAAAATAAATGTTGCCGCGCCGCCCGAGCTCACCTTCGGCCTATACAAGCTTCGGTGGATGGTATGCGCAGGGAATCCTGTGGCGCCGCTCAATACTTTTGCGGCGCGACCTGTAGGCGCCATCAACTTTACCTTCCGGCTATGCTTTTTATGCACAGCTACCACACTTTTAAGCAAAGTGGTTTTTCCTGTACCCGCATATCCTTTAATGATCATTACTTCGGGTTGAATGCGTCGAATGCTGAGGTAGACCGCTAATTTCCGCAGTAATTGGTCCTGATCGTCCGTTGGATCAAAAGGAAAAAAGCCTTTCAGATCGGCATATGTATTTTGAGGTGATTGCAATTAAAAATTATTGTAGTTTTGGGCTATAATTGTTGATATAGACCCATGAATTCAAAGGTACAACTAGGAATTAAAGTAGTTCTCATTCTTCTCTCGACGTACTTCACGTACCGTATTTACAACAGCATCATGCAACCCATTAAATTCCAGCGCATTGAGCGTGTTAGAATTTGTGACATTACAGAGAAGTTGGAAAATATTCGCGAGGCGCAATTGGCCTACAAAACTGAAAACGGCGCTTTCTGTTCAGATATCAATGAACTCGTTGCGTTCGTGGATACGGGTGTGATCAGCATCATTGAGCGCAAGGATACAAGCTTCATGTACTACGATAAAGTATACCAGAAGCAGATGAATAAAGATTCTGTCATACTCCGTGTTTTAGGACAAGAGCCAGTTGCAGTGCAATTGTTCGGCGAAGGATTTAATGCACAATCGTTGCTTAAAATTCCAGGAACGGATAGTTTGTTTACAATGAACGCGGGCAAGATTAATAAAAATGCGGTTGATGTTGCTACCTTTGAGGTGAGTGCTCCATATGCGACTGTATTTGCAGATGTTGCGGATAATTACCCACAAGCATTCAGTAAAGTTGCAAACGAGTCCTTAACTATCGGCTCATTAACAGAACCTACCATCAGTGGTAACTACGAAAACACGTACTGTAAGTCAGAATAATCTCGACCCCGCTTTTGCCAGCGCGAAGGCAGGTGAAAGTACATTGTCCATCCTGTACCAACAGGATGGACTTTCTTTTTTGGTGCGTCACGCAACCACGCGCCAGGTCTATCTTTTCGGCTTTCATCCCCGCTCATCTTGGAGCGAAAACCCTATAGCAGATGTACTTGCTGGTTTTCCAGAATTACCGGGTGAAGTGCGCTACGCCATTGAAGCCTCACATACCGTGCTCATCCCAGAAATCATGAGCGGTGGGGAAATACCAGACTGGACGGCTACTGTTTTAGGACAAAAGGCGAATTACATGGATTTAAGCGCTGCCAACTCGATGACTTTTCTGTCGTATTTGAATGAAGCCGATCTGCGTTTGAGTCAAAGTGATACATTAGTTTGTAGGCACAATTGGGCGGTGCAATTGGAACGCTTAAAGCCAACGTCACAGCCCAAACTTTGGGTGCACATTTATGCAGATAATGTCCAAATTTTCGCAGCATCCGACGCGAAATGGCAAGTCATCAATAGCTTTCCGTGCAGTAACGAATCTGAATTACTCTACCATTTAGGCAATGTTTCCGAGCAGTTGGGTTGGGATCGAGCGGCTACTACGGTGGAGTTGAGTGGTTATTCTGCACGCGCATACAAGCCCATTGTAGAGCCCTATTTCTCTGGGGTCCAATTATTCAAAACCCAGCAATGGGCGAAGATCAGCTCTGCGTTATCAGATTTTGATGCCGTCGCATTTGCCAACCTTCTTCGTTTATGAGAATTGTCAGCGGAAAATGGCGCAGTAAAAGAATTACCGCACCAAAAACCTTACCGACTCGACCAACCACTGACTTTGCAAAGGAGAGTTTGTTCAATGTCTTGAACAACCGGTTCGATTTTGAAGACGTTCGGGTACTGGATTTATTCTCAGGTACGGGGAATATCAGCTACGAATTTGCTTCGCGCGGAACGATAGATTTAACCGCAGTAGATCAAAATCGGAATTGCACGCGCTTCATCACTGCAACTTCAGAAGAACTCGACGCCGGTATACATGTGGTTCAAGCAGATGCACTGCAATATGTGCGCCGCGCTTCAACCAGTTTTGACCTCATTTTTGCAGATCCACCTTACGATTGGGAACACCATGAGGTTCTGGCAAAGTCCATTATTGATTTGGGACTCTTGCGCGAAGGCGGAGAGGCCATTCTCGAGCACAGTGATCAAACGGATTTAAGTCACTTACCCGGCTTTTTTGCACACCGCCGTTATGGTCATGTGAATTTTAGTTTCTTTTCGAGGCCTCAAGAGTTAGTGGCCGAAGATTAATGTGCCTTAAGAAACGCTACGAGTTTTTTTATCGCTAATCCACGGTGTGAAATGGCATTCTTCGCAGTCGCATCCATCTCAGCAAAAGTAGTATTGTAACCGTTCGGCGAAAAGATAGGATCGTAGCCAAAGCCTTTAGCGCCTGATTGTACTGTGGTTATTTCTCCATTCACGGTTCCTTCGAAAAGAAATTCTTCACCATTCAGAACCAGTGCCACTGCTGTTCTGAACCGTGCCTTTCGATTTCTTTGGCCTTTAAGCTCGTCAAGGACTTTGTCCATGTTTGCTTGTGGGTCTTTATCAGGACCGGCAAATCGTGCGCTAAAAACTCCCGGAGCGCCATCTAATGCTTCTATTTCTAGTCCAGTATCGTCTGAAAAACAGGATAATCCGTGTTTCTGCCATACCGTTCGAGCCTTAATCCATGCATTGCCTTCCAAGGTTAGCGCGGCTTCTTCAATATCTTCATGATCTCCGAGTTCGGATAATCCAATAACCTCGTAATCGGGTACTAATAATTCACGAACCTCTTGTAACTTACCCGGGTTATGCGTCGCAAAGACCAATTTCATATGCCATTCGTTTAGATGAACAAAGTTACACCGATAATTCGCCTTGCAGGTCCCGTTTTTGCCATTCTTGCGGCAGCTTCAGGAGGTTTTCAACCGCACTATTGGCTGCTTGGTGTCGCACTATGGATGCTTATTTGGTGGATTACAGAGACGGTTCATCTTGGGGTTACGGCATTGCTCCCTTTAGTGCTGTTTCCTGCATTAGAAATTGCTGGGGCCAAATCCCTCGCGGCTTATTACGCACATCCTTTAGTCTACCTGTTCTTTGGGGGCTTTGTTTTAGCCTTGGCTTTGGAAAAGACGGCTCTTCATTACAGAATTGCACTGTGGATTTTACGTAAAACAGGAACAAAGGACCACCAGTTATTGTCCGGCTTTATGCTCGCAACTGCATTTATGTCGATGTGGATTTCAAATACGGCAACGGCCATTATGATGTTGCCTATTGCATCCAGTGTTATTGCGGTTTTGGAACCGCCGCAGCGTGAAAAATTGGCCCGTCCTATACTTCTCAGCGTAGCATGGGCAGCAAATATTGGTGGAATGGCTACGTTGATTGGCACCCCGCCAAATATGATTTTCGCCGGATTTATGAGCGAGCAATTGAACCGTCAAATAGGCTTTGTCGAATGGTTGCCGGTCGGACTGTCCGCAAGCGCATTGCTGGGTACTATAGCCTATTTCATTCTACGAAGGGGGTTAGGAAGGACGGACCTTTCGCCATCCGAAGAGGCGCGCACACGAAGTTGGCTAGAAGAGGAGTGGGGTCGTTTAGGCGAATTATCCGCTTCGCAACGCCGTGTTGCAATCATTTTCGCCTTGACTGCACTACTGTGGATACTTCGTCCGTATTTAAGTAGTTGGTTGCCGGCAGTGCAATGGTCGGATACCGGTATCGCTCTAGCGGCTGCCGTACTATTATTTACCGTGTTCGACGGATCGAGCAAAAATATATTGAATTGGGAGGATACAAAGGCTTTGCCTTGGGGAATTTTACTGTTGTTCGGTGGAGGCTTGGCCCTCGCCGGTACACTTCAATCGAGTCCATGGTTCGAATTATTGGGAGCGCAACTGGAATCCTTGCAAGGTATACCGCTTGGGGCATGGCTGCTGGTTATGGCGCTCTTAGGAGTGTTTGCTACAGAACTATTGAGTAATATGGCGCTGGTAAGTGCACTCCTACCGTTGATCTTATCGTTGGCCACCGTAGTAGGTCTAGATTTTTACTCTTTGTCCCTTCCACTGGTTCTGGGGGCGAGTTGCGCCTTTATGTTGCCCATGGCAACACCTCCAAACGCAATCGTTTTCTCAACAGGGAATCTTAGTATGTCCTACATGATGTACCGTGGGATTGTATTAAATCTGCTCTCCGTTGCGGTACTGTTTGTCTTGACCTGGGTCCTGCAAATTATGGGCTAACGATCTGATCAGGCTTAGAAAGGACCTTCTTGGGAAGATGGGCCTTTATTAATTCGCCCATCGCTTCAATCCATTCTACTTTGAGTTGTGTTCTGGCATAGAGTAAGCTGATCTCGCGCCCTGGAGTAGGTGTAGCAATAGGCTTGACACTAGGCTTGTATTTCTCGTGTAGATCGATGGCAGTGAGGTAGGGAAGTAAGGTCATCCCCATACCTCTATGGGCCAATTTTACCAAGGTATCAAAATTTCCACTTTCCATTTGTAATCCTTGTCCCTCCTGTGAATTGGCTTGGCAAAGTTTCAAAACACTGTTTCTAAAGCAATGTCCCTCGTTCAGTAGGAGTAGATCTTTTGCGTTGATCTCAGAAGCCAATAAAAACTCATCGTCTTTCATTGGATGATAATCCGGTACAAAGGCCATAAAAGGTTCCCAGTATAAAGGTTGTTCTATGATGCCCTTTTCGTCTAGGGGTGTAGCTGCAATACCCACATCAATCTGATCCTTGCGAAGTGCATCAATCATATCTTCTGTCTTGAGTTCTTCAACTTTTAGTATGATATCTGGAAACTTAGCTTTGAACTCCGGGATAAATCGTGGCAACAAGCTCGGTGCAACGGTCGGAATTACTGCTAAACTCAATGTTCCTTCATACGACCCTTTAATACGTTTTGCCATATTTTGCATGACCGCACTTTCGTGCAGAATCTTACGTGCTTGGTCAATGAGGCGTTCACCTAGTGGTGTTGGGACAATGGGGTGTTTGGATCGGTCAAAAATGAGTATGTCCAATTCCTCCTCAAGCTTTTGAATTTGCATGCTTAATGTGGGTTGTGTCACAAAACAGGCTTCTGCAGCTTTCGCAAAATGGCGGTGATTGTCAACAGCGACAATGTATTTGAACTGAGTTATAGTCATTTCCTATTAAATTAATTATGTAATAGAAAACAAAGATAAAACTTCTTTTTGCGCTGCGCAACTATCCTGAAGTACATTTAAAAGGTATGACCATAACCGATCTAGAAAAAGCTTTTGAGCAACCCTTGCCGGGCATCAAGGGGCATCAGTTGTTGATGCCATCCTATCGAAACGCATTGAATTTTGCTGCGGTGGAAGCTAAGAACCCTCGACGTGCAGGGGTTCTGGTACACCTGTTTGACGGCATCGATGGGCTTGAGGTATTGTTAATGAAGCGTCCTGAATACGAAGGAACGCACAGCGGTCAAATTAGTTTTCCCGGCGGTAAATTCGAGCCGGGAGATAGGACGCTTAAAGAGACGGCCTTTCGTGAAGCCTTTGAGGAAGTTGGTCTTCGTAAGGAAAAGTTGCGGTCCATCGGTGCGTTGAGTTGGCTGTATATACCGCCTTCAAACTTCTACGTCGAACCGTTTGTGACGTACAGTTCGAAATACCCAGAATTGGTCCTGCAGAAAGAAGAAGTTGCCTATACCTTGTCCGTTCCGTTGGCGAAAATTTGTGACCGTTCTTTGCTTCGAGATGCTGAAGTAGTGACTAAATATGGACCGATGCGTGTTCCCGCATTTCATTGGCAGGGCGAAATCATTTGGGGTGCGACGGCAATGATTCTCGGAGAGCTTAGCGCTCTGTTTTCTTAGCAGTATATTTGCCGTCCTGAAACGATACTCACATGCATTTAAATCCATTCAAGCGAGACAGCTTTGGTTACAATCTGCTTATTAAGCGGACGGTGATTTTTGTCTTTGGTTTGATCACTTGGTACAGATTTTTCCGTATCAACAGTATGCGAATCGTGGGTGCAGATAAACTACAAAACCTTCCACAACAAGGCGTATTGTTTGTATCAAATCATCAAACGTATTTTGCTGATGTAAGTGCGATGTATCAGGTGTTTAATGCCGCTGAAAATAATCGATACAACAGCGTTCCTTTCTATACATTGTTCCGCCCCAAACTCAATGTCTTTTTTGTTGCAGCGGCGGAGACCATGAAAAAAGGAATACTGCCGAAGCTCATGCAGTACGCTGGAAGTGTAAGTATCAAACGCACTTGGCGCGAGGCAGGCAAGAATGTAAACCGCTCGGTGGACCCTAAAGACATTGAAAACATCAAGCGGGCCATGGAGACGGGGTGGACCATAACCTTCCCTCAGGGGACGACTCGACCTTTCGTTAAGGGAAGAAGAGGAACTGTGCATTTGATCAAAGAATTGAGACCCGTTGTTGTTCCCGTAGTGATTGACGGCTTTCGAAGAGCGTTCGACAAAACGGGTATGTTTGTGAAGAGCAATGGTAATCTCTTAAATATTACCTTTAAGGAACCGCTGCAGTTGGATTTCTCAAAATCCAATGATGAACTGTTAGATGAAATCATGGTTGCTATTGAACAAGCACCGGAGTTTTTGAAAATAAAAGACGAATGAAAAAATTAATTGCTTTAGTACTGTTGTCCACACTGTTTTCTGCGTGTGAAGATCCTATTCCAGTCGTAGATCCTACGGCACTAGACAATAGAAATATCTATATCCGTGCCTACAAATACTTCGACGGATCCATCATCGACACCTCCACGGTGTATCAAATCAATGGCGACCTCATAAAATTTGATCACATCTACGTAACTCTTAGTGGTGCTCGTTTTGTGAGCTATGACGAGCAGGATACGACATTTACGGAAAGTGATTTAACGATGATTGATCTCATTGGTACTTCGGAAGTGAAACTGGCTCATTTACCTTCAGGTAATTACAACGGTAGTTTAGAATATACTATTGGTCTGGATAGTGCTCGCGCCTTCACAGCGCCTGAGCAACTGGACGCGACCAACCCTCTAAGCAAGGGATTGGTGTGGAATGGCAGTGATGTAGGTCACAGCTTCTTCCAGATGGAAGGTCGTATTTTTAACCCTGCGGACACAGTATTTACAACGCCAGAAGCAACCTTCAATTGGCGTGTTGCTACTCCAGATTTAGCATTATTAAAAAGCGAGAAGAGAAATTTTAACGTAGCCTCGAATAAGGACGTGTTTATTGTAATGGATATTGATGTGGATAATTTCTTCTTAGGATTATCTCCTTCTTTAACCAATGTTATCAACAGCGATCCAGCGGATGCCACGGATTATGATTTAGCTAAAATCTTGAGAGATAACGTAAGTAGTGAATTCGTATTTAAACTTTAAATACCCAATACTCATGCGATCAACACTCCTGTCCATTTTTCCTGTTGCACTTCTGCTTGCCTCCTGTGGTGGTGGATCGCAGCAGGTTACTCTTGAGATAAATCTAGAACACAATGGCGTCCCTTTTGAAGTTGGAGAAACCCTCTACAAAGGAGATACGGCTATTAAATTCGAATTAATTCATTTCTACTTGAGTCAGATTGCGCTTGGTGATCAGGTAGTGGAACCCGTGGTATTTATCAATGCGCAGGACAGTACATCTATGCATTACGTTCTTCCTTTAGCAAAGAAAGTTGACCAATTCAGCTTTGGAATGGGTGTAGATTCCATCAATAATATTCAAGATCCGACTTCCTTTGGCTCCGATCACCCGCTTTCCAGTTCTAACGCAATGTACTGGTCTTGGGCCACCATGTATAGGTTCTTTAAAATAGATGGTCGGGTCAATGCAACTGGAGCGTTGGGAACAAATGATCAGTTGTTGGCTTGGCATACCGGTAAAAACGCATTGTACAGAACGAAAGAAGTCAACGTGTCCATTAAACCGGGTGCTCATTTAGTGTTGACTTTTGATCTTGCAGCGTTCTATTCTGGAGTGAGTCTGGACACGGAGACAATGACCCATTCCATGGTAGATGACTATGCCATTGCGGTGAAGCTCTCAGATAACCTGCCCGCTGCCTTCAGTTTGCACGTGCAATAAGTCGTTGTTTGACCAGTGTCCCCGAAGGTATAGGGTCTATCGAAATAAAATACTGATCTTCATTCCTCCCAGAAGTGCTGGCGCAGCATTTTTGGAATCAATCAGTTGGTATTCGCCAGTGAAAATACCCGTTACAGGGTCAAACTCTTCAACATAGTCTGAGGTTTTGCGCTGTTTTTGACGGATCCCTCCGCCGATAAACCAGTCGACAATCATGCGCTCGGAAGGACGACTTTGGTAGCCTAGGGTGAATCCAAAATCCGTCCAGTTAAAGCCCTCATTTACAGTTGTGTCTATACCGGAAGGTGTGGTCGTGTAAAAATCTTGGGCGTAGTTTCTATGTCCCATAATGTACGATATGTAATAGCCATCCTCAAAGGCGTTTCCTTCGGGGAAAAACTTCACATTGACGGTACCGCTGTATCCCAGCTTGCTTTGAGTCTGCCCATCTTGACGCAAGCTGTAGCCACGAATGACTTCTTCGGTGATATTATACGTAGTAATGCCAATACCCGCTTCGGCACTCATGTAATCTGAAATTTTATATTCATACGAAATAGGTATATCTCCAGCTAGCATGGCTGTGGGACTGAGCTTTATTGCATGGTTGTATCTGCTGTAGTACAAGCTTCCACCCATCGACAATGCGGTGGATGGATTATGGGAACTAATGGTTCCTGACCCTTGCGCTGTGTTGAGGTCCCGCTTTCGCACAATCACGGTCTGTGCATCGGCATTCAGGGACCATGCAAGGACTATGATAAGGCTGTAAATAAATCTCTTCATACTAATAAATATCTTGTAGGGGTGCTGTATCTTGACTTCGACAGAGTTAAATTACGAAAAATGTTCAACCCAAGCCTATGCTGATTTTTAAAAAAGGCGTTTCCACGCTGTTTCTCTCCCTTATACTACTAACCGGTTCACATGCACAAGGTTCATTTCCAATTTTGGAGTGGAGTCCAGAGTATTCGGCCCGTTCTGCGAAATTTGATCGATTACTCCAAGTAGGAGATAAAGGTTTTTACACCTATAAAACGGCCAGTGCATCCTTATTAGGCGCTTCACGTGATGAATATTTCGCGTACTATGACCGTTATGATTTAGGTGAGAATTGGCTCATAAAGAACGCGCGTTGGGAATGGAAGGGACGTCGCGTTGATTTCAAAACCAGTATCATCATCGGTGAGACACAATACCTGTTTTACGAGAGTTACGACCGACAGGCAGATCAGCGTTATTTGCTCTGTCGCACCCTAGATTCGAACGCCACACTTAGCGAAGTAAAGGTGATGGAAGTCCTGGACAGTCGTCGAAGAGCGCGGGGTGATTTTGATATTCAATTATCGAAAGACCGTTCAAAAATCGCAATTTTCACGAATCCACCGTACGAGCGCAATTCTACCGAAAATTTCTACATCCGAATCTTTGATACCGCGCTCGAAGAGCTGTGGAATGCGGATGTTGAATTGTCTTATCGCGATAGAAATTTTGGCATCATGGATTTTGAAGTTTCGAATGCGGGTGAGGTGTTTATTTTGAGTTATTATGACAATAGTCCCAATGTAACTATGTTGAATAATAGGGATTTAGACTATAAGCTCATGAAGATTACCGACCGCAGCGGGGCAACTGATGTGGTGGAGTTTGATTTAGGTCTGCAAGAAGTAAGTGTACAAAGTATAGGTATTGAATGTGATTTAGTGGACGGTCAAATGGCGATTTCAGGATTTTATGGAAAGCGCAATGTTTGGGATATGGATGGAGCTTTGTATCTGGCCTTCGACCAATTAAAAGGCGAAGTGGTGTCCTCGAACCTGAACCAATTCGCACCAGATTTTGTCGCTCAATTCAATAAATATAGAGCAAAGCGCGGCAAGGGAATTCGCAGGAATTTTATTTTCCGTCAGTTTGAGGCAAGGCCGGATGGTGGCGCATACGTAGTGGCAGAAGATTATGAAGTAGTTGTCCGCACTACTCAAGGGCCGCGCGGTCAAACTACGACCAACTATTATTACTACTACAATGATATAATCGTGCTCAGTATTAATAAATCTGGGGATGTAGATTGGTATGCGCATTTGCCAAAGAAGCAAACATCGATGAATGATGGTGGATACTTTTTAGGGTATACTATGCTCTTGAACGATGAGGGATTACACTTTCTCTACAACGATCACCGAAAGAATGCGAAGCGCTGGGGAAAAAAGAACCTCAAGCGCATAACGAACGCGAAGGCAGGAAATCTTGTAATGGTTACGTTGGGTCATGATGCCTCCATGCGATACAACGTGTTGAATCGAAATAAGCGTCAGAAATTTAGAGTTGCACCACGTCAATCAAGATTGGCGAATGACGGCTATGACGGCGCGATACTGCTATCTTTGCGTGGATCTAAAATCCGATTTGGTAATTTATACTTCGAAGATTAATACATGAATATTCATTTCATAGCCATTGGAGGCAGTGCCATGCATAATTTGGCCATCGCGCTTCACAATGGGGGACATAGCATCACGGGTTCAGACGATCAAATTTTTGAGCCTTCGCGAGGACGACTCGCGCTAAAAGGGTTGTTGCCAGAGATTGAAGGTTGGTATCCAGAAAAGGTTCACGAGGGACTCGATGCCATTATTTTGGGCATGCATGCACGTGAGGATAATCCGGAATTGGCCCGCGCACAGGAATTGGAGTTGCCCATTTTCTCGTACCCTGAATTTCTTTATGAAATTAGCAAATCCATGACGCGTGTGGTCATCGCCGGTTCGCATGGAAAAACGACAACTACCGCAATGGTACTCCACGTGATGAATCATGTAGGACAGCCCACAAATTATATGGTAGGTGCTCAACTTGAGGGTTTTGACTGCATGGTAGAATTGGAGAGTGGTAGTGAATTTATGGTCATGGAGGGAGATGAGTATTTGAGCTCACCTATTGACCGCCGACCAAAGTTTCACTTGTACCGTCCAAACATCACCGTCATCACCGGTATCGCATGGGATCACATTAACGTGTTCCCAACTTTTGAGTCCTACGTGGACCAATTCCGAAAATACCTCGAAACGATCGAGCCAGGTGGCGCATTAATTTACAATGAGCGCGATCTGGAATTGGTCAAACTCGTAGAGGAAACCAGCGCTCCAGTTAAAACATTCAGCTACCACCTGCCTCGTTTTGAGATCCTTGACGGTCAGACCTTTATTGAAACGGAGGAGGGCATGATGCCGCTACAGATCTTCGGGGAACATAACCTCAGTAATCTAGAGGCTGCGCGCTGGATTTGTTTAGAAATGGGTGTTCAGGAAGATGCATTTTATGATGCAATCTTAAGTTTTACAGGTGCACAAAATCGTATGGAGGTTTTTAAATCCGGAGACCAAGCCAAAGTCTTCCGGGATTTTGCACATGCACCTAGTAAAGTTGAGGCCAGTGTCAAAGCCTTGAAAGAGCAGTTTGGAGCGGTACGTGCAGTTCTAGAATTGCACACGTTCAGTAGTTTAAATCCAGAATTTTTACCGCAATACCAGGGCACTATGGATGCTGCGGATGAGGCATGGGTCTATTTCAGTCCCAATGCAGTTGCGCACAAAAAACTTCCCGCGCTTAGTAAGGCAGATGTAGCGGCAGCTTTTGGAGCTGGGGTTCGCGTCTTTGATTCTTCAGAATCGCTTCAATTGGCTCTTGAAGATCCAGCGAACATCAAAGCTATGGCGCTTATGAGTAGCGGAAATTTTGGAGGTATTGATTTGGAGGCTACGCTAGCTAAGTATTAATGAGTAAATTTGCAGCATGAGTAAAAGGGAAATCATTGACGCCAGAGTACTGAACATAGCGCTAAACCGCCTGTGCTGTAAGTTGATTGAAAATCATGGCGATTTCTCAAATTCCATTCTCATAGGAATGCAACCGCGCGGTGCACAAGTTCTAGAGCGTCTCGTGAAGCTTTTAGAAGGCACTTATGGTGTAAATGGTGTGCGTACAGGGGTCTTGGACATTACGTTTTTCAGAGATGATTTTAGACGTCGCCCAGGTCACTTGCAGCCCAATAAAACACGCATAGATCATCTCGTAGAGGATCAAAAAGTCGTCTTTATCGATGATGTGCTCTACACCGGTCGCAGTGTCCGTGCAGCCATGGATGCAATTCTGAGCTACGGAAGACCATCAAAAATGGAATTACTCACGTTGATTGATCGAAGATTTTCGCGTGACCTCCCAATACAACCAGATTACAAAGGCCGTCAGGTCGACTCCATTGCTTCGCAGCGTGTAGAAGTACTATGGGAAGAAGTTGATGGGAGAGATGCAGTACTACTAACTGATCCCGAATAATGAGCGAATTATCTGTGAATCACTTGCTGGGAATTAAGCACCTCAATCCAGAGGACATCCAGCTCATTCTCGATACGGCAATACAGTTTAAAGAGGTTATTAATCGACCTATTAAAAAAGTTCCTACGCTACGTGATATCACCGTTGCCAACTTATTTTTCGAAAATTCAACGCGCACACGACTGAGTTTCGAATTGGCTGAAAAGCGATTAAGTGCTGATGTTGTGAATTTTTCTGCCGCCTCTTCCTCCGTTAAGAAAGGCGAGACACTGGTAGATACCGTAAATAACATCCTGTCTATGAAAGTAGATATGGTGGTCATGCGACATCCTAATCCAGGTGCGGGTGAGTTTCTTGCGCAGCACGTCGATGCTTCCATCGTTAATGCAGGAGATGGTGCGCACGAACATCCAACGCAAGCCTTGCTCGATGCCTTCTCTATTCGTGAGGCAGTGGGAACCTTAGAAGGAACTAAAGTGGCCATTGTTGGCGATATCGTGCACAGCCGAGTAGCATTGTCAAATGTGCTATTGTTGAAGAAAATGGGTGCTGAGGTCATGGTCTGTGGGCCAACGACGCTCGTGCCTAAATACATGCATACCCTAGGTGTGAAAGTTGAACACAATCTTCAGACCGCCATAGAGTGGTGTGATGTGGCAAATATGCTGCGTGTTCAGCACGAGCGTCAAGACATAAAGTACTTTCCCTCCATTGCTGAATACCGTGCTCAATACGGTTTGACTATGGACCATCTGGACGCTTTAGAAAAACCGATTGTGGTGATGCACCCGGGACCAATCAATAGAGGTGTAGAGATTACATCAGAAGTTGCGGATAGCGAGCATTCTATCATTTTAGATCAGGTTCAAAACGGTGTTGCGGTTCGTATGGCAGTATTGTACTTACTTGCAGAGAAGCGCAAATTAAGTAAGTCCTAAATATGGGGCTTGATTTGATCATTTTGGGGGCAGCAAGCGCAACGCCCACATCAAATCAGTATACCACCGCGCAGTTGCTTAAAATGCGTGAGCATTATTTTTTGATTGATTGTGGAGAAGGTACTCAGAAGCAACTTCGTAGAGCGAAGACAAAGTTTTCGAGAATCAATCACATCTTCATTTCTCATCTCCACGGGGATCATTTTTTTGGACTTGTAGGACTCTTAAGTACCTTCCATTTGTTAGGACGAACTGCACCATTGACGATTTATGGGCCGCCTAAATTAAAGGAGATTGTTTTGACACAGTTCCGTGCAGCCGGTACCTTCACTTCGTACTCCATGCATTTCGTTGTTACCCAACACAAAGTACCTCAAGTATTGGTAGAAACAGACGCGTATACCATCTCTAGTTTTCCATTAAAACATAGGATAGCAACCACGGGCTTTCTTTTTAAAGAAAAGGCGTTAAAACGTACGCTGAACAAGCCTGCGGCAGATGCCTATGGAATCCCTGTGTGCGACTATCATTGGATTAAGGAAGGGAAAAATTGGATCAGTGATGAAGGAAAGGAAATTCCGAATGGAGCGCTGACCCTTGACCCGCCCCAACCATTGTCCTATGCATTCGCTTCAGATACGATGTACACGCAAGATACTGCTGGTTATGTCGAAGGGGTAGATGTGCTCTATCATGAAAGCACGTTTTGTGAGGATAAGAAAGCACGTGCTAAACAAACCATGCACAGTACTGCAGTACAGGCAGCAACGGTAGCAAAAGAGGCTAGGGCTAAGCATTTACTCATAGGTCACTATAGTGCGCGTTATACGGATAAGACGAGGTTTGAGGAAGAAGCGAAGGCGGTATTCTCAAAAGTCTACGCGGCGCGTGAATTGTATCAGTACAGCATCAAGCAAAGCGGTATTAAAGTGAAATCTCTAGCGCCCAAAAAGGATGAAAAATAAGGCGTTAGCGGTACTTTTTTTAACCATATTTCTCGATCTGATGGGGTTTGGGCTGATCATTCCCATCTTACCCATTTATGCTAAAGATTTGGGTGCAACGGATGCGATGGTTGGGCTATTAGGAACCTCCTTTAGTATCATGCAGTTTCTGTTCGCTAGCTTTTGGGGGGGATTGAGCGACCGCTTCGGGCGACGACCAGTAATGCTCACGAGTATTTTAATCATGATGGTGGCCTACATTCTTTTTGCGAACGCGACAGTGTTATGGCTCCTGTTTGTGACGCGTCTCATGAAAGGATTTGGCGCTGCAAACTTAAGCGTGGCACAAGCCTATATAAGTGATGTGGTACCCCAGGAAAATCGGACGAAGGCATTTGGTATTATTGGTGCCGCCTTTGGTCTTGGATTTATTTTTGGGCCTTCTTTAGGCGGGATTTTAAACGAATATTTTGGGGTGGCCGGAGTGGGGTATTTTGCGGCCAGTTTGAGCGCTTTGAACTTCATCTTAGCGTGGTTCTTCCTAGGTGAAACTTTAAAAGAGAAATCCACACAAAGCCAATTATTTCCGAACCCATTCAAAGACATTATCCGCTTCAAATCGACTCCTGAAGTGAGCGCATTGTTTACGATAAACTTTGTTTACATCCTCGGGTTCAGTATGATGCAAATCACCTCAACGTTATTGTGGGCGGAGCATTTCGGTTTATCAGAAATGCACATCGGTTATACATTCGCCTATATCGGTTTATTGGCTGTGATCATTCAGGGCGGTCTGATCGGGAAATTTAATACCTGGTTTGGCGAGCATAATTTATTAGCATCCGGTACCGTTTTAGTGGCCTTGGGGCTCTTCGCTATGCCTTTTGTCCCTACCGATTTATTTGGCCTTGAACTGTTTTGTTTGACCTTACTCTCGTTAGGGAATGCGCTCCTGACCCCTACGGTGAGCTCATTATTGAGCAGTTTTGCACCTAAGGATGCCCAGGGTAAAATCTTAGGAACGAACCAGAGTGTAGGTTCATTAGCCCGGGTGGTAGGCCCGGCCGTTGGTGGTGCAGCCTATGGCTTTCATTATACCTATCCTTACCTGTTAGCTGGAACTATAACTTTGATTGTCAGTGTTTTGGCAATTCGCCTTCGTAAAAAGCACTTTTCGTAGTGTGCATACCTTATTTAAGGTTGAAAAAATATTTAGATAGTTGTTTAAACAATTAAGTCGCTGCTTCGTTATCTTCGCACAACTTAATTAAGAATAGACAAAAAATGAAGAAAATTGCAATTTTAGCGGCGGCAGCAATCGTAGCTGTAAGCTGTTCAAACGGTTCAAAAGCTGATGAAGCGTTAACTGGCGAAGCACAAGAAGTACAGGCAGTTGCTGAGGCAACAGCGTATACCATTGAAGAAGGCGCTTACTTAAAGTGGCGTGGATTCAAATCTTATGTTGCTTCTGAGCATTTGGGTACAATCGATGTACAATCGGGTGCTTTTGCAGTTGCTGGAGATCAGCTTGTAGGCGGTACGATCACTATCGACATGAATTCTATCGCAAACGAAGATCTTGAAGATGAAGGCAAACGCGGCTATTTAGAAGGTCACCTGAAGTCACCAGATTTCTTTTTTGTAGATAGCTTTCCAACAGCGGTATTCGAAATCGTTGAAGTACGTGAAGAGGCAACAGATGTTGCACCATTCGTAGTAGTTGGTAACTTAACCATCCGTGGCATTACAAATAGTATTGAATTTCCAGCGAATGTAACAGTTGAAGAGGGATCGTTACGCTTTACTGCTCCTACCTTCTCAATCGACCGTACGAAGTGGGATGTTAAATTTCACGACAGCGAGGACGCAACAATCGCAGAAACTTTGAAAGAAGATTTGATCGACCATAGCATTGAATTAACGATCAACGTATCGGCAACGAAGGCTTAAACTATCCCTATCATAAGTTTAGGGCAAAGCCCCGGTCCTGCACAGGTCGGGGTTTTTTAATGTTCGTATAGGGCTTTGAACGCCTTTTCAACCGATTCGTACATAAACGAAAAGCCGGTGGCTACTATTTTATCAGCACTGACTTTTTGACTCATTAAAGCGAGTGTTGCCATCTGTCCAAGCATTACTTTTAATACGAAAGTGGGGACACCAATGGGAAGCATTAGTCGCTTGTTCACGCGGCAAAGGGCTTTGGTGAGTTGTTTGTTTGTCACAGGAGCTGGTGCTACGGCATTGTAAGCACCGCTCGCTAAGGATTGTGTTGCTGCATAAACAAACATTCGAGCGAGATCCTCAACGTGAATCCAACTGCTCCACTGTTTACCGGAACCTAGGGGCGCTGCAAGTCCATATTTTACCAGCGGTTCTAATTGACCTAAGACCCCGGCGCCACGATCTAGAACAATGCCTATTCGAAGCTGAATACTTTTAGTTTGTGGCGATTCAAATTTCCTTGTGTAGGATTCCCACGTTTTCGTCACGGCTGCGAGATAGTCGTCAGCAGGTGCATCTTCTTCCTTCATTAAACGTTCTAAATCGCTACCGTAGTAACCGATAGCGGAGGCACTAATGACTGCTTTAAGTGGCGTTTTCAACAGGCTCGTTGCACTGAGTAAAAGCTGCGTGCCGTCAACGCGGCTGTCCATAATCAGCTTTTTGTAAGCAGGTGTCCAGCGCTTACTTACTGTGGCGCCCGCAAGATGGACCAGGTAATCTGCACCTATCAAAGCGTCTTGATCTATTTGATTAGTTGCTGGATTCCAGTAAAATGAGGATACGCCTTTGATCTCAACAGATTTACGCGTACTCAGTACGCGTATCTCATGCGATTCACTTTGGAGCGATTGTATGATTGCTCGGCCTACAGATCCAGTTGCGCCGGTGATAGTAAATACAGCCATGGGGTAATTTTCTGTTGGAAAACTAACAATGTTTAGCCAATTTTGTTAGGTACATATTCACTAATTTTTTTTCAGTGCACACTTTAGAACCCTATTACAATTGGCGCCATTTGTATCAAGCAAGTGAAGATCCGCAAAGTCCGTTGTACGGTTACTTCAATAGTGAGGTACATTTTACGGATCAAATTTTTGATCACGTCATACATCCGCAATGGGACAGTATAGGTTGTGAAACACTTTACCTAAAAATCCTTTTTGTCGATTACGCAATAGGTTATGCAGTTATTGAATTTTTTGGCGAATGGAATGATGCTGTACATAATGATATTATGCGGGTGAAACGTGATTTGATCGATGAGATGTTGCCAGTTGGGATTGATAAATTCATTCTCATTGGCGAGAATATTCTAAATTTTCACGCGGACGAAACGGATTATTACGACGAATGGTTGGAAGAGGTACCCGACGGTTGGATGGCTTTTCTTAATCTACGCCCTCACGTGTTGGATGAACTATCGAGCTACAGTCTTGACATGTATTTTGTGTTGGGTGGTGCATTAGATGCTTTGAATTGGCGTACTAAAACCCCGCAACAATTGTACGCTCAGATAGCCGCAGTGGTCCAACGAAGATTGGGTTAAGCGTAGAGGGCTACCAATTTATCGAAGGCATCACGATCGCTCTCTAATGTGAACCAATTCCGGTTTTCCTTCCTCAAGTCCAGCCATTCTATTCCTAGTAAATTTTCCGACTCCTCTGGATTCAGAACCCAGCGATGTTCGTTAACGGGAGCTACAGCCTTGAAATAGGTTAAAAGCAATTGCTCGTCCGGGCGAAATTGAGATGTGAAATAATGAGTAGGGGTATGTACATGCGACCATTGGCAAGATTCGAATTGGATAAACTCCTCGTTGAGCTCTCTGTTGAGACAGTCGAACAATCCTTCGCCCAATTCTAATCCACCTCCGGGAAGTTTGTTTAAATCCACTCCGCGCCAGCGTTCTTTCATGACCAAAAGTCTGCGGGTATCACTCACAATAAGCGCGTAACAACGCGCTGTGAATTTTTTAGCTTTTACCGTTTCCATGCGCGTGTCATTTCTCGTTTACGTGGGGGACCAGGCAGCGCTTCCACTTCAAATCCGGCTGCTTTCATTGACCTTTTAACCACGCCCTTTGCGCAATAGGTGGTGAGTATGCCTCCCTTAGCGAGCAGTTTGTACATGTTTTCAAAAACAGCATCTGACCAAAGCTCTGGTTGTGCGCTGGGTGCAAAGGCGTCAAAGTAAATAAGGTCATAGGTGCCCTGTTCTGCAGTGAACGTACGAAGGTCCTCTACAAATAGGGTAAATGAGGAGTCTCCCAATTGCAAAGGAATATTGGGGGTTGCTAGCAAAAAAGGAAGTGCTTCTTGCATACCTGCTTCGCCGAGGTCCGTCGCTTCTTCTGGAGTGATTGGGAATTTCTCGATCGCATGGTACTGTACTTCCACACCCAATTCTTTCGCAGTCTCAAAGGTGAGTTGCGCATTCAAGGCCGTTCCGAGCCCTACTTCTAAAATGCGAACCGATTGTGCAGCTGTTGCTTTGAGCCCCGCGTCGATAAAAACGTGTAGGCTTTCTGTTCGCGCGCCATGAATACTGTGGTAATGCTCGTCCAGTCCAGGCACCCAGATGGTGGTGCTCCCGTCGCTCGAGGTGGTTATATGACGTTCACCAGCTACCGACATTAGTTGATGTAGAGCAGTTCAATTCGTGATATAGGTCCCTGACAAAAATTAGTATGGCACGCCACACAAGATTTTACAAGATTATTGTGCGCATCAATCTGCTCTTTAACGGCAGTGGCTGCTTGAATGGCACCGTAACTGGCGTTAAATGCCAAAGCATGCGGTTCAAAAGCGGGGCCTTTCATATGAGGCTCTGTGGGAGTTGCAGCAACCATTTTCAACAGATTATCTACACTTCCAGTATAAAGTACACCTTTTTCGAGCGATGCTTTACGCTGTAAACCTTCCTCATGGAGCTCGCGCATGATTTGTGCCAATTCGCTTGGCTCATCCATCTTTGGCGACCATGTACTTTTTTTAACCGTGGAAGTCGATTCTTCAGTGGTATCACAAGAATAGAGGCTCACGGAAATGACCACTGTCAAAAAGAATAGTTTATTCAGCATCCGGAAGTATGATTTTAACGCCTTTTGCTTTAAACATTACTTCGCCAACAGGTTCTGTGATTGCTGCAATCTCCTCTTCACTAGCGCCACGGTCTTCGGCATAATGACGTAATTGGGCCACAGAAGTGCTGTCCCAATAGGCGTATCCCGACATGATCATATCCTGCCCTTGACTGTTTGTAGGAAGTAAAAACTCATAATCATAGTCTACAAAAAGGTTGTTGCTAGAATCTATGGCTGTAGCCATCCAGCATCCTTTCGTCGTGCAAACTTGAGTTATGGGTCCTGCAACTACGGCCCAAACCGTATCAAGATCACTGGTCATATTTTCCACGACCTCTGCCGCTGTAAAGGCATTTTCCGTACTAAAGGTGCTATCACCAAAGTTTATATACGTAGTGGTTTCGACCTCGTTTTGTGTTGTTTCATCGGTTGAATTTTTTCCGTTTTGACAAGAAATTAGGCCGATTGTCGCAAGCGCAGCAAGAAATAAATGTTTCATGTGAATTCTATTTGTTTTAAAGCCGGTGAACCTAATGTATTGGTAATCACCGCAACGGTTTTACATTGTCAAATTTAGTACATTTGTACTCCCAAATACAGCGCACATGAAAATAGAATTGACCTCTAAAAGCCGCATTAGCGAAGTAGATTTTTCAAACCTACCTTTTGGACGTAACATGTCTGACCACATGTTGGTGTGTCATTTTAAAAACGGGGCGTGGCAAGAGCCAGAAATTCGTCCTTATGGACAGCTAGAATTCAGTTACGGTTTACACGCGCTGCATTACGGTCAAAGTGCCTTCGAAGGGATGAAAGCCTATCGCAAAGATGATGGAACCATCAGCATGTTTCGTCCTCTGGATAATTTTGCACGTTTGAATAAGAGCGGGGCGCGTCTAATGATGCCTCAGATTCCCGAGGAGATCTTTATGAACGGTCTTACGAAACTTTTGGAAATCGATTCAAATTGGGTACCTGCTGCGGAAGACCATAGTTTATACATTCGTCCTTTTCTCTTTGCATCGTCAGAATTCATCGCTGCAAGACAAAGTGATGATTATACCTTTTGTATCATCACTTCACCCGTAGGTCCTTATTACAGTGGCTCGGTTAAAGTGAAAATTGAGCAAGAGTTTACGCGTGCAACAGGCGGCGGTATCGGTTACACTAAAGCAGCCGGTAACTACGGTGGTGCTTTTTACCCCACGTCCCAAGCGATCAAGGAAGGGTACAACCAGGTCATTTGGACGGATCATAAAGAACACAAATACATTGAGGAGAGTGGAACCATGAACCTCATGCTATTACTAGGCGATACCTTCGTAACGCCCCCGCTAACGGATCGTATTCTAGCAGGTGTCACACGCCGCTCTATTATTACCCTTATAAAAGAGCAAGGTTGGGCAATCCAGGAGCGTCCAGTTACAGTGGATGAGATTGTGGAGGCGGCAAGAACAGGTGCATTGAAAGAGGCGTTTGGAATGGGAACCGCAGCTGTAGTAAGCCAGATTGACACCATAGGTCATCAGGGTACGAACTATTCAATACCTACGCCAGCAGATGGTAAGGCCATGGAGATTAAACGCTTATTGAACGATATACGTTTAGGTCGCACACCGGATACGAACCAGTGGATGGTTGATGTGGTTCAGCCGGCTACTGTTGAATAGACTAAAAAATCAATAGTGTGGAACCCGGTTGTGAAAGCAGCCGGGTTTTTTATTTCCTGTAGGGAAGTAAAAGCTTGAACAAGGCGGCCGTGTCGAGACCTACGACGCTATTGTAATTGCCCTCAATACGATCGATAAAACCTGCGCCAATCCATTCTTGAATTCCATATGCACCCGCTTTATCAAAGGGTTTATAGTGTTTGATGTAAAAGTCGATTGCCCAATCAGGAATTTCAGAAAAAGAAACAGTGACTACGCTCGTCTCAGTGGTCAATTTCGGTATGCCATTATCAGTAGTGACCAGGGTTAGTCCGCTGATGACCTCGTGCGTTGTCCCGCTCAAAGCCACCAACATTTCGCGTGCACTCGCTGCATCTGTGGGTTTTCCAAATCTTTGACCGTTTTGCCAAACTTCAGTATCGCTCGTAATTCCTAGTTGTCCAGGCTCCAGGTGGGTACTTAGTGCTTTCGCCTTAAGCTCACTCACATAGGCGGCCACTTCTACACCGGACAAATGTGCCGGAGCGCTTTCGTCAATATCCAACGGTAGGGTCTTGAAATCCAGACCTAAAGAGGTTAAAAAAGTGGCTCTCCGTGGGCTTTGAGAACCCAATACTAAATCATGGGTCAATTCCATTATTACCAGGTTCTATCTTCTTTGCGCCCCCAAAGATTATGGATTTTCAATAATTGCTCTAGGACGTCGCGAACACAGCCTTCTCCCCCTAATACAGGGCTTACATAATCTGCTATGGCTTTTATCTCTGGCGCTGCATCTTGCGGCGCACAGGCAAGTCCGGCCAATTCCATTACGTCGTAATCCGGAAGATCATCACCCATGTACAATATTTCCTCATTGGAGAGATCATAGCACATTTTTAAATCTTCAAATGCATCTATTTTAGAGGAGGCACCTAGGTACACATCTGTGATACCCAATCCTGAAAGTCGTTCTTTCACATCCGTTGAGGTTCCTCCGGTTATAATGGCCACACGAATACCATTCTTAACCGCTAATTGAAGGGCATAGCCATCTTTACTGTGCATTTTTCGGACTGGAGCCATACTCGGCATGAGCAACACCTCACCATTAGTCAATACGCCGTCTACATCAAGCACGACGGTTGTAATATTCTTAAAGAGCTCTTTATAATTCATCTTTTGGATGGTGTTTTTGAATACTGGCACTTAATAATTTGTACAACGTTTTAACGTCCGGGTCTGTGATAGCATCCATATGCTTTTTTAATGTCGGTGTATCGAATCGCACTGCAGGACCCGTTTGGGCCTTTTTAGGACCTAATTCGATTGCTTTGCCTGGGCCTTGACGCATTATGGCGTGCAAGATTTCAACTGGAAGCTCATGTTGCGCTGCATGTTCGTAGGCCAATGTATACAGGTGATTGGTGAAATTATTGACCATTACCGCTGCGGCGTGGAGCTTTTCTCGTTTGTCGGATGGGATATGAAAGATGTGCTGGGTTAAGCAGGATGCAATACCTCGCAGTACAGCTTCGTCTTCCTTGGACTTCGCTTCAATCAGAATAGGGACTTCGGACCAATTCAAAGCAGCATCTTTCGTGAAGCTATACAATGGATAAAAAACGCCACTTCGCGTTCCGCTTTGAATAGGTAAGGCACCTGCTGTATGTGCGACTAGCATATGCTCAGGTAAAGCTGTGCAAACCTCAGAAACCCTATCGTCACCTACACATACGATAACGAGGTCCGTTGCGCTCTGTAAATGAAGATTTCGATCCACGAAATAGGGTGTGTGCTGCTCGGATAGCCCATTGAAAAGATGTGTGCCTAGGTTTCCCTTGCCTACAATAGCGATATGCAACGGTCCATCAACCATGCATTAGCCTCTTTTCAGACGTTGAACTACAGCAATCACAGTTCCCAGCGCCATTAGAATAGAGCCGATCCACAATAAATTAATCCAAGGGAAAATCACGGCTTTTACAAGAATAAACGGCACTTCTTCCTCTTTGTGCTCACTCGCAATGATCACCGGTCTGTTGGTTTCATAGTTGATGCGATCAAAGCTGAACTTTAAGCCCAATGCTTTGATTTCCGTATCCATGTGTTTCACTTCATTGCCCTCTACTACGTATACGGGCATCACTTTATAGGTGCTGTCATCCATGGTCTTCACGGTGATTCCGGCGCCCAACACTGCATATTCCAGTTCACCGTCTTTATCTGGTGCATCCACGAGCAAGGTATCTAAGGTGACTTGGTATTTTCCGTAGAGGTAGTGGCTCTCGTTTAGGTTGAATTCAATCTCGAATTGGTTTTTCCACTCGTCATCTCCTAATTCCTCTGCCGTCCGCAAGTCCGCGTAGGTGACGTGCGTATAAATGTCTTTCAGTGCAAAATGCTGTGTTGACGGCTCAGCAACGTTACCCATACGCTCGTTCAGCTGTATGCGCGGTTTCAGATCAAAGGCCGGTTCTAATTTTCCGTCATTTTCTTCAAAGAAATCCAGGTGGTAGTTCACGAAATGACCCTCTTCAGATTGTTGCGACCAGCTCACAAAGTAGTTGCCCATGGGCACGGTATCACCTTGCTCAATAAGCAAGTTTTCGTTAGAAGGGAAGTCTTCGTGTATGAATGTGTCGTTTTGTGAAATGATGGTTTTGTTCGCATTGGAGATGAGTGATCCTGCGATGATCAGGCCGAAACCTATGTGAGCAACGCTCGATCCTGCGACCGCACTTTGGCCTTTAGCCCAACGCAACCAAAATTCAGCATTAGCAATAATGGCATAACAGCTCGTCCAAAACAGGAAGATGTACATGGGATTCCACATATCAAGCGCCGCCGCTCCTGCAAACGCAACGAGGGTAGTGAGCACTAAACTCAGGATCTGACGTTTGAAGAAAGATGCCATTGTGGTTTTGCGGTAGGCAAGGAATTGGCCTGCACCCATCAATACAGTGATGATGATGGCAAACGGAACCTGTATGGCATTGTAATGCTCAATGGGATCGTTGAGGACTTTGTTACGATCGTACAACGTGAAGAGAACACCATCAGGTCCGAACAGCTTATTAAATACTGGGTAAGAAGTACTGAGTGTGATTTGAAGACCACTAATCAATAAGGTCAATGCACCGATAAACATCCAAAATTCACGGCTGTCCATACGGTCTTCCTTTTCCTTTTTCGGTAGGCCTTTGTAGCGGATAAGTAATAATCCGATCGCGCCGATGGTGAAGAAGAGGAGGTAAATTAATAATTGGCCACTCAAACCTAAATCCACGAAGGCATGCACGGAACTGTCGCCTAATACGCCGGAGCGGGTAAGGAATGTAGAGTACAAAATGAGCAAGAAGGTCAATATAAGTAAGAAGAGCGCCGAAGGCATTACGCCACCTTTGTTGCGTTGAATGAGCAATAAGTGCGCTCCCGCGGCCATGGTTAACCACGGTACCAACGAAGTATTTTCCACAGGATCCCATGCCCAGAAGCCGCCAAAACTCAGTGCTTCGTAAGCCCAAGCCCCGCCCATTAAGATACCTACGCCTAAAATTCCAACGGAGAAAAAGCTCCAGACCAATGCACTGTTGATCCAACTTTGATAGTCTTTGCGCAATAAAGCTGCTATTGCATAACTGAAGGGCACCAACGTCGAAGCAAACCCTAGGAATAGCGTAGGTGGATGAATGGTCATCCAGTAGTTTTGAAGCAATGGATTTAATCCAGAACCGTCGGCAAAATTAGGGAATCGGGTAAGGTAGTCTGCAAATTGAGTCCAAGGTAGACCTACATTTTCACTCAATTCGCGTACTAGGATGAAAGGGCTGTAACCCAGATGAAGGTCACCAATGTAAACGCCTAGAATCATGCTCACTAAAAACGCTTGTACTGCGGCAAAGACACCTACGACTGGCCCCTCGAAAGATTTTGCACTGTAGGTTAAAATCCAACCTAAAATGGCATTCCAGAACATCCAGAGTAAGAACGAGCCTTCCTGTCCCTCCCAGAATGCAGAAAATAGATAACGCGGAGCGAGGTCTAAGGAAGTGTGTTTCCATACATAGTCGAACTCAAAGTAGTGGTTCGCCATAATAAAGAACAGCGTACCTATCAAACCGAACAGGGCGGTGGCGTGAATTCTGAAGGCCAATCGACCTAAGGTTTTCCATTGTGCACCCTTTTGATAATAAGCGACGGTAGAGAGTAAAGCAAAAGCAAAAGAAAAGGCCGTCAATCCGCGACCTAATTCTGCTGCCCAAAGGTGTTCACCTATGTAGTTCATAAGAAGTTATTTGTAGATTTTATCGCTATCTACTTCGTTTTGTTCGTTGTATTTCGACGGACATTTCATGAGGATTTCTGTGGCGATGAATGCTGTATCCGCATCATAACCGGTAAGCGTAATTTCTTCAGAGCGCTCAAAATCTTGTGGTTTGGGCTCGTTGTAGATAACGCGCTGCTTCTTTCCTTGTTTATCAATAGCACCAAAGGAGAATTGTACCGATTTGGGCTCAAAATCCATTTCAGCATCTAAATCCAGGAAAGCGATGACTGTTGTGGTTTCGCCCGCTGCAGAAGCGGCTGTCGTAAAGTCGCTATATGTGGCACTATTGCCCAATTTTACGAGCGTATACCCGATAAGAACTGCAATCGCAATAATGATAGCCACCTGACTATTTTTCATCTTCAAGCTTTTTAATTTTTCGATCTAAAGAGAATAAATAAGCTCCAAGACCAATAAAAATGATCGTAATCACACCGATCACTACATTCATTTTGTCATTGCCGTACATGATGCTTTCATTTTGAGCAGCGGCGGCAATGGGACCCAGGGTGCTCAATAGCGCGATTTGCTTTTTCATTCTTCTAAGTTTCTTATTCTATAACGCAAAGCGGCGATCCAAGTTCCCACTAATATCCATCCAAGGACTGCTGGGTAAAACACCAAACGTAATCTATTGTCTAAATCGTAAGAATTAAATCCAGGATTACCCCCATTACCCGGGTGTAAGCTATCTGTCATTCTGGGTAAAATACCGATGAAAACGATCATCATAACGAACGCAAAGATGTTATAGACACCGCTAATTCTCGCTCTTTTACGAGGGTCGTCGATGGAGTTTCTCAAAACAAAATAGGCCAGATAAATGAGCATGGTAATAGCCGTGCCGTTGAGCTTAGGATCGTTCGTCCACCAAGCACCCCAGGTGAATTTCGCCCAAAGCATACCGGTTAAAAGTCCCAGAATACTAAAAAACATCCCTGTTTCTGCCAAGCTGATGCTTCTTCTGTCGCGTGCCATATTCTCTGAAGTAAGAAACCCAATGGCATTACCAAAACTTGCCGCCATCATTGCGACCATCGCAAACCACATACTTACGTGGTAAAATAGGTTGCGAATGCTTTGTTCAATAATGGGAAGTTCGGGCACCTCTGTCCATAAACCGTAACTGAGGCTAAATATGATTAAGAGTAGGCCTGTTATTTTGTAGGATAGTCCTTTCATGCGTGTTTTTAATCTTGCCAAAGATACGGAAAGAGAAGGTAGGCTAGTAGTCCAATTCCAATATCTAACGCTGCTAAAGAAGCCACTAAATTCAAGGCTTCACCGGTAGGGACTCCTACGATGGCTTGTAGATTCAAAACGCTGGTTAATTGGAGAATAGGAAGGAGTAGGGGGAGGGCTAAAATGGCACTTAACGTCGCATTGCCTTGCGTACGTTGAGCAACACCTGAAGTTAGGGTCAGCACCACACTGCAGCCAACGCTGCCTAAGAGTAGAGCGAGGCCGAACAAAAGGGTGTTGAATACAGGATTGCCAAAGAATAGACTAAAAAGTCCCCAAGTCAACCCACTTATAACGGCAATGTAGGCGCTGTTAAATAAGAGTTTCGCAATGATTGTTGCTGCGGGACCGGCAATCGTTTGATAGTAGTAGAAATAATCGTTCGATTCGTATTCAAAACTTCGAGCGCTTAACTGTATGGCCCCGAAGAAAACGACAATCCAGAGCAGTGAATTCCAGGTCTTGTCCGCCGGAACACCGCCGCCATTGAGTAGGTAAATCAGGTAAGCAACGCCCACGAGATAGAGCCCCAAGGAAAAGAGTACGTTTGAATTTCGTACTTCCTGAGAAAAATATCTACGAACCAGTACCCAAGTATTTTTCATGGGTGTAAAATTACGGCAAACTATTGCGCAAATTTGATGTTATACTACAAAACCCTAATTCATGAAAAAAATAGTTCTGCTGACCGCATTCATAGCGGCAGCGTGTTCTGCTCCAGAAGCAAATCAATCAACCACGGCCATGGCCTTAAATGTTATTACTCCTATGGAAGCAACTTCGTTTTACGATCTCACCGCAACAACCATTGATGGCGATACCTATGCTTTTTCCGAACTCAAAGGAAAGCGTGTACTTATAGTAAATACCGCATCTAAATGTGGATATACACCACAATACGAAGGTTTACAGGAACTTCATAACGCCTACGGAGGTGAAGACTTTATCATCCTCGGATTCCCTTCGAATGACTTTGGTTTTCAGGAGCCGGGCAGTGAAGAAAAAATAGCGGATTTCTGTGAGAAAAATTACGGTGTTACCTTTCAAATGATGAGTAAGGTGAAAACCAGTGCAAAAGGAGGTCATCCGGTATATCAATGGCTGTGCAATGCTTCTCAAAATGGAGTAAGTGATGCGAAGGTGAGTTGGAACTTTAATAAGTTTTTAATTGATGAAAACGGTCGTTGGACTGCTCACCATGCGTCGCGCGTTGAGCCCATGAGCGGAGAAATCACTTCCTTTGCAAGAGGAAAATAAGCATATGAAATTAGATGTATTGGCCTTTGGTGCGCATCCTGACGATGTCGAGTTGGGCGCTGGAGGCATTCTTGCCGTCCATGCAGCGAAAGGAAAAAAAGTAGGGATAATCGACCTTACGCGCGGTGAAATGGGAACCCGTGGAACTCCTGAATTACGTGACCTAGAAGCAGCAGAAGCAGCACGAATTCTTGGGTGTGTCATTCGAGAAAATTTAGCGTTTCCAGACGGAATTATTCCAACAAATCATTCAGCACAAATTAAGGTGGCTGAAGTCATTCGGAAGTACCAGCCGGAAGTGGTATTAATGAACGCTCCTACCGATCGTCATCCTGACCACGGTCGTGCCTCACAATTGGTGGAAGAGGCGTGCTTTTTATCAGGCCTTCACAAGTTAGATGTGGGCACTGAATTTTCAGGATTGCTGCCGTGGCGACCCAAGCAAATGTACAAGTACCTTCAGTTCTATAATCTAGAGCCTAATTTAGTGGTTGATATTACTTCAGGTTTTGAAGCCAAGATGGCCGCCGTTTTAGCGCATAAAAGCCAATTTTATGACCCTTCCAGTTTAGAACCAGAGACGGTTATAGCAAGCAAAGGTTTTCTTGATTCTGTGAAAGCGCGCGCCATGGACTGGGGACGCATCATCGGTGCTAATTATGCCGAACCGTTAATCAGTGTACGTCATGTAGGTGTAGAAAATTTATTGGATCTGCGATAAATAACGCGGAAATTATACATCATACTTAGGTATGGAAATATTTATTAATTTTATGGCATAATTAAAAATACATACAAATGAAGCCAAAAGGAGTAGTGGATTACATCCGTGCAAACCAAAACAACAACAAAACCTTAAAGTCTTTATTCGCATCACAGTTTCTAGGAAAGTTTTCTGAAGAAGAATTGGTAGGATTAAAGAAATCGATCGAAAAGGAAATCAAAACGCGTCAGCAATCTGTCGTTGACGAAAAAATCGCCTTTTTACAGTCGTTGGGTTACAAGGTTGAAAAATAAACTTAAGCTCTTTACTTCATTAAAACCCGCGCCAACGGCGCGGGGTTTTTGTGCAAAAAAATGCGGTCGTTTTTAGTCTCTCCCGAGCATACTTAGGTAGTAAGCGAGCTGGGTCATGGATGCCAAAGCGGCAACTAAATAGGTTCGTGCTGCCCATTTAAGTGCATCGCCAGCCTTATCGTGTTCTGCCGTTGTTATGGTACCCGAAGTGGTTAGCCAAGCTAATGCGCGGTTTGAAGCATCATATTCTACAGGCAAGGTGATCACAGTAACGAAAGTGATTGTTGCTTGTGCTGCAATGAGCACATAGATGATGGTATTCATCCCAAAAAGGTGTAAAAAGCTCATTCCAAAAAGCATGGAGATGATCACGATATTCATGATTCGTCCGCTCAGGTTTGCTACGGGTACTAATTGCGAGCGAAGATTGAGCCATTTATAACCGACGGCATGTTGTACGGCATGTCCAACCTCATGTGCTGCCACAGCTGCTGCACTGACACTACGTCCGCTGTAAACTTCTGGACTAAGGTTAACCGATTTGTCCAAAGGATTGTAATGGTCGGTTAATTTGCCAGGAACACTTTGAATCTTCACGTCATATATACCGTGGTCTTCAAGCATTTTCTGCGCTATTTCAGCACCACTCATTCCATTGCTCAACGCTTCTTTGGCGTATTGCTTAAATTTTGATTTTAATCGGGATTGAACGGCGAAGCCAACCACGATGAAGAAAATGATTATTAATAAAAACATAGTGCTGTTATAAAGTTGTTTGCAATCTAAACGTTCAAATTCTATGCCTTGCTCCTTATAGTGCGTAAATTTGGCAGAGACACTTTAATAGTATGACAAAAAAGCCACTAATCCTCGTTACGAACGACGATAGTATCGTTGCGCCTGGAATTCGAACCTTAATAGGAATTGCCAACGAATTTGGCGAAGTATATGTAGTGGCCCCGGACGGTCCGCAAAGCGGAAAAGGACATGCGATCACGTTGGATCAAAGTCTTCGCTGTACAGAAGTACCTTCAGATGGACCCCAGAAAGAGTTTAAGGTCAGTGGTACTCCTGCCGACTGTGTTAAAATGGCCATTAACGTGGTGCTGCCAAGACGTCCGGATTTAATTTTAAGTGGGATTAATCACGGATCGAACGCCAGTGTCAATGTTATTTATTCCGGTACCATGAGTGCTGCGGTAGAAGGCGCATTGGAGCGCGTGCAGGCGATCGGTTTTAGTCTTTGTGAGTTTTCCTGGGAGGCGTCTTTTGAGGCTGCTAAACCCTACATACGTAAAGTCATTCAGGCAACGTTAGATAATGGACTACCAAGCGGTGTATGTTTGAATGTAAATATTCCTGAAAACGAGAAAGCGCCCTATAAAGGCATGCGTGTATGTCGTCAAGCCATAGGGAATTGGGTAGAAGAGTTCGATACGCGCATTGATCCCTTCGGTCGACCGTACTATTGGCTTACCGGTAAGTATGAAAACTACGATCACGGAGACGATACGGATATCGCAGCCCTCGAAGACGGGTACATTAGTATTGTTCCTATTTCGGTCGATCTTACAGCCCATCACGCGGTAGCTACACTAAACCAGTGGAATTTTGAAAAATAGAAAAATCGATTTTATTGCCGGCCTGCTTGTAGGGCTTGGAGCGCCATTATTCTCTATTGCGGTTGCCCTTGAAGCCTTCCCTGTGCTTCAAGATGTAGGTGATGTCACGAATCCCGCATGGCGACTGGTCACCATGCGGGCCATCAGTTTCGGGACCATTATCAATGCAATATTATTTTTTACCGCGCTTAATTTTGAGCGCGAACGTGTGGCTCGCGGAATTCTGACCTCTTGTGTGCCAAGCGTGATTGCTGTTATTTATTTCCAATTCATCCTCTAATGTCACTATTCTGGATCGCAGGAGAGCCTTCGGGCGATGTACAAGCAGCGGCAGTTGCACAGTATATAGCGACGCATAATCCAGAGATTAAACAATGGGGTTGGGGTGGCCAATTCTTAGAGAAAGCCGGGGTTACGCTCCTAAAAGACGTCACTAAAAAGCCCTTCATGGGTTTTATTGAAGTAGTAGTTCGCGCCAGAAGCATTTTTAACGATTTTCAAGCTGTCAAGGGCCACATCCTTTCTTCCGGCGCCACAACCGTGGTGCTCGTAGATTATCCTGGATTTAATTTGCGCATGGCGAAATGGGCCAAAGCCCAAGGTTTGCATGTGGTCTACTACATTCCACCCAAGGTTTGGGCGTGGAAATCCGGTCGAGCACAAATTCTCAAGGAGCATTGCGATGCAATTCTAGGTATCCTACCCTTTGAACAACAGTGGTATGCTGATCGTGCTATTCCGTATACCTATGTCGGAAATCCATTGGCACAAAAGTATGCAGGAATGAATGGTTACGCATCCGGAGGTTCTATAGCATTACTACCCGGGTCGCGCGCACAAGAAATCGCACGATTACTACCTGAATTTATTGCTGTTGCGCAATCGATGCCGGAGCAAACCTTTGTTTTAATTCGTTCAGAAAGTTCGGTTCCCGTATGGCCTGATCGATCGCTACCGGCAAATGTCGAGGTGTTTACTGGCGAACTGAAGGACGGCATAAAGCACTGTGCTGCCGCTATGGTATGCAGTGGAACGGCCACTTTAGAGGTTGCTTTATTGGGTGTGCCGCAACTGGTCGTTTACCGTGCAAACCCAATCTCACTGGCCATTGCAAAACGCTTTGTGAAAATCAGCTATTTCTCCTTACCTAATCTCATTCTGGATGCCGCTGCCTTGCCGGAATTATTGCAGGAGGATGCGCGTGCTGAAGCGCTTGTTCAGCGGTTAGTTGCATTGCTGTTGGACCCTTCGGCCCAATTGGACGCCTACGCTCAACTGCGCCAAATTCTAGAGCAAAAGGATCCTGCAGCTTCCGCTGCCCAACCTATTTTAACGATCGCTTCGCAATCATGAAAAGAGGTCACTTGGTACCTATCATGCTTATCTGTTGCGCCCTCCAGCTGGGGGCACAGACGACACCGCGCGTTTTGATTTTCGCAGATCAGGAGTACAGCCGTCTTCAAATTAAAGTCAAATCAGGATCCTATACCCTCACTGCTTTCACTCCGGATTCTGTTTTTACGATGGATTATGGACCTGATGACGTCCATCCATTGTATACGTTTCGCGGAGATTTACGATTGAACAGAGCCGGTTGTGATTCGATACGTATTTCCACGAAAGATACGTTCGTAGTTCGCGTGCTGCGTGGGAAGAATTGGACCGCAGAACGCCCGTATTTAGGCGACTTTACGCTGCGTCCTAACCTCATTTACCTTGAAGGTATCGTTCGCACGCCCATAGCGCCCTACATTGCTGGAGTAGTAGAGGCAGAAGGCGGATCATCCTCTACTGCAGAGGCCTATTACAAAGCGCAAGCTGTTCTTGCTAGAACCTGGCTCATCACGAATCTTAAAAAACACATTACCGACGGTTATCACGTCAAAGACGATCAAAGTTCTCAAGCTTTTAAAGGGGTTCCGCAAAGTAAAAATGCTGCTCTTATCGCGAGCGCTTGTACTGCTTTAGGGGATACGATTGCCTTACACAATGGAGTGCCAATCATTGGTTTTTACCACAGCAATTCTGGCGGCTATACTGCCTTGCCTCAAGAAGTGTGGTCGAAAGCATTGCCGTATTGCCGGGTCGTTCTAGATCCGTTCTCAAAAAAAGGATCTAAGGCAGAGTGGGAGAAGACTTATTCTTGGGAGGAATGGCAGAAGTATTGGTCGCGCTACATAGATTGGTCGGTGACCGATTGGACCGCATTTTTCAATCAACTCCCAGATACACGCAGCACGCATTGGACCCTAGGAACTCAATCGTTTAAAATGGAGACGGTGCGTAGGGATTTTAAATGGCGCAGTGCCTATGTGCTTCCGCAAGCTACCACTGAAGGCGTGGTGGTCCATGGCTATGGCTTTGGCCACGGCGTCGGAATGGCGCAGCAAGGCGCCATGCTTATGGGAAAAGCGGGCTTTGATTGGAAAGAGATTTTAGATTTCTACTTCAAAGACCTTGCTTTTGAATCCGTTCAAAACCTTTAGTTGCCAACATTTTTAGGAAAACTGCACTTCCAGTCCCCAATTTATAGGGATGGTTTTTCGTTCTACAGCAGTTTTATGCATCGCCTCAAGTTTAACCACCATGTACCGCTTGGATTTGGTGCTGGTCTGTGCAGTGGCTTTCGGTTTCGGTACATGGCGTAACGTTTGGACCGATGTTGGCGCACTGCTATGGATCATAACCGTACTTGCAGGTGTACATGTTTTTCTCGAATGGCGGTATTGGTATCCTAGCCCTGAAATTGCTGTTTTTTTCGAGCCGTGGGCTGCGCGACTTCGCCTGATTCTGCAAAACCGTATCGACCTGGCTGCCACAGGTGCGCTTCACGGCTTTTTGTACGGAGTGTTATTGGGGGACCGCACTGAATTGACACCGGCCTTTCAAGCGGGTTTCAGGGTCCTTGGTATTTCGCATATGCTCGCTGTGAGTGGCTTTCATGTGGGTTTTTGGGTGGTTTTAGGAAGACCCCTAAAATGGCTTTTTCGTCTGCGAAAGTGGCGTGTGATGTATGTGCTTTTTATGGGTGCCTTTTTATGCGTTTATGCTGTAGTAGTGGGTTCGGGGCCTTCTGTGGTTCGAGCCGTAGGGACTTTCTGTTTCGCGGCATGTGCTGTTCAGATGAACTGGAGGGTAACGCCCTTACATTGGCCGTTGCTTATGGCGTGGTTGATGTGGTGGTATGATCCAGCGGTCGTTCAGCGCGTGGGGTATCAGCTAAGTTTTAGTGCAGTATGCGGCATTCTGATAGGGCTCAGCGGGCTTCCTGCTGTGGAATTTCTGCAATCCTGGCAGCGAGAATCATTAAAGGGTACAAAGCTTGGTTTTTTAGTTCCTGTGCAAGTTTCACTTTCAGCTTGGACAGCTACATTGCCCTTAGTCATGCACCATTTCGGTGGTGCCAGTTCCTATTTTTTAATAGGTAACCTTTTGATTGTTCCTCTTTTTGTGGTGTATATCTGGTCCGCTTTATTCGTAGTGCTATTCGCGCCAGTCATTCCTTCTGTTGCTTTAGAAGTTTGGAACAGCAGTTTTGAATGGTGGGTAGCTTTCGTGTTAAAAGTGGCCGACGGAATTAGCCACCAAGGACTTCTTGAATTTTTTTCTCAAGCGTATTTGCAGTAAGCTTTTCAAATATTCCATCATAGAAAAGGTGCATATTTCCAGTCTCTTCACTGACGGTGATCGCCATTGCATCCGTACGCTCTGAAATCCCTGCGGCAGCGCGGTGACGCAAGCCAAATTGTGAGGGAAGGTCACTACTTTCACTCAGCGGGAGAATGGCCCCTGCTGCTGAGACGGTATTTCCTGTGATGATGGTCGCACCGTCATGCAAGGGCGCATTTTTGAAGAAAATGGTTTCTAGCATGATACGACTCACTGTGGCGCCAAGGGTGTGTCCGGTTCCGGCAAAGGCACCGAGCGGATCCTTTCGTTCTATAACCAGAAGCACGCCTGTTTTTGTACTGGCTAAATTTTTCAGTGCGCTGACCACTGCTTCTGCAGCAAGGGTTGTGGTTTCTGTATTACCTAGGGTGAACATACTTTTCAATCCTCTTCGACGACTAAAGGTTGCCGACCCTACAACGAGTAAGAATTTTCGAATTTCCTGTTGGAATACGATGATCAAAATAATCAATCCAGCACCCATAAATGAACCCAATATCTCACTCAAAAGATTCATTTGAAGGAGTTGTACGAGGTTATAGAGGAGGTAAATCGCAACCATACCGATAAGTATGCGGATGGCCGCAGTACCTTTCAATAGCCGGTACACTTGATACAGCAAGAAGGCTGCAATAATGATGTCTAATGCATCGAGGATGCCGAAGTTTAACGTTCCCATGGTTCTAATAAATGCTGCACGCCATCGGGCATGAGGCGGTTGAACAAGTTAATGGTTTCCGCTGCTTCTGCTACATCGTGTACTCTTAGAATTTGTGTACCACCTAATAAAGCGGCCATATGTAGGGCAGTAGTGCCATTGAGGCTTTCTTCAGCACTGACTTCAAGAGTTTTATAAATCATGCTTTTTCGACTTACCCCAGTCAGAATAGGACGGCCTAAAAGTTGAAATGTATTGAGTTCTCTGAGCAGTTGGTAATTCTGTTCGAGCGTTTTTCCAAAGCCAAATCCTACGTCGACAATGGTGTCGTGTATGCCCATATCGTGGAGTACGGGCAGTTTTTCACTGAAAAAGCCAATGATGTCTTGAGTGACGTGGTTATAGGTAGGATTGAGTTGCATAGTGCTTGGGTTGCCCTGCATGTGCATGATAATGTAAGGGCAACGGTGGGCAGCAGCCACATGATAGATCTCAGGGTCGAGATTACCTCCACTGATGTCATTCATCCAGTGCGCACCAGAATTCAACGCCTTATCTGCAATTTCTGCACGGAAGGTATCTATAGAAATAAAGCAGTCCGGAAAGTCTTTAAGCACTTCAGAAACGGCAGGAATGATGTCTTTTAATCGGTTCCATTCCTGCTCGGGAGTCACTGGATCGGCACCTGGACGTGAAGAATATCCACCAATATCGATGATGCGTGCACCGTAATTGAGCATCGTTCTTGCCCGCTCAGCGGCCTCTTCGGGAGCATTTAAGCGGCTTCCCGCGAAAAAGGAATCGGGCGTACTATTCAATATCCCCATGATCCACGGTGTGGATAAGGTGTGAATTGTCCCTTGACATTGCAGCAGAAACTCAGGCATTGTTCTTTGTATCTTCGTTAGATATAGCAAAGCTAACAAATGAATACAGCTGACCAATTCGATGCCGTACTAAGTAAATGCCACGGCCTCTTCGAGAAGAAAGGAAAAGATTACGGCACTGCGTGGCGCATTTTGCGTTTACCGTCGTTGACCGACCAGATATTTATTAAAGCCCAGCGCCTGCGCAGCATTGAGGACAAAGGAGCCCAATTGGTCGATGACCCTTTGGAGGGCGAATTCATTGGTATACTGAACTACAGCATTATGGCGCTTATTCAGCTCGAGCGTGGTGTGGTCGAACAGCCGGATTTGGATTGGAAACAGGCCAGTGCAGCGTATTTAGAGAAAGCGGAGGAGGCCAAAGCACTTATGCTTCGTAAAAATCACGATTATGGCGAGGCATGGCGCGACATGCGCATTTCCAGCTTCACGGACCTCATCTTGCAGAAACTCCTTCGTGTAAAACAGATTGAGGACAACCAGGGAAAGACCCTCGTGAGCGAGGGGCTAGAGGCGAATTACCTCGATATGATAAATTATAGTGTCTTTGCTCTGATTAAATTCATGGAGACGCAAGCATTAAAAGCGTAAATACAATGAAAAAGGTTCTCGCTATTTTCTCCCAATTCGCCGTAGGGGCATTATTTATTTTCTCCGGTTTGGTTAAAATGAATGACCCGGTAGGGTTCAGCTTTAAGCTGGAGGAATATTTCTCAGAGGAGGTGTTGAATTTGCCCGTTTTTGAGCCTTTTGCACTGACCATTGCTATTCTGCTCGTCATTGCTGAAGTACTCTTAGGTGCTGCACTAATCTTGGGGTTGTACAAACGCTGGACGCTAATCTTGCTCTCGGCAATGATTGGATTCTTTACGTTTCTCACCTTTTGGTCGGCGTATTTCAACCAGGTGACAGATTGCGGGTGTTTCGGCGATGCCATACCACTTACACCCTGGGAAAGCTTCTATAAAGACGTCATTCTTTCTGCATTAATTCTGGTTTTGTGGTGGGGTAGAGACCAGCTCTTTGATCGATGGCCGAAGTGGTTGATTGGAATAAAATTGGTCGCTATTCCTCTCTTTTGTTTGGGATTGACCTACCACGTTTTACACCATCTGCCAGTGGTAGATTTTAGGGCCTATGCTGAAGGCAATAGTATTGTAGAAGGGATGAAAAGTGCTGAGGAATTGGGCTTAGAGCCGCCACAGTATGAAGTCATCTACACGATGGAAAACGCGGAAGGTACGCTTCAGGAAATCAGTTCTACCCAGTACGTTAACGAGAAATGGTGGGAGAAGAAAGACTGGAGCATGCGCAGTGAGCTGTCTAAAACGATACAGGTTAAGGAAGGCTACGAACCCCCGGTTCACGACTTCAGCATCATGAATGATTATGGTGAAATGACAGATAGCATTCTACAGTTGGATGAGGTCTGGTTGTTGGTGGCCTACAACGTTCGGAAAACGAAGGCGCAAGGTTGGGTTCCCGTCCTAAAAACTGCAGCACATTTAAAGGCAAATGGGATTCCTTATGTGGTACTTTCGGCCTCAATGCCAGAAGATTTCATGCCTTTCGGGTTTACGGATACCACCGCTTTTGCGTTTACGGATGAGACCACATTGAAAACCATGGTTCGCTCCAATCCAGGTTGGGTAGTACTTAAAAACGGCGTGGTAGATAAAAAGTACCACTTCAACGACAGCCCACATTGATCCGATTCGCACTACAAAAACTGGGACAAGCGATTTTAACCTTATGGGGTGTGGCCACTTTGGTATTCTTTCTGTTTACCATCGTGCCTGGTGATAGTGCGCAGATGATGTTGGGAAAACGCGAAGACCCGGCAGCATTGGCTGCGGTTCGCGCGAAATACGGGTTGGATAAACCTATCACCGTACAATACGTAAATTACCTTAGGCGCATCAGTCCTCTTGGTTGGCCAAACGATGAGCACGGCATTTTCAAAGCACCAGATTTAGGTGAAAGTTTCCAGCGCCAAGGACAACAAGTCAGTACCTTGATTGGGCAGACTTTTCCTAACACAGCCTTGCTTGCAACAGCAGCTATAGGTTTTGCTTTGCTCGTAGGTGGCGCGCTTGGTGCTTGGGTGTCTTACCGCCCGGATACGTTTTGGGATAAAGCACTACTCACTTTTAGTTCATTGGGAATGAGCCTTCCGTCTTTTTTTACTGCGGTACTCTTCGCTTGGATCTTTGCATATTTGCTAGGTCCCTGGACTGGATTGAATTTAACAGGTTCATTGTATAGTGTCGATGATTACAGTGGTGAACGGTACCTCAATCTGAAAAACCTCATTTTACCGGCCTTTACCTTGGGTGTTCGACCGGTGGGAGTCATCTTGCAATTGACCCGAAATAGCCTGTTGCAAGTGGGCTCAATGGACTTTATTAGAACAGCTCGGGCGAAAGGATTACGGGAGAGAACGGTCTTTTTTAAACACCTCTTACCAGTTGCATCAAACCCCATTATAACGACCATTAGCGGATGGTTCGCCTCGCTATTAGCTGGCGCCGTATTCGTGGAAATTATTTTTGGTTGGAATGGCATGGGTAAATTATTGGTGGAGGCATTAAATACCCGAGATTTGCCCATCACAATGGGCTGTGTACTAGTCATTGCTGCACTTTTCGTGGTATTGACCGCGTTAGTAGATGTACTGTACGCTGTATTGGACCCGCGCATACGCGCAGAATTTTTTTAGAAACACATCAATAGTAAACTAACATGAGAAGAAGAATTGTAGCTGGAAACTGGAAAATGAATACCACGTACACTGAAGCCATGGCTTTAGTTGATGCCCTAAAAGAAAGTCTTACGGACGAAGTAGTGGGTGAGACGGGAGTGATTATTACGCCGCCGGCTTTGTATTTATCAGATGTTGTAGAGTCTTTGGTAGATAATCCATTTATCGCAGTTGCTGCTCAGAATTGTCACCACAAAGAGTCCGGTGCATACACCGGCGAATGGAGTGCTGCAATGCTCGCCTCGCTGGATATCGATGCGATCATAATAGGGCACAGTGAGCGACGTGAATATTTCGGTGAAACGAACGAAGCGTGTAAAGAGAAGATATCGCAAGCTTTGAATAATGAACTGGCAGCCATTTACTGTATTGGTGAAACCTTGGAGGAGCGTAAAAGTGGCGCTTATATGGATGTCATTTTGAAGCAATGTGAAGAAGGACTTGCAGGGTTTATTGCTGACGATATGGACAATATTATTCTGGCCTACGAGCCGGTTTGGGCTATTGGAACAGGTGAAACCGCTTCGCCAGAGCAGGCACAAGAAGTACACGCGGGAATTCGTGCTTGGTTAACGCAGCGATTTGATTCGGAAACTGCGCAGGATGTAAGCATCTTGTACGGTGGATCATGTAAGCCAGGAAATGCTGCTGAATTGTTCGCTAAAGCGGATATTGACGGTGGTTTGATTGGCGGTGCATCACTTAATGCTGCGGATTTCTCGGCCATCATCGAAGCAAGAACGAAGGCGTAATGAAATCGGATACGCCCATTTATATTGAGTTAGCAGTTGCCGTTTCTCCATTAGAACCTTTTCGCGATTTATTCATCGCCCAGCTCGGAGCGGTTGGATTTGAGAGCTTCTCTGAGACGGAAACAGGCTTCGCTGCATACATTATAAAAGATGATTATGTTGCTTCTGCTGCCTTGGAACAGTTGCAGTGGGAAGGTGTTACCGTTTCTGTCGAAGAACAAGAGATTGAACAGGTCAATTGGAATTCAGAATGGGAGACTAATTTTGATCCTATTGAAGTTGACGGGCGGGTCTACATCAGGGCTCCTTTTCATCCGGAGCGCGAGGGTTTTGAATACCCGATGTTGATTGAGCCGAAAATGTCTTTCGGGACGGGGCATCACCAGACGACGCACATGATGATCCAATGGTTGTTGGAGACACCTTCTGATGAAGCGGATGTGCTTGATATGGGTTGTGGTACTGGTATTCTCGGCATTTTAGCTGGAATGCGTGGCGCAAAATCGGTCCATGGGATTGATGTAGATACCTGGTGCATTGAAAATACTTTAGAGAATGCAGAGCGCAATGGCGTTCCTATGTCGGCGGCCCTAGGCGGTTCAGAAGTTTTAGAGGGCACCTACGACCTCATCCTTGCAAACATTAACTTAAATGTGCTTTTGGCGGATGTTTCTCATTATGTGAACGCATTGCGTAAAGGAGGATGCATTTTCTTTAGCGGCTTTTATGAAGAGAATGTATCTACCCTGCGCGCTGCGGCGGAGGCTTTAGGGCTCACTTTTCAGGGCATTAAAGCACGAGAGCAGTGGCGCAGTATTAAAATGGTGAAATAGCGCATGAAAAAATTTGGGTTGCTTCTTGCATTGATTGTTTCTTTTGGGCTTCAGGCACAAAAAGTGACCCGTTTTTCTTCCTTAGATGCGTTCGCTGAGGAGTTTGAAAAGCTCATTTCTGTTCCTAAAGAAATGGACGGTGTTTTCAAAGACTCTTTGGTGCCTAATTTTTTGGCTGCGGTAGACTTCGAACAAGAAGACCTTTGGCTAGACTATGCGAACCAACTGTTACGCAAACGACTAGACGATGCGCAAACGTGGGAGCCACTCCTACGTTCCCTCATTTATGTGGCAGAAAACGAGGAATTCGATCGTTTTGGAGCACTCCTCGAGCATTTTTATGGGTTTTCGAAAAAGAATCCTTCGAGCAGGATCCGCACCTACCAAAATCAGTTCTACCGCAATCTTGTAAAACATGAATTCTCTGAACCTGGAGCATTGGTTTGGAAGGCGCCGGCTAGTCTGTGGTCCTTAAATTTTGTTGAGGGGGTGCCGCAATTTACCATGGAAATGGTGGATATAGTGGGGCTCAATGGAGGGGATAGCACCATGGTTGTAGGAGTTAATGGTGTTTTTTACCCTCAAGAAGGCGTACTCAAAGCGCAGGGTGGAACCATCATCTGGTCCCGTGAGGGTCAGCTCGAAAAGGAATTGTATGCGGAATTGGGGGAGTGGACACTTGAAGCGAATCAGACGTATTTTAAAGCCGATAGCGTTACACTGTATGCCTATGAATTCTACGACGAGCCGCTACAAGGTATGCTGGAAGAGCGCGTTTCATCGGTAAACCTAAAGGATGCACGTTTCCCGAAATTCACTACGTACCGCAACGACTATATTCTAGAAAATCTCTATCCGGAAGTGCATTTTAAGGGTGGATTAGGGGTTGCTGGTGCCCAATTTTATGGAACAGCTTCAGATAGTGCATTGGCCGCATTGAAATTCACTTATAAATCGGACACCATACTTACACTGAAAGGAAGGAGCTTTCTATTTAAAGACAGCTTACTCAGTTCAAAACGTGCAGAAGTTATTGCCCATTTAGGTACAGATAGTATTTATCATCCCTATTGCGAATTGCGTTACGATCCCCGTTTGGGACAGGTGCGCGTCATTCGCTTTGAAACGGGTCTGGGATTGGCATCTTTTACGGATTCCTACCACGCCTTAGACATGAGTGTGGACCAATTGATTTGGAATCAAGGAACGCCTGTTATTAGCTTTAAGAACCTTAATCTCGGTTCCGAACAAGCGGCAGTCTTTGAAAGCAAACAGTATTTCAGGGTCCAGCGAATGGAGGAAATTGCGGGGCTTCAGGAAAACCATCCATTGCGCGAATTGCGTGACGCTGCGTACGGTTATGGGTATGAGGATGTGCCTTTGCAGGAATTGACCTATGCGCTTCGTATGGCACCGGAAGAAGGCGAATTTTTCCTTTACCACATGGCCATACAGGGGTTTGTGACTTTTGATGTGGATGCACAGACCATTAGTTTGACGGACCGGTTGTTTGAATATTTATTGAATTGGGAAGGCAAGCGGGATTACGATGTTATCCAATTCGTTTCTCGCATTCCCAATGGCAACAATGCGCAGGTCAGCTTATTAAACTATCAAATGGATATCGCTGGCATTTCAAGTATTGCAGTAAGCGATTCTCAAGAGGTAAATCTCTACCCTCGCGGCGGTCGCATCACAGTGAACGAGGGTATGGATTTCGATTTTGATGGACGGATCAATGCCGGGCTTTTCAGTTATTGGGGGCAAGGCTATTCATTCGACTACGACTACTTTAAAATAGACATGCCGCAGATCGATTCCATGCGCTTTAAAGTGAAGGAGTTCAATCCTAAGCCTGGTGAGCGTGCAGCTTTGGTTAATGTTCAGACGGTTCTCCAGGATTTGCAAGGACAGCTCCTTATCGATGAGCCGGATAACAAGAGTTCTAAGGATTACCATCCTGAATACCCTATTTTCCAAGCGCTCAACAACTCTTTTGTCTACTACGATCATCCGCGCATTCACGACGGCGTTTACGAGCGTTCTAATTTCTACATGGCATTAGAGCCGTTTACCATTGATTCACTTGATAATACGACCACTGACGGTATTTTGTTTGATGCCACCTTTCACAGTGGGGATATCTTTCCTGTGTTTCCTCAGCCGCTCTCCGTCATGCCGGATTACAGTTTAGGGTTTTCAACTCAGATGCCGCCAACACCAGCCTATAAGGGCTCCGGAACCTACAACGGTTCATTAGCCTTGTCCAATCAAGGATTACATGCAGAAGGTGCATTGGATTACTTACAAAGCCATACGGTTTGTCCCGATATCTTATTCTTCCCACTTCAAGCGAGTGGGCGTGCAAGCACCTTTGCCGTTGAAGAAAGCACCCTGGGTCTCGGGTATCCGTATGCCTCTGGCACGAGCAATCCCTTCGTTTGGATGCCCTATGAAGATTACATCCGGGCTGAAACTCTTGAAACGCCTTTTGCACTCTATGGTGCTCCGGAAGTTGCAGGTGAAGGTTCGTTAACCTATGGTGGTCGCGGAATGTTCGGTACAGGCGAATTGCGCTACAGCACAGCCAAACACAACAGTGAAGTGGAGGGTTACCAGTTTTTCCGTCGTTCGTTTGTTTCAGCGGATCAAGATTTTAGGGTGAAAACAAATAGCGACGACGAGCAATGGGCCTTTCAAATGTTAGCCTCGTCAGCTGACGTAGATTTTGATAAGAAGGAGGGCGTCTTCAATAAATTGGACCCTTATAGTACGCTAGAATTCCCCGCGAATCAATACATGGCCTACATGGATCATGCGGAGTGGGATATGGCTAAAGCGACAGTTGATATCAAGCATACGCAAGATAATCAAGCCTACCTCGTTAGTACCCATCCTCGTCAAGACAGTTTAGATTTTACAGCTGCTTACGCCCGCTTTGCACTTGCTCCGAGCATCCTAGAGGCTTTTGATGTCCCTCAAATAGATGTTGCGGATGCTTCTATTTATCCTGATAGCGGTTATGTCGTGATCCGTATTAACGCAGAAATGGACCCGCTTGAGCATTCTAAAATTTTAGCGGACCGATTCACAAAGCTTCATAATTTCTATGAAACAACCGCGCGTATTCGTGGTAAGTACCGCTACACTGCGCATGGCATGTACGACTACATTGATGAAGAGGAAAGTATTTGGCCCATCGCATTTGAAAGCATTGCGCCAGATACTGCGGGTGTAACTTTAGGTCGCGCGATCATTGACGAGACCGATAATTTTTACATTAGCCCATATTTTGCTTACCGCGGTAAAGTGGAACTTCATGCGGACCAATTACCGATGTTCTTCATGGGCTCCATCCTCATTCAACACGACTGCCATAACCTTCAAACCACTTGGTTCGACATCGCAAGCTTCATTGATCCGAAGGACATCGTCATTGAACTTCCGTACAACGATCCCAATAAGCTGAACGACAATACCTTCAATGGCGTCTACATCTCTCAAGACAGCTTAGGCGGTCACTCCAACTTCTTATCAAAATATGCGGACCGCGCAGATATTGAAGTGCTTTCTGCAGATGGAATTCTCTATTACGATAGACAGGAGCAGGGCTATGTGGTAACGACCTACGAAAAGCTCAAAGATTTCACACTTCCAGATCCGTATTTGATTTTCCATAACTACGATTGTGATTTATACGGTACAGGTCCGCTTAAAGTATTGGACAACACAGGCGCCGTGACGACAGCTTTAGCAGGTGCGGTGCGCCATGATCTTGTCGAAGACGAAGTCAGTATTGATGGGGTAATGACTTTAGACGCACCCCTTGATGAAAAAGCGTGGGAGGCAGTAGCACAACTCTTCTATGATGGCTCCGGTTCTGCTCGAGCTGATGAAACCGCATACATCGACGGCATCTATGCATTGCTTGGTCAAAAAGACGGTGGCGAGTTCCTGGAAAATATAGGATTGCATGAAGACGAAGGAAAATTCCCTCGATTCTTGCGCAAAACTTTAGTGCTCAGTAAAGTGAACCTAACCTATAGTGGGCGCTACAAAAGCTTTATTAGCGAGGGCACAGCGACCATTCAAAACATCTACGATCAGCCTGTCTTCGCAGAAGTCTCGTGTCTTATTGAAGTCAAGGAACGTCGACGTGGCGGTGAAATCATTCTCTATCTGGACAACGGTACCGACTACCTCTACCTTTCGTTCAAGGGGATTGTCATGAGTATTCGCAGTAGTGATGAAGCTTTCAATCAAGGTATCCTAGAAAAAGATGCTAAGGACCGGAGCGTCAAGGCCAAAGGGGATGCTCCAGCATTCACCTACAATCTTGCCGGAAAAGGAAAAATCATGTTATTAAAACGCAGATTTGGCATTGAAGAATAACCCGCCTTACCCTTATCTTTACGGCATGAGTTATCAAGAAGAATACCAACAATCAACAGCTACTGTCGCCCAGCGAGAGTACAACCTGGTATTGTTTAATGACCACGAGAATACCTTTGACTTTGTCATAGAAGTATTGTGTACTGTGTGTGATCACACGGAAGAGCAAGCAGAGCAATGTGCCTGGATCACGCACTACAAGGGTAAATGTCAGGTCTTAACCGGTGACTTAGACGACCTCAAGGTCAAAGCAGAGTTGATGGGAGATGTAGGCTTAACCGTTGAGGTTCAGTAGCTCGCGACCTGCTCCTCCTTTCACAGTTGATTTTATCTCAAAAAATCCCTACCACCCCTTTTTGAATTAACTTTTTGCTCTATATTTGCCACCCCGCAAGGGACGATGGCCGTGTAGCTCAACTGGATAGAGTACTTGACTACGAATCAAGCGGTTGAAGGTTCGAATCCTTCCTCGGTCACTAAGAGCAAAAAGCTCAAAGCCTGCAACGAAAGTTGCAGGCTTTTTTTATGCCCAGAACCACGCGATGCATGCATCGAAGTGGGTCGGGGCATAAAAAAAAGCAGCCAGGCTTTGGGCTGTTTTGTTCGGAATTCGGAGCAGAAAGGATCTTTCGAGCGTAGCGAGAAAAATCCTGAAATCGAACTGGGAACCACGCGATGCTTGCATCGAAGTGGGTCGGGCATAAAGCATACGATAGCTCGGCGCGGCAGGCTTTGGGCTGTTTTGTTCGGAATTCGGAGCAGAAAGGATCTTTCGAGCGTAGCGAGAAAAATCCTGAAATCGAACTGGGAACCACGCGATGCTTGCATCGAAGTGGGTCGGGGCATAAAAAAAGCAGCCGCGCTCGGCGCGGCAGGCTTTGGGCTGTTTTGTTCGGAATTCGGAGCATAAAGGATCTTTCGAGCGCAGCGAGAAAATCCTTGAAATCGAACCGGGAACCACGCGATGCTTGCATCGAAGTTGGGTCGGGGCATAAAGCGAATGATGCTCGGCGCGGCAGGCTTTGGGCTGTTTTGTTCGGAATTCGGAGCAGAAAGGATCTTTCGAGCGTAGCGAGAAAAATCCTGAACAATAATGGTATGGTACTCAAAATGAAAAAGCCACTGATTATGTCAGTGGCCGTTTCATTAAAAGCGATAGAGGGTTTTAAACCTCCGCATCCATCAAATCCGTCACTACATGGTAACGCGGATCCTCAATAGAGCTCTGGATGTATTTCGCAAAATTAGGATTGGCTTTTTCTAAAATTGCCGTACACTCGGGACTCAGGTGAGTGAGCGTCACTTCTTTTCCTACCGCAAGGTATTTATCAATAATACGCTCGATAGCCTCGATACCACTGTGATCACTCACGCGGCTTTCTATAAAATCAATTTCGATTTTTTGAGGATCTTCTTTAACATCAAACTTTGCGGTAAAGCTCTGCGTTGATCCAAAGAAAAGTGGACCCCAGATTTCGTAGACTTTCGTTCCATCTTCCTTAATGCGTTTGCGTGCACGAATACGAATGGCATTCTCCCAAGCAAATTTCAATGCACTCATGATCACACCAGCGATCACGGCGATGGCCAAATCTTGCCAAACAGTAATGGCACTAACGGCAATAAGTACAAAGGCATCGGCAGCTGGGATTTTTCGTAGGATGCGGAAACTGGACCAAGCAAAGGTCCCGATCACCACCATGAACATCACACCAACCAATGCCGCAATAGGAATTTGCTCGATCAAAGGAGCGCCAAAGAGAATAAAGGAAAGTAGTCCCAATGCAGCTACAATACCTGAAAGTCTGCCACGGCCGCCAGAATTCACATTGATAATACTTTGTCCGATCATCGCACAACCGCCCATTCCTCCAAAGAGGCCGTTAATTACATTAGCGGATCCTTGAGCAATACACTCTCTATTTCCAGAGCCGCGCGATTCTGTCAAATCATCTACTAAATTCAGCGTCATTAAGGATTCAATCAATCCTACGGCCGCTAATAAAAATGCTGTAGATAAAACAGTTCCCCAATGTCCTTTGATCGTATCAAAAAGATTAAAAATTTCAATTTGGAATGTAGGAAGTCCACCTTTGAGACCTTCGCCACCACCTTCACGGATAAATGAACCTACCGTACTCACATCCAGTCCAGCACCGATGGTGATGGTAGCAACGACAATAATGCCCGCAAGTGCAGCAGGGAAAACCTTAGTTACTTTCGGCAGTAACCACATAATAGCCATGGTAAGACCTACAAGACCCAACATAGTAAACAGTTCGCTGCCTTGAATCCATGCCGCCTCGCCGTCCGTTACGCGCTTAAATAAGCCCAATTGGCTCAAGAAAATGACAATGGCTAGGCCGTTTACAAATCCCATCATTACGGGATGGGGGATGAGGCGCACGAATTTTCCTAGTCGAAATAACCCCGCGAGGATTTGAATTGCACCCACAAAAAGTAGGGTAATGAACAGCCAGTATAGACCTAAATTGGTAATGGGGTCAGCCAGCGTTAAACCCACCGTATTTCCTTGCTGAATTAAATGTACCATAACCACGGCCATAGCGCCTGTGGCCCCTGAAATCATTCCTGGGCGACCACCGAACAATGACGTGATTAATCCCATCATGAACGCACCGTACAGACCCACAAGTGGATCTATACCTGCAACGAACGCAAAGGCTACAGCCTCTGGAACCAATGCGAGTGCAACGGTGATTCCAGATAAAATGTCATTTTTTGGATTGCCAACGAAGTTGTTGAAGAGTCGTTTCATGGAGTGGGTGTGCTATTAAGCGGGCAAAAGTAGGGGTTCTAAAATGAAAAGAGCGGCCGTGGGCCGCTCTTCTTTAGTTCTTTACCGAATCTAATTACATCTCATGACGCGCTTTCAAGTCATCAACTAAAAGTTTAAATTCTTTCAAGTCATTTTCATCACCTCTGCTAAAGTCTAGTCGAAGTGTAGCATTGTAATGGTCCTCTGCTTTAGTAAATTGTTCTGTCAAGGCACAGGCTAAGAGTACATTCTTATACACGTCAGGAATCACTTTCTTATTGATACGTGCTTTTTTATCATCCATATCGCCTTCTTCTAAAGCCGCTTCCCATGCTTCAATGGCACCCGCAAGTTTTGCTTTCGCTTCATCTGGACGTGAGGTCAACATGTTGTATCCTTCCTTCGCATCAAACATGGCATTTTCTAAATCATCGTACTCGCCTTTTTTATTCTTTACATAGATGATTTCCACATCGCGCTTTTGCTCTGTTGTACCTAGCTTGTCATTAAGCATCCAATGAATGATGCCCATATTAGTCTCAACAATCTGCGGTTGTAGGTTATCTACTAACGTAGTTGCATTTGTACTAGGGTGGCTACGGGTCTCTTCTGCAGAAGCGTAGAGTTTGTAATCCGCAATGCTGCTTGGCACTTCATCAAAAATGATTGTTCCATTGGGATGTACTGCACGCAAAGACATGCTGTGACGGTAATTAAATTCCCAATGTGTTTTTACGATAGTCTTTTTTGCTTTCGTCTTAGAATCTACCTGAACGTATTCTTTCTTTTTCACCACAGGATCATCGTTCTCAAATCCGAAGAGGTGAACTTCAACCTGCACTCCGTTTGGGTCTTGATCCAATCCGTCAATGCGGCAGTATGTGCTGGCCAATTGGTCTGCGTTAAACAACTTCTGGTGCGTAACTTGACGCTTATAGGGTTTCGAAGGCGGATAGTACGATCCCGGAGGCGTCGGCTTGCTGTTTTCTAAAACTTGCTTCTCGATGATTTTACCCATCGTGCCTTTGCTGTTCCACTCCTCAAGCGCTTTTTCGTATTCTGCATAACGCTGATCGTAGGCTGCTTTGGCGGCAGCTTCTTTTTCAGGATACTCTGCTAATGCTTGCTGGTATTCTTCTTCAGCTTTTGCTAATTCAGCATTGATTTCTTCTTCGTAATCTAAAATAACCTGGCTGGTATAGCCCATGCCTTCTTCTAAATGCACCATTGGCGGTTGGAGGTACGACACAGTCATTTTTTCCTTCTGCATATTTTGACCGAAGGAAAGGCCAGCACTAAGTAATAAGGCTGCAGTAAAAATCTTTTTCATGGTATGAATTCAGTTTGAGCCTCGAATATAAGTCTTTAAGGTGCGCCTCCCAAGAAATCCACTGCGCAGTGCGCATGCGATGCGTCAACTAAAAAAAAGCGCCCGTATTCGGGCGCTTTTAGTGAGTAACTGAACGTTATTTTGAAGCGAGCGCGGTGCGCTGCTCTGCGATCTTTTTATCCGTAATAAAGTCGTCGTATTCCACGAGTTTATCTAAAACGCCGTGTGGGTAGATCTCTATGATTCTGTTCGCAACGGTTTGGTTGATGGTGTGGTCATGTGAACTGAACACCAACGTTCCTTTAAAATCGCGCATTCCATTGTTGAGTGCTTGGATACTTTCAAGGTCAAGGTGACTGGTCGGTTCGTCTAAGAAGATAAGATTCGCTTGTTGTAGCATCATTCTACTGAGCATACAACGTACTTTTTCACCTCCGGATAGAACGCGAGCGCTTTTGAAAACCTCTTCGCCGGAAAAGAGCATCTTACCGAGGAATCCACGAACGAATACTTCGTCTTTATTCTCGGGTGAATAGTCTCTGAGCCAGTCCATCAAGTTGTCGTCCGTATCGAAATAAGCCGCATTATCGTTCGGGAGGAATGCGGTGCTGATCGTTTGACCGAAGGCAAAGGTTCCCGCATCTGCTTGGCGCTTTCCTTCGAGAATCTCATAAAGTGCAGTAAGTGCTCGGTGGTCATCCGCGAGCAGCGCCACTTTATCGCCACGGTTTAATTTGAAAGTGAGGTTTTTAAAGAGTATTTCTCCCGCTTCATCATGTGCGGTGAGTCCATCTACTTCTAAAATCTGGTCACCGGCCTCGCGCAATTGGTCAAAAATGATTGCAGGATACATGCGGGAAGAAGCTTGAATTTCATCGACATTGATCTTATCCAACATCTTTTTTCTCGATGTGGCTTGCTTACTTTTCGATGCATTTGCCGCAAAACGAGAGATGAACTCTTGAAGTTCTTTTCGTTTGTCTTCCGCCTTTTTATTTTGCGATTGACGTTGACGAAGGGCCAATTGTGAACTCTCGTACCAGAAGCTGTAGTTACCCGTATAGAGTTTAATGCGTTTGAAATCAATATCTGCGATATGTGTACACACGGTATCTAAGAAGTGACGGTCGTGGCTGACCACAATCACCGTATTTCTGAAGTCGATCAAGAAATCTTCCAGCCAAGCGATGGTCTTTAAATCCAAATCATTGGTAGGTTCATCCAGTATCAAAATATCCGGGTTCCCGAAAAGCGCTTGTGCAAGAAGCACACGAACCTTCATGGATCCTTCCAAATCTTTCATCAGCGTGTAATGGGCATCTGTACCGATCCCTAAACCACTTAATAAGTTGGCCGCATCGCTTTCTGCGTTCCAGCCGTCCATTTCTTCGAATTTGACCTCTAAATCCGCTGCAATGAGTCCATCTTCTTCACTAAAGTCGGGCTTCATGTAGATGGCGTCCTTTTCTTGCATCAAATCCCAAAGTGGCTTGTTGCCTTGAATAACTGTATTCAATACCGTTTCCTCATCGAATGCAAAGTGGTTCTGGGATAGCACAGACATGCGCTTACCCGATTCCAGGGTTACGTTTCCACTGTTTGGGCTAATCTCATCGGAAAGAATTTTCAAGAAGGTCGATTTCCCTGCGCCGTTCGCACCGATCAGGCCGTAGCAGCGTTCGCCATGAAATTTAATGTTCACATCTTCGAAAAGGACGCGTTTTCCAAACTGTAGAGTTACGTTGTTGACGTTGAGCATGGTACTTTTTAATTTGGCGCGAAGGTACGATGCACAGCGGGATTTATAGAGTCAGCGACAAATAATCATGTGAGCGAACAACTTTGTTGTAATTAATTGGTTATCTATGGGTTATGAACATACCTGTATTCACGCACACCTTCCGTAAGACCATTGGCCGCTGGGCGCTTTATCTTGCTATTTTTAGCTTTATCGTGCATCTTTTGCTGCATTTGTTTCGCGCCTACATCCCGGGAGGCATGGAAGCCGCATTATTAAGCGATCCCATCAGTGCCATATATACCCCTTTCTCCATTTTGCTCGTGTATGAGGCGTACCTGATGATCTATTACCTGCGCAGGTCGACGACCATCTATATTGCAAAACAGTACGAAGTCATCGCTTTGATTCTCATTCGTGGGCTTTTCAAGGACATGGCTGTTCTGGATTTGAAAGTGGCTACCTGGAGCAGTCAGCACAATCTGGAATTCGCTGCAGATGTCATTTTGGTGGTTTTAGCTTTTTACCTCGTCTATTGGTTTTACAAGCTGAGCGGTACCTATAAATATGCAGATTTTGAAGCGATGGAGGAAAAGGAAATAGGTCCTAGATTAAAACAGTTCGTACAAGCAAAGCACTTATTGTCTCTTGTTCTTTTTGCCGTTTTCGTAGTGCTTGGGGTGCAAAGTTTCTTTGCCTGGATAGTCCCCACTTTTCAGCACATTGAACAGGCAAACATGGTCGCTGTGAATGCCATATTCTTTGAGCAGTTTTACAACTTCCTCATCATCTCAGATGTGATTATTTTGCTGTTATCCCTGTTATATTCAGATAATTTCCCGGTAATTATACGCAACTCCAGCTTCGTTATTTCCACAGTACTCTTGAAACTCTCATTTACAGCGGAGGGTCTTTTGAGTCAGGTATTAATTTTACTAGGTATTGGTTTCGGAGTATTGATGTTGCACGTGCACAATAAATTTAAAGCCCTGAGCTAAATCTAGATTTGTATTTTTAGTGCACCTAAAGAATACGCCAAAATGAAAACAATAGAAGTCGTAGCCGCACTGGTCCAGGTGGAAGATTTGATCCTGATTGTACAACGCAAAGAAGATGCAAAGGCTTATAAGAGCCTAAAATGGGAATTCCCAGGAGGCAAGGTAGAGCAGGGCGAGCGCCCTGAAGATGCTGTTGTTCGTGAGGTAAAAGAAGAATTGCAATTGGACATTCAACCCGTCGAGGCGATCGGAAGAGTGGTTTATGCTTACCCCGATGTAAATGTGGACCTCACCCTATACCATTGTGCTCTAGTTGACGGCTTACCCATCATGAAGGAGCACAACGACCTCACCTGGTCGCACAAATCATTACTACATACCTACGACTGGTCAGCTGCTGACCGCGAGCTCTTGGAATTGGCCGGGTGGCTGGATTAATTTACGGTAATGACTATCGTGCGCAGGGTGTATTTCTGCCGTTTAGGAAAGGCCCCTTTTGAACATTACCTTCGATCGTAATAGTGCTCATAAAGGGTGATTAATCGCCGCCATAATCTACTCCATCTTCATTTCCGTTTTAATGAAGTGCAAGAGAGACTTCAATGAAGGAGAATTTTAGGTACCTTTTCAAACTATGAAATACATCCTTCCTTGGGGACTGATCTTTAGTCGGGTTCTTTCTGCTCCGTTGGTTATTTACCTTGCTAGGTTACCAGATGCATGGGTGGGGCCGGTGGTGGTTGCAATCATTTGGTTTGCACTTATTGGTGATATTTTGGACGGCATTATTGCGCGTTACTTTGGCATTGCTACACCACTAATGCGCCGCGCAGATAGCATTGCGGATTTAATCTTTTGGCTCGGGGTAGGCACTGCGATTTGGCTTTGGCGTCCGGAGATTTTTAGACCGCAGCTGTGGTGGATTAGCATTGCCTTGCTCATGGAGTGCCTCACTTATGTGGTTTCTTTTCTAAAGTTTGGTAAAGAGCTTGCAGCCCATGCTTATTCGGGTAAATTGTTGGGAATCGGTATTTTATTGGGGTTTACGCACCTCTGGTGGACCGGAGCGCCGCAGTGGACACTATATATGATGTTGATTCTCGCAAATGTGAGCCAATTGGACCGTTTCGGCATCGCCTTTTTCTTACCCCGCTGGACCCCAGATACCCCGAGCACTTACCATGCTTGGCGGATTAAAAAAGGTTTACCCATTAAAAAACACAAGCTGTTTCACGGGGAGTAAATCTGCTATCTTAGAACACCCGTTTTAAATCATTCTCATGCGTTTACTCTTTCTTTTACTAGCCTTTCCGTTCATTGCGGTCGGTCAAAATCACCAGCAGTTTCAGTTCGACGGCCCAGCCATCCTCATACATGGGGGAGCCGGAGGTATAGAGCGGAAGTATTATACTGATGAACAAATAGCCGCTTACGACTCCTCCTTGCGTGTGGTATTGCAGTCGGGTTATGCCCTGCTGGATGAAGGCGCAAATGGCATGGACGTGGTGGTACATTGCCTCACGCTTTTAGAGAACGATCCTCATTTCAATGCGGGGAAAGGCGCGGTGTTTAATGATCAGGGCGAAGTAGAATTGGATGCCTCAGTGATGAATGGTGCCACTAAAATGGCGGGAGCTGTGGCGGGGCTGAAGCACATCAAGAATCCTGCGAAGTTAGCGCGGGCAGTGATGGAAGAGACCTCGCATGTCATGCTCATTGGTGAAGGCGCGGAGGACTTTGCGAAATCGCGTTCGCACGAGTTTGTTGAAAACAACTACTTTTTAACACCTAAGCGCGAAAGTCAATACCAGCGCTGGAAGGAGATGAAGAAAAACGGTACCGTAGGCGTGGTCTTAAAGGATGCCCACGGCGACTTATACGCTGGAACATCTACCGGTGGCATGATGGGTAAAAAATATGGACGCGTAGGCGATGTGCCTATTATCGGTGCGGGAACCTACGCCGATAACAAGGGGGCCGCGGTAAGTTGTACCGGCCATGGCGAATATTTTATCCGTGAAAATGTAGCCTTCCAGATCAACGCGCGAATGCAGTATGAGGGTCTGACGCTCGAGGAGAGTGCAAGCCGTATCATTTTCGGTATACTGAACTCTGAGGCAGGCAATGGCGGATTAATCGCCATTGATGCGCAGGGCAATGCGACAATGACCTTCAATTCGAAAGGCATGTTTCGAGGTGCCATGGGGAAGAGAAAAAATTCACAGAAAGTAATGCTGCATACCGATATCTTTGGCGACCCAACCTGGCCGGAAAATTGCGGCTTCTAAAACAAACTGCGCATGAACTATAAAGCATTCATTGTACTCTTTCTCATCAGTTTTTCGGTCCACGCACAAACCGTGGTTAGAAAAGACGGCATAGCCACGGGCACGGATGCGCAGGTCAGTGATTTGAGCATGGGTAATGGACTCTATTTAGGTATTGAAGATTGGCGGTTTGGCGTGCAGGTACCCTTTGTGGTGATTCAAGAATTAACGGATGATCCGTACATCTATGAATCATTTATAGGCGTGGCACCGCATTTGACCGTGGAGCGATTATCCTCTATTCCCGCGATTAAATGGAAAGGTGCTTTAGGAATGTCGAGCGGCGATAATGTGGGCGAATTTTCCCAGAAAGGCGCATATTTAGCCGCTGGGGTCCGATTAGATTTCAACCCTGTCGATTTCTTCTTCTACGAGCAATCGAGATCCTTTGAGTTGATGGCAGAAACCATATTAGATGTAGAGCCTAAATACATGTTCACGCTGAATGTTTATCAAAGTGTCTTACTCTTTGATTCGGCCATCTTCGACTTCGTACTAGGCGGTGGCTATGTCAATGTGAGCAGCTGGGAAGAACCCGCACTTCAGATTCGTTTGGGAGTAGGCGTTGGGTTAGGTGGAATGAACTAAAGGCTACGGCACTAACACCACTTTATCAATCAATAATTCAAAAGTCTCGTTGCGCTTATTTGCGATGAGGAAGGTGAACTCATTGATGCTGGACCTATCAAAATTTGGCATGTCGAGCTTTTGGCCGCGCCATGAAGGATAGAGGTCAATCAGCGGTATTTCGATGGTTTCCCATGCACCCGTGGTCGAGAAGGTCGTAATGTAACTCTGGTAATCCCGGGCTTTGTGTTTTACGCGGAATTGGTAATCCTTTCCGTCTCCTTTGATACTAAGTTGAATTTTACTGCCCTCATTCACGGCGATATCCGCAACAGCGTAGCGAATGGATGTAAAACCTCCATAGTTTTCTAAAGAAACCGTACCGGAGAATCTGCCATGACCTTCGCCAGTGATTTCTAACGCCCCCTTAGAAAGGCCGCCCATCACACCGTCGTTCACTACCGCCCAGCGGTCTAGGTTTAGTCCAGCTGAGAAGTCGAAAAGGGTAATGGAAGAAGTGAGCATGGCGATGGTAAGGAATAAGGCGTTCATAATTGGGCTTTCTATCTATAACTCTAGAAGTGATTGAAGGTTCTGCTCTATAACCACATCAGTAAAGTCGATTGATAGTCTATAATCATAGAGGTAGTTTAGTAGTCTAATCATTAAATCACCGAATCATGTTAAAGAAATTAGGTCTACTTGCCGCCCTTTCTGTAGGACTTACAGGAACTGCGCAAGAAGCTATGGACATGACCAAATGTCCTGTTCACGAAGGAGGAATGAGCATGGAAGCGGCGCATGCAGCGGGAATGAAAAATCCGCACGCTGCTAAAACCATCGCACCTTCATTATTGCCCAATCAGTTGGATTTATCCGTTTTGCGTCAAAATTCATCGCTAAGTAATCCTTTAGGGGAGTCCTTTGATTACCGCGAGGCCTTTGAAGCATTAGATTATTACGCATTAAAAGAGGATATCAGAAAAACGTTGACGGAAAGTCAAGATTGGTGGCCGGCGGATTGGGGGCATTACGGCGGATTATTCATTCGCATGGCTTGGCACAGCGCCGGAACGTATAGAACTGGCGATGGTCGCGGCGGCAGCCGTACAGGTCAGCAACGTTTTGCTCCGATCAATAGCTGGCCAGATAATGCCAACCTAGATAAAGCAAGAAGATTGCTTTGGCCCGTAAAACAAAAGTACGGTGCATCCATCTCTTGGGCGGATCTTATGGTCCTTGCAGGAAACGTTGCGCTTGAAGATATGGGCTTCGAAACTGCGGGTTTTGCAGGTGGTCGCGTCGACGTATGGGAGCCTGAAAGTGACGTATACTGGGGTTCAGAATCAAAGTGGTTGGAGAGCAACCGATATTCAGGCGAGCGTCAGTTAGAAAAGCCCTTAGCCGCAGTGCAAATGGGACTTATTTATGTCAACCCAGAAGGGCCGGACGGTGTTCCAGATCCTATCGCAGCAGCCCATGATATTCGTGAGACTTTTGGACGTATGGGGATGAACGACGAGGAAACTGTAGCACTCATTGCAGGTGGCCACACCTTGGGTAAAACACACGGTGCCGCTGCAGGCTCACATCAAGGTCCAGAGCCAGAGCTTGCCGGTATTGAAGAGCAAGGATTTGGCTGGACCAGCGACCATGGAACCGGTGCAGGTGCAGATGCCATCACCTCAGGTTTAGAGGTGATATGGACCAGTAAGCCAACAGAGTGGAGTCATGAATATTTGGCGGCTTTGTTTGAATTGGAATGGGAGCTCGAGAAAAGTCCTGCAGGTGCGCACCAGTGGGTAGCTAAAAATGGACCTAAGGTTGTGCCGGATGCATTCGATGCCGATAAGAAGCACCGTCCGCGTATGTTGACCACAGATTTATCTATGGTGCGCGATCCTGAATATTTAAAAATATCGAAGCGGTTCTATGAGAATCCTGCTGAATTTGATCAAGCCTTTGCTCGTGCGTGGTTTAAACTAACACACCGCGATATGGGACCAAACACCACGTATTTGGGGCCTGAAACCCCTAAGGAGGAATACCTTTGGCAAGACCCTATTCCGGCAGCTGATTATGAAATTGTAAATGCAGAGGACATTGTAGAATTAAAGTCCGCTATTGAAGCTTCGGGTTTGACTACGCAAGAAATGGTGCGCACGGCGTGGGCTTCGGCATCAACGTATCGTGAATCTGACCGCAGGGGCGGAGCAAACGGAGCGCGCATTCGTTTGGCACCGATGAAAGATTGGGAAGTGAATCATCCTGAAGAATTGGCCAAAGTTTTAGCAGTGTACGAGGGTATCAAGCAAGATTTCGACAAGCGCAAAAAGAAGGTTTCTATTGCAGACCTTATCGTTTTAGGTGGAAACCTAGGTGTGGAGCGTGCAGCAGCTGCTGCGGGTCATTCTGTGGCGGTTCCATTCACGCCGGGACGCACGGATGCGACGCAAGAAATGACGGATGTTGCTTCTATAGCGCTGTTGGAGCCGATGGCGGACGGATTCCGTAATTACGAGAAGACCAACTACTTCTTGAGTGCTGAGGAATTGTTAGTAGATAAGGCCCAATTACTAGGGCTGACCGCACCCGAAATGACTGTTCTCGTTGGAGGAATGCGTGCCATAGGCGCAAACTACGACGGTCGTGGTCACGGTGTGTTTACAGATCAAAAAGGTGCTTTGAGCAACGATTTCTTTGTGAACCTACTGGACATGGACAACAAATGGACTGCAACCACGGAATACAAGGATAATTTCGTAGCTACAGATCGTAAAACGGGCGAGGCCAAATGGTCTGCTACCCGCGTGGATTTGATCTTCGGTTCAAATTCTGAATTGCGTGCGATTGCTGAGGTTTACGCTTCAGCCGATGCAGAGGAGAAATTGGTTCAAGACTTTGTTACTGCATGGAACAAAGTGATGATGGCTGATCGCTTCGACCTGCTCTAAATTTCATTTTTAGCGAATGTGAAAAGCCACCTCGAAAGGGGTGGTTTTTTTTTAGTCTATGGCTTTAGTATTTCAGCAAAACTATACTACTACCATTGATTCGTGAAATACCGTTGACGCGTTCTTTCACCGTTACGCCAGGTGGCTTCGAGGATCACTAGGGAGTTGGTATTGTGTGGTAGTGGAGGGATGTTTCCGGGATCTGCGCTCCAGAGTCTTCTCCCATTGAGGGTATAGAGGGTTAAGGAGTGGAGGTCTGCTGGCCAGAATTGGTCCAATTTTCTTAGGTCAATATGCGCTTGCACATCTTCATCGATAGCGAATATTATGATGGATTGAATTAGAATAGCGGTAGTATCCACCTTGCCACAGCGGTAGGCGTATTGGGTGACGGTGAAAAAATCATCCTGGCCATAGGCATGAATACCGTTTGGGGTGGAGCTGAAATTTCCATCGCCAAAATCGTAGTACACAGAATCGGCAAAAAGGCTTGTATCCGTATACGTGAGCGTGTCGTTTGACATGGTGGCGGTAAAGCCTGCTTGGCTATCGTATGCACCTACGCCCCAAAGGGCTAATGAATCAAAGACCACATCTTTTGCGGCTTGACGAATGGCGGCGGCTACGCCGGGATTGAGGTTTTGGTCGTCGGTGATGGAATTGGGGTCCATTCGCGTGATCATGGTGAAGAAGGTGCAAGCTGCTGCGTAGGTGCCGGCGAGGGAGGGATGGCTGCCGTCAGAAGTGTAGAGGTTAATGGTGGAGTCGGTGTCGCGAATGTGCTTCCATACGGATCCTACCGGGCTGAGGTAGGCATCTGTGGTGTCCGCCATGAGACTGTAATGGCGGTGAAGCATGGAGTCCATGCCTTCGTAGGTACAGAGTGGGGGGAATGCGGCACAGTTTGCTTGATCGCCGTTTTCGCGGCCCCAGGTTCTGAAAAATACAGGTTGGGCACAGGGAGCGAGGCTGCGGATGGAATCTACGAGTTCGATGGCATAAGGAAGGGTTTGCCATTGGAATTGGCCGAAGGGAAAGCTGGGTTCCTGGCTTTGCGCTTGAAGGACGACATAGTCCCAACTTTGGCTGGCGAGCTTCGTATACGTCGCGTTGCTTTGCGCGTGCTGGTAAAAAGTGGCGCCGCCGAGGGTTTGTTGTGAACAGATTAAACTCTGGTTGGCGGAAGAGGCAAGGGTAGCGACCATCGTGGGGAGACTGTTTGCTGCGGTGTAGCTGTTGCCTATAAACAGTACGCGCTCCTGGGCACTGAGGGTGGTAGTGAGCAGAAGGGCTAGAAGCAGTTTTCGCATCGTCGGGGTTTTTGGATGGTCAAAATTAGTGAAAAGCGGGAGTGGATTGGCGATTCTTTAGTAACTTCCCTATGAACTAAAAACCGTTACATATGGAGTCTGTAGGGCTTTGGCATATTTTATTGGCGCTGGCCATTTTCTCTTTAATTATTGAAGTTTTCACACTGGGTTTCCTTGCTGGGGCGCTCGGGGTAGGATTGGTATTCAGTAGTGTTGGTGCGTTTTTTGAATTGGACACGGAATGGCTCATTGCCCTGTTTGCATTAGGCTCTGTTATTGCCTTTTTTACCATTAAGCCCTTGGTGGATCGTTTTTTAAAGGATAAGGTAAAGACGAACGCAGATTCCATCGTTGGACAGAAAGGCCGCGTTACGGAGGCTATTGACAACGCTAAGGGGTCGGGTCGCGCGCTTATAGGCGGTGATGATTGGAAAGTGGAATGCGAGGAAGATCTAGCGGTAGGAACGCGGGTGCATGTCGTCTCTCGAGACAGTATCGTATTGCAGGTGAAACGTGTGGAGAACTAGAATTTTAATACCTAAACAAAAAATAAAATGAGTGGATTTGTAATTATATTCTCAACGCTGGCGCTGCTTGTAGTCATCTTTGGTGCTGCGGGTTTAAAGATCGTTCAGCAGTCGGAAGTGGTCATCATCGAAAGATTGGGGAAGTACAGTAGAACCCTAAGTAGTGGGATTAATATCATCTGGCCGTTTGTCGACCGTCCGCGTTCGATCATGTGGCGCTATGTGATGGAGGCGGTTGATGGAAGGAAATTGGTCAACTTCAAGGAACTGAATCGTATCGATCTTCGTGAGACGGTTTATGATTTTCCCAAGCAAAATGTGATTACCAAGGATAACGTTGTGGTTCAGATTAATGCTGTGCTTTATTTCCAGGTGATGGACCCCGTGAAAGCGGTTTATGAGATTTCAAATTTGCCGGATGCCATTGAAAAATTGACGCAGACGACGCTGCGTAACGTGATTGGTGAGCTGGAATTGGACGAGAGTTTGTCTTCAAGAGATACTATAAATACCAAGCTGCGTTCCATTCTTGACGATGCTACCAATAAGTGGGGCGTGAAGGTGAATCGCGTAGAATTGCAGGACATTAATCCGCCGGCGGATATCCAGGCGGCGATGGAGAAACAAATGCGTGCAGAGCGCGACCGTCGTGCTGCCGTTTTGGAGGCAGAAGGTTTGAAGCGTGCTGCTATTTTGAATGCCGAAGGTCAGCGTGAGAGTGATATTGCACGTGCGGAAGGTGAGCGTCAATCTGCCATTTTAGAGGCAGAAGGTGTCGCTGAGGCGCGCATCACTACCGCGAAGGCAGAAGCAGAGGCTATTGAATTAATCAAAGTTGCTGTGGGTGGTGATGGCAAAGATCCTATCCAGTACCTTATCGCGAAAGAATACCTTAAGACCCTAGAATCGCTAGGTCAGGGTACGGATAATAAGACCGTATTCCTTCCTTATGAAGCCACTGGAGTATTGAGTTCTCTAGGTGGAATTAAGGAGTTGTTGAAATAGTTGGTGGGAAACTGCCGGCAAGAAAAAAGCCCTCCGTTTGGAGGGCTTTTTTTATGGATTATTCTAAGGTAGACCAGCGGTCCTCTTTAGGGTTAGGTCCCCATTTGTTTTCGCCCTGTTCGCCGTCTCTAAATAATAGAATGAGTAGCCAGATGGCACCAATCAATGGAATTAGGACGATAAGGAAAAACCATCCGCTTTTCCCTATATCGTGTAAGCGACGTACTAAAACGCCTAGTGATGGGAGGAATACTGCAAGGCTGTAGAGATTGCTGAGTATGCCGGATTCACCCGCAAAAGGGTCTATTCCTAAAGCGTAAATATCAATCAGGGTTAATGCAATGGAAATGATGACGTTGATTAAGACAAAATTCCAGTATTCAGCGCGGCGGGCGCGGCCTTTAAAATCAACATACTGGCGGAGTACTTTTAGGTAGTAGTTCATAGTGGATGTTTTAGTTGGTTAAATCTAAATCAAATTATAATGCTTTAAAATGCTTTTTTTTACCCCGAAACTACTGGTTATCAGATTTTTAGATTTAATCATCGCAATAGTCCAACAAAGTATTGGCTAACCATTCCACTTCACGATGGTTTGGCGGCCTGGCAAGGTTGTCGCTTTGTGCAGGTGTCTAGATCTTTAGGGTATTCATAGCGAAAATTAAAAAAGGAAGCCACTGAAAAGATGATGATGCCTTTGTGTTTTCGCTCTATGGGTAACTAAGAAGCCAGTTTAAAACAAGATAAGCTGTCGTGCCGAGCGGTCGCGCTTTTTCTTTTTTTGTGCGTTGAGAGGAGAATACAAGTGCTAGAAGCGCCAGTAAAAATGACTATAAATTTAAAATAGAAGGAGAATGAAAAGAACACTAGCGGCAATCTTTACATCAAGACGTGGAGGCATTAATGTTTTTGGCCTATGCGTACAAAAACCGCGTGGGGATCTTAAGGGGAATTTTCCGACAGGATTAGGGAGTATTGACTCTGCAAGTGATGAAATCCTTTGGAGTGGAACATTCAATACTTCAAGCAGATGGAAGACGGCAAGTTTTACTGCGAAAATGGATTTTGAGGTAGAGTAGCAATGTCGGAAATCCTCAACATCAAAGTGAAAAGTGCTTTTTGGAAAAAGAGTTGAAAACCACGATAAATGGAAGAGATATGAATTTACATTTTCTTCTAAGACAGAGTATTGCCGTCCATTATTAGAGGTTGTAGGTCTGTCTAAAAGCCTGTCTCAAGTCATGTTTCCACAAGAGTGGGAAATAATTGCTTTATTGAACACAGTTTGGTATTGCAGGCATAGGTGATTTTCCTAAAATGACGTCAATGTATATCGCCATCATTGGAAGATTCTACATTATCCGAACGTTAGCTGGGGACTATCCATATATAGAGTTGATGGAGGAGGGAGAGAAGGGGTCGTTGGTCCAGGAGGTTTTCTCCATATACTAGAAAAAAAGAGGCTCTCCGAGCCTCTTTTTATAAAAACCTAGGGCGTTTTCGCCACGTTTTCAAGCAGTTTTATCAGTGTCGATTGATCAATGTGTCAAGTGTTTGATATACATTATGATACGTGAGGTTTGATTGCATTTTGTGAGAGTCGTTTATGGTGGATTACAACATATGGAAGAGTTGTTGATGACCTCGAATTTGCTTCGGCGATGGAATTAGATTTTTAGGAGCAGGCCGCCGCAGAATTTAATACCCGTGAAGGCAGTTTCCTTGATTATGTTGAGCTTCAGCTTGCCTTATACGTTAGCTGTATATAGCTATTGTGAGGAGTTTGAATTTACCTTGCTTGAAACCAGTGTCAGAATGATTCTCTCAAGAAGCGTTGCCCTAAGGATCTAGACCATAAATATTATCGTACCCACCAAAGAAGGTGGTGACAAGGTTGTCGAATCAGTAATCTATATGTTGCAGAAGGACATTTGTACCAGTTATTAATCAAAATAATGGTCCTATGGAACAAGAAGTGAAACTATAAAGATATTCTCAACGTCAAAATATATTTTATGCTCTTGTTCTGCATACCATTAGTGAATAGTTGTAACTTATCCACAATAAGTTATGCCAACCACCAAACGACTCCTTTAAAACGCCGCTACAGCATCCTGGACGTAAGCTTCTAACACCGGACGGAATTATACGTTTGACGGTTTGATGTGGGCGATGAATGAGTGGATGTTGATAAAGATCCACAGTCGAAAGGCATCAGCAGCAGGCAGCTTCAGGATGATATTGCTTATGAAGAGCTCTAACGGTTGGGAAACACCTATTGAGACCTATCCAGCTGAAGGTAAGAAGCGCTATTATCGGTATGATAACCGAAATTCTCGATAAATAATCTCCCAAATCAAACGCAAGTTGAGGAACTTAAGATGGCGCTAGATGCAATCAGATGCTCTTGAAGGGTTGCCTCAGTTTCAAGGCCTCGAAGATCTCATCGTCGTTTTTCAAAGTGACATGGATATGGTACAAACCCAAAGCAATCTAAGATCATAGACTGGGCGGTAATCCATACAAGGGTAAAGAATACTTGGCTCCACTGTATAGAGCGGTGAGTGAACGGAAGCAGGTTCAAATGACGTATACGCCGTTTGGTGGGGAGTCTAGAACTTTCGTGACTAATCCTGTTTATCTCAAGCAATACAACAACAAAAATGGTTTGTGGTGGCACTACTAGAAAAAGACGGCTTTGTCTTCGTCAATGCTTTTGACCGTATAGACAACCTTGCTATATTAGATACGGACCTACCTAAAGACATCACCTTGATGCAGAAGAATACCGATTCAATTGTGGGCGTAAGCCGCCCAATGGATGGAGAGATAGAAGAAATAGAAATACAATTAATTCCCGAGACCTACCCTTTATGTTAAGACTAAGCTCTTCATCATAGCTCGAAAACCTGATGAGGAGTTTAAGGTCAAAATAGGGTTATCAAGAACAAGAAGTTGGAGAACGAATTAATAAAACAAAATGGAAATAGAAGTAGCAGATCCTCATTTATATGTTAAATCATTTTTATTACAACAATCTAATTCCTTCAAAGTTGACTCGGGAAGACTTGGAGTCGATTTGTTCAAGAGGTCATTATTCAATATAGTTGTCCTTATTACAAAGAAGAATTAGTAAGAGCTGCTCTCATTCGTTTTGAAAGAGAATTAAATCGGGGACCTAGTTGAAATGGGGCTTCTGGATTGTTGGGGAAGGTCAAGAAGTTTATTGTACCCATAAATAGACATTTATTGCCACGTTACAATAAATACTTAAATAACGTAGCTAAGAGAATTGGTTATGACGCTTCTAATACCATCGAAGCTTCCGTTGATAAAATTTTTAATCGCATTCATTTAGAGCATTTAGACGAGGATGCTAGGAAAGGATTAGTACTAGGCCATGTTCAAATAAAGTAAAACAGCAAAATTATGTTGGACTTGCATCAAAGGCCATAGACGTAGGGTATAGAGTTGTAATCATTTTAACTTCAAATAATACGCCCTAAGAGAACAAGACTAAAGGAGGGTTAATCGAGATTTAATAGGTTCTACTTTATTTTCAAGATACGCCAGAATTGGGAAGAATCGCAGGAAGAATTAGATGACTACATGTGTCCAATTCACCGAACTCATCCTGGTTTTGCCAAATGCTCCAAATCACTAACTAGTCGATTAGATTTTAGACCCGAGGATCAACATGATGGTATTATTACCCTTTCAAAAGAAATAATTCTTTTTTATTTCTAATTGTAAAGAAGCATGCAACAAGGCAGAGTAGATACGGGGTGATGAATAAGCTAAACGAATGGTTAAGTCAAGATGCGGACGAATCCGAAAAGTGCCGTTACGGTGTTTAATAACAGATGATGAGTGCGATTCGAGGCAATCCCTAATAGCGCTAGACAAGTTGCAAACGCAGAAGACGTAAGTAGTGTTCATAGGGAAGTCTACAGGTTGTACTCATTGTTTAAACAATGTAGTTACGTAGATACACAGCAACCCCATTTGCAAATGTATTCATGGATAGGGATGCACCTACAAGTTTATACCCTAGCGATTTTATTATAAGCCCGCCTAAGCCGAAAAACTATATGGGTGACGAAGAGTTTTTCAGCGGTCGATAAGTGCTAAGGTTTATCAAGGAGTTGCAAAAAGTGATTTAGATATCTTCCAGGGATTTAGAGCCTCTTTACCAAAGCGCGAAACCAAGAAACAATTTGTAGCAAGACGAATCGAAATTCTAAGCGAGAGTTGGATGATGAGGATTTTCGAGATTTGATAAAGATCCTTGATCAATGATTATTCATGAGCAGGCTCGTCTTTGATCAACGAGTTGTTTACAATAAAGTGCGGGATTATATTGAAGTTTTAAATGTAGATGAAATTCTGGTTCGAATACTTAGACATTGAGAATAGGTTATATCAAAACGATGATTTTAATAATTTGTATGATGAATGTATTAAGTCACTGAACTTGGAGATCAATGGAAACGGAGATACATTAGACTACGGAACTAAAGATTATCCCTTCTTAATATGCGTCGGTGGTGATATTATTAGTCGAGGTTTAACTATTGAAGGATTAACCACTTCATATTATTTCCAGCGATTCATCTAATTATGATCTGCTACTTCAAATGGGGCGTTGGTTTGGTTAGCGTAAAAGGTTATGATGATCTCATTAGAATACACACTACTAGAGATATTTATGATAAATTTAAATTTCTTGTTGAAGTTAATAGTCAATTACGAGATGTTATTGAAAGTTATTCAATTGATCCAACTAAGACACCAAAATGATATAGCGCCAGCCATATTGGCTCATCAATCAATGATGCCAACAGAAGGATGGGGCGGCTTTAGATGTTTCAAGGTTAATGGAATGTTATCAAACCCTTTACTTTACCAATACTAGTAACGAAATAAATTTGACGTTAGCCCAAGGATTAGCATTGTCAAATACTGTAAATGTCTCAAGATCTAAGCATGACTACTCAACTACTGGTGTTAGAATTCAAGTATTTATATCGAGTTATTCATATAGTGGTGTCGAAAATAAGGTTGTAGCAGATAACATAAAAGTAGTTCAAAACAAAGTTTCGAATTTAAAGAAACTAAAATGGATGTAACACCATAGTTTAACAGTGAAGGCACATACAATATTGAGATTCTAATATTATGCCGCTAAGTGACGCAGCATGAAGTATGTAAATGCTTTAGATTGTTATAAAGCAAAGGTGATTACGTATCTGCCACAAACGCATCAAGAAAATGATGGAATACCAAGATTGGTTTTATACTACATAGAAACTCAGGATAATAAGGTATTCAATTCTCGACGTAATAGTCGGTTTCTCAATACGTTTCCCAAAATATCCGGCACTAACTCATATTATCAAACAAATTTTCACAAATGGAAATAATTAACAAAACACAGATCTATGGCATGATTAAATTAGAGGCTAGGTGGATACGACGATATAGTTTATCTATATGAGTCGCGTGAGCTGATTAGGGGTCCTAAGTTTTTGGTGGAATTAAGTTATTCAACCAAACTATTGAGGTGAATGGCACAAAGGAGAACTTTGTTTCTATTCAGCTTAACGATGATTCGATATCTACTATGTCTTTGTTGAAATTATTAGATATTATAGATAAAAAGCTGATTACTAATGCAAATGTGAGAATTCAAGATTAGAAATACAGCTATATCTCAATTCCAAGCATTTACAAAAGGTTCTGCCTTTAATGAAAGTAAGTTAAAAGGTTTGATTGGCGAATTGAAAGTGCTGTGTCAACTTCTAGACCTAAGAAAATCAGTTTACGGTTGGATTGGAGCCCAAGGTGAGTCGGTAGACTTTGCTCCAGACGATATACAAATTGAGTAAAATCGGTAGAAAATATTAATAGTAAGCCCATTAATATTAGTAGCTTTGAGCAATTGGCGTATGACAAAATCAATCTTTGGTTAATAGTTTATCTGCTTGCGAAATGGGAGAAGAAGGTAGTTTCAATTTAGAGGATTTAGGGAATGTTATTTTATCTCGGTTAAACTCTAACGATGAAAGGAATATTGGAACAAGCAACTTAATTGAGCTTGGTTTAATATTCGATGATTTACCGCCTTTTGTATCGTAAATATTTCAAGTTGAATGAGCAAAGAGTTTATAAATCCATGGAACTTCCGACAAGATAGAGATTCGAATTCGCTCGAACGAATAATTGACGTGAAGTATACAATAGATCTTAATGACTTACCTTATAAAAATCAATCGATAAGTGGTCTAGTTCAAAAACTACTGCTAGAGACGGTTTCCAATGATGCCGCGTTAGTTGAATTTACTTCTAAAGTGAGTATCGTTGAAGTTTTTGCCCGTGAGTTAGTGCAGAATTCATTAGATGCTGCGAAAGATGAAAGCAATCCGGTAGAAGTGATTTTTGAACCGTGAAAAATAGGAGTTGAGAAGGTTCCCGACTGGGGTAATCTTAAAGCGATTTTCAATAATTCAAAAAAGTATAATCATAAAGGCTTGGCCTGGGGCTTTCTGGAAGTAATGTCAAAGTGTTTTTCCTCAAAAACATTAATTATTTGAAGTTAACAGATTGAATACGGTAGGTTTAAGTAAGAAACAAATGAAATGATGTTTGCCCTGGGAAGCCCGTGTTCAGCCGATAGTCAAAGTGTGTAAAATCGAAAAGTGGATCACGTGGTTCTTTTGGAATAGGTAAAAATGCTGACGGTTTTGGCTGCAGCCTAATACTGTCCTCTATGACACCGCTTCGGACGAAGGATTATATTTTGGTGGAGTCCGAAGCTTGGTGGACACACAGAGAATGGCATCAACTATGCGTCTAAAAATAATTCAAGGTGACGGTGGAGCAACACCTTTTGCCATCCATCTAATCGATGTGGACTTACTCAAACAATACTTGGGATTTGAGCGGAACTTCACAGAGTTAGAAATACTCATTGAACTATACTTATACAGCTACTATTTCATTCCCATTCTACAACAATAATCTATTGCTAAATTAAAGTTTATGATGGGTCGGGGAACAAGACTTCACTTTTGATTCAAAGTAAGGATAAAGAAGAGTTTATAGCTTTTATTCTGGAAAAGACTCAAAACTATCTCTGCCTCATTTGAAACTTAAGGCGCAAAATCGGATCTAGAGCATATTGAAATAAAGTTGCTAATGCTTACAAAACGATTAAGCTCGCATTTATACGATTCAATTAAAGGAAATAAGGCATACCTGATTATCTAGGTTTAGAAGACTACCTGCTTCCTGGAAAGAATATTTCGAGCATACAAAATTAAATTTCTTTCCGTATATTTCTATTGCAAGAAATAATTATTTACCATTATCGAAATGGGATGTTTATTTTTTCTGAAAGGCTTTGCTAACTCTTTTATTCGCCCGTTAGTATTGTACATGATGTATCTCCTAAGTTGAGTCAATCATATTCCAATTTCGAAACTTTTAGTCATGATAAATGGCTTAAAAATCTATTAAAAAGATCGACTTTCTGAAAAAAATGAGATTCAACTTCATGAGGAATTATTTGATTTTCAAAGGCTAATTCCAAAGCTTTTCTTGATTTACATGGCAGGGGATAGTATTAAAGAGGGTAATTCCCAAACTGAAATTTTGGTAAATCACATAATTGTCGTGGGATAGCAGCGGGCTAAGTACCTCAAAAGAAGGTGGTATTTATGGAGTACCTAAAGGAGGTGGGAATTAGTTAAAACAGCTCTTGTAATCAATGGTGTCGAACAAAGTGGTAGTGGTAGTGGTAGTGGTAATAGCCGTGGATCACGTCAACTTAAGAATGGATCCGGTAAAGGCCAAGTAGGCCCTAATCCAAGATTCATCAAAGAAAGCGGATAGACCAATGTCAAATATTATAGGAACTAAACAAACAACATATAAATTTAGCTTTGCCAGCTTGGAAAAGGGAACTATTTATTGTGGAGACAAAGTTTAGTGCAACGGGCAGAACTTAATTTTAGAGTTTAGCGGAAGTGATGGAATTGAATTTCATAGAGACGGGTAAACATTGATTGTGAATGCTGATTCAACAGAAAGGCCAGTTTTAATATCGTTAGGTGATACTTTTGTTAACTCAATGGAAAATTGTAAAATAAAACTATGTATCCATACCCATTAATTGCCCTCGATTACAATAATGATCTTCATAGATGATTTATCAATTGATGAAGATGCCTTGATTTTGCGAATAAGCCTGAGTAGTGGGATTGCTAAAAATCAATAGCCGCTGAGCTTAGATACCATGAAAGTCAAGAAAATATTCGTTTTGCAGTATTAGTTCAAAGTTCTATGGCCTACTATGAAATCTTAAAAGATATACATTGTGGTTGTCCGTCTGAAATTGAAATTAATAAAAAGGATATAGCTACACGATTGGATGTGAGTGTATTGGTTTACACCTTCAAAAATAGTAGATATTAATTTCAACCATATAGACACGCATTTACCGTCTGTGAATTTGCCCGCAAATCTCTTTTAGGAGAGTTGTGTCTTTTTCGTTATTGGTTGGCGCATGAAAGAGAAAGGTCGGTAGCCTCAATAATAAGATTAGATCTAAATTCAGAAAACTATTCTTTGATTTAGATATGAATAAGATTTTGGTTAAAATTCCAAAGTACTCATTTGAATCATATCCTCGATATTAAAGGAAATGGTAACCTGATTTCGCTTTATATGTTTATCCTGCTCTTGTTCGGGCCATGTCTTTAGTCTTAGATTATAGGGCTAACGGTCAGTATTCGAATCTTGAGAGCTAAAGTGGTTCATATTTACAAATGAAAATAGAAACAACTGGAATAAATGAGTAATCCTATAAATGCTCAAGCCAAGCAAAGATTTAATCTGATAAATATTCAAGAAGAAGTAATTAAAATGATTTATGAGAATTTGACGAACAAGAAATACGATGAGCTATTAGACCTTTGTTACAGTTCTCCTAAAGAGTCTATCCACAAGGTTGTAACTGTTGAGCATTACAGTTCTTTTTGTAATGGAAGGAGATTCAGTGCAATATAAACCTTCTCTAGAGTGGGATGTTTTTACTAAGACTTCTTTCATGGTCCCAGGCAACAATTCAACTCAAGTCAGGAGGAAAGTGACATTTTCAATTCTAAGATGTTATATAGATTGTCTGAGGATTCCAGCCCATCAAGCAAATGACCTGATCTTTGGACAAGTTTGGTGCTATTAAATGATTCATTTAGAAAATATACTGCTGCTAGATGGGGAATAAATGATCAAGTATCATCAAAAGATATTTCGAGCAAAGCCATTGTTAGCAGGTTTTTCATGAAGGTACCGCTCAAAATACTAAAAAAGGAATTCTGCTGCCTGTTTATGGTGGTATTGTACCCTGCATACAGCGCGAGTGATGAGGTATGACTATGTAAATTATTTGCTAAGAATAATGATTTTGCGATTGGATTGATCGAAAGAAAATGGGCCGCAAATCGAATATATGTTAGGTGCTTATTGGTTTATGCCGTATAATAATTTAACATATCGGATTTAAGGTCCTTATTTAAGGATCTATCTTCTTGGTTAAGTATTAAGGTAGTTGCGGCTATGGAGGCAAGCGAGTTTTTGACCTTTAATAAATTCAGATTATACAAGAAATGATCGACCAATAAAAGAATATTTAAATGTTATCAATTCTTCTCGGTGAAAAAGAAAACGCATCTACCATCGAACTCATAACCGATGGGGAGTATTTAGCTAGTTCGAAAGATGTTGCTCAACTTTACGTTCGGCTGTAAAGGACGGGGGATTTGAGGCTCATGGTTATTACTTCGAACAAAGTGAAGTGTTTAGTGGTGATTTTTGCGTAAAGGGCGATTATGGAGATGTGTTGCGTATTAAAACTATTTAAATTGAAAACATCTCCTCCTCGACTTAGACGATATTAGTCATAACACTAACTTTTTGGACGAAAGTTTGTTTTGTGAATAATTGTCAAACAGATGAGCTGATTACGTCAACCACCATACTGTTTCAGCTTGTTTGTACGCTTGGTTATCCGGATGTAACAATTTTAAAACGAATCACTGAATCCCATTAGTCTTAAATTTTCTCTAGGAGAGGTAGGTCTTATAATACCGTGAGGTCCAAATTTTATTTTCCTCGACGTTTAATAAATAGATAACGGCAAACCGTTTGGTAATTATTGATACCATGTTCTATGGAGTCACTCGGATAGAAACGGTAAAGAAAGGCTCATTGTGGCTTCATCAGCTTTCATTTCCTTATAGTATTTAGAAATATGTTCCTATTTTTTGGCCGGAGCTTCATGTATTCATTCCATTGAGTTGTGGAAACGAATCTATTCGCAAAGACCTCACTCGGGCTGAATGCTTCCTTTCTTTGTACTCGAGTGGGTGATAGACAAAGTTTCCATGCCAATTTGTAATTTTGTCTTGCAGTTTGACAAGCAAAATTCCATTGTTTTCATGAGGGACATAGTATTATGTATTCTCGTATATCCGTTTTTATCACATTTTGGACTGTCACGAATTCAAGCTTTTTGTCTTTTTATCGCGGGATAATATTTTAATATACTTTTAAATCCGTATCTAATAGTTCTACAGCAGTTTTGTTGAGTTCGCCAATTGGGGCTTCCTAAATATTGAGGGTACGGTCGTTATCTTTTCGAGAGCCGATAACGAAGAGTCTTGACCTATTTTGAGGAAACTTATTTCGCTGGAGTTAATGATAATATATTGGATTGCACACCTGATTTTTAGAACCTTACGTAGGTTCGAGAATTCATTTTGAATCACTTTCCAACTCTTTCCTGTTTGTCAAAACGCTACTAACATTTTCTCCCATATAAAATATTTGGGGGAAAGACTGTTCGATAATTTTATGTAATGTTTGAATAAGTTACCTCTATCATCATTTAGTCCCACCATAAGGTCGTGGGCAGAGTAGCTTTGGCAGGGACTACCACCTACGTAGATATCGTCAAGTTTATCTGAAGTGAGTATAAAACACCATTTGGTAATGTCATCGAAGAAGTTCCTTTCGTCCAAATCGTTATTAGCGAGATAGGCATCTTTATGTGCTTATCAATGTCACAAGCGAAAAGTACTCTCAGGTTTGAGATTAAGTTTTAACGCTCTCAGGTGCTCCAATACCACTAAAGGTAGTGCCTATTGTTATTCTTTCGGAAGCTGTCATTGTCTCCATCTCTTATAACATTAAACCTATGAAATTGAAAGACTGATTCCAATAGTAAGCTTCGGTTGTTAAGTGAAATACTTTTTAAACCTATTGTAGTTTGAAGTAGATTTTTGGTCGTTACAAATTCTATAAAAGAATTTTGGGCAAACAGGATGCAAAGTTAAATTCATATCGTAATGTCTCGGTTTCCACGTTTCACTTTAGTTCATTAAATCTTGTCAGCGATATAGGCCGTTAGCCTTTATTGGGTTTATGCCAAAAGACAAATTGAGTTAAGTAGATTTGGTAGATGTTATTAAGTCTTATCCTCACATTCTTTGACTCGTGGAAACTTATTATGAGAGTGTCGAATCATTGTTGGAATTGGTTCAACGCATCGCAAACAGTTTCTGGATTAAACTAGAACTTGATTGGAAAGATTTCGCTACAATGCGGGTTTAATGAGTGACTCGAATTGGTCAAATGCGGCTTAAGATTAATAAGCTATTTGGCTACATTTATAACTTTATAATATTGGATCAAACTAACAACTATGTGTTTGTCATCAACTAAACTTATATTTTGCAAATGTCCTGGATGTTCTTTGGAAGGGAAGCGTTAGACTTGGGTTTTGAAAAGAAGAGGAATAGAAAAAGTAAGCCTAATAATAATATTGTTGATCGTTTGCACCCTCCGGAGCATTTTTGATAGAAAACTATGATCCAATTGATATATTACTAATACTTGAACGAGATTCGCCCTTTGATTTCCCATTTCAACCGCGACAGGGAGATATATTTTACTTCAGCGTCGATGGGGTGGCGTCCGGGGAATTAAGCTACAGATATTCCCGAGGAAGTTGGAGGTTTTTAAATTCTAATGGACCTGAATTTTGCGAAATGCTCGTAATATCACAGTGGTACTGTACCACCGATTGAGGTTAATGAGAATAATGAAATAGATTTTGATTCTAGCCATTAAAATTGAAAGATTTAAGAGAATCTATTAATTCGGATATGCGTATGTCGCATATTTATCAGCCTGTCGCGATTTGGACCTTATTAGATAAGGGCGGTAAGGCTTCAATCCATGACATTGCACGTGAAATTGCTGGTTATGATGAAGCAATGCTGAATACTATGAAGAGCGTGTGAAAATATGGTAGGCAAGGTCTTAACAAAAAATAAAATTACATCAAGACCCCTATCCGATAGACAAAGCTTTGAATTGCTCTTGGCAATATATAATGAAGATGCAAATTGAGGAGTTAAAGGATCTCTGTGGAGAAAAATATCTGAATTTATTGAAAGAAGAAATATCGATATCTCGGGGACCATCGTCGTAATACAAGGAGACCTGTTCCGTAAAGCACCCGTTATAAGGTCTTAGTGAATGCTCACCATAAATGTGAACTCTGTGGTATTGATGCTTCAGCTTAGGGCTTTAGAGGTTGATCATATTGTCCCAAAAAGTCCAGGCGGCCCCGATAGTTTAGATAATTATCAAGCGCTTTGTTATTATAAGTGCAATACGAATAAGGGAAATCGTTCGGATATAGATTTGAGAGGACTTGCTGAAGACTATGTTGAATATGGTCAATGTATATTTTGTGATCAAAGTGAAGTTCTAGGGGAAAATGAATTAGCTAAAGCATTTTATGATAAGTTCCCAAAGCCATGCATGACACAAGCCATTGTTCCTAAAAAAGACATGTGAAAAGTTATTTTGAATTATTATTTCAGCGTAACTTAATGCCATCAACAGGTTAATGAAACAGGTTAGAGAACAGTTAATGGTAGGTGATAGCAATATAACAGGTTTCAAATATTGGTACCAATGATGGATTAGACGCAGGACAGACAGTAATGCATTGTCATATGCATTTAATTCCAAGACGAGAAAATGATACGTCCGATCCGCGGCGGCGTTCTGTGTGATTCCAAAAGCAGAAATACTAAGTTACATGGGATTTTCTGCCTAGCGGCGAAAGAACCCTTCATCAAAAGTTCTTTGTATTCAACTAAAGAGAAAGAAGCATCCGCTGCTCCGCAGCGTTTAGCTTTTTTCATTTCCGCCAGTCTCGCTGAAGTAAACTTCTGCTCGATGTCGTAACGAAAAAGCCACTCCACTTTCTTTCGTGGATGGCTTTCTTTCTCTTTTTAGTTGTGGGCGATGAGGGATTCGAACCCCCTGACCCCTGCTTGTAAGGCAGGTGCTCAACTAACTGAGCGCATCGTTCTCGAGCGGGTGCAAATATAGACTCTTATTCTATTTCTGCAACTGGATTTTGGTGAAAAGCTGGGATTGGGGCGATTTTTTTACAGGGTGGGTGGTGCCAGCATTTTGTGGTCTTTTAACCCGCTGGCATTGAGAAACTTACTCTCCCTTTTCCCTCTTCGTCCCAGTCGATGCTTAGCTATTGACACAGTAGCGCAGGCCTGCGCCGTAGGGTCGTCGTTGAAGACATGGCCCAGGTGACCAAGCCGCAGCTCGCGCACACGATTTCGGTGCGTATCATGCCGTGGGTTTTGTCCAGTTTCTCCAATATGGCGCCTTTAGCGATGCCCTGATCGAAGGATGGCCAACCACAGTGCGAATCAAATTTTGAATCCGAAGTGAAGAGTGGGCGTCGCATCCACGGCACGGGCGAGGTGCCGTCAAAGTGCATATTGTATGCTCCGGGTGTAGGGACTGGTTCCTTTCTCGCGGATAACAAAGTATTCTTCAGAGAAAGTTGAGCTTTCCATTCTTGTTCGGTTTTTTCAACCGAAGGAGGTGGCTGTCGGCGCTGCTCCATAGTAGAATTGGTTTCCCGCCCTGGCGCTATGAGGAACAGGGTGGTGGTGAGTATGTAGAGAACCTTTTTCATGTAGGAGATTAACGCAAACAGGTGCGGTATGTCTTCAGGGTTACAGTGAAGAGGAACTGGTAGATCTGCTGGAGGACTTCGTGGATCGCGGAGGATGCGGCGGTGTCCTAGTCCTTGGTTTCAATGAAGGTGCCTTGGGTGAGCTGCTCGCCAACGGAGCGTCCCATGGCGATGGGAGTGTCGTTGTCGTTGAGATCATGGAAGACGAGCGCAGGGATGGTGTTGCGGGCAGCGAGGCCAGGGCACTGTAGCCGTCAAAGTCCCTTACCGTGGATTTTTTTGAGGTTGGAGATCATGCGGCTGTGACTTTTTATTGAAGCCTTACTGCGCCGCAAGAGTCCGACCATGCCCGAGATCAGTCCTCTGGTGGGGCGATCAGGATTTGGTGATCGGCCGTGGTGCCGCATTCCATTTGTGCGTAGAGTGCTGCATTGCAACCTAGACTGTGGGCGATGATGCTGTGGAATGTACCGTAGCGTCTGTGTATCTGCTGAATGCATTCGCCAAATTCGGGCATCATCGTGCGTTTACCCCCGAAAGCGCCGCGGTGTGCAGGGCATTGAACCCTATGAGGGTGTATTCTTCTAGGAAATTTGGGTTTTGAGCTTCGCAGTGGTCGAGCAGGGCAGTGAATTGAGTGAATCTACCGCCCCAGCCGTGGACGAAAGCACACGTTTGGCGCCTGTGCCTAAGGTATAGACCGGGTAGGTGAGGCCGCGGGGATGGGTGAAGTGCTCAGGAGCGCCGAAGCGTTCCTCCATGGGACGTTCACGTTTCGGTATTTTAAAGGGGTAAGGTGTGAGGAACCAACGCCAGGCAATCTTTGCGGCAAGCGCCGTGCTAATGCGTTGTGTGGTTTGCGCTGTGCGACGCATAACGGCAGGAACTTGCAGTGATGCGCGTTCCTGTGATGTGTTGGGTTGGGGTTGGTCATTCATTGCAGCAAAACTACGCAATGACCTGTAGAAAACTTAAGTGCCCAGAACAAGATTCGAACTTGCACGCGATTACTCGCACCACCCCCTCAAGATGGCGTGTCTACCAATTTCACCACCTGGGCTCGGTGTAGCCTGCGTTCCATGGGTTCGCTGACTGTAAAAAAGAAAACCACCTGGGTGAGGTGGCTTTCTCTTAGTGATCCCTCAGGGGCTCGAACCCTGGACCCATACATTAAAAGTGTATTGCTCTACCAACTGAGCTAAGAGATCAACCGTATTCCGCTTTGCGGGCTGCAAATATACAGAGGTTTCCTTTTTTACCAACTAAGTGGGCGAAAAAAATCAAAGGAATATTTAGGCTTCGAGTTGGGGCAGGGTTTATACCTTTGATTACCAACAAATTTGGGCCATGAGATATTTTCTTTTAGGGTATATGGGCAGTGGGAAAACCACGCTGGGTAAGGCCTTGAGCGAGCACTTGGGTGTGGACTTTGTGGATTTAGATGTGCGCATCACAGCGGAGATTGGAAGGTCCATTGTTTCTTTTATGGAAGATAAGGGCGAATTGGCATTTAGAAAGGTCGAGCACACCGTTTTGGAGCGTTTACTCTCTGAAAGTCAGGAAGATGTGGTGGTTGCATTGGGCGGTGGCACGCCCGTGTTCTACAATCACATGGAGGCTTTGAATGCCGCAGGCACGACTGTTTTTTTGGACGTGAGTGTGGTGGAATTGGCCCGTAGATTGGAAAAAGACGTGGACCGTCCGCTGATTAAAGATAAGGACGATGTCGCAGAATTCGTAGCGAAACACCTCTTTGAGCGCCGCCCGTTCTACAGTTTAGCCCAGCACAGAGTGAAGGGTGATGCCCTAACCGTGGAAGCTGTTCTCGAAGCCATAGGGTAGTTAGACGAGCTGAACGTTGGTGGCAACGCCGTTGACCACGTTTAATTGGACCGTGTCCTGGAGCGTTGTACTCAAACTCAATCCTTTTAAATCTGCCTTCACCGGGTAACGCTTGTGACTGCGATCCACCAGGACCGTAGTACTCAATACGCGGGGACGAAAACTCATGAGCTTAATCACCGCCCAGAGTAGCGTACGTCCGCTGTTCAACACATCATCCACCAACGCAAATTCACCGCCTTCAGGAAGAGCTAGAATCATTTCTTCCAGTACCGGAGCATCTTTATCCATCACTAGCGCATGCAGCGTAATGTTAATATCGCTAATGTTGCGCAGGCGGGTGACCAGCTGTTCCGCGAGCCAGTAGCCGTTATCCTTAATGCCCACGACGTGCAAGTCGGTAGCGTCGTGGTGACGGTCGTACAGTTCCCACGCGAGGCGCTGGATCTTGTGCTCGATGGCGGTTGCGTTGAGTATTTCGGTAGTGTTGCTCATGATAGGGTGAAATTAGGCTTTTAGCACCAATTGGACAACGTTTTCTATATGATGTGTTTGCGGGAACATATCCACAGCACGACTTTGCTTGACCTCGTATTTCTCCGCCAACAAACCCAAATCGCGGGCCTGCGTCGCGGAATTACAACTTACATAGACCATTCTAGGAATCTCTAATTCCAAAAGTAAGGCAACTACATCGCCGTGCATTCCGTCGCGCGGAGGGTCCGTGATCAACACATCCGGCTTCCCGTGTTTTGCAATGAATTCAGCAGTAAAGACCTCTTTCATATCCCCGGCGTAGAACGTTGCATTTTCAACACGGTTGTTTGCGGCGTTGAGTTTCGCATCTTCAATGGCTTCAGGAATCAATTCTATACCAACCACCTCGCGTGCCTGCTCCGCCATGAAAAGTGCAATGGTACCTGTACCTGTATATAAATCGAACACGAGCTCATCGTTCTTAATCTCAGCCATATCCAGTGCCACCTTATACAGTTCGTAGGCCTGTTCAGGGTTGGTTTGGTAAAAACTCTTGGGACCAATTTTAAAACGCAATTCACCCGCGCCACTGTACTTCGGCATGGCTTCTTCAATAAACCCAGGGCCGCTGTAGGTAATAATATCTTGGTCGTAGATGGTGTCGTTTTGTTTCGTATTGATCACGTATTGTAGGGTTGTGATTTCAGGGAATTTCTCGTCCAATTCCTTCAGCAACGCCTCGCGCGCCTCCGCATGTTCTTCTTTGAACTGAATCACCACTAAAACCTCACCGGTGCTGGCAACACGAATCATCAACGTTCTCAACCAACCTTCTTGACTGCGTGCATTGAAAAACGGCATGTCTTTTTCGATGGCCCAATCGCGCACAAAGTTACGTATCGCATTAGACGGTTCACTCAGAGCAAACATTCATCAATGTCTAAGACCTTATCCCAAAAACCTGGAATGTGAAATCCTGCACCGCGGCGCTCGGGAAAATCCACGCCACTGTCCAGTTGCTCTTGGGTCAGCCATTTATTATCGGTAAAACTGAATTTAATTTATTTCTATAGCGGTATTCCTTCGCTACCAAGTATGGGATGGAACCTTCCTGGAACGACGTGACTAATTTTGCGCAAATTCTCGCGCACTTTTTTCCTTGTAGCCCAGTTGCTTTTCATAGCTCAAATTCTGCCATTTGCAACCGCCACATACCCAAAGTAATCGCACTGTGGTTCCACACGATCGTGGGACTGAATACATCTACCTTCACCACCTTGCCCTCAAGGTAGTTTCGGCGCTTCTTTGTCACCTGGCACCTCGACGACATCGCCGAACCCCGCCGCTTACAAACACAACTTTTCGCCGTGTCTACTCACCGCTTTTCCTTTATTTCCTATATCCGTGAGCTGCACTTGCTCAAGGTTCGCCATGCGGTTTCTCTTTCTGCCATAGAGCGCAAAAATAGTTTATAAAGAGAGGGGCGCCTCTCGGCCGCTTCTCAATATTCAAACGCTTAAAAAGCGGGTTACTTCACGATCACAGGCTGTGCATGAGAAGCACCTTCTGTCGTTGTGATCAACAGGTACGTTCCAGCGGCAAAACCTTCCGTGGAAATTTGAACCTTCTGACCACCGGTGAAATCTGCTTGCTCTTGGTAAAGCGTGCGTCCTGTCATATCCATCAACTTCAATGTTGCTGCTGCTTCGAAATTTCCTTCGACAAAGAAGTCGCCGTTTGTTGGGTTAGGGTATACATTAATTTTACTTGCAAGTGATTCTTCGAATTGGCCTATAGTGTAGGTCGCATCAACACTTTGCAATACTTCTTTAGTAGCGATGTCCTGAACCCAAAGAATCACACCGAGATTGGTGAAATCTTCGACCGTATGTTGCGTATTGAGGTTCGCTGGGGTTTGCGCACTCGCAGGCAACGTGTAATTACCGTTGAACGTGTAGCTCAACGTTTTCGTCACACTCTGGCCCGAAGTCAATGCGCTCAACGACTCGCCATTTTCATTAGGCAGCATTTTCTTTACAACGTTGAAGAATTCCGTCTCTCCGTTCGTTTTAACGTTGGCCGTATCGCGGTGCGAATAAATCACTGCAAACAGCTTCAAGTTGTTCGAAGTCACGTCCGCCAATGGTGAAATGGTTACTTCGGTTTCGATGCTTTTCGTGAAACGACTCCAAGTCGCACTCATCTCAACGAATGCAGGAACGTTTTGGTACTGATCGTACAATGCTTGTGTTACGCCATTACCGTTGCCATCCCATCCGCCGTCAATCTCGACACGCGGTACAGAATTCACGCCATAGAACGTTCTTCTCGCACCACCTTCAGTAGTGTAGTATGGATCGCCTGATCCTGGCCAGCTCATTTGGTATTTTATGGAGTTGTGTTCACCTGGATTGTCGTCAAAAACAGCTTCCATGGTTGCGTTTGCCGGTGTACACGGTCCACAAGTAGAAGAGGTAAAGGTCTCATACAATGGGTAGCGTGTAGTTAAGGCAGTCACTACCTGAATGTCTAGACTTACGGTATCGTTTGCGGTGTTTGCATCAACATTACTTCCGTTGAGACCGCTCAACCATGCTTTCACGTTGTACAATCCAGTGCTTGACGGGTTCCAAGTCGTTCCCGAAGTAAGCATACCTGTGGAACCACTAGGAATACTAATGCTCGATAAACTCGACGTCATCGGCGTAGAGCCATTCACGCTATAGTTAAATGTAGCGCTGGTTAAATTCTGAGCACCATTATTGGTAAAGTCTGCAGCAATGGTAAAAGGAGCCACGTTAAGACCTAAATAGGGGCTTACGTTTAAGCTGGCACCTGCCAATTCATAATCCGGCTGCACCCCTTGAATGAAGGTGTAGTACGTGTTGTCTAAATAATCAGGCGCATTGGTCGAATTACTACCTACACTGCTGATTTGATCATAAACATTCGTACTGTTCACACGTACACCTATGGTAAAACTAGGCGTTACCCCCGCATTGCGCTGATCCACGATATAGATGTTGTTCGTGGTTTCCTCCAAAACGATAGACCAGTAGCTCCAGTGACTTCCCGCTGCTCCAGTTACGCTGTAAGAGGTGAATAGGAACCATTCCTGGCGGTTTGGTGCCGTTCCAAACGTTTTGCGCGCGACTTGGTCGTTTGATCCACTACCGTTCAATCCCAAAATACAAATTGAAGAATCCGGAACGGTGGAGTTCGTAATGGCTACCGCCGAACCCACACTATGATTTGCAGGGTTTGCCTTTCTTGAAAAGGTTAAAATACCCGTGTTCGATACACGGAAAGAATCTATTGCAGAGCCTTGAAGTTTAAACGTAAAGGGAAGCGTCTGAACGCTCGAATACGTCCCCGCAGTCTGCGCAGCACCTAAAATGGACGTCCAGTCCGTAGGAAGACCGCTACCCACAGGATATTCTGAGTTTTCCTGATTCACGTTATTCGGGTTAGATCCCGACACCGGTGCTGTGTGGTAGTATTGTGCACTGGCCGTGAGACTAAAGGCGAGCGTAGCAAAAGAGAGTAAAAGTTTTTTCATAATGGTTTTTGAATTAAGCGGTTATGAAGTTATTACTTTTCCCCTTAATTGGCCCGATTTCAGCCCTTATATTTGTGGAAACCCAAAAATCAAAAGTACTATGGCTCAGACCTCCGCAACTTTAATGGCACTCGAAGAAAAGTACGGCGCACACAACTACCACCCCTTACCGGTCGTGCTCGACAAAGGTGAAGGCGTGTATGTTTGGGATGTGGAAGGCAAACGGTACTATGATTTTTTATCGGCCTACAGCGCAGTGAACCAGGGACATTGCCATCCAAAGATTGTGGGTGCCATGGTGGAGCAGGCGCAAACGCTGACCTTGACCTCCCGTGCGTTCTACAACAGCAAGCTCGGAGAATACGAGAAGTACATGAGTGAAACCTTCGGGTTTGATAAAATATTGCCCATGAATTCCGGGGCAGAAGCGGTCGAGACGGCGCTTAAAATTGCCCGCAAATGGGGTTATGAGAAAAAAGGTGTTGCAGAAAACAGTGGGATCATTGTAGTCTGTGAGGGCAATTTCCACGGCCGTACCACAACCATCATTTCCTTCTCTGACGATCCTGATGCCCGAAACAACTTTGGACCTTATACCTCCGGTTTTGTCACGGTTCCTTATAACGACATCGCGGCATTGAATTTCGCGCTAATGAATGAGAACGTAGTAGGTTTTCTTGTGGAGCCCATTCAAGGTGAAGCAGGGGTCAACACTCCTGATGCGAATTTCATGGCAGAAGCTGCAGCCTTGTGTAAAGAGCGCAATGTGCTTTTGATTGCAGATGAAGTACAAACGGGGATTGCACGCACCGGTTCGTTGCTCGCTGTTTGTGGTGATTGTTCGTGTGGCAATACCTGTGAGCGTGGCGCCACCTATACAAAACCCGACCTGCTCATTTTAGGTAAGGCACTTTCAGGTGGGGTTTACCCCGTCAGTGCAGTACTGGCAGATGATCCTGTTATGGAAGTCATCAAGCCCGGTCAGCACGGTTCTACCTTTGGTGGGAATCCTATTGCAGCGAAAGTGGCCATGGCTGCCCTAGATGTAGTGAAGGAGGAAGGTTTAGCTCCGCATGCACGTGCCATGGGTGAACATTTCCGTGCAGCGATGAATAAAATCATTAGTGAGACTACCTTAGTCACTAAAGTTCGTGGTAAGGGGCTTCTCAACGCCATTATCATCAACGATACTCCAGACAGTGCGACCGCTTGGAATATTTGTGTTGCATTGAAAGATAACGGGTTGTTGGCTAAACCGACGCACGGTAATATCATTCGTTTTGCACCACCTTTGGTCATGACAAAGGACCAATTGGACGAATGCATCGCCATCATCCGCACCACATTACTCAACTTTAAAAAGTAATGCGCTGGCTCCAAGCCTTTTTCCCAAACGATCAACATCCTGATCACCACAAACCCCTGGACGGCTTGCGCGGTCTTGCGGTACTGATGGTCGTTTTCGGTCACGGAAATAACCACGGCTTGGGCCCCTTTGGCGACCACAGTTTACTCATCAGAGGAAAGCTCGGCGTCTACCTGTTTTTTGTACTGTCGGCCTACCTACTGGACCGTCAAATCATAAAAATGTTTCAGCAAGAACGCGCGCAGTGGGACTACTGGTTGTATTACATTTCCCGTCGCATTTTGCGCATTTTCCCGCTCTTTTTCCTTGCGCTCGTTGTGTTTAGGTTGGCGAATGCCAGTGGGCTCAAGGTGGTGATCTACGAATGGCGGGAAGTATGGCAGCATTTGGCCTTACAGCGCGGTGATCACATCTTTTGGTCCATCCCCGTAGAATTTAAATATTACCTCATCAGCCCCATATTGCTGTTTGTCTTTCACCGTCTTTTTCGTTGGAATACGTATGCCATTATCACTGCCCTAATAGTGCTTATGGTAGGCTCACATTTGTTCGTATTGTGGTGGATTCCGGCAGGTACCAGCACCCTGTGGTTCCTAAATATCTTCCTGCTTGGGACCGTAGTCGCTTTTATAGAACGTTTATGGCCCAATTCGTGGAACGCCCTCACACAATCTACCGCCACGACATACGCCGGCTGGGCAGTACTCCTGATCTTCAGTATATGGTCTTGGAAAGCAGAGGATTACACGAACATCAGCACCTTTGTTCCCGCCGCCGTACTCTGGTCCATCGCACTCATCGCCTCCTTCAAAACCGGATTATGGTCCACTATCTTGAGCTGGAAGCCTCTTCGATGGGTAGGCGCGGTTTCCTTTAGCATGTACCTTTTTCATATCCCCGTATTAATGTGGGTAAAATCTTTTGCATTGCCGTCAGAAATCGCTTGGCTCAGCTACCTTGCGCTCACTGCGGGCGTTTCAGCAATGACCTATTTATTTGTCGAACGACCTTTGCAAAATTTCAAACCTTTCGTACATGGATCAGCGGGAACAAAACCTACGTCTTAAAGAAGCTTTCGAGCGCGGAATCACTTATAAAACCTACAGCGAGCTACTTCAGCAATACGCCCGTCAGGGTAAAACTTCTGGCGAGCAAAAGGAATCTTATATAGGCTATACGAAGCTGGCGGCAGCGCGTCAGCGCCGTTGGGAAAAGACCTACAGTCCCGAAGTAAATTTCATTGATGCCATCTATGATTGCAAAGTAAAAGGCGAACAATGGCTGGTTTTTACGGAGACCTGGTGCGGAGATGCCGCGCATGCTTTACCCTTTTTCAATGAATGGGCCATTGCAACGAAAATTCCCATGCGCATTGTATTCCGCGATGAGTATCCAGAATTAATGGACCAATTCCTTACTGACGGTGGCCGTTCCATCCCAAAGTGGATTAGACTCAATGATCATTTTGAAGCGGTAAGTAACTGGGGCCCGCGTCCATCAGAACTTACAGACCACTACAAGCAGTGGAAGGCTGATGCAGATTTTGATAAATCTGAATGGTCACTCTTCGCGCAAGATTGGTACAATAAAAATAAAGGTCGCGCGCTCGAAAACGACATCTTCGATTTAATGCGATAGTGCTCCTTTTCGCTACGACAGCTTATTTGTTGTTTTTGAGATTCAAAAACATCTTTTCAAACGTACTGTAGACTTCCTCTAAAAAGGGCTGCGTTAAGGCTTCCTTTACCTCACCAATGGAAGGGTGCGATTCTTTCATGAATTTGAATCCCTGTTTCATCGGGCCGGCTTCAAACTCTACGTAGTGCCAGCGTTCCATAGCGTAAATGGTGGTTTTGAATTGTTTGGTACTCCAGGTTTCGACGATGCGCATATTAGAAATCCACGTGGACTTTAAAGTTGATTAATCTATTGGTCATGTAGTTTGGAACGGCGTATTGTCCTGCCGCACTGATGTCTTTTACCCAAAGGTAGCTCACCGTGTTTCTTGCTTGCAGTAAGTTAAAGATTTCTGCGCTGATCCATACTTCATCGAAGCGCTCCGTCCATTTTCCACCTAGCACTTTAATGAATCCAATATCCGCACGACGGTAGGGGGGACTGCGGAAAAATCGGTCTTCCGGTTGGGCAATTTCATTACCTATACCGTCCGGTCCAAAGGGAAAGCCACCGCCTAACATCAGCGTAAGTGAAAGTCGGGTGGAGGGGTCGTTCGGCAGGTAATCTTGGAAGTATACGGCAAAATTAAATCGCGTATCCGTAGGTCGAGCATGCCATCCTTGCACAAAGCTGGTGGTGCTGCGCTCCTGAGCGCGAAATAAACTAAAAGTAAACCAACTGTCGGTGCCTTTTACAAACGCTCCATTGATCCGAGAGTCAATCCCATATACTCGCGCGAGTCCATCATTAGTACCCTGGTAACGAATGCGGACATTTTCCACATCGAAAAGATTTACGCGTTGCAATCCTTTATAATAGGTCTCAAGCGTCCATACGAAAGGCCGGTTCCACAATTCGAAGTCTTTGTCTTGACGCACGATCAGGTGCAGCGCTTGTTGGCTTTTTACCGTGGTGTTTAAGCTGCCGTCTTTCAGTCGCATCTCACGGTAGAAGGGATATTGATCGTACAGACCGGCGGCAAAGGTCCAGCGATAGGCTTCGAGCAGTCCACCTTCAGGGATAAAGTTGAATCTAACGCGGGGGCTGATGCGTATTTCGTTTGACAATCGGGCCCATTGCATCCGTGCACCGACGTTGTAATGCCAGATGCCTTTATCAAGGGGGATGGAACCTTTTGCATTGATCCAACTCTTCGCACGCATGTTCATTAAGGTTTGCGTTGCAGCCACATGCGAATAGAGTGCTAGGCCGTCGGCTGGTGTGCTGAATAATCTTCCATCGATAACGCTGTCGATGGTACTGCCCGTGTTCGGTAAACTGTAGCCGGCACTATCAATCCGTTCCCACTCTTTGTAGCGGTCGTAGATGTTTTCACCTTGCAATTGGACCCCCCAGGTAAGGTCGAACCTGTTCCATCCAATCAATTCCTCATACTTCACATTGCCGATGTAGGCATCGAGGAAGTTTCTCCGGTAATCCTGAAAGGCGCCAACACCACGTACGAGGCTGATTTCACCAAAGTCATCGGAGCCTAAATCATTGTTGAGTTCGTTCAATCTGTAGTAGCCGATCACATCCGTAATTTCCAATTCTGTAGTGTGAAAACCGGAAGCAGATAGGGTGCGAACACCGCCTCCCGCAACCTGCGTAAGTATTTGGTATTTAGCGGCTAAGAACTGGGTATCGTAACCAAATTCTTCCTTTCCGTCAAAGAATACATTCAGGCGCAGCGCTTCTTGTAAAGATCCGAAGTTGGTTTGTCGGTTTTGCGGAACCTGGTTCATTCTGTTGTGGGCGATATGGGCAAAAATCTCCAATCGCGACGTGCCTATTTCGTTGGGGCCGTTGCCGAACAGCTTTGTCAGCAGTAATTGGCCATCGGCATTCACTGGAAAGTAGTCGCTTTGTACATCCGTGGCGTTCAGCAGTACGGCATTGTTTCGGTAACGAAGACCGCTCGCGATGGTCCAGCCTTTCGCGTGGTTTTTCGAGGCCCAGCTTACCCCGGTGAGGGAAGTTTCTACGATGAGATCTTTCAACTTCGGGTCCCTCGTGTATTCGTATTTCACATCGAGCACAGAGCTGAGTTTATCTCCTTCCAACGCGCTAAACCCTCCTGCGCTAAACTGTATACTACTGACTAAATGTGGATGAATGATACTCATTCCTTCTTGCTGCCCTGCTCGAGCCAGAAAAGGTCGGAAGACTTCAAAGTCGTTGATGTACACTAAATTTTCGTCAAAGTTGCCACCGCGAACATTGTACTGCGAACTCATTTCGTTCCGTGAGCTCACTCCGGCAAAGGTTTTTACGACGCCTTCTACGCCACCTTCTGCACCCGTGGTGAACCGAATATCCTTTCCTAAGACGTTGGTGCCTTCTTCTGAAGCACGCTGGGATTCCACATCAACCTCATCGAGCAGCGTTGAATCCATAATTTGAGCATGAAGCCCGGAGGCAAAGAGGATGCTTATGAAGAGAAGTATTTTCAAAACCAATTAGCGTTTCAGGCTTTGAAACAACTCTGTCCATGCGAAGGGATTCGACAGCGCACCTAAGATTGCGGAAGCACCGTTGCCCCCGTAATAGCGCCCTTCGTTGTAGAGTTGCTGGTTCTGCATCGTAATGAGGTAATCTTGCATTTCCGCCGCATCATAGCCCATCGCCGCAGCCCGGGCGCGAAGCTCGTCTAAGGCGAGGTTGCGTTGTGCAATATCCATTTCCGTAGTTTCAATTTTCATCGCGAGGAATTCTTCTTTGAAGTTCTCTTTAGACGGCCACGGATAGACAATGACAGGATCTAAGACTTCAGTGTCCCATTCTAATACGATGCGCGCAAGGAAATGCTCGCCCTCTAACGTATCTGCGACCCAGAAGCGGTTGAGGCGGAATCCAATGTGCTGAAAAAGTACGGTATCCCCAGGCATTGCTACCAGTGAAAAGAATCCATCGCGATCACTCACGGTCATCTGCCCGCGGCTTTTGACTAAGATTTGGACGTTGGGTAATAATTGGATCAAAGAATCATTGCTGACAATAACCCCATGAAGTTGCACCGGCTTTTTACCTTCCTGAGCTGAAGCCTGGAAAGAGCAGGTTAAAAGGAGGACAAAAAGTAGTGCGCGCTGCATCATAATGTGATTGTATACTCTTCTACGGAGGTGTTCCCTACACCATCGATTACTACAACACGCAAATTATGGCTTCCTGCGGGGATATCCTTGGGAACAATCACTTTTAACATCTCGTTTTTATAATCGAAGTCAATGCGTACGAACTGGTCATCAATGCGAGCGCTGTAACGCTCCACACCGGTCTTATCGTCCGCCACGCGCAACCGAACCTCTCGATACGCACTGTTGCTGCGTGCATACGGAGTGGATTTTATCAGACCCACCTCAGGTTTTTTTAAATCTTGGTCTAACGCATACGTCCCTGTACTTCGCGTTTCAAAAGTGAGTACCGCTCCTTCGCGTGACCCAGTGATGGCGCTCTTTTTTCCTTTGTGATCCGCTTCCCAAAGAAACCAGCCTACTCCAGGCTGTTGTGTGCTGTCCAGGGTCCAATTCAATGTCATATACGTCTGTAATGCCACCCGGCCTTCGCCAATAACATACTGGTCCGCACCTTTCTCTACTACATTAAATTCGGCCGTCTTGTACAAAGCACCCGCAGGAATGTGTATTTGAATGGGACCCAATAGTAAATCGTGGTCTTTTTCCCAATCCAGTTTTACAGTGTTCTTCTCAAGCGGCTCCGCTGCTTTTCCTTTCATGTAGAACGAAAATTCAGACGTGTTGCCTTCGTGGTCCCTAACTTTTACGTGCGCCTTCACTACGCTGTCCTGCGCAACGGTGATCCAGCCCTGCGATGCGCGGAAGGCCGGTGCCGTAAGTTCATACGTAGCTGTAATTTTCAGCGGGTTATTCTCGAGCTCGTACAACCGGGTATAGCGAACGCCTTGGGAACAATACAGGTCGTAGTTGATGTGTGCATTGATGTATCGTGAGGTGTTAAAATTGATTCGGCGGTAGTTGGCAGTGAAAAAGGTCTGCCCATCAATAGAGGCCTCAATACCGTAGACACCGTTAGCATTGTTAGCCAAATCTTGCTTGTCCGTGGTGAATACATCGATGCCCAGTGGTTGAGCGACCGCCAGGGTATCACCGGAGGAAAATCTACCGGCATCGCCAAAGTCTTTCGCGGTCCATTGTAAACCGCGTATATCCGGCTTACGCGTATCCTTTACTTCCAGCCCAAATTCTAAGGGATTCAATGGTTCTTCCGTTCTAGTATCTCTAATCTCGAAGTGGAGATGGGGACCCATAGAACCGCCGGTATTTCCACTAAAAGCGACAAATTCACCACGTTTTACAGGAAATAAGTTTTCCTCAGGGTAGAGGTTGCCGTCGTTTTTACTGCGATCACGGAATTGGTCCTCCACCCATTCTTCAATTTCAGGTGCAAAGGCATTTAAATGTCCATAAACGGAAGTATACCCTTCTGGATGGCGGATGTACAGGGCGTTTCCGTATCCATAAGGGCTCACAGCGATTCGACTGATGTATCCATCTGCGACGGAAAAAACCTTCAGGCCACTACGGCCTTGCGTCTTAATATCAATGCCGCCATGGAAGTGGTTTCCGCGCAATTCGGCGAAAGTACCGCTCAAAACCAGCGGAATATCTAATGGAGGACTGGGCGCAAAATTCGATTGCGCTTGTAAAAAAGGGGCCGTTAGTAACAACCCAAGAATTAGGGACCGATTTAACATTCTACAAAGCTACAATTATGGTATATTTGGAGGAAACTGATTTAAATGACTACTGAAATTTCTGAAGTGCTTCAGCGTGTGGTAGATAAGGCCTCGAAAGTGGCCAATCGCAACGCGGAATTACAGTCGAAAGTACAGGAGTTAGAAGAACAAATTGACCATTTGCAAGAAACTCTCGCAGCCTTGCAAACGGAACATGCAGATTTTCAAGATCAGTTGCAACAACGCAATCTCGCATTAACTGTTCAGAGTGGTTCGCCCGCAAAAGACACGTACAGCGAGGAAAAGATTGCGGAGTTGGTACGGGAGATTGACCGTTGTTTGAAATTGTTAAGTGCGTAACCTCCGTGAGTGAGAACACGTTAAAAATAAAAGTCACCATTGCGAATAGAACTTATCCGCTGACCATCAAAAGGGAAGAGGAGGAGCAGATCAGAGCGGCGGTGAAAACCATAAATGATGCAGTAGCACGGTTTGAAAGCCGTTATGCTGTGCAAGACAAGCAGGATGTACTTAGTATGTGTGCACTGCAACTTGCTTCCAAAGCGGAAATCGCGCTAAAACAATCTCAAGACGTTCAGTCCCAAGCCGGCAAAGCGCTGGCTGATGTGGAAGCTGTACTAGATGCAGCCCTACAAAACGGATAAACACTTTCCCGTACTTGCTATTTTTTGTGCTAAACTCAACGAGCACGTTGTTATGGACTTCGCTCGAGACGTTACGAGCAGGCCACACCTCTTGGAGGGAGTTCGCTCCAGTGGAAGGTCAAGGCGTCACGGCAAGTGCAGATCCTGATATTTAGGAGTTTAGACAACATGCATAGCAGGTGCGGGATTTTTTAAAAACAGTAAACCCGATAGTGGTATGGTAATGACAATAGTTGCTGCTGTAGTAGGTCTTTTGATCGGTTTGGTTGGAGGCTATGTACTCTGGCAGAATGCACTGAAAAAACGCAGTGCCCTCATGATTACTGAGGCGAAAAAAGAAGCTGAGCAGCTTAAAAAAGATAAGATTTTAGAAGCCAAAGAGAAGTTTTTAGATCTTAAAGAAGAGCACGAACGTGCAGTGCAGAAACGCGATCAGAAATTGGCCGAACGCCAGAATTCATTTCGTGAAAAAGACGAACGTCTTAAGAAGAGCATTGAAGATTACAAGAAAGACCAACGCAACTTAGAGCGCGATAAAGAAACCCTAGCTAAAAAGCGTGAGTCGCTCGAGGCGCGTGTGCGTGAGGTGGAGAAACTTCGTGATAAGCAAATTGCAGAATTGGAAAACCTCTCTGGAATGACAGAAGAGGAAGCGAAGCAGCAAATGATCCAAGCCTTAAAGGATAAGGCGAAGCTCGACGCACAGGCTTATGTACAGAATACCATCGAAGAGGCGAAGCTTACCGCGAACCAGGAGGCAAAAAAGGTGGTCATCCAGAGCATTCAGCGTGTTGCTACTGAAAACGCCATTGAGAATGCCGTTTCTGTATTCAACATTGAGAACGACGATATAAAAGGTAAAATCATTGGTCGTGAAGGACGTAATATTCGCGCCATAGAGGCGGCGACGGGTGTGGAAATCATTGTAGATGATACACCAGAAGCCATTTTATTGAGCTGTTTTGATCCGGTACGTCGTGAGATTGCACGTTTATCGATGCATAAATTGGTCAGCGATGGTCGTATCCATCCTGCACGTGTCGAAGAAGTGGTTGCGAAAACGACCAAGCAGATTGAAGAAGAGATTGTTCAGATCGGTAAACGTACGGCCATTGATCTTGGTATTCATGGTTTACACCCTGAATTGATCAAAACAGTGGGTCGTATGAAGTACCGCTCCTCTTACGGTCAGAACTTATTGCAGCACAGTCGCGAGGTTGCGAATTTGTGTGCCATAATGGCTTCGGAATTGGGACTTAATCCTAAGATTGCGAAACGTGCCGGTCTATTGCATGATATAGGTAAAGTGCCGCATGAAGAGACGGATTTACCGCACGCCATATTAGGAATGCAGTGGGCAGAGAAATATGGGGAGAAGCCAGAGGTATGTAATGCCATAGGTGCACACCACGATGAGATAGAAATGACCTCGTTGATCTCACCGATCGTTCAGGTATGTGATGCCATTTCAGGTGCACGCCCGGGTGCCCGTCGTATGGTCGCAGACAGTTACATTCAGCGTCTCAAGGACCTTGAAAATGTAGCGTATGACTTTGAAGGAGTAACAAAGGCCTATGCTATTCAAGCGGGTCGTGAGTTGCGCGTGATGGTGGAGAGTGAAAAAGTAACTGATGCTATGGCTGCTCAGATCTCCTACGACATCTCTCAAAAGATTCAAACTGAAATGACCTACCCAGGTCAGGTGAAAGTGACGGTGATTCGTGAATTGCGTTCAGTGAACGTGGCGAAGTAAGCCCATCGTCTTATAAAAAGTAAAACGCCCGCGATTGCGGGCGTTTTTTTGCGCGCTACTTTGGTGAAAGGAGGATCGGAATAAAGTTATGTTTCATAAACGAGACAAAAAAAGACCTATTATAGACATGTATCCAAAATTTTTGCTAAAAAGTAAACAAATAAAGAGAACTTTAATTCAATTGGGCCTCGTTAAGATGTTGCACTTTAGCAACAGCAAAACGAACTAAAAACAATTGAAGATGAAAAAGAGTATTGCAACTTTAGTCTTAACTATTTTTGGATTTGTTTCTCAGGCACAAACTGTAGAGATAAAATCAAATGCCTTCGGAATGATCTTCGGTGCCTATAACGTGACTGCGGAATTCCAACTTGAAATTAACCCTTCGATCACCGTCTTAGGGAGCGCATGGTACAACACGGAAGAATTAAAGGACTGGTTGGGCATAAATAGAGATGGGGGGTTGAGTGCAGGAGTGCGCCAGTATTTTAACCGCTACGAAGACCAGGGGGTATTTATAGGGGCTGCGACGCGTTACATCTCAAACACTACAGATTCTTCTGGTTATTGGGATAACATGGGGAATTGGGTGCAGACCGCTGTCGACATTAAAGATGATTATGCGTCTTTAGGATTCACTATAGGTTACAAATACATCTATAATGACAAGATTTCCGTGGATGCATTTATCGGTGGTGGACGAATCCTTTGGGAGGCACGTGATCAGTCGTACCGTGGTCCTGCTGAATTTATTAGTGGATTCAACTTCGGTTACCGATTCTAAAAAAAGCACTAACCTACACACCCTCAGGGTTTATTGGTTCCTCGGCTTTGCACTTGTGCAGAGTCGGGGATTTTTTATGCCCGCTCCACCGCCCAGTCCAGCACCTTGCGAATAAGCAAATCCACCGCTAGCGCGGGCTCATCATGAAACGTTCCAGCAGCGCGATTCGCGAGTAATGCAGAAAAGCTGTAGGCTTCGTGTCCCAATAGGGCAGCAAGGGCGTAGATGCCCGCAGTTTCCATTTCGAAATTGGTCAATGGGTAGCCGTCAAAAGATTGGTGATGCAACGCGTCCATGGCCTGTTTAAAAACGGAGGAAGTGCGAATGGTTCGTCCTTGCGGCGCGTAAAAACCGGGTAAGGTTGCTGTAATGCCCAACATTAATTCGGGTATGTCCCGGGCATTGTTCGTGTTGCATGGCGCGGGAATATAAAACGGGTCGAAGGGCGCGCCGGGTACGGGTACCGTTTTGAAGGGATGTTGGTAGAAGGGAAGCAGTCCGTCGAAGGCAAGCGCACCTGCACTCAAAAGATGCGTGCCAAGCGGAATGTTGGGGTCTATGGCCCCGCTGGTTCCAATGCGGATGATCGTGAGCTTGCGCAATTGGCCCCGATTCATTCGAGTCACGGGATCAATATTCACCGCCGCGTCCAATTCATTCACGACAATATCAATATTATCCGTCCCCATACCGGTAGATAAAACCAATACCTCTTTCCCGCGTAGTGTACCTCGAACAATAGTGAACTCACGTCGTTGTTTAGTCCATGCAATAGAGTCAAAGAACTGCGATACGCCGCTCACCCGGTCCGGATCACCTACAGTAAAAATCAAATTGGGGATGTCCTCACCTTTGAGCCCTAGGTGGTAAACACTGCCGTCGGTATTAAGAATGAGTTCAGAGGGAGCGTGCGGTAACATGAATGGTATCTTTGGTCTCCTCAAAAGTAAAGGAAGTGAAAGCAGAGATCATTACGATAGGCGATGAAATTTTGATTGGACAAATCGTCGATACCAACAGCGCATGGATTGGCCAGACCTTCAATCTAGAAGGGATAGAGATTTCCCGCATCAACAGTATTACAGATACCGCGGAGGCCATCATAGGGGCGATAGAAGGATTGTTACCCACTACAGAACTGGTCATTATGACCGGGGGCCTAGGTCCAACGAAAGACGATTTAACCAAGCAAACCCTGGCGCGTTACTTTGGCGCTAAAATGGTTTTTCGCGAAGATGTTTGGGAGCACATTGTAAAATTATTCGAAGGCTTCGGACGCAAACCGGTTGAACGGAATAAGTTTCAAGCTGAGGTCCCGGACAACTGTGAGGTGCTCTTCAATCACAAAGGAACCGCACCGGGCATGCTTTTTCGCCACGAAGGAAGACGCATCGTCAGTTTGCCGGGTGTCCCGTATGAGATGAAGGGCATCATTGTCGATGAACTTCTGCCGCTCTTGCAAGACGAGATCGACTACCAAATCAAACACAAAACCTTATTTGTGGTAGGCGTTCCCGAAAGTGTGTTGGCGGATCAGATTGAACCGCATGAAAGTGAATTTCCGGAGAACATAAAATTGGCCTACCTCCCTAAGCCCGGCTTGGTCCGATTGCGCCTTACGGCTCGAGGCAAACGCGCGGACGATCTGCATTCGGATCTTGAAGCAGCAGCGCGCGTGTTGAAACAGGCAGTGGGGGATCCATTGATGGACGGTTCAAACAGCGCGATAGAAAAGTATTTAGGGGAAGTGTTGACGCAAAAAGGCCTTACCGTTGGCACGGCGGAGAGTTGCACAGGCGGTGGCATTGGCGCGACGCTGGTCAGTGTGCCAGGATCCTCAGCGTATTTTGAAGGCAGCATTGTGGCGTATTCGTACGATATCAAAGAGACACTTTTAGGTGTGGATCACAAGACGATCGTGGAAAAAGGTGCCGTTAGTGAGGAAGTCGTTAGGCAGATGTCTGAGGGGGCTCGCACGAAATTAAAGGTGGATTTTGCTGTTGCGGTCAGTGGTATCGCAGGTCCGGACGGTGGTACCCCGGATAAACCGGTCGGAACAAGCTGGATTGCTATAGCTGGCCCAACCCGCACTATTACTGAGAAATTCGTCTTTGGTAAGGTGCGCGAGCGCAACATTCAAAAGACTATATTCGCGGCGTTAAATTTATTGCTCAAAGAAGTTGAAGATTATGGGTAAGTAATGTTGGTCAATAATATTAATTGACTTAATTTTGCAAACCATTTTGGTACAACCCAGAAAACAAAATAGCTTATGTCACGTGTTTGTGATTTGACCGGTAAGAAGGCAATGACAGGAAACAATGTTTCCTTTTCGAATAAGAAGAACAAGAGAAAGTTCAACGCGAACTTATTCACGAAGAAGTTTTACATTCCAGAAGAGGACCGTTGGGTTACTTTGAAGGTTGCAGCTTCTACATTGAAGACTATCAATAAAAAAGGTATCTCTGCAGTATTGAAAGATGCAGCAGCTAACGGGTACGTAGTAAAATAATATAGGACATGGCCAAGAAAGGTAACCGCGTTCAAGTAATCCTAGAGTGTACCGAGCACAAAGAGTCAGGTATGCCAGGTACTTCTCGTTACATTACAACAAAGAACAAAAAGAATACGCCAGATCGTATGGAGTTGAAAAAATTCAACCCTGTATTAAAGCGAATGACTGTTCATAAAGAGATTAAGTAAGATGGCAAAGAAAGTAGTAGCAACGCTTAAGTCAGCTGACGCAAAGCAATTCACGAAAGTGATCAACATGGTAAAAAACGCAAAAGGGTCGTACTCTTTTGATGAGCGTGTAGTGCCTAAAGATTTAGCTAAAGACTTCTTGAAATAAGTTCCGTCTTTAATCACGATATTTGAACCACTCCCCGGAGTGGTTTTTTTTTATCTAAGTATTGCAGTCGTATGAGCTTCTTTTCAAAATTCTTCACCAAAGACAAGAAAGAGACCTTAGATCAAGGCCTCGAAAAAACGCGCAGTAGTGTTTTTGAAAAAATTACACGCGCCGTTGCTGGAAAGAGCGCTGTTGATGATGAGGTATTGGACGACATAGAAGAGGCATTGATCACTTCTGATGTAGGTCTAGATACAACGGTGAAGATTATAGAGGCTCTAGAGGAGCGTGTAGCGCGCGATAAAGTCATGAATCAGGAAGAGCTGATGCAGATGCTTTACGAGATCATTTCTGGTCTCATGCAACACGAACGCGGTGCCTGGGAAGACTTTGAACTACCTAAAACACAGGGGCCGTACGTTCTTATGGTAGTCGGTGTGAATGGTGTAGGGAAAACGACCACCATCGGTAAACTCGCTCACCAGTTCAAAAACAAAGGATACAGTGTAGTGCTTGGAGCTGCAGATACCTTCCGCGCCGCCGCCATTGAGCAGTTGGGCGTATGGGGTGAGCGCACGGGTGTGCCTGTAATTAAACAAGAAATGGGATCGGATCCCGCGTCCGTAGCTTACGACACGCTGCAACATGCCGTTTCTAAAGGTGCTGACCTCTGTATCATAGATACTGCTGGTCGGTTGCACAACAAGAAGAATTTAATGACGGAGCTCAGTAAGGTGCGCCGTGTAATGCAGAAAGTTGTGCCAGATGCGCCGCATGAGGTGCTGTTGGTGTTAGACGGTTCGACCGGACAGAATGCCCTGCTTCAGGCGAAGGCGTTTTCTGAAGCTACACAAATTACGTCATTGGCCGTTACAAAATTGGACGGGACCGCAAAGGGTGGCGTCGTGATCGGTATTTCGGACCAATTAAATGTACCTGTGAAATTCATCGGCGTCGGCGAAGGCATGGAAGACTTACAACTGTTCAACCCCGAAGCCTTTGCTTCAAGCTTATTTAATAAATAATCCAGTATGCGTACACGTAGCAGCAAAAAAAACAGCATTAATGTTGTGACGCTTGGGTGTTCAAAGAACATCTACGATTCTGAAGTTTTAATGGGTCAACTCAAAGCCAACGGCAAAGAAGTGACGCACGAAGCGCCGGAAGAAGAAGAGGGGAATATTGTGGTCATCAATACTTGTGGTTTTATCGATAACGCGAAGCAAGAGAGTATTGATACCATCTTGCACTACGCAGATAAAAAGCAACGCGGTGAGGTAGACCAAGTGTATGTAACGGGTTGTTTGTCAGAGCGCTATAAGCCCGATCTTGAATCAGAAATTCCAGATGTGGATGCATATTTCGGGACGCGTGATATGCCACTGTTGTTAAAGACATTGGGTGCAGATTACAAACACGAATTGGTAGGTGAGCGCATGACCACGACGCCGAAGCATTTTGCGTATTTAAAGATTGCGGAAGGTTGCGACCGTCCGTGTAGCTTTTGTGCCATTCCATTGATGCGCGGAGGACACCGGTCCACGCCTATTGAAGATCTCGTTACAGAAGCGCAAAAATTGGCGGCAAAAGGGGTTAAAGAATTGATTCTCATTGCTCAGGATTTGACGTACTATGGTTTAGACCTCTACAAAGAACGCAGATTAGGAGCGCTTTTAAAGGCGCTGGTTAAAGTAGAAGGAATCGAATGGATTCGCTTGCATTACCTCTTTCCATCGGGTTTCCCGCAAGATGTTTTAGACATTATTCGTGAGGAGCCTAAAGTTTGTAATTACATAGATATCCCACTGCAGCACATTGCTGATCCAGTGTTGAAGAGTATGCGTCGTGGTACTACAAAAGCGAAGACAGATGCCTTATTGGCGATGATGCGCGAAAAGGTTCCGGGCATTACCATTCGTACCACGTTGATTGCCGGTTATCCCGGGGAAACGGAGGAAGACCATCAGGTCGTATTGGATTGGGTTCGCGAACAGCGTTTCGATAGATTAGGTGTGTTCGCTTACAGCCACGAAGAAAATACACACGCCTTCAATCTTGAAGACGACGTCCCTGCGGAAGTAAAGCAACAACGCGTGGATGAAATCATGGCCATTCAAATGGACATCAGTCGCGAATTAAACGAGCAGAAAGTAGGCAAAGAATACCGCGTACTGATCGACCGTAAGGAAGGTGCACATTTTGTAGGTCGTACGGAGTTCGACAGTCCGGATGTCGACAACGAAGTGCTTGTGCCCGCAGAGGATATTTATTTGAAAATCGGTGATTTCTGCACGGTTAAAGTCGTTGAAGCACACGATTACGATCTGATCGCCGAAGTACTTTAGGGCAACGTATCCTTTATCACGTGGGTTTTTTCGCCGCAATGGCACCTTTGTACGATAACCGTACAATTGTCGCCATGAGTGTTGAAATACTATCAAGAATACAGTTTGCCTTTACTGTTTCCTTCCATTACATCTATCCGCCATTATCCATCGGTTTAGGGCTACTTATGGTGCTTTTTGAAGGCTCATATTTGCGCACAGGAAAAGAGGTGTATCATACCCTTGCCCGTTTCTGGACGAAAATTTTTGCATTGACGTTCGGTATAGGTGTGGCAACAGGAATTGTCATGGAATTTGAATTTGGGACCAATTGGGCTGCTTACAGCCGATTTGTTGGCGATATTTTCGGATCAGCCTTAGCCGCGGAAGGTCTCTTTGCTTTTGCGCTCGAATCTGGATTTTTAGGCATCCTCTTGTTCGGTTGGAACAGAGTGAGTAAAGGCATGCACTTCATCGCAACTTTAGGGGTTTGGTTGGGGTCTATGTTCAGTGCAGTATGGATTGTAGTTGCCAATTCTTGGCAACAAACGCCTGCGGGTTTTCATCTGGTAGGTCACGGTATGAACGTTCGTGCAGAGGTCACAGATTTTTGGGCAATGGTGTTCAATCCGTCGTCCGTGGATCGTTTGAGTCATACTTGGATAGGAGCGTTTCTTGCCGGTGGATTTTTAATTATCAGTGTCCATGCTTGGTACCTTTTAAAAGGAAAGCATATTGAAGTGTCTAAAAAGGCCTTACAAATCGCCATACCTTTCGTTGCTGTCGTTTCCTTGGCTCAATTATTCACAGGTCATCACAGTGCAGAAGGAGTTGCGAAAAATCAACCGGCTAAATTGGCTGCGCTGGAAGGACATTATGCAGATACGGCGGCAGCGGATATGTATATAATGGGGTGGGTCGATCAAGAAAATCAGACTGTACGAGGGCTTAAAGTCCCGGGTGGCCTAAGTTTTCTGTTAGATTATGATTTTGAACATCCTGTGCCGGGGCTCAATGCTTTTGCGGAGCAAGATCGGCCAAAGCAAGTGAATGCAGTCTTTCAATTCTACCACCTCATGGTCGCAATTGGGATGGCCTTGATTGGTATCTCTTTACTTGCATGGTGGCTGCTCTACCGCGGAAAGTTATGGGAGCACAAATGGCTGCTGCGTGTATTAGTTTGGAGTGCCATTTTACCTCAGTTAGCGAATCAATTCGGTTGGTTTGCAGCAGAAATGGGCCGCCAGCCGTGGGTGGTATACGGGCTGCTTCGCACATCGGATGCATTTTCACTGGCCGTGAGTAAACAACAATTGGTCTTTTCACTCGTCTTATTCGCAGTCATTTACTCCCTGCTCTTTAGCCTGTTCATTTACCTTTTGAATAAAAAAATTGTTCACGGACCAGAGGATCGCACCTTACGTGATTACCGTCCTAAACAAGCATCAACTGCTGAAATCTACAAATCGTAAAACACTATGGACTATACTAGCATGTATTCGGCAACACTTTTTGGATTGGACTACCCAACGCTTTGGTTTTTAGTGGTCGGGGGCGTTTTTTCAGGATATGCCATCTTAGACGGTTTTGATTTAGGCGCAGGTTCACTGCACCTATTTTTTAAGAAGGAGGAAAACCGTCGCATTGCATTGAACGCTGTAGGTCCGGTTTGGGACGGTAATGAAGTTTGGTTAGTCATAGGCGGGGGAGCCTTATTTGCGGGATTTCCTGATCTTTATGCCACACTTTTTAGCGGACTCTATGTGCCGTTCATGTTGTTTGTAGCACTGCTGATATTTAGAGCCGTAAGTATAGAGTTTCGTTCGAAGGAGAAAATGCTCTGGTGGCGTAAACTTTGGGATACGACGTATATGATCAGTTCTTCGGGTTTGTCCATCGCTTTGGGTGCGGTGCTTGCAAATGTATTAGAAGGCATGCCGATAAATGAAGCAGGAGATTACGTGGGTAACGGTTGGGATTTTTTAAGTCCCTATGCCATTATTATTGGTTTAACGACTTGGGCCTTATTCATGATGCACGGGGCTATTTATTTGGCGCTTAAGACGCAAGGTGCCATGTATGAATTTGTCACGCTTTGGGTCAAACGCTCCATTATCTTTTTTATCCTGATGTTTCTCATTGCCTCTGGATACACCATGCTCTTTGTTGAACATATGGTTGCGCCGCTCAAAGAACATCCCGTTTTGCTTTTGCTGCCCCTTGTTGCGCTTTTGAGTATTGCGAATATTCCACGACTTGCAGAGAAACGAAAGTTCACATTGGCTTTCGTATTCAGTGCCCTGACTGTGAGTATGCTCTTCATACTCGTAGCCATTGGCTTGTTTCCAACCTTCTTAGCCAGCACTATAGATCCGGCTTATAATATCACAGTATATACGAGCGCGGCTTCTGAAAAAACGTTGGGAATCATGCTGTTGATGGCCAGCATAGGTGCGCCTTTAGTGGGACTGTACACCTTCATCGTGTACAGATCGTTTCGAGGGAAAGTTAAGCTTGACGAGCATTCCTATTAACCTTTTACTTTTTGAACATTCGTTGAGGAAAACTTCAATTTTCTGCGGCTGTAGATAGATGGAATTGGTTTGGGCAAACGTTATATTTGTTTATATGCGTATTCCATCCATTATTCGACTCATAGTACTACTGCTGGCCGGCCAGGGCGTCGTGCACGCGACCTCATTGCAAGGGGACACTACCGCTCAGGCAGTGCTCGCTAAAGCGCAGTGGGAATTGGTGCGCTCGCCCGCAACTTTTGAGCCCGCCGGATGGCAATCTTTAGATGCATTGGCACTCACACGGGTGCAAGCTGTGAAGATGGGGCTTACCGTTAACGATTTTGTGGACGAACGCTTTGATCCTGTAAAAGGAAAACAAGCCGCGAGCCGGTATTACGGGAAAGAAATAGCGGCCACTCTTGAAGCCACGGTTAAGGCTTCCCCTGGAACGGTCTTACTTAGTGCAGTAGCGGATGAAGCGCAAATAAAGTTGCGCGATTTAGAAACTGCTAATCCCCATTTAACTCGTGATGTATTGCCGAAGGGAGCTGCACTGTACGGCATTGAATGGATGCCGAGCCCTGAAGATTGGACTTCATTGATTGAAGAGCAGCAGGCATATGAACAGGACCTTTTGGCGCAATATGAAAAACGCAAAAAGCAAGTTTTATCCTTCATGCCTGATCCGTCGACCCACGATGCCATCACCTACACGGTGCGCTCTGGCGACTATTTAGGGCGTATTAGTACAAACTTAGGAGTGAAGGTGAGTGATCTGCAGAAATGGAACCGCATCAAAGGGAATACCATTTATGCCGGTCAAAAATTGACCGTCTGGGTGCCTTTAGCGAAAAGCGAATCGGTCCAGATCGCTGCCGCAGCGCCGAAAGAAACGCCTGAATCTGCCGCTCCAACAAAAGAGGAAGCACCCAAGAAAGAAGCGCTTGCCGTTGCCGGTGAGTTCATTACTTATGAAGTTAAGCCCGGAGATACGCTCTGGGGCATTGCGAATAAATTTCCCGGCGTTAGCGCAGATAATATCAAGACTTGGAACAAAGTTGATGAATTGATAAAAGCGGGTGAGCAGCTTAAAATCAACACCCAAACCATTACCGATTATTCTCCCGATAAATACCCTAGTACCCTTTAGGGCATGAATAAACCGGCACATCTTTTCTTATTCCTTTTTGCATTAGGCGGCATCATGCTGGGATTGAGTTTTCTTTCCCCAAAAGAGAAATGGCAGGTAGGTCCTTTTGAGATTGGCTATTATACCCCTGACGAACTCCTGGGTACACTGTGGTCAGATGATGATAGCACGAAATCTTCGGTACCCGTACCTGAAAATACGGCCTTGGATGCGCTCATAGAAGCGACCGGCTCTGCAGTTGCACCACTGTTGTCGGGTGCGTCTAAGCTTCTACCAGTGAAAAAGGTGGCGGTATTGGATACGGCAATTCAATTGGTCGACGTGAAACTCTTTGCTCCATTCTTTGACGCGTTAGCGCGCCTTGCAAAAGACCCCAATTCGCGTGTTCGCGTGCTGCATTTCGGAGATTCGCAGTTAGAGGGGGACCGCATAACGATGCAGTTGCGCGATGCCTATCAACGGAACTATGGCGGTACGGGCTTCGGCTATGTGGCGCTGCAGCCGCTGGTCGCACCATCTTCTCTGGCCTTTGAGAATGAAGAGGGGCTGGCTCGAAAGACGGTTTTTGGTCGTCGCGATACTGCCTTTGCGGATATGAAATACGGACATTTAGGTTCTTTTACCTTGGTAGAGCCTAATGATAGTGGCCAATTTGCGGGAAGAATCACCTTTAAAAAACGGAATTGGGGGTACAGTCGCGCCCGGAACTTTACTACTGCGAAGATGCACCTGGAGGGGGCATCGCCTTCTGTGGTACAAATTCGGGTGGCCGATTCTATTTTTTCCACACGCATTTTTCCCGCCGGTGAATGGACCCTTGCACTAGCACTTCCATCCGAAGATGAATTTTCAATGCGCATCAGCTCTGAAGAACAAATACGCGTGTACGGCATCAGCTTTGAAAGCCCCTTCGGATTTCATGCGGATAACGTAGCCATGCGTGGTGCATCGGGTATGATTTTTACTAAAATGAACGCTCCTCAGTTCAAAGCCTCATTAGAACGCGAGGCCTATGATTTAATTCTTCTACAGTTTGGCGGTAATGCTGTACCGTATTTGAAGGATGAGGCGCACGCAGGTAGATTCGCTCGTGCATTGGCGCGCCAAGCAGAATATATGAAACGACTGTATCCACAGGCAGCATTTCTTTTCATCGGCCCATCAGATATGGCTCGAAAAGATGGACTGGAATTTAAGAGTTATCCGCTATTGGAAGAATTGACCCTACAGCTAAGGAATGAGATGCTGGCTCGGGGCGTAGCTTTTTGGGACCTTTACGACGTCATGGGCGGTTCGGGATCTATGGTGGACTGGGTAAATTCGGAACCGGCCTTGGCGGTTAGTGATTATATTCATTTCACACCTAAAGGCGCGAGCAAAGTAGGTTCCTCACTGGTTGGTGCGCTAGACGTTTTACAAGCACAATACGATGCGGTTATCGCCGCTGAACGCGCAGAAGCGCAGCGGTTATCAGATTCTTTGGAACTGCACAAGCAAATGAACCAAGGCACAGGTGCCGCAACAGGATCTACAGAATGAGACAACGACTAGCGGTAGTATTCATGGTAGGTGCTTTGGCACTGCAGGCTCAAGAGTCTCTAAACGCTCTAGCCCTGAAATACCCCTTCTTAGACACGACGAAACAGTCGCTTCAGTATTTTGGATCCGAAGATGCTTTGGCGCATTTCTTTGAGAAATTGGACCGAACCATATTTGAAGGGGAGGGCAAAGTAAATGTTGTACACATGGGCGGTTCGCACGTTCAGGGGGGGACTTTGAGTCATACGATGCGCATGAATTTGGCCCAATTGGCCCCAGAATTAAATGTAGAACGCGGCTTCTTTTTTCCGCATCGATTGGCGAATACCAACATGCCGGGTAATCTTTACGTGAAGAAAATAGGGACTTGGGAGGGATGCAGAAATTCCATTCCACGCAACAACTGTCCTTGGGGGTTTAGTGGGATAGATGCCATAACACGCGATGCAGATGCCGGCTTTGTAGTACAAAGTTTCAGCGGTCCTGGAAAAACCTATGCCTTTAAAGAACTGCGCGTTTTTGAACATTATTCGTCCAATACCATGGTACCCGTTTGTACGCCAGCGCCGGACAGTACGTTTGTAGACACGCTGGCCGGCGTGCGTTGTTGGTTTTTTAATGCATTGGTAGATTCTATCGCCGTTACGTTCAACGCACCCGCAGAAGGGGAGCACCAGTACACGCTACAAGGTCTTCAAATGGTCCGCGATGAGCCCGGCTTGATTTACCATGCTCTCGGTGTTAATGGGGCAGCAACGAAGTCTTTTTTACGCAGTGAGAATTTTATTGAGCAAGGGGCCTATGTGGCACCCGACCTGGTCATCTTCGGATTGGGAATCAATGATGCATACAAGCCGGATAGCGATTGGCACCCCGAAGAATACAAGGCACGATACGATACGCTTGTGGATTGGTTCCAAACCATTAATCCTGATTGTGCCTTCATCTTCATGACTAACAATGACAGTTATTACAAGCGCCGTACGCCCAATAAGCACGCTTTAGATGTGGTTCGTGTGATGGAACAGTTGAGTAAAGAACACGACGCGGCACTATGGGACCTTTTCGGGGTAATGGGCGGTTTAAACAGTATTGCGGTTTGGGAAGAGCAGGGTTTGGCGAAATCGGATAAAATTCACTTTACAAGAGCGGGATACCAACTAAATTCCGATCTACTTTTTTGGGCATTTTGGGAGGCTTATGAGCAACATTTAAAAGCCCTTGCCCCATGATGGAACAGTGGAATATAGTAGAGTGGTTGACCTACCAGCAGGACAGTCCGTTGCTGTTCACGCAGCGCTATTTCTGGGTGTTTTTTGCCCTGGTCATGGGCGGTTACAGCGTCGTTTATAAACATACTGCTCGTCGCAACCTTTTCCTCTTCGCTGTTTCCTTATTTTTCTACTACAAGACCAGCGGCTTCTACTTTATTATTTTACTTTTTTCTACGGCCATTGATTTTGGTATAGGTTGGGCCATATTTAGGAACAAGGTGCGCTGGCAACGCCAAGCGCTTGTTGCTTCGAGTGTTGTGGTGAATCTGTTCGTACTCGGGTATTTTAAGTACGCCTATTTTGTTGCCGGTTTCCTGCATGATTTAACGGGAATAGAAATTGAGGTCGTGAACCAATTCGCCCTCTGGACGAACAATGCCGTCGGCACTAATTTCGTATTTGATCGTATCCTCTTGCCCGTTGGAATTTCCTTCTTCACCTTTCAAACCATTTCTTACAGTGTCGATATCTACAGGGGCCATGTAGCGCCGGTTAAAAGCATCTTTGACTTTGGGTTTTACGTGAGTTTCTTTCCGCAATTGGTCGCCGGCCCTATAGTACGTGCTTCCGAATTTATTCCTCAGCTCTATCAACCGTATGCATTAACGAAAGAGCGCGCAGGTTTAGCAGTGTTTTGGATTTTAAACGGATTGCTTAAAAAATTGGTCCTCGCGGATTACCTCGCGGTCCAATTCATCGATCGCGTCTTCGATAACCCTCAACTCTATAGCGGTTTTGAAACCATGAGTGCACTCTTCGGCTACTCCATGCAGGTCTATGCAGATTTTTCAGGCTATACGGACGTCGCTATTGGTATTGCAATGCTCTTAGGATTCACCTTGCCGAAAAACTTTAACAGTCCTTATAAGGCCTCCTCAGTGGCCGAATTCTGGCGTCGCTGGCATTTGTCATTGTCGACTTGGTTGCGCGATTACCTGTACATCCCATTGGGGGGCAATAGAACCGGCTCCATAGCCTCTTACCTTATTGTATTCCTCTTTTTAGTAATGATTGCTTTAGTGGTGGACCAACCCTTACTTTCTGTATTGCTCGGTGTGCTCTTCGCTGGAGGCTATTTACTCATGCGCTACAGTGCCACAGCAGAGCGTTGGGTCAATACCAACATCAACCTCATGTTGACCATGGTATTAGGAGGACTTTGGCACGGTTCCTCTTGGAACTTTGTTACCTGGGGTACGCTCAATGGTGTAGGTCTAGTGGTCTATAAGAATTGGAAGAAAATTTCACCGTGGGCGGATAAGTCGCGCTGGTACAACCGTGCCATAGGTTTAGTGATCACTTTGGTATTTATCACTTTTACACGGGCATGGTTCCGCTCGCCAACCTGGGACGGCGCTATTCAAATCCTTGCAAAAATTCCAAATGACTTTGGTTGGTCCACCGTTGGCGGAGTGCTTGCCGGGAACTGGAAGTATTTTACGGTCCTCATCTTGGGCTATTGCATCCACTGGATTCCGAGCGCTCACAAGGCCCGCCTTCGCCGGGCCGTTAGCACCGCGCCCCTTTGGGCGCTGTTCGCGCTTGCTCTTGCCGCAACTATGGTCATTTATCAAATCCTTAGTGCTGAGGTTCAGCCGTTTATTTACTTTGCATTTTAATCCCTTCGGCTTATCTTGAGGAAAAGCTAAAAATGCATGTTGAAGCGACATAAGGGGATAGGTTTCTTAGGGATAACGGTATTATTTGTGTTGTTCACATGGAGTTGCGACCAACCGACGGTAAACGTCGGTCCACTCTTCATACCACTGTACGAAGCCGGCGAGGAGTACAGTTTTCGCGGTTTACATGCAGTAGACGATAGCGTAGTCGTTGTAGGCGGTACCCAAGGCAGTTTTTGTTACAGTCTCGACGCGGGAATCCATTGGGAATTCATGCAAATCCCGGACGCACCAGAGAGTCAGTTCCGTAGCGTATGGGCCCAGGATCATTCCCGCTTCCTCGCCGTTAGTGCGGGCGCACCTTCCTACATTTACTTTACTGACGACCGCGGTGCACATTGGTCGCGGGTGTTTTCGGATACGGCACAAACCACCTTTTTAGACGGCATTGCATTTGCGAACGATACGCTGGGATGGGTTTTTGGCGATCCTGTAAACGGACGTTTCAAGCTTTTACAGACCACAGATGGCGGTAGGCATTGGACGGAGATTGAAGGTCCAGTCGCAATTGACGGTGAGGCGGCATTTGCTGCAAGTGGATCATCTATGCTTTACCACGATTCAACGCTGAGTATTGTAACAGGTGGAACCGTTTCGCGAATCCACCTGTCGTCGAATGGCGGGAAAAATTGGGCAGCCAAATGGCTGGAGTTACCCCAGGGTTTGCCGAGCCAGGGCGCATTTGCTCACGATTGGCACAACAATCGTTACATCATTGTGGGCGGCGATTACCTCTTCGATATTGCAGCATTAGGAAATGCCATTGAATACGATCCTGAAAGTGCCTACTACACAACGAATGCAGATCTTAGTCGCCTTCCGTACAGTTCCGATGTAGTGGGTGCAGGGCAGAATTTGTATTTTACGGGAACCGCCGGCATGTATTACGCGGATTCGGTTGTACATGAATTGGACAGCACAGCCATGCACAGCTTAGCGTACAGCGGAAAATATGTGTTTGCCTCGGGTCCTAAGGGTCGCATAGGACGAATTTTTCATGGAACGAAGCAAGAGTTAAGAGCAGTAATGAATACGTTAAAGAAGTAGATAATTCATGGAAGGTATACCGAATCAAGGTTTTAAAGGATTAATCCAGAATTGGAAGAGCGATATGATTGCGGCCGTAAGTGTTGCGCTGATCGCTTTGCCTTTATCACTAGGTATTGCTCTAGCTGCGGGAGCACCGGCCATGGCGGGTATCTTTTCTGCGGTTGTCGGTGGAGTGGTGACGACCTTGTATCGTGGCGGTCACGTTTCGGTCAATGGGCCGGCTAAAGGTGTGATCGGCGTCATATTGCTAGGGATTGTTCTTATGGACGACGGTTCTGGTCAAGCCTTCAACTACGTGCTCGCCGCTATTGTGGTCTCAGGTGCACTCCAAACGTTGTTGGGCATTTTTAAATTGGGTCAAATAGCCGATATTTTTCATCCTTCGGTTATTCAAGGCCTCTTAGCGGCCATTGGCATCATCATCTTTGCCAAGCAGATTCACGTTGCTTTAGGAACGCATTCGGAGAGCTCCAGTATCATTGACAATCTGGTAGATGCAGTGCTTATGCTGCCACATGCGAATCCATTTGTCGTCCTTATTTCGCTGCTCGGTTTGCTGATGATTGTGTTTAGTAAGCGAATAACGAATCGATTCTTTCATTTTCTGCCCGTTCCTATCTGGGTGATTGCGCTTTCCATACCATTGGTCTATCTATTCAATTTCTTTGAGCCGCACGAAATACCACTTTTAGGCAATTCCTTTTCCGTGGGTCCTCATCTGCTCTTAGATATTCCTAATTCTATATGGGACTCCATCATGCACCCTAATTTTGGTAAGGTAGATACCTTAGAGTTTTGGTCCATTGTATTCTCAATGCTTCTCATTACCAGTATAGAACATTTGGCCATTGCCAAAGCCGTGGATAAAATTGATCCTTACAAGCGCAAGACGGATTTAAATAAAGATTTAACCGGAATTGGCATTAGTACGATGGTTGCAGGCATGATTGGCGGGCTGCCCATTATTTCGGTGATCATCAGAAGTTCTGTAAATATCCACAACGGTGCGAAAACCAAATGGTCGAACTTGTACCAGGGGCTGCTACTGTTACTATTCATAGTGGTTTTGAGTCCGGTCATGCGTCAAGTTCCCTTGTGTGCTTTCGCCATCCTTTTAGTGAACACAGGATTTAAATTGGCTTCACCTGCGGTATTTAAACAAGTCTATAATCAGGGTATTGAGCAATTGGTTTTCTTTGTTGCGACCATGGTTTTGACCCTCTACACGAATCTATTAGTAGGCTTGCTTGGTGGTTCTCTACTGGTGCTGATCACCCACATTCTTTTAGCAAAAGTACCCGTACTCCAGTTTTTCAATCTTGTTTACAAATCCAGAACAAAACTCATTCGCCTTCCGGAAGGTGGGTACAACCTTAAAATTAGAGGGGTGGCCAATTTTTTATGTATTCTAAAAATAGATAAGCTGGTTGCCCAAATCCCTGCCGGTACCGATGTCAATATTGATCTTTCAGAAGCTCGTCTGGTCGACATGTCCTACATGGACTACCTTGTGGAGTACCTCATGAAGCAGCGCGCAACAGGGGGCAATGTGTTTATTTCCGGCTTGGACGATCACATCTCTTCAACTACCTTCAATAGAGCTTTAAAATTCAAGATCACCAGCTCGGCCATTCGCTTAACGAATAGACAGAAGCGCCTTCGGAATTTAGCAACGGAAAGGGGATATCTGTTCTCCAGCCAAATCAATTGGAATACCACTTATCTCAAGAAATTCCACTTTTTTGAAATACGATCTATTGAACGAAAAATCAATTGTTTGAATGGCACGTTCGAAGATAAAGACGTTTCATGGGAGATTGCCGACATCACTTTTAATGAAGGTAAAGCCTTTACCGCAGAAACCTTCAACACTACTGCAATGGTGTTAAAATTGAATAAAACTTTACCACTGTTCACATTGGAGAAAGAGCGTACCTATGAAAAGTTGTTCGATCGTGTCATTGCGTTCACCGGCTATCGAGATTTTGAATTTGAAATGTATGCGAACTTCTCGAAGAAATTTGTGGTTCTGGGCAATGATGAAGCAGCACTACGCAACTTATTTACTGAGGACATCATACGCTTCTTTGAAGAGCATCAAATCTCTCATATAGAATCCAACGGTGAAGCCTTGCTTGTCTTTAATAAGCTGAAGTTGGCCAGAACGGATGAAACGATTGAGTTTATTGAATATGGGGTGAAATTGGCGAATCTATTTAATGCGTAACGAAGATTTTAGTCTCAAATTTTAGATGAAAGGGGCAAAGAATGTCTAGGTATAGTGTTCCACTTTATTTTGATGTTTAGTTTTGCCGCGTTTGAGCGCAGTACGGGCAACACCCAACTGTGGACCTCAAGATAAATAATACAAATGCCGAATGCCCAAAGGAGCAGCATGTTTCACTTTGCTCTGAAAGTCACGGTTAACGAATAAAGAACCAATCACAATGAGTAATGATTTAAAAACCACCGCACTGACCCATGTTCATGAAGCTTTAGGTGCGAAAATGGTACCGTTTGCGGGGTACAACATGCCTGTTCAATACAATGGGCTAAAATTGGAGCATGCTGCAGTACGTGAGGCCGCAGGTATGTTCGATGTCAGTCACATGGGGGAATTTTTCGTTGAAGGTCCACAAGCCCTGGACTTTTTGCAAATGGTTACCTCGAATGATGTAAGCCGATTATTACCGGGCAAAATCCAATACAGCTGCATGCCGAACGCACAAGGTGGTATTGTTGACGATTTATTAGTGTATTGCTTTTCTGCGCAACATTTCATGTTGGTGGTCAATGCATCGAACATAGAAAAGGACTGGAACCACCTGATGCATTATGCGCCACAGTTTGACGTGACATTACGCAACGAAAGCGACGACTACAGCCTTTTAGCAGTTCAAGGTCCTAATGCAGTTCCACTCTTGCAAACCCTCACTGAGATTGATTTATCCGACATCAAATACTACAGTTTTACGGTAGGACAAATGTCAGGTATATCGGACGTGATTATTTCTGCCACAGGCTATACGGGTTCAGGCGGTTTTGAATTGTACGTCCCAAATAATGTAGCCGAAGCGCTTTGGAATGCGGTTGTTCAGGCAGGTGATGCCTTTGGATTGCTTCCAGCGGGCCTAGGCGCAAGAGATACCCTTCGTTTAGAGATGGGTATGGCCCTCTATGGAAATGATATTGATGATACCACAAGTCCTATTGAAGCAGGTCTTTCATGGATTACGAAGTTCACTAAAGACTTCGTCTCTTGCGAGCTTTTTCAGGCCCAGAAAGAGGCGGGTGCGGAGAACAAGCTTGTAGGATTCGAGATGATTGATCGTGGTATCCCTAGACACGATTACCCTATCGCAGATGCATCCGGTGCAATCATTGGTCGCGTTACATCGGGTACAAACAGTCCTTCCACCGGCAAGAATATAGGAATGGGTTACGTGCCTGCGGCATTGTCTGAAGAAGGTTCGACTTTCTTTGTCATGATCCGCAATAAGCCAATCAAGGCGCAGGTGGTAAAACTTCCGTTCTACAAGAAATAAGATGCTCTGGCATCCAATGAAAAAGGCGCATCGTACGGTGCGCCTTTTTTATGCATAAAAAAAGTGGCGTTGCTTTCCCTCAACGCCACTTTAACCCAAATACAAACAGAGTGAACGGAAAGATTGTTATGCTCCTAATGCTGCCTTAACCGCCATCCCAGCAGGGTGGTGGCTGTAGCGGTCTAAATATTCAGCCGCAGTGTAGGTATATTCTTTACAACGGTTGTGGTTTAAGCACTTTACTTCGCGGACCGTTGACGTTTCAACATCTAGAAAAACTTCGATAACGCTTTCAGGGTTGTTGATGGTGTAAAGTGCGGTCTGTGAAGGTGTAGAAGTGCTTAATTCAGTCATAGTCGTATGTTTTTAAATTTAAATCAACAAATTGCTTTATCTGTTGGACAGAATGTAAAAATACAACAATAAAACTGAATTTAAAGTAAATTAACGAACTATCGTTTGCTTTATCCGCTTAAAAAAGGCGTAACGTGTGCGATTATCAAGTAATTTAGCTGAGCTAATAAACCCTAGTTACTCATTATGAAGATTGATAAACTCGATAAACAGATTCTAGAGTATTTAGTAAAGGATGCACGAAAACCCTTTACTGAAATTGCTAAGGATCTTTTAGTTAGCCCTGGTACTATTCATGTTCGTGTGAAGAAGATGGAACAAATGGGTATTATTAAAAGCACTTCCATCAGTGTCGATTACGAAAAGCTAGGCTTTGGATTTATCGCATATGTAGGGTTATTCACCTCCAGATCGTCTACTTCTCCTCAGATAATAGAAGCGTTGAAAAGTGTGCCAGAGGTGACTGTAGCGCATTTAGCTACGGGCAAATACGGCATCTTCTGCAAGATTCGTTGTCGTGATGCTTCCCACGCTAAAGACGTCATTTTTAGAATTAATGATATTGAGGGTGTAGAGAATACTGAAAGTATGATCAGTCTCGAAGAGAGTATAAATTCAAATACTGGATTACTGAAACTCATCATCGACGAGGGGCAATAGACGTCAGTATATACTATAAGACATAGAGGTGCCGTGCGCATGCACCGGGCCCTTCTTCATTTCACTTAGGTTTGATTGTGATTAGTAATATACTGGCCGGCGAACGCCTGTAAAATGCTTAGCAAGTCGCAGCACTTGTCGACTGTACCCGTATTCGTTATCATACCACACATAGAGTACGGCAGATTTACCATCTTCTGTGACTTGAGTGGCATTGACATCATAGATAGACGGGCAGGGGTTTCCAACGATATCAGAGGAAACCAATTCATTGGATGTATTGTAGTGAATTTGCTCCACCAGCGCACCAGATAAAGCTGCTTCCTTCATACAGTTGTGCAATGCATCGAGATCTGTTGGACGCTCTAACTGCAGGTTAAGTATGGCCAATGAGCCATTGGGTACAGGTACGCGAATGGCAGAAGAGGTGAGTTTTTGACCCAGTCCTGGGATGCATTTATCCACGGCTTTACCCGCTCCTGTTTCTGTGATGACCATGTTCATCGCCGCAGCCCTTCCACGACGGTATTTACTGTGCATGTTGTCCACTAGGTTTTGATCGTTCGTATAGGCGTGAATGGTCTCTAGGTGACCGCGTTCTATACCGAAGTGATCATTAACCACTTTAAGCACTGGCGAAATGGCATTTGTGGTACAACTGGCTGCGGATATGATGCGGTCGCTCTTCGCAACACTGTTCTGATTGACGCCATAAACCACGTTTGGGATGCCCTTTCCGGGTGCGGTCAATAGTACTTTATCAACACCTTTTCCTTCAAGGTGCTTATTCAGAGCGGTTTCATCTCTAAATGCACCAGAGTTGTCAATAAGTAAGGCCTTGTTGATTCCGTAGGCGGTGTAATCTGCTTTGGTGGGGTCCGGAGCAGGAATGAAATAAACGGGACGCCCGTTAATGATGAGTGCAAGGTTTTCTTCGTCTACCGCTATGGTGCCGGGAAAATCTCCATGTACAGAATCAATTTTTAAGAGTGATGCTCTTTTATGAAGACTGGCTGCATCAATACTTCGAACGGCAACAGCACGAAGTCTGAGCTGGTGTCCGCTGCCTTCTTGCACGATTAGTTCCCGTGCTAACAATCGGCCAATGCGACCGAAGCCGAAGAGAATAACATCTCGAGGTTCTAGGGTAGTCGGCTTAAAAAAGCTTCCTAAATGGTCCATGATCCAATGGTCAGCCGTATCGTCCGTTTGTGACCATTCGTGTGTGATCCGACCGATATCGAGCTTCGCGTGTTCGATAGCGGTTCGCTTAAGTGCAAGAAGCATCTCCAGCGTATCCTCTACGCGAATAGGCTTACCAACGAAATCCGAGGCGTATTGATGCAGTTCCAAAACTTGGCTTGCACTTTTATCCCGGAGCTGGTTGCGGAACATGGTAATTTCAATGCCTCTGTTGTAAAAGAGTTCGTGTACGCAGGCACTTACGTCCACTGCAAGGCGTTCGTTTTGAATACGAAGCCCCACTTTTTGAGTGTACTCTTGTTGAGCAATCATGTGATAGTTTTTGGTGGTTCTAAGCACAAAGTTAGGGCAGTTCGTTAGAGTTAGAAAGGTTTATTTCTACTTGTTAGTCTTCTGTAAAACAGTAGTTTAAGTTGGTTGTAAACAGTGTAAAATGTACACTTTGATGGGTGACTTTGGCGTAAAAAAAATCCCCCACTGAACGCACCGCGTATAGTGGGGGAGTATTTATGTACTGTAAAGTTTGGTTACCACTCAAAAGCGTAGTAATTCGCCTTGCCATTAGGTTCAAATCCTTGGATTAGCACACCGTCTCCTGGACTAAATTGTCGCACAAGACGTTCAAAACTTTCGACGTTCTCTACATAAACGTTGTTGAGTTTGACGATGATAAAGTCTTTGGGAATGCCGGCATTTTCGAATCGGCCACCCAGCACTTCAGAGACTCTAATGCCGTAGCGAAGTCCTAAGCGACGCTTGTCCGTACTACTTAAATCCTCGAGATCCGCGCCAAAACTGCGCAGTATCTCTTCTTCTTTGGTGAGCATTTCAGTAGTGCCTAGTTTATTTTTGAGGAGTACTTCAAAGGGCTTGTTTTTACCAGAACGGTTGACCACTACAGCGAGTTTCTCTCCAGGTCTATGCTGCCCCAATGCTTCCGTCAAGTCAGCTCCGGTGGTAATAGCCTTTCCGTTGACATTAATAATGACATCTCCTTTAAGGATACCTGCATCGTCTGCTGCTCCGCCTGGTATGACATTAGCGACGTACACTCCTTTATTGATCTCAAGGTTCAATTCTTCGCTTAATGCGGCGGTCACTTCATTGTAGTTGATGCCTATGAATGCACGTTGAACGCGTCCGTATACCTTTAAATCATTAACGACCTTAAGCATGAGGTTGGCCGGGACGGCGAAGCTGTAGCCTTCAAAAGAGCCACTGCGAGAAGAAATGGCGGTATTGATTCCTACCAATTCCCCGGCAGTGTTGACCAGAGCGCCTCCTGAATTGCCTGGATTAACAGCAGCATCCGTTTGTAAGAAGCTCTCAATTGCGCTTTGCTCGTCGATAATATTGATGTCTCGACCTTTTGCAGAAATAATCCCTGCGGTAACTGTGGAGGTTAGGTTGAACGGGTTGCCTACAGCAAGGACCCATTGACCTAGTCGGACCTCGTCGGAGTTTGCAACATCCACTTTCGTCAACGCGTTGCCCGCTATTTTTAGCAAAGCAATATCAGTTGTGGGATCCGTCCCGATCAATTCTGCTTCGTATTCGTCATTGTTTGAGGTCGTCACCACAATGGTCTTTGCACCCTTGATGACGTGATTATTGGTAACGATGTAACCGTCTTCAGTCAGAATTACGCCAGATCCGGAGCCTTCTACTTCAAATTTTTGTGGGGTAGACGGCCGACCAAAGAATAAATCATTGAACGGATTGTAGTAGTTCTGCACACGTTCGGCAGTGGTCTTAACGTGAACCACCGCTTCTACGGTGCGCTCCGCTGCTGCAACAAAATCTGTCGGTGCAGAGGGCAGAGGACGGTCTGCAGCCCAATTCACTTGTGAGACGCTCTGATTCGTATCCTCAATAATGACAGTTTTTCCAGTCCATCCCAAGCTGTGCGCTGCCCCCAGTGCCACTAATCCGCCAATAGCAGTAAACGCGATGGGACGACCAATGGATTTCAGTAATGCTTTCATAAGGTTCATTCGTTAGATTCTTGTTTCCTTCGTACCTTCAAATTGTACACCAAATCAACGCACAGACCTCGTCGAAACGCATAACTTTAACGCCTTTTAACACCCATTGGGATGGCCTACGTAGAATTTTATAAATACCACGGCGCTGGAAATGACTTCATCCTCATTGATAATAGATCCGGTTCGCTGACCTTAACGACTGAAACTATCGCACAATGGTGCCACCGCAACTACGGCGTTGGTGCTGACGGATTAATGTTATTAGAAGCGCCGAAAGTGGAAGGTGATCATTTTTACATGCAGTATTTTAATTCTGATGGAAGGGAAAGTACCATGTGCGGAAATGGTGGCAGATGCATTTCACGGTTTGCAGTGGATTTAGGAATTGCCGCCGAGGGCACGTTGAATTTTCATGCTATTGATGGGCCACACACTGCTGTGGTCGCTCCATCGAGCGTTGCCTTAAGTATGATCGATGCCCCTGCTGTAGTCGCTCGAAATAATGGGTTTTTTATAGATACGGGCTCTCCACATCACGTCGAGCATCGGGAACCGGGACCAGATTTTGTAACTACCGCACGTCGTATTCGAGCATCGTATGGGCCGGAAGGGGCAAATGTAAATTTTATTCAAGCGTGTGAAGGTGAACTTTCCATACGCACGTACGAACGTGGTGTAGAAAACGAAACGTTGGCCTGTGGAACCGGAGCAACTGCAGCCGCGATGGTTGCGGTAGCCCAGGGTTGGGTACCTGCTGCACCGGTAAGGCTGTATGCACAAGGAGGAATATTGACGGTAGATTTCAAAGGAAGTGGACCGTTTACAGATGTCGTCCTTACTGGACCTGCAACGCAAGTATTTAAAGGATTGTTGCCGTTATGATTAAAGTGACGGAGAACGGATTCTTGCGCGCGCCTGAGCCGGAAGACCTGCAATGGCTTTACGGTATAGAAAACGATGCAACGCTTTGGCATTTAGGAATTAGCAAGGAGCCTTGGAGTAAAAAGGTACTGGCCGATTATTTGGCCACACAGCCAGGCAACTTACAACGCGATGGTCAACTTCGTTTGCTTTTTGTCTACAACGGACAAACGGCGGGTGCAGTCGATCTTTTTGATTACGATCCTGTAGCGCGTAAAGCGGGAATTGGCATTGTACTTTCAGCGGCGTATCGGGGCAAAGGATTGGGTAAACGGGTACTGCGAGCGTTCGAAGCGTATTGCTTTAAGACGCTCGGGTTGCATAGTCTTTATGCCCATGTCCCTACGAATAATGATGCCTCCACACAGTTGTTCGAACAAAGCGGATACCGTGCGGTTGGAATGCTAGAAGATTGGGTGTGGTTCGACGGTACCCATCAAAATGCACAACTCTTTCAAAAAATAGTTTCATGAGGAAGCTGATGGTAATTACAATAGGCGTGCTTATTCCAGGTCTGTTGCTTGTTTTGGTATGGAAAGGCTACAATGCGGTTTTCGAAGCAAACGTCAATCCAGAATTGGCTCCGTATGAATTATATGTAGCACCCGGAACCACCCTAGAAACGGTTTATGAGGAGTGGTTTGAATCGGGACTGCTCCTTCAGCCGGAAGGATTTTACCTGATCGGTAAGAAAAAGGGTCTGGATACGCTCAAAACGGGGCATTACGTCATTGAGGAGGGCATGAGTAGTAATGGAATCGTAAACATGTTGAAAGCGGGTTTACAGCGCCCTGTGAAGGTAAGTTTCAACAGTGCGAAGAACTTGAGGGACCTCGCGGACCAATTAAGTCCTCAGCTTATGGTGGATGCACCTGCACTTTATGAAGCCTTGCAAGCACCTATGGAAGGATGGGAGGGGCCTTTAAAACAAGGAGCTTTCTTACCCGATACCTATGAATTTTATTGGGACGCCAGCGCAGAGACGGTGGCAAAAAAGCTGTATCAAAATACCATTTCATTTTGGACGCCATCACGCATTCGTCAAGCTAAAGAATTGGGCTTGACACCGGGGGAGGTCAGTACATTGGCTTCCATTGTAATGAAGGAAAGCAGTAAAGCGGACGACCGTCCTAAAGTGGCTCGTTTGTATTTGAACCGATTAGCCGCAGGAATGAAGTTGCAGGCGGATCCTACCGTAATCTATGCAATGCAACAAAAAAATCCCTCGGAAGTGGTGCACCGCGTTCTGCGAAAAGATTTAACCATTGATTCGCCGTACAACACCTATAAAAACGTTGGTCTACCGCCCGGACCCATTTGCGTTCCTGAAAAGGCAGCGCTATTGGCAATCCTGGAGGCGCCCGAGCACGATTTTATCTTTATGTGCGCTGATCCAGATCAACCCGGTTACCATGCTTTCGCGCGTAATTATGCAGGGCATTTGGTAAATCAACGCAAATGGACGAATTGGCTGAACAGCCGCCAGATTTACCGTTAAATGAAAAGGACCGCCCACGGGCGGTCCTTTCGGTTACTTCCTTTAATCCTTGGCGGTTCTAGGTAGCAGTGGGTAATTCTACGTTTCTAAAAACGACCGTACCTTCGAAAACGTCTAATAAAACGACATCATCCGGCTTGACTTCACCTGCGATGATGGCGCGTGAAAGAGCATTGAGCACTTCATTTTGTATGGCTCTTTTTACCGGTCGTGCACCGTATTGGGGATCAAAGCCTATTTCTCCTAAATGGTACACCGCTTCGCGTGAGGCTTCGAGGGTGATGTTCTGTTCGGCCAGTCGCTTCTTCACGAGCTCCAATTGCAAATGAACAATCCGCGTCATCTCGGATTTGTCGAGCGGACTAAATACGGATACTTCATCAATTCTATTTAAGAATTCAGGACGCACAATTTTTTGAAGCATGCCGAGGAGCTCGGGTTTTAATCGGTCCATTAAGTCATCATAGTGCGCTTCTTCCCATTGCTCCATTGCCTCATTAATCACCGCGGACCCTATATTGCTCGTCATGATGACCAATGTGTTTTTAAAATTCACGGTGCGGCCTTTATTATCCGTTAAACGACCATCGTCAAGTACTTGTAAAAGAATATTAAAGGTATCGGGATGGGCCTTCTCGATCTCATCTAGCAAAACGACGCTGTACGGCATGCGTCGTACGGCCTCTGTAAGTTGTCCGCCTTCATCATAACCAACGTAGCCCGGGGGGGCGCCAACGAGTCGGCTTACACTGTGCTTTTCTTGGTATTCACTCATATCTATGCGCGTCAATGCACTTTCATCATTGAATAAATACTGCGCCAGCGCCTTTGCCAATTCCGTTTTACCCACGCCTGTAGTTCCTAAAAAGAGGAAGCTTCCGATAGGCTTGTTGGGATCGCCCAATCCTGCACGCGAGCGGCGAATGGCATCACTCACACTTTTAATGGCTGCATTTTGACCCACCACACGCTGATGCAACGCCTCTTCCATTCTCAGCAACTTCATGCGCTCGCTTTCCAGCATTTTTTGTACTGGAATGCCCGTCCATTTGCTGACAACTTCCGCAATGTCTTCGGCAGTCACTTCCTCTTTAATCATGGTACGCTCGCTGCGTTCCATGGCTTCCTCCGCCGTTTCTAACTCCTTCTCAGCATCCTGCATTAATCCATATCGAATCTCTGCAACGCGTCCATAGTTGCCGGCACGTTCTTCCTTTTCAGCTTCCAACCGCAGTTGCTCAAGACGTTCTTTGATCTCTTGTATGCGCTCTGCTCTATTTTTTTCGCCCACCCAAATGGCGTTGAGCGCATCACGCTGCTCGTATAGATCGCTCAACTCCGCTTTAATGGCGGCCAATTTCTTTTTGTCTTCCTCGCGTTTAATTCCTTCTTGCTCAATTTCAAGTTGAAGAATTTTACGGTCCAGAATATCCAATTCCTCCGGCTTAGAATTGATCTCCATACGAATCTTCGACGCAGCTTCATCCATTAAATCGATCGCTTTATCCGGTAAGAATCGGTCACTGATATACCGTGTACTCAGTTCTACGGCACTAATCACAGCTTCGTCCTTAATGCGAACCTTATGGTGCGTTTCGTATTTCTCTTTAATCCCGCGTAAAATGCTAATGCTGCTCTCTTGATCCGGCTCATCCACCAGTACCTTTTGAAAACGACGTTCCAGTGCTTTATCCTTTTCGAAATACTTTTGGTATTCATCTAGAGTAGTGGCGCCAATAGCACGAAGGGCTCCACGAGCCAATGCGGGTTTCAAAATATTAGCGGCATCCATAGCGCCTTCGCCCTTTCCTGCGCCAACGAGCGTATGAATTTCATCGATGAACAATAGGATATTCCCATCACTTTGGGTCACTTCCTTGACCACAGCCTTTAAACGTTCCTCAAATTCCCCCTTGTATTTAGCTCCGGCAATCAGGGCACTCATATCAAGGCTGTAAACCGTTTTATCTTTTAGATTTTCGGGCGCGTCTCCACTTAATATCCGTTGCGCCAATCCTTCTGCGATGGCTGTTTTACCCACTCCAGGTTCACCTACGAGAATAGGATTGTTTTTAGTTCGGCGCGATAGTATCTGCAAGACACGACGTATTTCGTCGCCTCTACCAATGACGGGGTCTAATTTTCCTTCCTCCGCCATCGTATTGAGATTCTTCGCGTATTTCTCTAAGCTGTTGTAGGTGTTTTCAGCCCCTGAACTGTTGGCTGAACGTCCTTTTCTCAAACTTTCTACTGCGGCTAGGACCAATTTCTTTGTAAAGCCGGCATCTTCAAGCATCTTACCTGCATTGCCCTTGTCTTCGAGAAGCCCTAAAAGCAAATGCTCGGTAGCGACGTATTCGTCCTTCATGCCATCGGCAATTTGAATTGCTTTCTGTAAAACGAAAGCCGCCGCTCTCCCCATGTACGTCTCACTCGTAGAGTCTTGGGTAGGTAAACTCTCATAAGCAGCTGTCAATGCGTTTTTTAGTCGATCTAAAGCAATTTCACCTTGCTGGGCAACAAAGGGGAGGACACTACGGTCTTCTTCAATGAGCCCTAATACTAAGTGTAGTCCTTCGACTTGAGGATGTTTTTTGTCTGCGGCCAGAAATTGGGCCTTAGCAATCACACTTTGACTCTTCGTTGTGAATTTTTCGATATTCATAAGGCTTGGGTATTTGCTCAAATTCTTTCAAAAGGTGTTCCACCTTGATTCCTACCAATTTCATGTGACAATTCGTCTCTTCAACTCCTGTTTTTCGGAAATATTGTCTCAAAACCAGCACCATAGGTGACAAACGTGCGGTAAAAAAACACCCCCGCATTCTCGAAAGAAGTGCGAGGGTGAAAAAAAAGAGTTGGTTGTTGTATTACTCTACAATCAAACGTTGAACGTCGGTACCGAGCGGCGTGACCGTTTCAACCAAATACATACCGGATGCCCATGAAGACGTCTCAATAGTAAAGGTTTGAATTCCAGAGGTTCCGTGAACTGTGCGTTGTTCGAGGATTTGTCCTTGTGTATTGTGAACGGTAATCAGCACATCTGCATCGCTTTGGAAGCTGATCGGTAATTGGGCGATTCCTGAAGTTGGGTTAGGGTGGATATTACCCACACCAATATTTTGTTCCAATTCTTCTTGACCAATGACATAAATTTTATCGTCGTCACTGGTTTTGTAGAAACAGAAATCGTCAATTGCCCAACCGGCTTTATTAATAGTTTCATCAGAACCAAAGCGGAATCTAAAGATGGCATTACGCGCTGTATCTACGGCGAGGTTCAGTTTCGCTTGTTGCCATCCATTACTCAATCCCGTCCAACCTGGCTTAAATACGTCTAATGAAGTAACGAAGCTCGTATTGAACCATGTTGCACCATAGAGATTCGTACCTACGGTGTGCCAAGTAATTCCACCATCAAAAGTGACATCGACTGTTCCGCCATCGTGGTAGATCTCCGTCGAGAAGGCGTGCATGAACTCATAGGTATAGGTCTGTCCTGAATCCAAGCGGAACACAGGAGTGTACAAGGCAGAGGAATCACGTTTTTTATAGTTAGAATCTAGATCCGTCATCCAAGCATTAGAACCACTGTTTGCGCTCACAAGAGGAGCTACAGCTGGAGTACCCAGTTCCCATGCGGTAAGACCGTCTTTAACAAATGCGTTTAGCGTCAACCATGGCGTCAATGACGGATCGTCAAAGTCGTTACAGTAGGAGCTGTCTACAGACATGATGATTTTATCCAGAACCGTAATATCTGCACAGATTTGGTCATCACTTGGATCATTATCCGGCTTACTGTCAGGACGCGATGTGCGTACACAAACATTGTAAAGACCGCTGGTTGGGCTAACCCAATCTTGAGTGAATTCGTACCAAGCTGTTTTTCTTGGAACTAAAGGTGGATTAAATACCACCTGCTCTGGATTAGACCAAGTCGTTCCACCGTCCGTACTAAACTCAACCAAACAGCTGTCTAGGACTTTCGCACCCGTGTTTTTAATAAGGGTCTTTAGGTGATTGTTTTGATCTGGTACAGGCAAGTATTCCACAGTGGTTACATTAATAGGTGCCGCACTGTTTTGTGGTGGGATATAAACTTCAACTTTATCTAAGTTCCATCCGTCACTATTACCCGTACCTGTTTTTAAACGCGCACGAAGGATAAGCGGTGCTGCAGAGAAATTCCATGTAGACAATGGCCACGCAGAGCTCATTTGACCCTGGGCACCAGCCCATGCATCGCCTACGCTTGATGTACCTGTGTTGTACCAGTTGGTACTGACTACATTCTGCGGATCCCAGAAACCTAGTGTGTTCCAGGTTCCGTTACCTTGAAATTCTATAAGTGCAACATCACCCGCACCTAAATCTACATCGTGTACTAAACGCAATTCAGCACCAGCAATGGTATCAAAGCCTATGAAGCGAGGGAAGTATAAGAATTCCTCTAGACCACCAGGTACGTTCTGGTTAGGACGCGAAGCCATACCGTTATTATTTCCTAGGGCATTGATTTGATCAACTTTCCAAAGATCTAAGTCACCGGCAACGAAGAAACCAGAAGGATCCCCATTATTACAACTTTCGAAATCCTCAACAAAGCCGGATTGAATATAAACTTCCGGCCAACCCGCAGATTTCACATAGGCTGAATCATTCCAAGTATTATTATCGTTGGCTTTGCCGGTGTAGGCATACATTTCAAATGTTCCTGTGGGCCAAGACACGGTATTTGAGTTGTCTGTTACCGTGATATTACCACCTGCAGGGATGGAAGCACTGTGGGTAAAGGTATATGTGGTACTTACACCTGCATTCGATCCACAAGTAGGAGTGATGGTATAGGTAATAGGCACGTTTGTTTGTGCATTCTGACCAAAGTTTCTGATTTTAAACTCTGCCTTAAGCTGGGCAGGGCCACCTACGAGATTGATACGTGCTGCAGGGTTAATGATGGCATCAACACCTACATCTGTATTCGCTTTATCGACAATAACGATATCGTCGAAAGCAATATCAGCAGCCACGCCAAAACCTGATTTCTGCGCAATAAAGCGCAGCTTAATTAAGTTACCCGCTTGAGCACTTAAATCCACTTCATAGAAAGACCAGTTGTCCTTTTCATCCGTGAGGGTAGTAGTAAACGGTGTCATAGGATTGGACCAAAAGTTATCACCGTCCTTGATCCATTGAACACGAATCGCACCAATATCAGCACCGTACATGTGATGACGGAATTGAAGTACTGGTTTAGTCATGTTGCTCAAATCTAAACACTGAGACACGAGGGTTGCAGATGCAGGAGAAACACCATAGTTACCTTCGGCGACGAGATAATTCCCTTGTCCACTTTTATCAGTGATTGGTCCACTACCAATAGTAGGCGTCCATTCATGACCCACCATGAAGGCGTATTCTCCGCTGTTTCCTGTGGGAACTGGAGTCCAAACGTTGTTCGGGAAACTACCCGCATTTGCAGCTGTGTTATTTCCAGCTGTAGTAGCAGCACCATCAAAATCTAAGACATAAGGGAAGGTAGCGTATGGCTCTTCGTGTACAATTCGGATTGGCCCAATAGTATCATTCGTGGCAACCGTATCACCAGGCTGCTCCGTGTATACCCAGATATCATATATACCGTAACCGCTTAAGTTAGGACCAGTAGCAAAGGTGTAAAAAGTAGAGTCACCCGTTTCCAGTGTTTTATTAGTGATGTATTCTGTATGCGTTTGATTCGTTGTCGAACCTGAAGTATTTGTATAGTCAAATTCCCAAGTAATAGGTACGCTATCTAAGCTTGTACATCCGTTGTTCTGAATCCACAAATCGATAGTTTCATTGTTGGAATACGAACAGTAACCGTTTTCTGGGTTAAATACTTCACGCAATGCAACTTCGTAGGCTGCGGGTTCGTAAATACGAATGTTATCAATCGCTACATCACCTTTTAATGAGTTTCCTCTGTTGACAGAAAAACGAAGACGTGCGTAATCACCTGTAATGTCATTCAACGCAACAGAAAAGGTTTTGAAGGGATCACTTGATTTGGATTGTTTTTGCCCGTCAATACGCGCTAATCCAGTGTAGGAAGAGGTGTTGAATCCGGTATCCGCGGTAATGGCAAGGAAATCTACGTGTGCACCGTACATGTGGTAGTCGAACTCCAGGATAGCACAGTTGTAGTTTCTCAAATCCAAACAAGGCGTGATGAAGTGTGCTTTGTCATTGGCGGAACCCTGCTCTGCCTCAGTGTAAATGTATTTACCACCGCCATTGGGTGAAGCATCTCCGTCTGGACCTGTAAGGTTTGTTTCTGTACTCCCGGTGCGGATGGACCAAGCAAAACCAATGGTATTCTCATTTGGAATGACCTTATAGTTCAGGCCGTAAGGTGGGTTTTGATCCGGGAAGTTACCACGGTGACTCACCCCTGTAGCACCCGATCCAGATCCCGCTACCCAGTAGACGTTGTTTTCAAAGTCCTGGTCAACAGGAAGTGTAGTAGAATAAGGGAAAGAATTTTGCGTGGTGGTTCCACAGATGGGTGGAAGACCTGCGTCTCTCCAGAATTTATAAGCAAAGATGGAGGCAGATTCTAAAGGATCTCTCACCACGTTTGGACAGGCACAGTCAAAAATCCGAACGTACCATTCGATCGTATCATGGATATCGATATTACCAAAGGTGTAGGTGTATTGAGAAGAATCAGGACAGTTTGAAGAGAATGAAGAACTCATCAAAGAATCGGTCCATGTGCCCCAAGAGCTCGCCGAGTAATCATAGCGACGCATGTAGATGCGCATACTATCTACCCCAACATTATCTTTTCCTTTGACACGAACGGCTTGCGTAGGCATGTAACGGGCACCGATAGGTTTTGCAGGAACACTCACATTGACCCAATCAATAGTTGGGGGCTCCAACTCACAAGGTGCACCCTCAACCATAATATTATCTACAAACCATCCGTCCAATGCTGCAGGTGAAGGTGTACCTGTTTTATTCGACATAATGAAGCGGAGCTTACAGTTGGCATAACCGTATTGAGCGTTTGTGTTGTCGTAAGCACCCAAATAACTGCTGAGATCGAAGGTCTCACGAGCCCACCAATCTGAGGCCGTGTTTGGCGTAGGTCCTGTACCGGTGTTTGAATTACCGATGGTGGGACCGTACCAGTAAGGTGTGAGCAGTTGTGATGGGTAAGACAGTTCGTTGAACCAGCCCTGTGAACCGAACTGTGGACTGCCGCCTTGATAATGACTGCTTGTAAGGTTCACCCAAGTCGCACCGTTGTCGCGTGACATTTGGATAAACGCTTTTTGGATGTAGCGAATTTTACAAATGTGGTCAAACGTCAATCGAACATTCGTGTACGTGACTGTGGTAAAGGCATCCGTTTCGAAAACGATGGAATCACTCGCGTAGATCTGCGTGTGAAACGATGCATTACCCGTAGTCTTGATGTACGTCGTATCGTTCCAAGAGCGCGTGGCGTTGGTAGAATCCGTGTTGTAGTTGGCGGCAATCGAGTCGGCGCCTAGGGTTCCATCGAAATTTTCCGTGTAAACGGTATCAATTGGTGGGGCAAATTGTCCAAAAACCGCTGGGGAAGCGAGGGCAATAAGGAGTACAGCTAGTAAGCTTTTCTTCATTTTAACGCGTTTGTGTTAACGTATTTTCAGGGTAGTTACAAATATATAAAAATGGCAATGCGCCCGACCTGAAAGTCAACAAAAGTGGCACTTTAATGTACCAAGTTTAAAATATGCTGATTGAAGCTATTTCACATTGAAATAAAAAACACGCTCATTTTCGAGGAAAAGCTCCAATAAATCTTCGTGTTCCACACGTCCAACCCCAGCTGGAGTTCCTGTAAAAATGAGATCGCCAGTTTTTAAAGTAAAGTACTTCGACACGTGGCTAATAATCTCATTTACAGAGAATAACATATTCTTTGTGTGTCCGGTTTGAACCGTTTTCCCGTTAATGTCGAGATGGAAATGAAGGTCTTGAATAGGCTTGCCTATTTTATCTAGAGCGAAGAATCTCGATACTGCTGCCGATCCGTCAAACGCCTTTGCTTTCTCCCAAGGGAGTCCTTTTTCTTTGCATCTGGCTTGTACATCGCGTGCTGTGAAGTCGATACCTAAAGCAATCTCATCGTAGTATTTATGGGCGAAACGGGGTTCAATGTGCTTTCCTAATCTATTGATCTTAACTACAACCTCAATCTCGTGATGCACGTCATTGCTGTGCTCAGGAATGAAAAAGGGGTGCTTCTTTAGCAGAATAGCTGTATCAGGTTTGAGGAAAACCACCGGCTCTTCTGGAATAGGATTATTCAGTTCCTCAGCGTGTTTAGCGTAATTCCTTCCGATACAGATGATTTTCATTTCAGACGTTTTACTATTTATTGAAATTCTTTAGTCGAATGGCCGTTAACACCTTTTTCGTGTATAGCGGGAAATCTGCATTTTGAATCCAGCTGAAATAGCCTGGGTTTTCTTGAAGCACCGATTTCACCGTCATACCGCGGTATTTTCCGAAGGTAAAGATTTCTTCATCATCGTCGTTAAATGCGATAAAGCCAGCGAAATCTGCAACGCGCTGCCTGTTAGAGAACGCTGAAAGGAAATTCATATCGTTTTCTAGTTCTTCGTAGCGTTCTATTTGCGCTTTGAGGACCTCGTAGGTGGCAAGCACATCCGCTTCTGCGGTATGCGCTCCGTCTAAATTTTTACCGCAATAAAATTTATACGCTGCACTTAGTGTACGCTGCTCCATGCGGTGGAATATATTTTGAACATCGACCGCTTTACGCTTCCCCATGTCAAAATCAATATCTGCGCGCAAGAACTCCTCTGCCAGCAGGGGGATATCGAATTTATTACTGTTGTAACCGGCAAGATCGCTATCACTGATGAGTTGATGTACTGTAGCTGCCAATTCTTTAAATGTAGGTTCGTCGGCCACGTCTTTATCGTAGATTCCATGGACTAAAGATGCCCCGATCGGGATGGGTACCGTCGGATTTACTCGCCAGGTATGGGTTTCCTCCGTACCGTCGGTATGGATTTTATGGACACAGATTTCCACGATGCGGTCACTGGTTACATTGACGCCCGTGGTTTCTAGGTCGAAAAAACAAATGGGACGGGTAAGTTTCAATTTCATTGGAGTACGATTAAATTCAAAAAAAAGCCACCCCTAAGGGCGGCTTTATAAAGTTATAAATTTTGGAATTAAATCTCCCGATTTAAATCCCACGATTCTAAATATTCAGCTACACGTTTCACAAACATACCTCCTAGCGCACCATCTACCACACGGTGGTCGTAACTGTGGCTAAGGAACATTTTGTGGCGAACAGCGATCACATCGCCTTCCGGTGTTTCAACAACGGCAGGCTTTTTAACAATAGCACCGGCAGCCATGATTGCTACTTGAGGTTGATTTATGATCGGCGTGCCCATTACGTTACCAAAGGTTCCTACATTGGTTAAAGTGTAGGTTCCGCCGCTAATTTCATCGGGCTTGAGTTGGTTGTTTCGAGCGCGATTAGCCAAATCATTTACCGCCTTTGTGATGCCTAATAAGCTCAGTCGGTCTGCGTTTTTAACCACTGGAACGATAAGATTACCTGATGGAAGTGCTGCAGCCATACCAACATTGATGTTGCCGTGCTTAATGATGTTTGTACCGTCGATGCTCACATTGATCATTGGGAAATCTTGGATGGCCTTAACGATGGCTTCCATGATGATCGGTGTAAAAGTGATTTTTTCGCCGTGCTTCTTTTGGAATTCACCTTTTACGCGGTTACGCCAAAGTACCACTTTCGTCATATCTGCTTCTACAAAGCTGGTAACGTGCGGCGACGTCTGCACAGAATTCACCATGTGGTCTGCGATGAGTTTTCTCATGCGGTCCATTTCAATGATTTCGTCGCCAGCTCCAATTTTAACAGCAGGTGTAGCGGCTTTGGGAGCAGGAGTTGATGCGGGTGCTGCCACCGTGGCGGCTGCAGCGGGACTCGCCGTAGGCGTGTGGTTTGCGGCACTAGGTACCGACGCTGTGCGTCCTTTTTCTAAATAAGCAACAATGTCTTTTTTCGTGACGCGTCCTTCTTTTCCACTGCCTGGAATTTGGTCCAATTCTGATTGTCCAATTCCTTCTTCTTTAGCCATGGAGCGAACCAACGGTGAATAGAACCTACCGTTTGAGTTTTTTGCGATAGGACCGCTAGGCTCAGGCGCGGAAATGCTGGCAGCGGCAGCAGCAACTTGTGCTTCAATCTCCGCAGCGGCAATTTCTGGTTCAGGTGCCACTTCTGGGGCGGCTGCTGCAGTTGAACTGCTTCCTTCGCCTTCCACTTCTATAATTGCAATAGGGCTGCCAACTTCAGCAACGCCGTTCACATCTACTAAGATTTTTACTAAGGTTCCGCTGACAGGCGAAGGGACCTCACTATCTACTTTATCCGTGGCGACTTCTACAACGCTTTCTTCAGCGTCGATTGCATCACCAACGTTTTTCAACCAGTTCGTTACGGTAGCTTCCGCAACTGATTCGCCCATTTTGGGCAGGATTAATTCAAACTGAGCCATTGAATTCGGGTTTTTCGGTCCTCGAATTTACGGCAAAATATCCCACTATCGGTAATGTGTTAGAATTTGCTGAGTTGCCAGAGTTGCCGCAAATCGGACTTTAAATCCGCTTCTTTTGCATAGTTGGTAACAAGTGCGGATGCACTTTGCGAAACGTTCAAGATTTTAGGGATTCCCGTTGCGATATCAAAAATTGGAGCGGGGAGTACAGGCAATTGATTTTTTTTCGCTTCTTCAATGGAGTAACCTATAAGAGTTGCTTTACCGGTCAATAGTTTGCCGAAATTGGTGAGCCAAAGTGCACAGCCCTTTCCACGACCAAAGAGGGCAGCAAGCGTTACCGAAAGGGGGAAGCTCAGGATAAGAAGGAGGCTTAAGGCGATATCCAGCAGTCGTTTTTGTCGTCGGTAATTCGTGTTTGCGACATTAAATCTTCCTAGACCATAGGCCTCGCCCTGATTCAGACTGCTGTTCGAACCCAAAATATACGGTCCCCCAGAGACTAGGGATTTGACATTGGTTTGTGTGCCCACCGAACTCATGATTTGTATGAGGACAGATGCTGGCCAAGTGTTGGATTCAACTACACACTCGTTAATGTTATGGAGCTGAATATTTGCATGCAGTTTTGCCAGATCGACGGGTTCATTCTCAACTGCTGGATCGTGCAAGAAAAATGATGGAACAATCCCATTTTCTGAGAGTAATTTTTGAAGGGATGCCTTGCCGGAATCGGTCCCTAAAAAGAGCATTCTGGGCCGTTGAACGGGCAGGGTAAATAAATGTTTTCCAGTGAGTAGACCAATGATGGAACGCCACAGAATGAGCATGGTAATACCGCCCAATCCCCCGAGCAGCAAAAGAGCGCGAGAGAATCGAAGCGCCTCAGGAAGCAGACCATAGATGAAGCCGATCACTAGGGTGGCAATAGCCATGGAACGAGCGATGACAGCCGGTCGCGTATTTTTCGTGTACACACCGCTCAAGGCCAATGCCAGCAGCCAGAACAGTATATAAGACCCCTGAACGTAGTAAGTATAGGTATCTGGATAGGAGCCGCCATTGATAAATCGATGGTTGTGTTCCCAGTACGATTTTAATTGGTCTAGAGTGAAGGCTAAAAGTAGGATGTCAATGATCGGCGTTGCTGCACTTTTCGCCAAGCGGGCTAACAATGCCAATCCGGCACGAAGGTAAATACCTAAGTAAATGAGCAGGGTGTAGGCGAGGGCAGAGGATCCGCTGAACTGCTTTTTAGCGAAAATAATCATCGCTTGATAGAACATCTTCACGTAGTTCAGACTGCCACGCTTCGTGCTTTCACCTTTATAATGAATAATCTGAGAATCACTGATGTAGTGGTTTTCATGGCCCGATTTCAATAATTCATAGCTCAGGTCAATGTCCTCGCCGTACATGAAATACCGCGGGTCAAATCCGCCAACGGCACGTAATAATTGGGTAGGAACCATCATAAAACAGCCCACCAAAATATCTACTTTATGGTTTTTATCTGGATCCAAATGCCCCATGTGGTAGCGCGCAAAAAACGCCGATTTCGGAAAAATTCTGGAAAGTCCAGTGATTTTCCAAAGTGCCGTCATTGGGGTAGGTAGCCCACGCTTGCTTTCAGGAAGGAATTGGCCCGCTCCATCAATACCCTTAATGCCTAATCCACCTACCTCAGGGTGCGTTTTAAGGTAGTTTATACACACCTCTAAGGTATCTTCTTGCACCACGGTATCTGGGTTGAGAATGAGCGTATACGTTCCTTTTGCGGCCTCAAACCCTTGATTATTCGCACGCCCAAAACCGACATTTTCTGTATTGGCAATCCACCGTACCTCTGGAAAGGCTTTGGTAATGCGCGATTCGCCGCTATCGGTGCTGGCATTATCAACCACAATCACCTCAAAAGCATAGTCCGTCTCACTTCTGTAGATGCTCTCCAAACATTGCGTCAAAAATTCTTTGACATTGTAGTTGACTATGACGATGCTGAGATCCACTATTTCGGAAGGCTTTGTTCGTATGGAATGCGCTGTTGAATGCTGCGCCCAAGCGTAACTTCATCTGCAAACTCCAATTCATCGCCAACTGAAATACCGCGCGCAATGGTCGTAAGTTTTACATCAAAGTCTTTTACTTTTCGATAGAGGTAGAAATTAGTCGTATCGCCCTCCATAGTGGTATTTAGTGCAAAGACCAATTCTTCGATACCCCCACCTTGTAATTTCTGAACCAGATGGTCAATGGTTAAGTCGCCGGGACCAACTCCGTCCATGGGTGAAATAAGTCCACCTAAAACGTGATAGGTGCCGTTGTAGCCGCCTGTATTTTCTATTGCCATCACATCTCGCACATCTTCTACAACGCATACAATGCTAGAATCGCGCTTGGGTGAGGCACAAATGCTGCAGGTTGCTGTATCAGAAAGGGTGTGACAGGTACTGCAAAAGGTGGTGTTTTGGCGTAAATCGACCAATGCGGCGGCCAAAGCATCCGTTTGACCTTCGGGTCTACGCAACAAATGCAACGCCAAACGCAAGGCAGTTTTCTTACCTATACCTGGCAATCGTGAAATTTCCTCCACGGCCTGCTCTATTTTTCTACTGGAAAAATTCATGTGTTTCAAAAGTAAGGGATTGCGCATATTTGTGAACATGAACTACACGCTCTTTTTAATTCTCTTGCTCGCCTATGTCGGTGTGCTCGTTGTGATCGGGAAAATAACCTCGCGAGGCGCGACCAATGCAACCTTCTTTAACGCGAATAAAAACGCTTCATGGCTGCTGGTAAGTTTCGGAATGATCGGCGCCTCGCTCAGCGGGGTAACTTTCATTAGCGTGCCCGGTTGGACGGCTGCTTCGGGCATGACCTACCTCATGATGGTGGTGGGCTTTTTCTTTGGCTATTTACTCATTGCCTTCGTTCTATTGCCCGTGTACTACCGATACAATGTGATCAGTATTTACACGTTTCTCGGGGAAAAACTCGGTGCTTCTAGTTATAAGACAGGCTCCGCATTCTTTCTGCTTTCGCGTATTGTAGGAGCGAGTGCCCGTTTGTACATCGTCACTATGGTGGTCCAATTAATGATCTGCGACAGCCTCCACATTCCCTTTCCCATCACCGCAATAGCCGTACTCGCGCTCATTGCGCTCTACAGTGCAGCTGGCGGTATTGCAACAATCGTCATCACGGATACTCTTCAAACCGCATTTATGCTGATTGCAGCGGCTTTGGCACTCTACTTTGTAGGTAAGGCTGTGGTTCCTCCACAGCAAAGTATGTGGGACTACATTTCTTCGAGCGATATGGCTTATGTTGTTAAATCAGGATCAGCACAAGCGTGGTGGAAGCAGTTGCTTGGCGGAATGTCTATTGCTGTCGCCATGACCGGTCTAGATCAAGACATGATGCAAAAAAATCTGACGGTCGCGCGCTTGAAAGACTCGCAAAAGAACATGGTTTTGCTCGGGGTGAATTTACTTTTTGTGAATGCCTTGTTTCTCGCCTTAGGAATACTCCTGACCGATTACGCAACAATCCAGGGCATTACAGCAACCGGCGATAAACTCTTCGCAACCGTTGCCACTAGCAGCGGCATGCCAGCGCTTTTAGGTGCTGTATTTTTTCTTGGGCTTTTGGCAGCGGCATTCTCCAGTGCAGATAGTGCACTTGCTTCACTCACCACTGCTTTTTGTATTGACTTCCTTGGAATGCAATCGGATGAAAACGCTTCACGCAGGACGAAGGTTTACTTAGGATTTATGGGGGTTTTACTCACCGTCATGTTGCTTATTTATTCCCTTGAAGCAGACAGTATCATTGCTGCGTTATTTACAGCGGCAGGGTACACCTACGGTCCGTTGCTTGGACTTTTTGCGTTCGCCTTAACGCAAAAGAGAAAGATTCAAGGGTGGGGGATCACTGGAGTAGCAATAGTAAGTCCCTTTTTAGCTTACGCCTTAAGCCTATGGGCACCCCGTTTCGGGTACAGCATAGGTTTTGAGCTTTTACTCTACAACGGTTTAATCACCTACTTCGGTGCACGGGCATTGAGCCGACGTGCCTAGTATTTCGTGACTTTGAAGTTTTCGACTGAATTTTCAGTGGTCACTTTAATTTGATAGAAGCCACTGGCATATGCTCCGAGGTTTAAGGTGATGCGTCCATTGCTTGCATTAAACAAACTTTCTTCCACCAAGGCACCATTCATACCAAAGATTTGAACGAATACCTTTCCGTCCACCTCTGGCGTCTGAAGATGAAGGATACCACCTGTTGGGTTTGGATAGACCACCATTGAAGCCGTACCATCTTCATTGAGCCCAATGTTGTTGTAGGGCACGCTGATGCTGTCCAGGCCACAATCCGTCGTAACGACGAGTTTCACAATAGTAGGTCCGTTCCCAGAAAAAGTGTGCGTCGGATTCTGTGCAGTTGATGAATTCCCATCCCCAAAGTCCCAGAACCAGGCACTTGGCGTCGGCGTAGTGAGGTCAGTGAATTGGTAGGTCAATCCGTTCGTGTTTTGCAATTTGAAGTCTGCATCAAGCTGCGGACCAGGGACCAGAACAGCGCTATCTGCTACAAAGGTGTAGGCATTGTAGTAAATGTATTCAAGGTCGTAATCTGTCGAGATATTGAGCGTTGCTGTATGCCCTCCCATTCCTGTGAATGTCGACAGTAAGCTCGATCCTTGACGGTTCAACGTGAACAGACCATTGACTGTCGTATCTGAACTGCTCAAATCGAAGTTGAACGGTGTGTCTTCACAAATGGGCGATACATTCAACGCAGCTGTTGAAGGAGTCCCAGTAGAAATGACCCGAATATTGTCGAGGTAGAGGTTGTTGCCGTATCCACCGATTCCTTTGATACGGAATTGGACAAAATCTCCATTCGTAGTAGATAGAACGACGCTATCTGTGCGCCAATCGCTAGATCCGCCTGGAATGAATTGGCTTTGGGAATTTCCTGTAGTGGCTAATGCCGTACCGTCTTTCTGATAGACTCTAGTGAACGTTGCGCCACAATCTGTACTCACCTCAACCACGAGAGAATCCGAATACGCTGTAGAATAAGGCGCATAGCTTACATCGAAATATAAAACAGGGTTGTAACCATTGATATCAAACTTTTCGCTCAATAAACCGTCTTCTGCACCAACGGTGGAGTAATTAAAGTAATTCATATACATGACTTCACTTTTAGCGCCCGTGGGTCCAGTAACTTCTCCTTTGGTCCAGCTGGTGCTGCCGTCCGGATTTTCAATAGTGAAGGCAACTGTTCCATTACCGGTCCATGTTTCGACAAAAGGAAGGGTTTGTAGCGGACTTACCGTTACCGCATTCGTCTGCACAAGGGTATCTGAACCGTAGGTATTGCTCGCAATTAGGGTGATTGTGTAGGAGCCGTATGCACTGAAACTTACTTCTGGATTTTGCGAAGTGTTCGCTGTTCCATTAATGAAACTATGAGTGTTCGGAGTAATGGACCAATTCCATGACGTTGGACTTTTAGTGCTTAAATCCTCTAAAACAACTCCCGTATTCAAACAAGGTGTATTCGTTACAGGGGCAAAATTTGCCACAGGAATTCCAATATTATCCTCAATCTCAATGGCATCGATAGCTAAATCACTGAGGTAACTGTCACCCGTACTTCCTTTAAACCTAAAGAGCACGGTATCCCCGGCATAACTGCTAATGTCTATGGCTACATTATTCCAGTTGTTCCCTTGATTGCCGTTTTGATTGAATAAAGTAGTCCATCCCGATCCATCAAAAATGGCCACTTCAAGACTGCCTTGATTTGCTCCGTTCATGTGGTAAGCAAAACGTAGTTCTGGCGCAATGCTCCCTGCTAAATCGATACACGGCGTATACAATACTGCTTCTTGAAATTCACAATTTCCTGAAGCTTCAAGGTAAAGGTATTTTCCGCCTCCGCCCGTACCGGAAGAAGGTCCTGTTCCGCTAGAAGCCGTTGAACCGTTGTTGGTACGCCAGTCGATATCGTCCTCTGTTCCATTTGTCAAGTTGATGAAATCGCCACCTAAATTACACACAGTTCCACCACAATTGGTATTCGTATTACAATTTGAAAACCCGTCAAAATTCTGGGTAAAGGGCAATCCATAGAGCGACGAATTGTAATAATTGATACTCTGGATTACAGTGTCATTTAAACTGTTTTGATCGCCACTGAGTTCTGACCAAACTTTAAGCGTTTGGGCTGCCGTTCCACTCCATACAATAGGGGAAGCGAAGGTGAAAGTGGTATCAGCATACGAATTTAAAGAACCAAAGAAGGTATCACGTACCGTGGTTGACCCGAAGGTCATGGCGACGGGTAACGTATCTAGGATTTGCGTTGAAGGATTAGTCACAGTGATGCTCACAGGTTGAACAGGACTTTGACAAGAAGTGATGAATTGTGGGCTTAGTATTGCACTGATACCACCATCGCGAGGAAGTGGACAGGCGTTGGTTCCTGAGGGGAGCGTTACAGCATAAGCGCGTCTTCCTTGAGTGGAGTTGATTCCAGCACTCACACTGAGCCAAGTACCGTTCAAGGGCTGATAAGGAATAATCATACTTGTGTTCGTACTACTGTATACACTGTCCATGTAGGATGTGCCTAAAATGTACGCGGTGTAGTCTGTAGCTCCTGTTACCGGGCTGAACGAGATTTTAATACTGTCCGGACAAGCCCAATCGATACTGAGATTCGTGGGCGCATTTAAAATAACAAAGGGTCCGGCTATGGTAGTATCTGAGCCTTGAATATTGCGTAAGAAGGCATTTTTAGTTGCAACGTTTGGTACATTCCAATTCGCAACCCTATTTCCTCCAATAGCACTCAATCCCACACTAGTCCAGGTACTCATGCTGTCAGTAGAATAGTCCCACGTTAATGAGGTAGCCCCGTTCCAGCGCACATAATTTGCTCCGGGTACCAATTTTGCTCCTGCATGTGGAAATGAAATGGGATTCGTTTCTATGTCCATTGCATACACAATGTAGAACTTCTGTGGCCCTTGGGGGATGTTCGTACCGTATACGGTAAACTTGTAATCACCAGAATTCGGAGCGTCAAGCGTCACTTGTTCAGCGTTATTGAGGGTATCAACACCTCGAGTTGCGCCGTAGAGTAAGGTAGTCGTGTTGGGTGTTGGATCTAGAACCCAAGGTTGATAGGTTGTAGCACCAGTCAGATCAGTTACTTCAAAATCTAAATTATTGACCAATGCTTTTGATGCATTCGTAGAACCTTCTTTATCGGTCCAGTAGAGCATCGCACTGAATTTATTGACTCCGGCAGGTAGCGAAATAGTATAGGTTAAGGTGTCATTTGTAGTAATACTGTTACTAAAGAACTGCGTGTCTTGAATGACTTTAAGCGCTTTGCGCGCATTGACCCTTCCGTAACCGTAAATAAAATCAGGACCTGGATTACCCAAATCATCTGCAGTATTCATTGCGATGGCTTTCAATAGACCTGCATCTGCAGTGTCCTGCTGTAACACGTCAAAAGTATTGTGCAATACAGCGAAGTACCCTGCAACACCAGGAGCAGACATTGACGTACCGGTTTTGTTACCATAGGTATGGGGGTCAATGGTGGAATAGACATTTGTGCCGACTGCAGCTAGATCAGGTTTAATTCGACCGTCCGCTGCTGGACCGCGCGACGAGGACGTTGCAATTGCATCTGTACTTGTGATGTTCGCCGTTGCAATAACATTTTTTCCTTGTTTATGGCCACCAGTAATATTTCCCCATTGCGATCCTGCTCCGTAACCACAATTGGATCCGTTTGAATTACCTGCGCTAAATACATGCACTAGTGCCGCATTATCCCGAACATCTTTATCCATCTGTTGCGCATAAAAGGTGTAACCTGCGTTACAACCATTCGAATAAGAGCTGTTGGTTACTCGTATTCCGTAAGAGACATAATGCGCGTCTACATTGCTTAGATTGCTCGGATAGTCGTAGTAAACCATGGTAGCTCCTGGAGCATTGCCTTCGGCAGTAGGGTCGATGTTTCCTGCGCCGAAAATAGTACCTGCAACATGGTCTCCATGGTCACCTATACTGTTGCCAGCAAGTGAGGTTAATCGGCCTTTGTAATCTGCATGTGGACCTATATCACCATCATCGCCTAGACCCACGACCACGTTAGATCCGTCAAAAGGAGTTTGGCCTTGGCTATAGGCAGTTCTCGCGGCAGCGCGACTGTTGTAATTTTCTGGTGTTCCTGGTTCTTCAATGGCTTGAATAAAAAGAACGGCATCATCTTGTGCCAAGGATAGGAGTGATTCGGGTTTGAGAACTGCAGTGTGCCAGTGGTCATCGAGATCGACGACTTGTGAGACTAATGAAGGTGCGCTCCAGTTTTCAGAAGTTTTGAACTGAACGGCTACACGACCGTCATTCAGTACGGCCCATTCCGGCCAGTCACCTATGGCGAGGGGGCCATCAAGCTTCATCCTTGGCGTCCATTTTACAAAAGCACTGAGCCCCGCATCACGCAATTGGGCGATGGTTACTCCCGCAGGAATTTTTACTTCAAACGCGTTTTTAGGCAAATAATGCCCGAGTTCTACACCTAAATCGGTCAATGCTTTTTTATCTTCGGCGAGCACGACACGGTCCCAAAGTCCCACTCCGTAGGTCGCTTGGGTATTGCTTAGTTGCTTAAACGTGCCTTCCGTTATGTGGTAAGTGCCCGATTTTAATTGGACTTTAAGCTGGGCTTGCGCTGCGAATGACGTCAACGTTAATAGGAAAAGTAAAAATCTAACCATGGATTCAATAAATAAGGTTACCAAGATAACACCCAGCAGTTCATTTGTTCAGGCTTTTTTGGTGTCACTTTTATTAGCATTTGGAAATCAACTGTTTGCGCAATATGCTCCGCTTACTCAAAGTGCAGCCTTGGCAGAAATGGAGCGCTTTGGATCTGGGAAACGTGTTTTATACATGGCTGCCCATCCGGACGATGAAAACACCCGCCTGATCTCTTGGTTATCGAATGCATTGGATGCTGAGACCACGTATTTGTCACTCACCCGAGGTTCGGGCGGACAGAATTTGATAGGAGACGAGCTTGGAGCCGATCTGGGTGTGATTCGGGAGCACGAACTCCGCGCGGCACGCAGCATAGATGGTGGAAACCAGCGCTTCACAAATGCCTTAGACTTCGGCTATTCAAAAAGTGTGGACGAGGTATGGACGAAATGGGATCACGACGATCTTCAACTGCAAGCCGTCCGCACCATCCGTGAACTGAAGCCGGATTTTATCATCACACGTTTTCCTCCCGACCAGAGGGCAGGTCATGGCCACCACACGGCATCTGCTGAATTGGCCATCGAATGTGCCGCGCTTGCTGCGGACGAGAAGTACGATATAGAAACAGCAGCGTGGTCGGTGCAGGGCGTTTGGTGGAACACTTCGGTTTGGTGGGACGAAACCCTAAAGGACGATCCAGAAGCGGTATATCTCGATATGAGCGGATTTGATCCATTGCTCGGTGATACCTACGGAGCCATTGGCGACGCTGCACGTTCCATGCACAAGTGCCAGGGATTTGGTGTCCCCATCAATCGCGGCCCACGTGAAGAGTACTTCAAAAAGCTCTGGGGTGGAGGCGATTTATCTTCTTTCCTCATGCCGGAGCGTGGCGCGGATGCGCAAAGTTTGTTGGCGCAGGATGCAGCCTTTGCTCTGGAAATAGGTGACCAAAAACAAGCCATTGCCAAATGGGCAGCGCTCGGCCAAATATTGTTAGAGCAAACCGCCCCGGAATCTGATAAATACCAGCGCTGGCAAAACGTAATGCTCCATTTATTAGGCGTGTATGCTGAGGTCTTCACTTCTGTAAACCCTATGCCAGAAGGTTCTTCGTATCCTGCGACGTTAGCGCTTCAAGCCCTGAATTTTAATGTGGACGTACAACTGGCTTCGGTCAAGGCGCCGAATAAGGACATGGGTTTGAATCCCGCACAGGTACTCACTAGCGAAGGGCAGGAGCTCGAGGTAGATTTGTACGATGAGGGAAAAATCACAAAGTTTATCAGGGTCCGATTAGAACATGAATCCGCCATCATAATGCTTTACCTCAAGCCTGTTGCGAAACTTAGTGACCGCGCCGTAGGGGAATACCGAGAGGCCATCGCAGTGGAGCCGGCCATTCATGCGAAGTTCGACCAAACCGTTTATTGGAATACTGGCAAGAAAGGATCTATTGGATATAGTATTTACTCCAAGGATGGGGGGGAGTTGAGTTGGTCTTTAGATTTTATAAATCAAGGATGGAGACCGGTTACGGAGGATTATCACTTTGTTCAGTTGGAAAAGCATGATTTTTTGTCTTCTTCTATAAATAGAAGTGAAAAATTGAATGCCGGATGGAATCATTTCACTGAGGAAATTCCGGCGAAAATGGAAGATGGGAAGTATTTAGTTTTCTTGTCATCAACTATTGAAACACCAAAAATGGCCATTCCAAAGTCTATTGATGAGAAACAAACCATCAGCTACCCACATATAGGTACACATTATAGGTACTCTCCGGCACAAGCGACATTGACCGTCCTCGACCTCAATAAAAAGCGCATAAAAGTAGGCTACATCGAGGGGGCAGGGGATTTGATGGATGAGACGCTGGAGAGCGTAGGCTATGAAGTGGTTAGAATTACAGAAGAGACTCCAGAGCTTTGGGATGAAGTGGATGCTGTTTTGGTAGGTATTCGTGCGTTTAACACCGAAGCATGGTTGATGGAGCGTGAGGAGCGCATCAAAAGTTTTGTGGCCAATGGCGGAAATTTTGTCGTGACCTACACTACAGCCGGAAGAAGCGGTATGGCATTGCCATTGCCCGTGCCGTTGACTATTGGACGTGATCGAGTGACTGAAGAAGAGGCGCCGGTAGCTTTAAAGGAATCGGTTCTTTTGCAGCGTCCTAATGAATTAAGTACCGCCGATTTTGAACAATGGGTACAGGAGCGGGGTTTATATTTTCCGAGTGCATACGAAGGCTATACTACGGCATTGAGCATTACAGAGTCTACGGGGACAGTATATGAAAACTCAATCACAGTTGCATCATATGGCAAAGGTTCCGTAATTTACACAGGTTTGTCGCTCTTCAGAGAATTGCCAAAGGGCGTTCCAGGGGCTTTAAGATTACTTCAAAATATACTACACTATGACCGTTAAGAACACCTCAATCATAAATTGGAAGAAATACTACATCGGCGTGGTAGCGCTTTTGGTGGCAGAGATTGTAGCGTTCTATTTCATTACGCGTCAATACGTGTAAATGCACGCACTAGACTGGATTGTATTAGTAACGACCCTTGCGGCGATTGTTGGATACGGTGTATTTAAAACACGCCGTAAAGGGGCGGGCGAGCTCTTAAGTGGCTCAAAGGATGTGAGCCTCTGGACCATAGGTTTAGGGATCATGGCGACACAAGCCTCTGCCATTACTTTTCTTTCCACTCCGGGTCAGGCCTACGCGGAGGATATGGGGTTTATCCAATTTTACTTCGGACTCCCTCTGGCAGTCATTCTAGTCAGTATCTTCTTTGTACCGGCCTATCGAAAGATGAGTGCGGTTACCGCCTACCAGTTTCTTGAACAGCGTTTTGACCGAAAGACCAGACTGTTTACAGCGGCACTCTTTTTAATGTCTCGAGGATTGGCTGCCGGTATTACCATTTTCGCACCTGCGATCGTTTTAAGTGCAGCATTAGGCGTATCGCTTAATCTTATGATTGTCATTATCGGGCTTATTGTAGTCTTCTATACCGTTTCAGGTGGCTCTGCAGCCGTTGCGGTAACTCAAAAGTGGCAGATGCTCACCATCCTCGGCGGTATGGGCATTGCGGCCTATTTACTGGTCGATAAAATACCCGTGAGCTTTCCGCAAGCCTATGATATAGCGGGGCGTATGGGGAAGCTGAATATTATTAATACCAGTCTAGATCCTGGAACGCGTTACACATTATGGTCCGGTCTTGCCGGTGGATTGTTTCTCTCATTGAGTTACCTCGGAACCGATCAAAGTCAAGTGCAGCGTTATTTAGGTGCTGAAAACCAGTCGACAAGCCGTTTTGGATTGTTGTTTAATGGCGTGTTTAAGGTGCCCATGCAGTTTTCCATCTTAGCTATTGGCGTGCTCTTGTTTGTCTTTTACCAATTCACGCAACCGCCTATTTTCTTTAACGAAAGCGAAGTGAAGCGCGCGCCTGTTGAAATTCAAGCCACATTGGACCAATTAGAAAACCGTCATACCGACGTCTTCGAAGCCAAGCGCGAAGCGCTTTTCCAAGGCGATTGGGAGGCAGTAGATGCCCATAAAGAACAGCTCGTACAACTCCGGGAAACGTACATGGCCACCCTTGAAGCTAATGTGCCTAATTTTCAACGCAAAGACACCGACTACGTGTTTATCACCTTCGTACTTAATTTTCTGCCCAAAGGGTTGGTTGGTTTACTGCTTGCAGTGATCATCAGCGCAGCAATGTCCAGCACTGCAGGGGAGGTCAGCGCTCTGGCAACCACGACATATGTAGATTATTACCAAGTGTTTCGAGGCGAAGCGCAACATCCAAAACGCGTCATTCGGAGTCTAACCCTGTTGTGGGGAATCGCCGCTATTAGTGTGGCATTGGCAGCTCCGTTGTATGAGAATTTGATCCAATTGGTAAATGTCCTGGGTAGCCTTTTCTATGGCACCATATTGGGGATATTTCTTGTGGCTCTTTTTATGAAACACATCGGTGGAAAGTCCATTTTCATAGCCGGTATTGTGGGCCAATTCGTGGTCTTCTTAGTACATTACCTAAATACCGTCGATGTTATTTCTCTAGGCTTTCTGTGGTACAATGTTATTGGGTCTGCGGTCGTTGTTTGTATCGCAAACATCTTACATTTTGGCTTGAAACAACAAGAGTTAAGTAGCTAGATATCAGCACTTAACTTCATGCGCTCTACCATTTCGTAAACAGCCGGACAATGCCGTACATTGGTTTCGGTGAGCGGGAGTATAGATTTCATGTTTGGATGATCCGTATGCGGGAATTGGCGGCAAGCCTTGGGTGCATATTCGTATATCGTACACTTGTTCGTGTCTAGTGCTAAAAACGGGCAGGGTAGGCTGTTCATCACCCAATCCCCATCTTCGTCGACGCGCAAATAGCTCGCTTCGAAATCTGCCGCTTTCATTCCTTGCTTTTTGGAAATACGGCCAATATCCTGTTTAGTAAGTAATGGCCCTGTGGCGCGGCAGCATCGCGCGCATTTCAAGCAGTCTGTCTCCGCAAAGACTTCCTTGTGCATCGCATGAAATTGAGCATTAAGCTTTTTGCCTTCATGCTTGGACAATCGGGCAAAGAACTTCTTGTTCTCTTTCCGTTTGGAGCGAGCAAGTTCCTTGAAATCGTCAAATATGCGTTCGAGATAATTAGCCATTCGCCTTTGCAACTAATGCTTCTAATTCTTCACGGGTTTCTTTGACGTAGGCTTCGTATTCTTTGGTAGATGGCCCGTAAAAACCGGTATGAATCTTCACTACATTCCCCTCGTGGTCTAACATTATAGACGTTGGGTAGCTTCGAATCTGTTCCAACGGCAATACGGCATTGCGGTCCTGCTTAGGATCGAAGGTTGCAATGACCATGGGGAAGGAGGTGCCTAGATCGCGCTCCATTTTCTGTACTGCAGCGGTTGCTTCTTCCAAAGTCCCACTGTATCAGTAGCTCAGCCCGAAACATCAATAGTCCACCCGCGATAGTACTGGTCCACTCGGCCTTCGTCCATACAGTTGGGACACCACGATCCTGATGGCTAAGATGGTAGGTTTTGTGATGGTACGACTGTCAAAATGCACCGTAACGCCACTGTCCCGGCAAATGCCATTCTATATGGGTGTAGTCTTCGCGCAACTTTGACATTTCCTCTGGATCTTCCAGCGTGGCATCATCATCTGCAACACCCTTGAAGTGGTAATAACCAGTTTTTCCGGACCATACATTTCCGAAAACGGAATCCCCGATGGTCACAAATTCCACGTTATTGATAAATCTTCCATCAAAGCCCATAAGGGTATAACCACCTTCGTCTACGACCCTTTCCCCAGTGAGGAATCGCAAGTCGCCGGTGGAAGTCGCGATGGTACCAACAACTTTATTGTCTTTAATTCCTAATTGAAGCAAGGCTGGTCTTGTTGTACCATTGCCATAGTCTCGAAGAATGTAATATTGGGATGCGGGTACATCTGTTGTTTGACCAGGATTATGATTACCTGGCAATAGGGTCAGAGGAAGCGTATAATCTTTTGCATCTGTACGATAATACGATCCGTAGTAGCCTGTATCGGTTTTGATCAACCACAAGTCCGATGCAAAGACCGGGAAGGTGCCGCGAAGGGTATCTTCTCCTTCTAATTGTACTTCTATAGATTCATGCACACCGTTAAATATGGTGAGTTGATCGCCATCGATGGATGCATTGAAATATACAGCCGTTGCATTACGATTCGACCCTGGTAGGTCAAAGCTTCAGTATTGTCTTCTTTTTCTGAGTTCCCACAAGAGGGCGCCATCGAAATGGCCCCAATGATGATGAAATTCTTCATGTTTGAATTAGAGGTTTAATTCCTCAATAAAGGTATCAATCTTTCTTTCAAGTTCAGCTTTGGTCGCAGCATGGCTTTCGCCCGTAGTAGTGCGTACGCTGAAATAGAACTTGATTTTAGGCTCTGTTCCCGAAGGGCGCGCACTAACCTTATCTCCAGCTTCCGTGATAAACTGCAATACGTTTGAAGCAGGAAGTTGCGTGCTAGAGGTAGCCCCTGTACGAAGATCAGTCTGAGTCGACTTTGCATGATCGATGGCAACAATCACCGGTGAGCCAGCCAAAGTTTTAGGCGGGTCGTTGCGAAGTGCAGTCATCATATCAGCAATCTCCTGAGCGCCGGAGCGGCCTTTTTTTGTGATGGATATCAATCGCTCTTGGTATTGACCAAACTCGCGATGAATGGCTTCTAATTGTTGCAGGCTGGTGTGCGGCCTTGTGCTTTGGCATTTGCAGCCATTTCCGCAATCATAACGGCAGAAGCAACAGCATCTTTATCGCGTACATCATCTCCGATAAGGTAGCCGTAAGACTCTTCACCGCCCACAAGGAATTGTTCTTCGGGTTTGTTATTGATGATATCAGCGATCCATTTAAAACCCGTCAAACAACGGTAACAAGGCACCCCATAGGCAGCTGAGATGTCTGCGACATCAGTAGTGACCACGGTGGCTGCGGTAAAACCGTTTGCTGGAAGGGTACCGTTCGTTTTATATGCGTTGAGTATATAGTGAACGAGTAAAGCTGCAGTGTCGTTACCGTTAAGAAGTTGCATTTTACCCGTTCCATCGTTCACCGCAATACCGACGCGGTCCGTATCTGGATCACATCCGATCACTAAATCAGCTCCCGTAGCTTCCGCTTGGGCAACAGCCATGGCTAATGCAGCACTTTCTTCTGGATTCGGACTCGCAACAGTAGGAAAGTTTCCATCCGGTGTGCTTTGTGCTTCGACCAGCTGAACGTTGGTGAATCCAGCCTTAGCAAGGGCAGGAGGTACGCTCATAATGGAGGTGCCGTGCAATGCGGTAAACACAATATCCAGTTCTGTCTTACCGGCATTGCTTAGACTTAATCCCGCAACCATATCAGTGTATTTATCATCGATGGCGGTACCAACGATTTCAATCAAAGCCTCGTTCGCATCCCAACGGATATCTTCGAAACGGGTAGCCCGGACCTGTTCAATCACCGCGCTATCGTGCGGAGGAACAAGCTGTCCACCATCGTTCCAATACACTTTGTAGCCGTTGTATTCTTTTGGATTGTGAGAGGCCGTAAGAACGATACCGAAATCACAACCCAACTCACGTACAGCGAAGCTCAGCTCTGGAGTAGGACGCAAATCTTCAAAAAGGAACGTGTGAACACCGTTTGCGCTCAAAACCTCTGCTACTTTACGAGCGAAGGACTTTGAGTTGTTTCTACTGTCAAAAGCGATGGCGGCTTTTAATGGCTTCCCATTAAAAAAAGTTTGCGCGTAGCTCGCCAATCCTTGTGTGGCTAGACCTAATGTATACGCATTGATGCGGTTAAACCACACCCATGATTCCGCGCATACCGCCTGTACCGAAGTCCAAATCTTTATAAAATGGCTCAATCAAAGCGTCACCGCCTTTCTTCAAAAGGGCGCCTGCTTCGGCACGCGTTTCAGCGTCAAATAAATCTGATGTCCACAAAGTGGCGTTTTGAGTAGCTATAGAAAGAACGTCAGCGCTCATAGATGTCAATGGTTTTTATGAAAAGTAAAATACAAAAAAGGGGGCCGAGCCCCTGACATCTCCTAAGACATAGGAATATTTAATCAACAAGTAACGAACCGTTATTCGTTCCCTAACATCTCGTATGAACGTGCGATAAAGGCTGTCAATTCTTCACCATGCAAAAGGTTTTGTTGAAGCTTTGCAAGATCTAAGGCTTGATTCACTGCCGAACTGCGCGCTTCAGCATCTTCTGTATCAAGAATCTTCGAAGCCAATGGATGGTTTGCGTTTACGATAAGATCGTACATGTCTGGGAAATCACCCATACCCATCATGCCACCGCCACCGGTCATTTGCATTTCTTTCATACGACGCATGAATTCTGGAACCGTAATCACTAATGGTGCTTCCGTAGAATCCATATCCTCTAGTTTTAAGGTGAACTTTTCTTTTGGCACTATAGTCTCTAAACGAGTCTTGAGCTCCTCTTTTTGCTTGTCGCTTAATTTTGCCACACGCGTTTCGTCCTTCTTAATCAGGTTGTCAATCAGATCAGAATCTACACGGGCAAACGTGGTGTTTTCGTGCTCTTGTTCCAATTTCTGTAGCAAGTGACTGGTCAAAGGAGAATCGAGCAATAAAACGCTGTATCCTTTTGACTTCGCCTTTTGGATGTAGCTGTGCTGTGCATCTTTGTTAGACGCATACAGAACGACCGTCTTTTTATCCTTATCCGTTTGCTGCTCTTTGATGGATTCCAGGTACGCTTCAAACGTGTGAAGACCACCGTCGGTATCCGCATACATCGCGAATTTCTTCGCCTTATCGAAGAATTTATCCTCAGTCAACATACCGTATTCGATGATGATCTTCATGTCGTTCCATTTCGATTCAAAATCGGCACGGTCCTTACGGAACATCTCATCGAGTTTATCGGCAACTTTTTTAGTGATGTGTGAGGCTATTTTCTTTACGTTTCCATCTGCTTGCAGGTATGAGCGGCTCACGTTAAGCGGAATGTCCGGTGAGTCGATGACCCCATGGAGGAGTGTTAAGAAATCGGGGACAATTCCTTCCACGCTGTCCGTAACGAACACCTGCTTCTGGAACAACTGAATCTTATTGCGTTGTGGTTCAACATTTGGCTTGATCTTAGGGAAATACAAAACCCCTGTTAAGTTGAAGGGGAAGTCCACGTTCAAATGAATGTTGAACAAAGGCTCCTCGAAGCTCATAGGGTAGAGTTCCTTGTAGAAGGTCTTGTAATCTTCTTCTGTCAAATCAGCCGGTTTGCGCACCCATGCCGGGTTAGGATTGTTGATGATGTTTGGAACTTTGCGCGTTTCCCACTTTGCATCTTCACCTTCTGCGGCTGCATTGTAGCTTTCGTCCTTCTCGCCAAACTCGATAGAGATCGGCATGAACTTCGCATATTTACTGAGCAGTTCGTTGATTTTACTTTCCTCTAAGAAATCTTCACTATCGTCTGCTATATGGAGTTTAATCTCCGTACCGCGGTCTTCTTTTTCTATGGTATTCAGCTCAAACTCTGGATTGCCATCACAAATCCATTGTACTGCAGCCGCATCTTTATGCGATTTTGTCAGAATTTCAACCTTCTTAGCCACCATAAAGGCAGAGTAGAACCCTAGACCGAAGTGCCCAATCAAATCTGCGCCTTCCATTTTACCTTCATATTCTTTCACGAATTCCTCCGCGCCAGAGAAAGCAACTTGGTTAATATATTTGTCAATTTCCTCAGCAGTCATACCGATACCACGGTCGATGATGCTTAAGGTTTTGGCCTTTTTGTCCAATTTAATATGGATGGTCAAATCGCCAAGCTCGCCTTTTGCTTCACCCAAATTGGTCAATGTTTTTAATTTCTGCGTCGCATCGACGGCATTCGATACCAATTCACGTAAGAAAATCTCATGATCGCTGTACAAGAACTTCTTAATGATCGGAAAGATGTTCTGAGCGGTTACGTTTATAGATCCTTTTGCCATTTTATAGAATTATTAGGTTTCTGCTACTACTTCAACACTCGTGCCATGTGCCACGGCGGTAATTTTGTGTGACAAGGTGTCCACATTGGTGCCAATTTTACTTTATCTTTTGACCAAAGCAACCTCATCCCAAGACAACCTATCATGCATACAGCGAAAATTTCAGGAACCGGCCATTATGTACCCGAACGTATCGTTACCAATGAATACCTCAGTACCCTAATGGAAACTAACGACGAGTGGATTACGGAAAGAACCGGTATCCGCGAACGTCGTTGGGTAGAAGAAGGCGATGGAAATACGGCTGCTACCATGGGTATAAAAGCCGCCCGCAATGCCATTAAAGCGGCAGGAATCGAGCCTGAGCAAATTGGACATATCGTGTTTGCGACCATTTCACCGGATTATTACTTTCCAGGTTGTGGCGTTCAGGTACAAGAAGCTTTAGGTATACACACTGCTGGAGCAACAGATGTTCGCAATGCATGCTCCGGGTTTATTTATGCTCTAAGTGTGGGTAATGCGTTTGTCCAGACGGGTTTGTATGAGCATGTTTTGGTAGTGGCCTCAGAATTACAAAGCCCATTTTTAGATAAAACCACGAGGGGAAGGGGCGTGAGCGTTATTTTCGGTGATGGCGCAGGTGCCGTTGTTCTCTCTCGTGCAAAGGATGGCGAATTAGGTATTAAAAGTTGCCATATGCACAGTGAGGGCAAGAATAAAGAGGAGCTTACGATGAAAGGCTTCGGGACCCAGCATTGGATCGGTGAATTGCTCGATAACGGCGTGGATCCAGAGATTCATTACCCTCAGATGAACGGTAATTTCGTCTTCAAGAATGCCGTGGTGCGGTTCGGTGAGGTGATCAGCGAAGCGCTCAAACAGAATGGATTGACCCCAGATAAAATAGATTGTCTTATACCACACCAAGCCAATCTTCGCATCGCTCAATTCATTCAAAAGCGCATGGGACTGCGCGACGATCAAGTGTTTAATAATATTCAGAAGTACGGAAATACCACTGGAGCTTCAATCGCTATCGCACTTTCAGAGGCGGTAGGTGAAGGCGCTGTCAAACGCGGTGATACGGTATGTTTAGCTGCCTTTGGCGCAGGATTTACCTGGGGATCTGTATTACTGACGTACTAGTTATTTATAGAATCGTTTCGTCGTACTTACCCCAAAACAGCCCATATTGTTGCTCATGTTGGAATACAACACGACCGGCTCCGCAAACGGGTTGCCGTTGGCATTCTCGTAGGCTGAATAGCTTTTGTAGAATAAATACATTTCTTCACTTAAAGCGCTGACCCTCACTCTATACTCATGAAGCATTGCAAAGTCGATGGGGTTGACACCCGTAGCAGCTGAAAACTTAATGTCTCTATCTAGGCCGTCTTCAGACAAGAGTAAGGCACTTTCTTGGCCCCAAAGTCGCGTGCTATTCGGGTATTCCGTTTCCCAATTCAGATTGTAATACTGTGAGGTATCCTGTCCTGAAAGCGCCGTCCTGAAGTGAACATCAATGGAGACAATGTAATGTTGATTTACACCCGGTACATCTTTGAGCGTAATAACCAGCTCATCAGAAATTTCGCCATAAAGTTGTGTCGCGCCGTAGTTCAATTCGAGTGAAACTTGAGGAGCCGATGGGAATACCTGCGTTGCGCTAACGGAAGCGAAATCGGGATGATTAACAGTGAACACTAACGAATCAGTGGGTGCGCCGAAACGGTCGGGTAAGAGTTCTGTGTAGCGTTCGTATTGATCCATTGTAGACCAATTATAGGTTGTCGCGCCAACATTTAAAACACATTCTGCATTGAAGACACTCTTGCTCTGCCCAGTATCATAGATGCCTTTTGATGAGGAAACTATGGCACTGATATTACTGTCTCGAGAATCTAAAAATAGACTTGCGGCCAGCTGGCTTTCGTGGGGCGGCAGATCAATATCGCGCACCACACCATTGACTAAGTTATCACAACTTGAAAGCAATAGAGCTGCTGGAAAAAGAAGTAGAAATATTCTCATGGCTTAAAATTTTATGCGGTAGGCAACACTTGGAATAAGCGGGAACAAGCCGTACTCTCGCAGACCAGGGTTTCCATTATCGTCCGTTGCGGTTTCAATAAAGAATGGATTCAAATTATTATAGGTGTTGTAGGTGCTAAATACCCACCAGCGTTCGTAGTTCTTAAGTGTCTTTTTAAAGCTTAGGCTAATATCTAGTCGGTGGTAGGGGCTCATGCGGTACGCGTTTTTATCAGAAGGTCGATCTACAAGTGCACGTGCACCGTCCCACCATGAAAGTCCGTCCGGTAGGCCAGTATAATAAGAATATTCAGGTAGGGTAACAGCGCGTCCAGTTCCATATACCCACGCACCGCTGAAACTAATGTTATCGGTAAAGTCATGGCTTGTTACGACTGATAGATCGTGCCGGCGGTCATAAGTGAAGAAATAGCGTTCTCCTCCATTGATATCGTCAAATTGGCGGTAACTCCAGCTTAATGTGTAACCGATCCAACCCGTAGTACGACCGCTTTTACGTTGCGCAAAAAGTTCCATACCATAGCTCTCACCTGAGCCTTGACTGATTTTATCTTCCCATGTATCGTTATCCAATGAGAATAAGAACGATGCTCCTTCTTTGTAGCTCACGAGATTATCCATGGTTTTGTAATACCCTTCCACACTGAATTCATACGGTCCAATGTTTTTCGCTAGGCCTGCGGCAATTTGTTGCGAAGTCTGTGGCTTTATGTTCGCAGTAGACGGTACCCATAAATCAGTGGGAAGACCAATTCCTTCATTCGTCAGTAGATTGACGAATTGCATCATCTCAGCATAGGATGCTTTGAATGCCAACCCTCCGGGCAGGCTGTAATTCATCCCAAATCGAGGTTGCAGGCTGTGGTAGCTTTCGCCCTGTACAAACAGATTTGCAAAATGCAATCCACCATTCATCTTGAGGTTTTCATTTACCTTCCATTCGTCCTCGATAAAGGCATAGACTTCATCGGAGAAGACCGCATCACCGCCAATGGTGGTGTCTAAATTGAAACCACCCGATTGAAATTCGAGATTGGTTGCACCAGGGGAGAACGTGTGGTTGGTATAGTTCGCGCCGTACCTTACGTAATGGCGAGGGTTTAAGGCGAAGTCGAAATCTATTCGTGCGCCGTAATCTTCAATTCCGGAAAAATAAAGTCCTGCAAAACGCTCGTCGCTCATGCCCAAAGTATCCGGATAATTCGGATAAGCCAATTCTTCACTTATCGCTCTTGTATTGAATACATATTGACTTCTGGTCGCAGTAACATTTGAGAAAAGTTTAGGCGACCACTGATGGTTCCAACGTGCTGCTGTAATGCTATTGCGCCAATCCAGCCCGAAGTCTATACTGCTCTCGTATCGCTCCGTGCCGTTTTCGTAGGTGTCTCTGGATCTTAAGCCGAAATCATCTTTTCCTTGGAAGTGGCTGAGGTAGAAGCGATCGTACTGTCCTAATTTATAGTTTACTTTACCGTTCATATCATAGAAATAGTAACGTGGCGATACATTAAAAGAAGGATCCGTGCTGTTTAGATTGGCGATAAATGGCTTTGCAAGGACATCTAAATAGGTGCGTCTGGCAGAAAGCATAAAGCTGGATTTATCCTTAATCAATGGCCCTTCAACCGTCATTTTTGAGGCGATCAGACTCACCGTGGCATCGCCATGGAATTCTTTCATATTTCCTTCCTTCATGTTCACTTCAAGAACTGAAGACAGCCTTCCGCCGTAACGCGCTGGGAAACCGCCTTTTGTGATACTTACATTCGAGATTGCATCGGCATTGAACACGGAGAAAAATCCAAATAAATGGTTTACGTTATAGAGCGGAACACCGTCCAAAAGAATGAGGTTTTGATCGGGCGAGCCACCGCGAACATAGAGTCCTGAAGTACCCTCGCCGCCGCTTTGAACACCTGGCAACAGTTGTAAGGTTTTCATGATGTCGACTTCGCCCATGATGGCCGGCAGTGATTTAAGCTGCTTGATGGGAACCTCCATCTTCGACATTTGTATTTGGTCCTCTATTTTGACGCTGCCGCTTGCGACCACATCCACCTCGTTGAGCAAACTTTCCGCGGCAACCATTTGAAAATTCTTATCGGTATTTGCTCGAAGGTCTACCTCGAAGTTTTGCGTGGCGTAGCCTAAGTATTGAAGTTGAATGATGTGCTTCCCTGCCGGAAGGGTCAGTGAGTAAAAGCCATAGGCATTTGATGAGGTACCTACTCGTGCATCCGGTGACCAGATGTTTGCAGCGACTAGGGCTTCACCGTTCGCATCATCGCTAATGTAGCCGCTAATGGTAAGTCGGTTTTGGGCTGTGATAGAAAGTGTACCCCACACGAACAGGAGCAAGTAAATGTTCTTCATAGTAATAACTATTGGCTCATTTAACCAATAATTGGACCAATTTTACTCGCAAAAGTTTAAAAAGGCAGCAGCCGTTCGGATGACATGGGTTTAAACCTGCCCAATCCAAGACTGGAAGGGGTACATTCCTGGAATTGATGCTCTGGAATACATCCGATCAATTCACTATCCGGTGCTAAATAGCCCAATGCCTGCGCTTCCAGCTGCACCGTTTGAAAAACTTCACAAATGCCGGTTTCGAGGGGTTTAGTGAGATTACAGCTGACTTGGACAACATCAAGGTCCGGAATATACCAACCTATAGATTTGACACCGGGCAAGCCTCCGTCGCGTTCACGGATACGACGCGCGATTTGCTTTGCCGCTATGAGCAGTTCGTTTTTTGTCCCACCGGATAGATTCACGTTGAAAGCAATCATGAGTGGACGAGCGCCCATGGCAGTGGCGCCACTTTTTGCGGTCGCAACGTTCCAAATTTTAGGTCCGACATCTGGAAAATCGCCTTGTGCAAACCGAGCAGGGAGTTGTTCGTATTCGCCCTTGCGCACGAGCGCTAGATTTCTTCTTGACGGCTTTCTGGCACTGTGTTCGTAGGTGTAGATAGGCAGGCCTTTGGCACCCATGTGTTCAATGAATTGGTCCACAGCTTTTAGGAATGCTGCTTGAAATTTCTCATCATCGAGGAGCACAAACGGACAGACATCTACAGCGCCCATTCTTGGATGTACGCCGGTATGCTTTCGCATATCGATGCAGTCAAGCGCCATTTCAATCAATCGCTCTGTGGCTTCGAAGACTGCTTCGGCCGGCCCGATATAGGTGAATACGGTTCTATTTGCACTTAATCCAGGATCGACAAACCGCAAATCAACTTCGGGTACAGCATGTATAGCCGCACAGATTTTATTCAGCACAGCGGGGTCCGCTGTACTGACGTTCGGAATACATTCTATGCGGTAGTTTCCGGTCATTCTTCAAAAATGAAGGCTTTTATAAAGTCTGCGGTGAGCAGCGCTAAGGCACGTCCGGCGTGCGCATGGTCCGTGGGATTGGTGATTCGTCCTTCGCAAAGGTGGAAATACAGGGGCTCAGTATCTAATCGGTACAAGAGGCTTCGTACGTATTCCATGGTAAACCCACTGCTGCTTTGGGCGCTTGACGGAAATTGGGCGATCACATCGACATCCAATTCTATTCCGTAACGATCGCCGAGCAACGATTCAACGCGAATAAGTGTCGCTTCCATGGTTTCTTCTCCAGAGAGGTAATCTTCATAGCTGAGGTATTCCACTTCGTCGTGGTCTTCCATATATTTCCAGATGTATTCTGGCGTATAATTCTCTTGCAGTCCCCACATAAAATAGGCCCCTAAGGCTCCTTCTTCTTTCGCATAAGAAAAGCCATTGCCGCTGTGGCGACCTTCAAGCGCACGTAGGTCTGAATGTGCGTCGATATTCAGACAATTCACAGCATTTCCATGCGCTTGAGCAGTCCCTTTCAGACAGCCGTAGCTGTTGTTGTGACCACCTCCAATAACAATAGGAATGGCGCCACCACTGCGAATGCGCTTAACCACGAATTGCACGGTTGCATCTGCGGCTGCAGTGGCCTCACGAAGTGCCTCCACATGGTCGTTTTCAATGTTTTGCGTGGGTATGATGGCACCTAAAATGGCCACGGTATGCGAAGGAAAAAACCGGTTGTTTTGAAGGTTACAGAAGTGCTGAAGAAATGCTTGAAATGCTTTATCGGCGCCACCTCGTCCGAGGTTGGCACGAACCCCATAGTCTTCTTCAATACCAACAATAACAAAGCGATAGTTTAAGGGGCCGTCCGCATTAAAATCGGCTTCACTGATGGTGGGTAAAATTTGACCAAGCTTCGTTTCGCCATCACGCAGGCTAGTGCGGTGCAAGAGGTCCTTAGGCGAATAGAATTCTAATACGGTGCTCATATAGGGAGGCCAGCTAAAAGGGTTTGTTCAATGTGATTGGTTCCGAAATCGTAACAGATGTATTCCAGCGAAGGAATTTCTTTGGTAATTAAAATATCGGCATCTTTTCCAATGGCAATACTGCCTTTGCGATCGCTCAGGTTGAGGGCTGCTGCACCGTTGAGCGTGGCGGCGTTCAATGCTTCTGCCGGAGTCATTTTCATTTTTGCACAGGCCATATTACAGACCAATTGCATGTTGCCCCCCGGTGAGGAACCTGGGTTGTAGTCTGTGGCTAATGCAACCAGTGTATCTTCCTCAATGAGTTGTCGTGCAGGCGCATAGGGGATGCCTAAAAAGTAGCTGCAGGAAGGTAAAAGTGTCGCGATAGTAGCACTGCCGTGCAAAGATTTCAAAGCTGCTGGAGTCATTACTTCCAGATGATCAACACTCAGTGCTCCGGCCTTCACGGCCTTTTGAATGCCGCCGATATCATAAAATTGGTTGACATGAATTTTGAGCGGTAAGCCGTTTTCAGCACTTGCCTCGATCAGGTGCTCAAGTGCAGTAAGTTTGAAATAATCCCGTTCGATGAAACCGTCAAGGAATTGGGCCAAACCTTCTGCTTTTATTGTGGGTAAACATGCGTCGAGCATGTATTTCGAATAGGCAGCGTCGTTCATGCCCATTGTTTTGGCCCAAGAAGGCAGGGCATGTGCGGCTAGAAATGTTGGGACTAAGGTTGCATGAGAAGTTTCGTTAAGCGCCTTGATCGTTCGGAGCATTTTGAGTTCGTTTTCAGGATCTAAACCGTATCCACTTTTAATTTCGAGGGTACCTGTACCGTTTGCAATCAATCTATTAAGTCGCAGACCGCTCTGCCGCTGCATTTCGTTTTGTGAAGTTGCTGCGACACGCCCGGCACTGTTCAAAATCCCACCACCCGCTGCAGCAATCTCCTCATAGCTGGCGCCTTTGAGTCGGAGGTTGAATTCTTGTTCTCGGGTTCCTGCATAAACCAGGTGACTGTGCGAATCAACAAATGCTGGCAGCACACATCTGCCGGTTAGGTCTTGAGTAGGCGTTTCGTCTTGAGGACATGCGCTCATTGGGCCAAATTCCTCAATTTTTCCATCGCGCAGGGTTAAAAACGCATGTTCAATCAAAGGAAATTGGTCCAGTGCTTTACCGCGTAAGGCTTTTGTATTCGGCGGGTGCACGCCACCGAGCTGCTTAATATTTACGAGTCTAAGGTTCATACCTCAATGTTACGAAGAATGCTTTGTGTTTCCTACATTAGTGGCATGTCCGGAAACACATTTGGAAAATCATTAGTCCTCACTACTTATGGCGAAAGCCATGGTGATCAAATTGGGGGAATATTAGATGGCATGCCATCAGGAATTGCGGTTGATATAGCGGAAGTACAGCGGGAATTGGACCGCAGGAAACCCGGTCAAAGTGCACTTACTACAGCGCGTACAGAGAATGATTTGGTCCGCTTTCACAGCGGGATTTTTGAAGGAAAAACTACGGGTACACCCATTGCTTTCTCCATCTTAAATAAAGATCAGCGCAGTATGGATTACGGTGCACTTGAAAAAGTGTATCGTCCTTCCCACGCAGATTATGTTTATGATGCGAAGTACGGCCATCGCGATCATAGGGGTGGTGGCAGATCGTCAGCACGAGAGACTGCGTGCAGAGTCGTTGCGGGTGCATTAGCTGGATTAGTCATTCCGGATGTTGTGGTGAAGGCATGGACTTCGGCTGTAGGACCGGTGGAATTGAAAACGAATTGGCAACATTTAGATCTCTCGGCGGTGGATAGCCATCCTACGCGATGTCCTGAAGCGTCGGTTGCGGACGAAATGGCGGCTTATATCGCACATGTTCGCGATGAAAAAGACAGTACTGGTGGTGTAATCTCTGCGGTTGCCACAGGCCTTGCAGTAGGTTGGGGAGAACCCGTTTTTGATAAACTGCAAGCAGATCTGGCCAAAGCGCTGATGGGAATAAATGCGGTCAAAGGTTTCGAAATAGGTTCGGGTTTTGCCGCGGCGGAAATGCTGGGCTCTCAACACAACGATGAGATAGGAGCCAATTTTGAGACTAAAACAAACAACGCAGGCGGAATTGTAGGCGGTCTTAGCAATGGGGCACCGCTGGAATTGCGTGTTGCTTTCAAACCTGTGGCCACCATAGGTAAAGAACAAAATACTGTGAATAGTGATGGGAAGTCAGTATCGTTGGCGGCGAAGGGTAGACACGATCCCTGCGTGGTGCCGCGCGCGGTTCCCATAGTGGAGGCTATGATAAAATTAGTCCTTGCGGATCACTACTTAAGAAATTTAAAATATACTCGATGAAAAAACCGTCACTACCTGTACAGATCATACTGGGCCTCATTCTAGGAATTCTTTGGGCATTGCTCAGTTCGTCCATGGGCTGGAGCGATTTTACCATCGATTGGATCGCACCCTTTGGGACCATATTTATCAACCTATTGAAACTCATTGCCATTCCTTTGGTATTGTTTTCAATTATAGCAGGTATTGGGAATCTTAGTGATACGGCTACATTGGGGCGTATGGGGGTTAAAACTTTGGCCTTATACATCGGTTCAACGGTGCTCGCTGCAGCGATGGGGATGCTTATTGCAAATACCTTTCGTCCCGGAAAGCAGGCTTCTGAGGAGCAATTAAAGGTCAACCGACTTGCGTATGAATTGTGGGTGAATGATAGTGAAGGCGTCGAATATTTCGATGATGTCCGATTATTGAATGACCCAACCATGGCAACCTATCTTACCGATGCGCAAAGCGCTTTAGCGGAGCAGCAAAGCAACGAAGAGCTCAATGCTAAAATGTCGGTATTGAAGAATAAGAAAGAATCGGGTCCGCTCCAATTCTTTGTGGATATGGTGCCTTCGAATATTTTCCTGTCCTTCAACGATAGCCTGATGCTTCAGGTCATCTTCTTCGCCATATTCTTTGGTATAGTGATGGTTATGCTGCCTAATGCCCAAATGCAGCCCGTCGCAGCGGTTATCAACGGTTTCTCTGATGTCTTTATTAAAATGGTCGATGTAGTTATGAAGGGCGCACCGTTCTTCGTTTTCGCGCTACTCGCGGGTAAACTGGCAGAAATGGCTGGCGATGAACCCGGCCGATTGGTTGAGATTTTTAAAGCGCTAGGCGCTTACACTGGCTATACCATTTTAGGATTGCTTATTATGATATTTTTGCTTTATCCAGCAGTTATTGCATTGCTCATCCAACGTAAAACGAAGATGGGGTATTGGAAAAGTTGGGGCTACTTTATGCGTGGAATTCGCCCTGCCCAGTTGCTTGCTTTTTCTACCAGCTCAACGGCGGCAACGCTTCCCGTAACTATGGATTGTGTTCGTGATAATCTAGGAGTCGATGAAGAAATTGGTTCTTTTGTTTTACCCGTAGGTGCGACCATTAATATGGACGGAACCGCCTTGTACCAGACTGTGGCTGTGATTTTCATGGCCCAATTCCACATGATCGATCTCAGCCTTGGGCAACAAGGCACCATCATTCTCATGGCAACATTGGGCTCCATCGGTGCTGCTTCTGTACCTTCTGCCGGAATGATCATGCTCATCCCAATTCTGGAGAGTGTGGGGCTAAATCCAGCATGGATTGCAATCATTTTCCCTGTCGACCGTATCATTGATATGGTGCGCACGGTATTGAATCTCACCGGGGATGCCTCAGTGAGCACCATCATTGCACTGTCGGAGGATAAATTTAAGGTAGTTGACCAAGAGAACCTGTAATGCGTAAACTCCTTTTATTGCTCATCACACTGATCGGTACAACGCTTTCTGCCCAATTAGGCGAAGTAGTGCTAGGAAATTATTGCGGCGATGACCACGCCAGTCCTTCCCGTCAAATTCAAAAGGGTTTACAAGCATTAAATAAGGGAGATTACCCCAACGCGGGAGTTTACATAGGTGCGGCTTTACGTCAAAACGAAGCAGACCAACACGCCCTGTATTTGCGCGGTGAATGGGCCATGCGTACAGGGAAATTCCCCATTGCTGAGGGCAGTTGGAAACGGCTGGTGAAACGCTGTCCTGGCTACAAGCCCGATTTACTTTTTTTCATTGCCTCATTAGCTATCGAAGCAGGCAGACCTGAAGAGGCGGAGCGCTATCTCGAACAATGGTTTCAAAGAGACGATAGAGAACTAGGCTATGAGAAAGAAGCTGAAAAAATGCTTTCAGAAATAAACTTAAAAGAGTACTTCCTTGCGTCTCCAGTGCCATTTGATCCAAAGCCCGCCCGCAATATAAATACAAGATGGGATGAATACCTGGCAGCATTAACTCCAGACGGATCTGCCATGTATTTTACCCGGCGCAGTAAGAAGAAGAATAAATACGATGGTCCGGGCGCTCAGCTCAGAAGTGTTGAAGAATTTAGTCGTGCTGTGTCGACTGGTGAGCAACAAGGCATGCCGGCTTTTGAAGAAGGGTCGGCTCTAGGAGCACCCTTCAATTCGCAGTACAACGAGGGTGGTCCTTCTTTAACAGCTGATAATAGATTCATGGTATTCACCATTTGTGAACGCAACCCTAAAACCGGAGCACAGAATTGCGATTTGTATTACACGACCTATGAATACGGAGTGTGGAACGGCATTCGTCCCATGCCTGAGGAAATCAACCTACCGAACAGTTGGGAAAGTCAGCCTTCAATAAGTCCAAACGGAGACGTTTTGTATTTCACAAGCGATCGTGTAGGCGGATACGGCGGTTTAGATCTTTATCGCAGCACTAGAGATGCCAATGGAGATTGGGGTGTGCCTGAAAACTTAGGCGCTGCGGTGAACACGAAGAAAAATGAAAAAAGTCCCTTCATTCATCCAGATAGTGAAAGTCTGTATTTTGCGTCTGACGGTCATCCAGGAATGGGAGGGTACGACCTTTTTAAAATTCAAATTGCGCAAGGGAGTGCGCTTTGGGGAAAGCCAACGAATCTAGGCTATCCGATAAATACAGAAAGTGATGAGATAGGATTGATGGTGACGCTGGATGGACAGAAAGCCTATTTTGCCTCGAATAAAATCAATCAATCCAACGGTTGGGACATTTACTTTTTTGATTTGTATGAAGCTGTTCAGCCGGAAGAAGTGGTAGTAGTAAAGGGCCAATTAAAAATTGATCAATTTGCTTCTGACGAAGCCCCAAAGGTCCTTCTAAAAAATAGTGTCACTGGCGAAAGTCAACAACTTCAGCTGAGTCGTGATGATAACAGCTTCACGGCAGTAGTAAAGAAAGCGGAAGCCCAGCAGGTTTTACTTCAGGTGGAGGCGAAAAAGGCCGCGTTTAGCGCAGCTCCCATTCGTCTATCTCCTAATCTCGATGCGGAAGGGGTGCTCAAGAATGAAGTGACTATTGAATTAGAGCATAAAGACTTGGAATCGGGTGAGGCCTATCCCATACCGCACATACTCTTTGAAACGGCCTCTGACCGACTGGACGCGCAGAGTGAATTGTTGATTGCATCCTTCGCAGAATATCTTTTAGGAGCACCCAGTCTTCGTGTACAGATTCAGGGGCATACTGATAATGTCGGTGATGCGGGTGCCAATCTTGATTTATCGCAACGTCGAGCGAAACGGGTGGCAGAGACCATAATTCACTTAGGTGTGAGCGCGAATCGCATTAGCCACCGCGGTTATGGCGAAAGCAGGCCAGTGGCGGGTAACGATTCTGAAGCGGGCAGAGCCCAGAACCGTAGAACGGTCTTTGTCGTTACCGCCTTATAAAGGGAGGCAGAGGCAAAAAAAAAAATCCCCAACTGCGGTGCAATTGGGGATTTCAATGTGTGCTGTGATCGATCTAGTAACGACGCTCTTTAATACGAGCCGCTTTACCAGTAAGCTCACGTTGGTAGAAGATACGTGCACGACGCACTTTACCTTTCTTGTTGATTTCGATTTTCTCTATCGCAGGAAGATTCACTGGGAAAATACGCTCAACACCTACGTTACCGCTCATTTTACGAATAGTAAAAGTTTCAGTGACGCCTGAACCTCTGCGCTGTAAAACAACACCGCGGAAGAACTGTGTACGTGTCTTTTCACCTTCGGTGATCTTGTAGTATACCGTAATGGTATCACCTGCTGCAAATTCTGGAAGGTCTTTCTTGCCTACGAATTCGTCTTGTACAAACTGGACTAAATCCATGAGTATAAAAATTAACTATTACCGTGGGCCAACATTCACAACTCTTGCCAGAGGTTGACACTCAGTCCCTTTCGGGACGGCGAATTTAGTAAATAATTTCTGATTAAAACTGCTCGCGACCTGCAAAGTGAAAATCACCCTCAATTTGAGCGTTTTCGTCACTATCCGAACCGTGTACAGCGTTTTCACCGATGCTTTTCGCAAAGCGAGCACGAATAGTACCATCTGCCGCTTCAGCAGGATTGGTAGCACCGATAAGCGTACGGAAATCTTCAACTGCGTTCTCTTTTTCAAGGATTGCTGCAACGATAGGACCTGAAGTCATGAATGCAACGAGCTCGCCGAAAAACGGACGCTCGCTGTGAACGGCGTAAAAGGCTTCAGCATCGGCTTGAGACAATTGCGTCAATTTCATCGCTGAAATACGAAATCCAGCTTCGTTGATTTGGTTTAAGATTGCTCCAATATGACCGTCGCGTACAGCGTCCGGCTTAATCATTGTTAGGGTCTTAGTTCCTGCCATTTTATTTGAGTTTTTCTAAATTTTGGAACGCAAAGGTACACTTTTCTTGCACCTTTGTTGTAGACTTACAACACTATGAAAGAAATTCGACTGGACGGTTTTACCGAAGCATTGGCTGATAGTAGCACTATTGTGATCACGAACCATACTAATCCGGATGGAGATGCAATGGGAAGTGCACTCGCTTTGGCTCATGTATTAAAGGGTTTGGGTAAGAGCGTTAGCGTGATTGTTCCTAATCCGTATCCGAAGTTTTTGTGGCACTTGCAAGGCAATGATGCTGTTATGATTTACAGTAACGGTAAAAAATTGGCCAACCAAAAGATTGCAGAAGCACAGATGCTCTTTCATCTGGATTATAACGCCTACGATCGAGCTGCAGATATGGAAGAGGCGTTAAGGAATGCAACGGGCAAAAAGGTGATGATCGACCACCATCAGCAGCCTGAAGATTGGCCTGACTTTATGTACAGCGATACTTCCATGAGTTCGACGTGCCAAATGATTTATGAGTTCTGCGAAATGTACGGTTGGACCGGACATTTGGATAAAGGCAGTGCGGAATGTTTGTATACCGGTATAGTTACTGACACAGGTAGCTTTAAGTTCAGCGCAACATCGTCTAGAACGCACGAAGTAGCGGGTAGGCTCTTAGATTTAGGTGTAGAAAGTCAAGAAGTTCAAAACAGTATTTTCGATGCGCAACCTATTGCACGATTGCGCCTGCTGGGTGCCATGCTGGACCAATTGGAAACCAACGCATCAGGTACTATTGTTCTATTGTACCTCAGTCAGTTGCAATGCGAATCGCTGGGCTATGAAAAGGGAATTACGGAAGGTTTCGTGAATTATGGACTGAGCATTGAAGGTGCACAGATGACGTTATTCATGCGCGAAGAAGAAGGTATTGTGAAATTATCGCTTCGCAGCAAAGGAATAATCGATGTGAATGAAATTGCCCGTGCCTCGTTTAATGGTGGTGGACATAAAAATGCAGCAGGAGGGAAGCTAGAAATGGCATTGCCTGAAGCTTTAGCTTATGCAAAGAAGGTATTCGCATGGGATTAAAAACAGGAGTCATCGGGATTGCCGTGCTGTTAGCCGGTTGTGCAGAACGTGCGGAACCTGCAGTGGACGCTCCGCAAATGAATGCAGTTGAGCGCAATAGAATGTATTTAGCTCAGGAGCGTGAAATGCTCAAGGAGTACATAGAGACGCATGAATTGGTCGGTATTGTCCGGGATGGTTATGGCATGTATGCTTTATCCATGGTGCCTGGAAAGGGCATGACCGCAGAGATGGGCGATGAAGTCATTTACCAAGCCACGGTCTATCTGCTTGATGATAGTGGTGTAGGCCAGTATACGGATACCGTAGAGTTGGGTTACAGCCAGATTGATATAGGGCTGCATGAGGCTATTTCTGGGATGAAAGAAGGGGAAAAGAAACTCGTCCTTATCCCCTCGTTTTTAGCTCGTGGATTAGCGGGTGATTTGGATAAAGTACCCCCACAAAGTCCACTCCGTTATGATTTACGACTTATCCAGGTAAACCGCTGATTTGCAGCGCAGCAGCTGGATGTGCATCTAGCGCTTGCATCACAATAAAAATGGTCTGGAATTGTTTATGTCCTTCGTGCTGTCCTTCTAATTCAATAACCACACGACCTTCAGCAGTGCGGTCCAGACTGGCTACACGCATGTACGTATATTGATCTGTCCATATTCCTTGCAGCGTTCCAGCAGTGAAGTTTGTCGCCATTGCATCACCGTACACCGTTTCACTTCCGTCGCGAAGTTCAATCTTTGTCATAAAGACCTGGTCGTCTACAAAAGTGAGGTAAAGGTTGGCATACATATCAGCGAGCTCATAGTTTCCTAGAGTTTCGTGATCGTAGAATTCGTAACTGGTTACTTCGAAAGAAGTTTCGTCCACAAATTCAAACAACCCTTGATCAGCAATAACGTGTGCTTCTTCCGTACAGCTTTGAAGGCCTAAGGTGAGAAGAGCGGCGAATAAAATTTTTACTGTTGCTTTCATAAGTAGGGTATGTTATCTGATTAACACCACTAAGTTAACATAAAATTTACATTGAAAACAAATAAAGTTTACATTTAATTAACACAGGGTCGGTTTTGACGGAGCCAATTTTAAGCATTGATGTAGGGTGGGCCGTTTTGTCTGTGAAAGTTTTCATAATTGGACCGAGCTGGCTTTCGAATAGCCTTAGGAATAGTACCTTTGAGCCTCTTGAATTTAATCGTTATTCAAATGTTCAAAACATCTTTATTTGCAGCTGTGGCTGCAATCACACTCTCAAGTTGCGGTGGTAACAAGGTCACCGTCAACGATGAAACAATCACGTTGGAAGACGGGATTTATGCAAAATTGGAAACGACCATGGGGGATATCCTCATTGATTTCCATGAGGATTTGGCACCCATGACTGCGGCCAATTTTATAGCACTTTCAGAAGGCAATCATCCCGAAGTGGATGAAAAATATGCGGGTTTACCGTATTATAACGGTACATTATTCCACCGAGTCATCAAAAACTTTATGATTCAAGGCGGTGATCCAGACGGCACGGGTTCTGGTGGTCCAGGCTACGCTTTTCCTCAAGAAATCACAGAAGAGTTACGTCACGATAAAGCGGGTGTCGTAAGTATGGCGAATGCGGGTCCAGGAACCAATGGTTCTCAATTTTTCATCACACACAACCCAACACCGCATCTCGATGGCGGGTACAATATTTTCGCACAGGTCTTAAGTGGACAAGAAATTGTTGCTGCTATTGGTGAGGTAGAGACTATTGCCGCTGATCGTCCTGCGGATAAGGTAGTGTTGCAAAACGTGCAAATTATTCGTGTGGGTAGTGCAGCGAAAATGGGATGCGGCGGCAGCCTTTTCAGAAGGTAAAGCAGCGGTAGCAGATGCGAAAGCGCAGCGGCGGCAGCCATCGAAAATGATTGATGCGGCGTACCCTGAAGCAACGAAATCTGGAAAACTGGATTGCGTTACATTATTGAAACAGCTTGGCGATGGTCCCAAGCCAGAAATTGGTCAGACTTAAGGCGCGTGCATTACGCAGGATATTTAATGGACTACGTTGTTCGATAGTTCGATAAAGCCGTGGCGCAAGCGAACGGCACCTACGACGAGCGCAGAGAGCCTTATGAGCCTTTTCCATTACGCATTTGGCCCTATGGCTCGTGTGATTGAAGGCTGGAAAGAAGGTATCCAATTACTAAATGTGGGGAGGTAAAGGAAAATGCATATCCCTCCTTACCTCGGCTATGGCGCACGTGGTGCGGGAGGTGCCATTCCTCCAAACGCTGGGGTCTTGTCTTGACGTCGAAGTAGTTTCAATCGAAAAATATCCTAGGTCTCCGCACGGCGGGGCCCAATCTTTTTAATACATCAGCATGGAAAATCTATTTACGCCAAAATCGCAACACCTAAAGGAGCGATAATAATCAAACTAGAACACGAAAAAAACACCGATGACTATGGGCCAATTTTGCAGGGTTTAGCAGAAGGTACACTCAGAAAACAACGTGACGGAAAAGGGAACGCCCTACTCATGATGGTCTTACCTTTCACAGAGTGATTGCAGATTTCATGGTTCAAGGTGGTGATCCTACAGGAACAGGCGCCGGTGGTCCAGGCTACCAGTTTGAAGACGAAATTCACCCAGAATTAACGCACAATAGACCTGCAACTCTGTCAATGGCAAATGTGGGACCTGCAACAAATCTATTTCGTTTTTTATTACCCACGGCGCAACGGACTGGCTCGATGGCAAGCATACCGTGGTTTGGCTACGTGGGATTGAAGGACAGGATGTCGTGGGATGCTGGTTGCCCAGGGAGATTCCATGGACAAGGTGGAAATTATTCGCGTTGGCGAAGAAGTCAAAAATTGGGATGCAAGTGCCATGTTTACCACGGCAAGAAGTAAAAAGCTGAGGAGGCCAAGTTAAGGTTGCTCAAGAAGCTGCAGATGCAGTATTCAGGGCCTAAAAGATCAGGCAGAAACCACGGATAGTGGTTTGATGTACATCCTGAAGAAGAAGGTAATGGACCCAAGCCTACGGTGACAGCAGGTTGATGTTCACTATGAACTAAAATTGGCGGATCGGCATGGTTGTAGATTCTTCATTTAGTCGTGGAACACCACTTCCAAATCCCTATTGGTGTAGGTAAAGTAATTCCGGGATGGGATGAAGGCATTATGTTATTGAATGAAGGTGCGAAAGCGACGTTGATCGTTCCTTCAGAATTAGGATATGGTGTGCTTCAGGTGCAGGTGGCGTGATCCCGCCAAATGCGACGCTCATCTTCAAAGTAGAGTTGGTAAAGGTCGGCTAAGCGCCAGCCGTAGCTATAAATAGACTACCGCAGCGCAGCCGCGGGTGGTTTTTTTTGGTTTTTACTTTATAAAACGGCGCGCTTTTAAAAGAGATTCTTGATTAAGCGCTGTACCAATTTTGCCTTTCCGCTCGTGTAGGGTGGGGCTAAAATTTTATTGACCGGGAATCCCCACTGGTAAAATGCGCTTCGGGTATTGGTGAATTCTAAAAAGCCTGCGTGGCCATTGGTTTTACCAATCCCGCTATGTCCAGTACCTCCAAAAGGAAGGTAGTTGTTTGCGATTTGAAGCAGACTCATATTCACTGCAGTAGCACCTGCTCGCGTTCCTTGTTGTATGGCTTTGATATTTCGTTTGCTCTTGCTGTAGATGTAGACGACTAACGGGTGTTCACGAGAATTGATTTCCAGTAATGGTTCTTTTATATCCATGTAGCTAAACACAGGCAATAGCGGACCAAAGATTTCTTCTTTCATTAACGCACCTTCCTTCGAAGGGTTGATAAAGACGGCCGGAGAAATCTTACGTTGTTCAGCATTGGCAGTACCTCCGATAAAAGGAGTACCGCTTTCTTCGGTAGCTTCTCGGAGCATATTGGTGAGTCGTTTAAAATGCTGATCGTTCACAATACGCACATAGTCCTTACTTAAAGTAGGGGCCTCACCATATTGTTGAGAAATGACTTTAGCCACACCGCGCTTAAAATCTTCCAGTTTTCGCGCATGCACGTAGATGTGATCGGGAGCGATGCAGATCTGTCCGGCATTTGTGAATTTCGCCCATGCGACGCGCTGTCCGGCTTCAAATGCATTGGCCGTCTCATCCACAATCGTTGGACTTTTTCCGCCCAATTCTAAGGTGACACTACACAAGTGTTTACTGGCTGCTTCCATCACTATTTTACCTACAGCTGTTGAGCCGGTAAAAAAGATATGGTCAAAGCGTTCTTTGAGTATCGCGGTCGATACATCTACGCCCCCTGTAACCACGCTTGCTTCTTCCGGTTTAAAAATCTCTGCAACGAGTGCGGCTAGAGCTGCCGAAGTTTTTGGCGTATGTTCAGATGGTTTTAAAAGAACTGTGTTTCCAGCGGCAAATGAGGTGCACAAAGGATGTAGAGATAAGAAGATAGGATAATTCCATGGTGCGATAACCAGGGTACTGCCTTTGGGTTCAGGTTGGGTATAGGATGTGGATCCAAACAGCGGTAGCGGTGTATTTACCTTTTGCGGTGCGGACCAACGTTTTAAGTTTTTACGTATGATCTTCAGATTATCCAATGTTGGGAAAATCTCTGTTAAACCTACTTCTACAGGACTTTTACCAAAATCCTCGTGAAGGGCTTTGGCCAATGTCGCTTGCCATGGACCTTGCAGCGCACGGCGCAACTGGTCCAATTTCTGTAGTCGGTATTTTAAACTAGTACGCGCTTGCACTGGAGCATGGGCGCGTTGTAGGGCGATTAGTTGATCTAGGTTCATCGTTTTTCGTACAAATGGTCCGGGCCGTCGACGGGGCTGTTGTAAAACATTAAATAGGGCGGGCAATACACGAGTTGACCCCAAAGTGTGCTCACGGATGTGTCTAAGTCTAACGAAAAAGAATACCAACTGTTCTCTAAGGACCAATTTCCTTCATACCACACCGTATCAGCACCATTCACGCTGTAAGTGCTGTCGGCATTCAATGTGAGTGTCCAACCTGCATAGTCCGATTCACTCTGATAAGGTTCTCCCCATCCCCAAGAATGTACATATTGCCAATCGTAGGTGCCCGGAAGTGCGCTATAGAGGTCCGGTGCCGTCCATTGCGCCGTGTCGTGGCACGAATGCATTTCTGAAATTATTTCACTGTAGTCGACTGTATTTCTAGCGCAGCTTAGCGAAACGGCTGCCACGAGTACGAATAAATGACGTTTCATTACAAATGGTTTAAGGGGTGGAAATCGGCGATTTTATCGCTCAATTGCTGGGCGCTAATATGGGTATAAATCTCGGTAGTCGTGATGCTTTCATGACCTAAAAGTTGCTGTACAATTCTCAAATCCGCGCCACGTTCCATCAAATGAGTTGCGAAACTGTGCCGCATGGTATGCGGGCTAATGGCTTTTTTGATTCCAGCAGAAGCAGCAAATTTTTTGATTTTCAAAAAGATGCTTTGTCGAGAGAGGGCGGCACCTCTATTGCTTAAAAAGACGGTGTCCGAATGTTTCGGCAGGCATTTTTGATGGGGGCGTTCATATTCTAAATAGAGTTCCAGGTGTTTTACGGCCTCCTTATGTATGGGAACTAACCGTTGTTTATTGCCTTTACCGGTCACGATAATATAGCCTTCTTCTAAGCGAAGTAGAGAACGCTTTAGTGTACAAGCCTCAGAAACACGCAGTCCACAGGCATAGAGCAGCTCCATGATGGCTCTGTCGCGGGACGCAAAGTCTTCATTCATAGGAATGGCCTCCAGCAAACGAACCACTTCTTGTACGCTCAAAACTACCGGCAATTTGCGTCCCGTCTTCGGATTTTCAAACAAAACCACAGGATGCTCACTAAGGTGTTCTTCATCAATCATCCAGTTAAAGAATCCACGCAGCGCACTGAGCACGCGCCCCTGAGAGCGCGGGGAGTAGCCGATAGAGTGGAGGTGCTGAAGGTAAGAAGAGATGTGTTTTGCTATAATCAGTTTGGGCTTTTGATCACTGAAATCGGCCAATTGGTTCAGGTCCCTTTTATAGGCGCTAATGGTGTTGTCGCTGAGTCCACGCTCAAATTTGAGGTGCTCTAGATAACCCGTAATGGAATCGGTCCAATTCATGCTCCTAATTTCGCTATTGATGCGCTAACTTTACACAATGCAAATTTTAATTCTCAACGGACCCAATCTAAATCTTTTAGGAAAAAGAGAGCCGGGGATTTACGGAAATCAAGACTTTCAGTCCTTCTACGAAGAGCTTACTGCCGTTTATGATGACGTAGCGTCGTTTCGCTATGAGCAAAGTAATGTAGAGGGCGCACTGATCGACTTATTACAGGAAGCCGATGGGACTTATGATGCAGTTATCTTAAATGCCGGAGGATATACCCATACCTCTGTAGCACTTATGGATTGTATAGCGGCCATCGACGTTCCGGTGTATGAAGTGCACATTTCTAACCCGTTGGCACGCGAAGACTTTCGACACACAAGTTTAATAGGTCAAAAATGTGTAGCCTCCGTAAGTGGCTTTGGTTTAGACTCTTATCGCCTTGCTGTTGAAGGTATATTAAGCCAATTGGCGGGCTAAATAGCCCATTTCAGCAGCTATTTCTTTCAAAGTCGCATCGTAAACATCGCTACATTCTGGCGTCCCATCACTGCGTTTGGGATCCACAAAAGTTAGAGGAAAACGTGCAGCTGCACCTACGACCATTGGGCATGCCTCATTAGCGCTATCGCAGACCATCACCGCGACGTAGCCCGAAGCGGGATTTGGCGCCTCATGGTACGCCTTTGAGAATAAAAATGGGGTATGGTCCTCACTTTCGAGCAGTGGATGGAATATTTGCCAATGCGGATTCTCCGGTGCGAGATCCTTCACTGCTGTAAATCCGTGCCGCTTGAAACTTTCAGCTACTTCAGTGTATAAAGCAGTGCCTTCCGTACCTCCGCTAAAGGTTTCTACGTTTTCATGGCCGTAATATTTTGCTGCAGTTCGAAAAAGAATTTCAGAAAAATGACTTCTTCGGCTGTTGTGTGTGCAGATAAAGTTAACCGCCAACCCGTCTTTAGAATGAGCGTTAAATAAGGCGGCTAGGGCGTCTAATTCCTCCAAACGTAATGCGCTCGGAGCAGCACTGAAAAGATTTTTTAAAACTTCCTGAGACATTAAAGTGTAGCATTTAAAATAGTAATAACGTCTGCTGGGGTGATGTCTTTGTGTTCCCCTAAGCGTGTGGCACCATAACTTTCAAGTTGAGCAGCCGCGCGTTCCGGAAAAGAGGCGGCATCCCTAGTATAGGCACCTAATTTAGTCTCTATGCCCAACGAATGGAAAAAATCCTCTGTGCGGTCAATGGCTTCATGCGCCACGTCAAAATCTGTCCCCTCTAAAGAAAGCACGCGGCGTCCGTATTGGGCGAGTTTTGCTTGTTTTTGTTCAAATTTAAATCTGTAAAGACTCGGTAAAACAATCGCGAGCGTTCTCGCATGATCTACATTGTAGGCCGCTGTGATTTCATGACCTATAGCGTGTATGCTCCAGTCGGTTGGCACTCCTTTTTGAATCAGTCCGTTCAGTGCCATATTGCAGCTCCACATGAAGTTCGCAGCAGTTCCGTAGTCCGACGGGTTGTCCATCAGTTTTGGAGCAATTTCGATGAGGGTAGAAAGAATCCCTTCTGAAATTCGGTCTTGTAAAGTCGCAGAAGTAGGGTAGGTCATGTATTGTTCCATGACGTGGGTGAAAGCATCTACGAGACCGTTGGCAAGCTGGCGTTGGGGTATTGAGGCAACTACAGTGGGGTCTGAAATGGAAAACTGTGGAAATAATCCAGGACCGCCCATACCACGCTTTTGTCCGATCTCTTTGCGGCTCACCACCGCACCACTATTCATTTCCGAACCAGTAGCAGGCAAAGTCAATACTGTTCCAAAAGGCAATGCTTTTGTGGTGCGAATACCTTTTGCAAGAATATCCCAAGGTTCTTCCCCCTCAAAGAGCGCTGCTGAAGCTAGAAACTTTGTTCCATCGATCACGGAGCCTCCTCCAACTGCGAGTAAAAAGTCAATTTTTTCAGTTTTTATAATGGCCAATGCCCGAAGTAATGTGCTGTATTGTGGATTAGGTTCGATGCCTCCAAACTCTAAAACTTCGTGGTTTTTTAGCGCACCCATGACTTTTTCGTAAACCCCATTTTGTTTGATGGATCCACCGCCATAGGTGATAAGCACCTTGGCGTCTTTTGGGATAAGTGAGGACAACTGTCTGTGTTCGTCTTTTCCGAAACAAAGATTGACAGGGTTGTATAAGTTGAAGTTGTTCATTTGTGTATTTTGTTATTTCACTACAACCAAAATTGCAATGTGGTGTTTACAAGGTGATGTAACGCGAGCGTTTCTCCTCATAGATTTTATCCACCGAGATGAGAATGCCGGTCTCTTCTACATTCCCAAAATCGGCATTAACGAAAGTGCCGAAAGTTTTCATTTCTGGACTCAGCACCATGTATTGCTTAATTAATGGAGGAACGCTTTCGCCAAACTCACTGGTTAGTTTACCTAGATTGCGCAGTCCCTTTTTAAAGCTACTTGAAAAATCCGTTTGATCGATAGGGAAGTGTTGCTCTAGTTCAGGAAGCTTTGGAAGCTCAGCGGGTACGATAGGGTGCATGAGTCCCTCTGCATCAGGGAAATAATGCGCTAAAAAATTAAGCACCCAATTGCGTGCATTGCGATCATAAGAGGGATACATGGTAACCTTTCCGTAAAAGTGACGCATGTTTTCGTATTTCAATACAATCGCACCCAATCCATCCCATATGTTGTCTAGCGCAAACATCCCTTTTCTCGGATCGACGGCAGGCTGGTACTTCGGTTGTACCCAACTACGCCCTAATTCAATGCTGTACGGCAGGTAATCTTCCAGGAACTGATTAGAAAACTGAAAGTAGTGCCCCATACTGAGGTCGTGTTGGGGATTTCCCTTTCCTCCTGCGACAGTTGCGCCATCAATGAAGCGGTAGCCTCCCACAATCTCTTCTTCCTCCGGATTCCAAACAATCAGTTGTTGATAGGGATTGTCGCTAAGGTCCAATTCGTCGAGATCAACGGGTTTGCCTGTTCCGCCGTCGGCACTTGCAAAAGTGAGTTCACGTAAACGCCCCACTTCTTGTACCGTTTCAGGTGAATTGTGCACGTTGACGATATAGATTTCATTATTGAGTTTGGAGGTGTAGCGAACAAACCGCTCTTGGGTCAATTCCGCCTTTATCGCCTCCACCGGTACTGCCGGTCTGATGTAACTCAAATCTATCATGCTGCAAATATACCGCCTAAAGGCCGGTTAAAGGGGACTTATTTTGCCAGATTGTATACGTTAGATTTAACCTCATATGCCCATTCATCGTCGCTCTTAGACTTATCTAGATGCTCAGGAGTGATGGGCTTTCCGTAGGTAATGGTAATGGTTTTACCACGTTGTTTCATCATTTCTTGAGCCAGTAAAAGCATCTCGATGTTGATTTTAATCCCAAAGAACTTACGAATCTTTGCAACCCTGTAGAATTTTCGGGAAAGACGACCACTGATGTGAACGGGAACGATGGGCTTTTTATGCCTTTTTGCTTTGCTAATGAACGTCTTCTTCCAATCTAAATCTCTGATGACCCGATGTTGGGTCATTCTACTGACCAGTCCTGCCGGGAAAATGAATACGGCGTTTTCACTGGCAAATAACTCGTCTACACGGCGGATATTCTCACGCGGTGTTGCACCAAACTTATTCACTCCGACAAAAATTCCTCGAAGATTCACGATGGACATTAAAAGGTCATTCACTAAAAACTTCACATCATTGCGATGGTGCGAAATACTTTCCATGATCGCCATGGCATCCATTCCGCCTAAGGGGTGGTTTGCTGCAAATATGGCCCCTCCCGATGTGGGAATGTTTTCAATACCCTTGCTTACAACAGTGACATTGAATCGTTTACAAACGGCAGCACAGAACTCGAAATTATTCAAGTCCTTTAGCTCTACCATGATTTGGTTTAAAACGCGTTCTCTTACAATTCGCTCGCTAACGTAACGGATAAGAAACCCGGGAATGATTTGGTAGAGTGAAGGATTTTTATCCTTAATTACTCCATCGATATCGATGAATTTGTCTGACGATTTGGTTTGGTTTTCGGTCATTTCTTTGGAGTAAAAGGCGAAAATAGTGAATTCCTATTTCTTAAGTTGCCTTTCGAAGGTCGCTATCCATTGCTCTGGTGTTATTTTCTGAGCCAATTCTTCAATACGTTAAAACGCGCACAGCTCTTTCCTATATCCAATCTTCGGTTTGAAAGCTTCGGATATTCTTCTGTCCAATTCGAAATAAGTAAAGGATATTTTCAGCGACAGTGGCGGCTTTAATAGTCATGGAAAGTGTAACTTTAAAAGGTAGTTAAAGATAGCTTTAAAATGAGAAAAGTAGTTGTAGTACTCTTGTGCCTTACCGGTTTAGGATGTTTTGGTCAGAATATGCAGGTGGTTTTCGATTGGGATGCGCGTGGAAATCAGATTGCGCGAGTCTTGCCCTTTGAATTGGCCCATAGGGGCGATACGACGGTGATTTTAGATGCACAATACGGTCTAGAAAACATGCAAGAGCGTTTTCATTTTACATTCACTGTGAAGCACCAGGGAAGCACGTTTTATAAGACGAGCGAGCATACGACGTTGACGTTTCATGGTGAAAATGGGACAGGTGTAGTTGTAAGCCAGGAAAAATTCAGTTATGCACCGCACGAGCTTGAGTTCCATTTCATCTTTACTGCGGGGGATTTGGGCTATGAAGATAATGACATCAGTCTGCAGCGCATGGGAGCGATCGAACAGGTTATTATCCATCAACTTCCTGAAATGAATCTTACTTTTCTGATTCCCGAAGAAAAGAGAACGTTTTTGAAGGATCTTCAGAACAGCCTTCGGATAAGCTACCGCAAAGGAGAAACATCTGGAGGGAGTGCCATTCGTGGTGCCATGGGTAACGAAAAATCGAATCGGGACAGCAAGACAAAATCGGTTCGTGGAGAACGTCTCAAGCTTTAATGTGCCCCCAACTCATAGAGGGCAGGGACGGCTTTTCCAGAAAAATCAAACAACGCTTGGTTCTCGTATGGACTACCATCTTGTGCCTGCGGACCTTTGTGGGCGACCAATTCACCACCCCAATAAATGAGACCGGTACCCAGAGAATCTGTTAGTGCTCGAAGCGACGCTATGAAAGCGCGCTGGCCTTCCTTTGTGGCGGGATAATCTGGGTGCAATTGACTCGTGTCTCCAACGTGATTGTTGGTCCAATCGTTCCAATTCAAGGTAAAAGGATAGGAAGTCTCAACCAATGCCACAGAACGGTGAAAAGTATCTTGCAGTTCAAAACACGTTGCAGACAAAACACCTATATCCGTGCCGTGCCACTTAGGGTAATAGGATAAGCCGATCCAATCGTAATCTACGGAGTCAACAGTCTGATAAAAACTTTTCGCATTAGAATAACCGGCATAATGCAGAATGGTGATCACGCTGCTATCTGCTGCTTTTGCACCGGCGCAACCGGCTTGTAAAAGTTTTTGAAATTCACCATCTCCATCACGAAGGCCGTGCGGGTGCATTAGGCCGTGATTGATTTCATTGCCTATTTGCACATAGTCCGGGGCCAATTTTTGTACCGTCTTAAAGGTCATTGCTTCTACGCTGTCACAGAGTACATCAAATTCAAGATTCGCCCATTGGTCTGGAAGGTCTTGGGAACCTGGATCGGCCCAAGTATCGCTGTAGTGAAACGTAAGCATGATTTGCAACTCTAAATCTCTTAGCCTAGAGACGAAGGGAATAAGCTCTTGCAAAGAACCGTCACCCGTAGGATTGTTCCATACCTTGAGTCGAACAATATTCAGTCCAGCCTCGTGTAAAATTTCTAGTGCATCTTTTTGGTTGCCGTCTGCATCCGTAAAGACAAAGCCTTCCGCCTCTATTTTAGGCAATTGGCTAAAATCTGTTCCTCTTAAGGGCCGTGAATGTTCGGGCGTAGGGTCCGGTTCCGGCGTCTCAGGACGACAGGAGAACAGCGCGAATAATGAAGTAATTACTAAGAGTCTCAAAGAACAAGTCATAGCATCTGTTGTTAGCTTTGAAAAGGTAAACAATGTTTGGACTGTTCAAAAAGAAATCGGAAAAAGAAAAGCTTGAGGCGCAATACGACGCACTGATCAAAAAGAGCTACGAGTTAAGCCACAGCAACAGAGCAGAAAGCGATAAGGTACAAGCGCAAGCGCAAGAAGTACTCAAGCAAATTGAGGCACTAGAAGCTTAGTGCTCCCCGTGTTGCAACCCAATGGGACGCAGCCATTTTTTCTCTGCATAAAATGTCCCAAAAGGCACTAGAGAAGCGATGAGGAACAGAAACGCCTTTGACCAATGTACCTTGTAGTTGCTCGTAAATTCTATCAAGG